>NZ_JPGL01000012.1 GCF_000732615.1 Burkholderia paludis
CCCTCACGCCCGCGCCGCCACCATCGCGCGCTCCGAGCGCGTCCACGCGACCAGCGCGCCGATGCCGAGCAGCGCCAGGCACACGATCGGCACGATCATCGGCCCGAACGCGGTGCCGGTCGCCTTGCCCGCGAACGGCATCAGGTTCTGGCTGAAGAAGCCGCCCAGGTTGCCGATCGAGTTGATCGCGGCCACGCTCGCCGCCGCCCGCGCGCCGGTGAAGTAGCGCGGCGGCATCGACCAGAAGCACGGATACAGCAGCGGAATGCACGCGCCGCCGAGCACGAGCGCGACGAAGCGCAGCGGCGTGGACGGCAGCACGAGGCTCAGCAGGAAACCGAGCGCGCCGAGCGCCGCGACGATCGCGATCGTGCGCAGGATGCTCTTCGCGCGGCGCAGCTTCGCCGGCAGCCACAGCAGCAGCAGCACCGCGAGCGCCCACGGCAGCATGCTCAGGAAGCCGTTCATGCTGCTCGACACGCCGAACGACTTCACGAGCGTCGGCAGCCAGTACGTGACGCCGTACAGCGACGTCGACATCAGCATGTAGGTCGCCGCGAACAGCATCACGCGCGGATCGAGCAGCGCCTTCCACGGCTGGCCGTGCTCGGCCTGCGCCGGCTTCTCGCGTTCGAGCGCGGCCTCGACGATCGCCTTCTCGCGCGCATCGAGAAAACGCGCGTCGCGCACCGACGCGGGCAGCACGCGGAACACGACGATCGCGACGATCACCGCCGGGATGCCGGTCGCCACGAACACCCACTGCCAGCCCGCGAGCCCCCACACGCCGTTCAGGCTCAGCAACACGCCGCCGACCAGCGAGCCGAGCATGTTCGCGAGCGCGCTGCCGAGCGTGAAGATGCCGAGCACCTTCGCGCGATAGCTTTGCGGAAACCACAGCGTCAGGTAGTAGATCACGCCGGGATAAAAGCCGGCCTCGGCGATCCCGAGCACGAAGCGCAGCGCGCAGAACGCGGGCATCGACGTCGTGAAGCCCATCAGCACCGTGATGAGGCCCCACGTCAGCATGATCCGCGCCAGCCACAGGCGCGCGCCGTAGCGATGCAGCGCAAGCGTGCTCGGCACCTCGAACAGCAGGTAGCCGATGAAGAACAGCGACGACGCGAGGCCGAACGCGGCTTCCGTCATCCCGAGGCTGTGCACCATCTGCAGTTTCGCGAAGCCGACGTTCTGCCGGTCGATGAACGCGATCAGGAACATCACGACGAGGATGGGCAGCAGGCGCCGCGCCATCTTCGACATGATGCGCTGCTCTTCGGCGGACGCGGGGTCCAGGGTATCGGTAGCGCTCACTTCGGGCTCCTTGCGTGAATCGGTTGCGTATCGGTTGGATCGGCGCCGCGCGACGAACGCGCGGGCGCGGGGGTGGATCGATGAACGGGGGCGGCGGTTCAGCCCGACCGGTAGGCGTCCAGCATCGGCGCGAACATCTCGTGCCACGCGCGCGGCTTCGCCTTGATCGTGCCGGCCAGGTACAGGAATTCGACGTAGTCCATCAACTGGTTCGGCAGGACCGAAAAGCGCGTGTCCGGTGCGGCGAGCATCCGCATCACGTCGTCGTGCGACACGCCGACGCCCGACGACGCCGCGTACAGCGCGGCCGCCGCGCGCGGGTCCTGCGCGATCAGGCGGTTCGCCTCGTCGAGGGCGGCGATGAACGCCACGGCCAGCGCGGGCTCCGTGTCGACGAGCCGCTTCGGCGCGAACACGACGTCGAGCGTCATCGGGCCGAGCACGTCGACCGAATTCACGACGCGGTGGATGCCCGGCCGGCGCAGCTCCAGCGTGGAGAACGGCGGCGACGTGAAGTGCGCGGTGACGCCGTTCTCGCGGCGGATCAGCGCCTGCATCGCCTGCGGATGCGGCAGGTTCACGGTGATCGAATCGAGCTGCGCGAAATGCGCGGGGCCGAGCTGGCGGCTCGCGACCATCTGCAGCACGACCGCCGACAGCGACGTGCGGATGCCCGGCACCGCGATCCGGTCGGACGGCGCGAAGTCGCGCAGCGACACGAGGCCCGGACGGTTCGCGTTCAGCGACAGCGACGTGGCCGACAGCCCGCTGATGCCGATCACCTCGACGTTCGGAATGCCGCGCGCCCGCGCCCACAGCTCGATGAAGCCGGGCGCGCCGGCGCCCGCGAAATCGAGCGTGCCGGCCATCATCGCGTCGTTGACGGAATTGCCGCCGTCGAGCAGCACCCAGTCGACCGCGACCTCGCGCAGGCCCTGGCGCGCCGCGTGCCGTTCGAACAGCCGCTGCTTCTCCATCACGAGCAGCGGCAGGTACAGCACGCCATAGCCTTTCGAGATCCGGACCGTGCGCGGCTTCGCGCGCACGAGCGACGGCGCGGCGAGCACGCCGAGCCCGGCGGCCAGCAACGCGCGGCGACGCGGCGACGCGGTCATGCGCACACCGCCATGCAACGGTCGGCCAACGGCCGCGCGCGGGCCATCGCCGCGCCGCGCCGCACGCCCGTCGTGCCCGTGACCTGCTGCATGTTGCCGTCTCCTTGAATATTTCTGGTATTAATGCCGTCCTTGCATTCTGCTTCCGGCTCGACACAGGTTATCGGCCGAGTCTGAGAAAATGCTGACATCCCGGCCCCGGGAAAACCCCTAACCCATCCTCTGCAAGACGGCACCATGCGCATTCTGGTCGTGGAAGACGATGCCGAGATCGGCGCGGCGATCCGCAGCCGCCTCGCGCGGCTCGGCCACGCGGTCGATCTCGAAACCGACGGGGCAACCGCGAACGGGCTGCTGCGCGTCGAGCGCTTCGACCTCGTCGTGCTCGATGCGAACCTGCCCGGCATGGACGGCTTCGCGGTGCTGCGCCACCTGCGCGCAGCGGGCAGCACGACGCCCGTGCTGCTCGTCACCGCGCGCTCGGCGATCGACGATCGCGTGAGCGGCCTCGGCCTCGGCGCCGACGACTACCTGGTGAAGCCCTTCGACTATCGCGAGCTCGACGCGCGCGTGCAGGCGCTCCTGCGCCGCAACAGCGGCCATGCGAACGACGTGCTGACGCTCGGCGGCCTCGTGATCGACCGCAGCAGCCGGCTCGCTGAACTCGACGGCCAGCCGCTGTCGCTGTCGCGCCAGGAATTCGCGCTGCTCGAAATCCTCGCGAGCCGGCCGCAGCGGATCTTCTCGAAGGACGAGCTGCTGAACCAGTTGTTCAGCTTCGGCAACGAGCCGACCGCGAACGCGGTCGAGCAGTATGTGACGCGCGTGCGCAGGAAGCTGCAGGGCAGCTCGGTCGAGATCCGCACCGCGCGCGGCATGGGGTACCAGATTGCCGCGCATTGACTGGTTCCCCAAGACGCTGTTCGGGCGCACGCTGCTGTTCGTCGCGATCGTCGTCGCGACCGGCGCCCTCGCACTCGCGGCGATCGCGCGCTACTACGCGGGCGTCGCGGCCGAGCGTGCATACGACCAGTTGCTGGGCGGCGCGTCGATCCAGGTCGCCGAGAACCTCTACGTGCAAGGCGGCGTGCTCGCGCTGAATCCGCCGGTGGCCGCGCTGTCGACGCTGTCGCGCTACGACCTCGTGTACTACAAGGTCGTCGACTCGCGCGGCATCGTCGTGGCCGGCTACAGCGATCTCGCGAGCCCCGCGACGCTCGCCGCCGCGCAACAGGGCCCCGCGTTCGCGAACGCCGTCTACCAGGAGCACCCGATCCGCACCGCCACCATCGCGCGCTACATGCCCGAGGAAAGCACGCCCGGCTGGGCGCTCGTGACCGTGGCGCAAACCACCCACGCGCGCCGGCAGCTCACCAACGACATGAGCTTCAAGGTGTGGACGCTGATCCTGCTGATGAGCGTGCTCGCGATCGGCGCGAGCGGCCTCGCGATCCGGCGCGGCCTGCGCCCGCTCGCGCAGATCGGCGCGATCATCGCCGCGCGCGACCCGGCCGACCTGCGGCCGGTGGCCGTCGATACGCCGAGCGAGATCGACGCGATCATCGGGTCGATCAACGGGTTGATGCGCCGTCTGGCCGAACGCATCAACGCGATGCAGCGCTTCATCGCCGACGCCGCGCACCAGATGCGCACGCCGCTCGCGCGGCTCGATGCGCAGATCGAGCTGCTCGACGGCGAGGCCGATCCCGCACGCCACGCGGCGCGCCTCGACGCATTGCGCGCGACCTGCTCGGACGTCGGGCGGCTGACCGGCCAGTTGCTCAATCACGCGATGGTGATCCATCGCACCGAGGCCGTGCCGCAGCAGCCGGTCGAACTCGTCGCACTCGCGAAGGACGTGCTCGGCCGCACGATTCCGCTCGCGGACGAGCGCGACGTCGCCGTCGCATTCGCGAGCGACGCGCCGTTCGCGTGGATCGACGGCGACGCGATCAGCCTGCAGGAAGCGCTGTCGAACGTGCTGCACAACGCGTTGTTGCACGGCCATGCGGACGATCTCGTCGTGGCGGTCGCGAGCGCCGGTCACGCCGACGGCGCGATCACGCTGACCGTCACCGACAACGGTCGCGGCATCCCGCGCGAACACTGGGACGCCGCCTTGCAGCCGTTCGTGCGGATCGCGCCGGACGGCAGCGAGCGGCGCACCGGGTCGGGCCTCGGGCTCGCGATCGTGCAGGAGGTGATGAAGGCGCACGGCGGGCGCGTCGGGTTCGCGTTTCCCGACGCGGGCGGGTTCGCGGTCGTGCTGACGTTTCCGCGCGCGGCGAAGCTCCCGGCGGATGCCGCAAAGGCCGGACGGATACGGCCGGGCAACTAGGCCGGGCACGCCGGGCGAACGCCATCCGGCGCAGGTGCGGCCGGGCCGGGCCAGTGCGTCATTCCGGTCGACGCGTCAGGCCCGGCGCATCATGGCCCGGGTCGAGGCTCGCGCGTCGCCGCGCTCAGTCGCCGTCGCCGGCATCGCGGCCGAGCGCCGCCAGCCGCGCGACGAGCCGGTCCAGCTCGTCGTACTGACGCTCGCAGAACAGCCGGCACAATGCGTCGACGTCCGCGCGCTTCTCGACATCGATCGTCTCGACATACCGCTCCTGCTTTTCCTTGCCGATCCCGAAGAGCCCCTTCTTCACCCGCATGGAAACGGCATGCAACTGGAAGCCTTCCGCATGCGCATCGCCGAGCGCGGTCACCCACAATTCCCGCTGGTCGTCGGCCTGCTGCAGCACGAGGGCCGGCAACGGGCCTTCCTGCGCTTCGTCCCACTCCGCATGCTGCGCGGGCCACGGAAACGCGTCGAACGCCTGCGTGAACGACGCGTAGTCCGTCGCGCCTTGCGGATCCAGCTGATTGAAGTCATAGCCGACTTTCTGAACGGAATAGGTCAACATGCGCGGCACTCCGTGGCGTCCGGTATCGGGAGAACGTCAATCTACCTTGAATGCCGCCGTCCATCAGTATTTTTCGCATGCCTGACAAAAAACAGGCGACCTACCCGACTGGAGAGGGCGCGGCGCACCCGTCCGCTGCGTTGACGCACGTCGATCAGTCGTGCGCGACATCGTATGCAATCCGGAACCCCGTGTGTCCGGTCGAGGTATCCCGCGGTCGCCCCGTCCGGGCGGCGATACGATAGCGATAGCAGTAATCGCGATGGCACAGATACGACCCGCCTTTCAGCGTATGCTCCCGCTCCGCGAGCGCCTGACGATTGCGCGCCTTTCCCGCGCCCGACAGCGACTGCGTCAGGAACGGATCGGCGCACCATTCCCACACGTTGCCGCTGCAGTTGTACAAGCCGGCGGGATTCGGCGAAAACGCATCGACCCGAACCGTACCGGCATACCCGTCCGGCGACGTGTTCAGATGGGGAAACACGCCGTGCCAGATGTTGCAGCACTGCATCTCGTCGGACGGCTCCTCGTCGCCCCAGGGATAGCGGCGCGCTTGCGCGCCCCCTCTGGCCGCATGCTCCCACTCCGCCTCGGTCGGCAGCCGGCCGCCGCACCACGCCGCAAACGCGCACGCGTCGTTCCACGACACGTGCACCACCGGATGCTGCTCGCGCCCCGCAACCGACGAACCGGGCCCCTCCGGCGCCGCCCAGCTGGCGCCGTCGATCGCCAGCCACCACGGGGCGTCCGCGACGCCCACGAGGTGATCTGCGCAGACGGAGGACGAGCGGAACACGTAACTCCAGCCGATGCGCTCGGCCTCCGTGCGATAGCCGGTCGCGGCGACGAACTCCGCGAAGCGCGCGTTCGAGACGGCATAGCGATCCATCCCGAACGCGCGCAACGTGACGCGCCGCCGCGGCCCCTCGCCATCGGCCTTGATGACGGGCGTATCCGTGCCGACCCAGCTCCTGCCCGCCTCGAACCAGACGATGTCCCGGCTCGACGGCACGCCGGCGCCCGTGCTGTGGATGCGCGGCGCGGACGCATGCGCCGACACCGCGGACAGTTGCTGGCGCTTTCCCGCGCCGGGACAGCACGATCGTTGCTTGTCGTTGCTCACGGTTCCTCCCTGCCGAAACGTCGTTTCCCCGTGTCTGCCGGCCACGGGGTGCCGAACCCGGGATGGCGTCGCACGTCAGCCACCCGACGCGGCCCCGGCCTGGGCCGCGCGCTTGCGCTCGACCTCGGCGCGCATCGCCTGCGCCTGGACGGCCAGGTGCGCCCGCCACCGCTCGGCGCGATCCGCGTGGCTGCGGGCCAGAAGCCGCGCCGGCTCGATCGCGCCCGCGGACGGCAGACCGAGCCGCGTGTATTGGTCTTCCGGCGCATCGCTGGCCCGCATCAGGTCGCGCATGAGTTCGGCCATCCGCAGTTCGGCCGTCTCGTCGTACAGCGGGCGCTCCTGTCGCGGATCGTCATGCAGATCGAAAAGCAGCGTCCCCGACCGGTACGCATACCCGACAGGCCGGCTCGCGATCCGCATCGTCCGGACACCCTTGGTAAACGAAAAGGGTTCGGACAACTCGATGTCACGCAGTTCGTCGACGCTGAACCGCTCCCGCATGTGGGTGGGCATCAACGTATATTCGTACAGCGGTTCGTTACGGTCCGGATCGACGCCCGAGCGCATGTACACGTAGCGCCCGTCGGTCACGTTGACCTGTTCGCCATGCATGCCGAACAGCGCGGCCTCGCGAACGGGCGCGTCCGTGTCGATCGTTCTCCAGAGCGCACTGCCCTGCATGTCCGGCGTGGGCGCCAGACCGAAAAAGTCGAGCAGCGTCGGCGCGAGGTCGATCATCTGCACGAGCGAGCGGCGGCGTACGCCGGCCCGACGCCAGCGCGGATCCCAGATGAAGAGCGGCGTGTTGGCGAGTTCGTTGAACCACGGCTGGACCGTCTTTGCCCACCACCCGTGCTCGCCGAGCATGTACCCGTGGTCGGTGCAGACGATCAGCATCGTGTCGCGCCACAGATCGAGTTCGTCCATCAGATCGAGCACCCGCCCGAGCGAGTGGTCGCACATGGACACGAGCGCGGCATACCCGGCCTGCGCCGTGCGCAGGTCGCCGTCCGTCTCGGCGGCGGAGACCGGGCCGTAGGGCGGC
Source organism: Burkholderia paludis (assembly GCF_000732615.1). GTDB lineage: Bacteria > Pseudomonadota > Gammaproteobacteria > Burkholderiales > Burkholderiaceae > Burkholderia > Burkholderia paludis. Next base: position 7,510 of record NZ_JPGL01000012.1, read on the forward strand.
CAGTCGAAGTGCGTGCCGTCTCGGTCGCCCGGGTAAAGGTCGCGATACTTCGGATAGCTGGCGAACGGCTCGTGCGGATCGAACGTCTCGATCTGCAGGAACCACGAATCCTTGTCGTGATTCTTTCTCAGGAACGCTTCGCCCGCATCGAAGGTCAGCGTCTGCGGATGCAGATCCTCGGTCGGGTAATACTGGCGGTTCACGAAATCCTGCCGCGCGGCCGTCTCCTTCAACGCGCCTTTCAGCCGTGCCGGCATCGGGGGCGGGCCGAGTTCCGCCTTCCACGGGTCGCCCTCCTGCCCCCGGAAGAATTCCCAGCTGCTGTATCGCGTGTGATAGGTCGCGCCGCCGTCTTCCCAGTAGTGCGGGTGATCGCTCGCCAGATGGGTGTGAATGCCCTTCTTGCGGAGCATGTCCGGCATCGAATCGTCGAACGGCTCCAGCGGCCCCCAGCTTCGATGCAGGAAGTTGTAGCGCCCGGTGTGCAGTTCCCTGCGCGCCGGTATGCAGGCCATGCTGCCGATATAGCAGTTGTCGAAGGTCGCGCTGCGATCGGCGAGCCGCTGAAAATTCGGCGCGTTGACCCAGGTGTTGCCGTACGGCGGCAGCATGTGCCGGTTCAGGCTGTCGTACATCACGAGTATGGCTTTCATGATCGGTTCGATTCACTCCATGTTTGATGCGTCGTGTGCGGCCTGCTCGTCGCGTCGTTCACGCACGGCTCGCCGCCGGAACGGTCGCGGCCCCTTGCCCGCCGCAACGCATCCGATGATCCCGACGGTTCCCGTCTTACCGGGTCTGCGGACTGATGCGCAACCGATTACGCACCTCGCCGACGCCCGGCACGCGCTGCGCGGCCGATGCGGCCAGCGCGGCCTGCTCGGCATCGGCCACCTCGCCGGACAACGTGACGACGCCGGACCTCGCGAAGATCAGCAGGCGGCTCGAATCGAGACGCTTCGTTCGCGCCAGCGCACCCGCCACCTGCTTGCGCAACCGTCGGTCGGCCGCCTTCGTCGCCTTGCGCGACTCGCTGCCGGACGCTGACGCCGACACCGATGCCGACGCAGCCGCCGATGCCGATGCTGGAGTCGCCGCCCCCCCGCCCTGCGATTCCTGAGCGGCGGCACTCAGCGCACTCAAAGCGATCGTCCATGCCACCAGATAGCGGCATCCCCTTCTGCAAACCTGCATGTCGTTTCTCCCGTTGTTCCCCCGGCATCGCCTCGCGTCGTGCGCCGCGATGCCATTGGCCGCACCTCTAAAACTGCGTCATGACGCCGATCGACACCCCGCTCACGGTGCGCCCGTCGGGACGCAGGTTCAGTGCCGACACGTTCGTCGGATCCTTCTTGTAGGCCCCCGAGAAGCCGTTCCGGTCGAACTCCACATAGAGTTCCGACCGCTTCGACAGGAAGTACTCGAGCATCGCGTACGAGCTTGTCTTCCGGCCATCCGCCCCGGCAACGTTTTGCAGGTTGCTGGCCATGTCGTAATAGGTGGCGCCGGTGAACTGCAACGTCGGCGTGATCTGGTAGACGATGCCGACCCCGGGAATGTTGTCGCGCCGCTTGCTGCCGGCCGCGCTCGCCGCGGAGACCGCCAGCGCGCTGTAGTTCAGGTACAGCCGCGTCGGCCCGAGCTGCCACGTCGCGCCGCCCATTGCGGTTTGCGCCCACTGGTTGGTGGTGGCGCTGTAGGTCTTCTGGTACGCGGCCGCGAGCAGCAGCGAGCGGAACTGATAGCTGGCGCCGGCGGCCAGATTCGTACCCGTGTGCCAGTCGCCGGCCACGCCTCCCGGCGAATAACTGGCTCTCAGCGTGAAGCCGCCGAGCCGGCCGACGTACTTGACCGTATTGTTGAAACGGGCATCGAGCGTAAAGAAATTGCCGCCCCAGACAATGCCGGGCGTCATCGCAAGCGTCGAGCCATTCGCCTGGTTCGGATCGAGTTGAACGCCGATATCTTCGGCGGCGTTCAGCTGGCGTCCAAGCGTCAGCCGGCCGAATCCCCCCTCCAGCCCGACGTACGCCCGCTGCGAGAAAAGCGTATTCGACGATTTCAACGCACCGGTGCCCAGATTGAAGCCGCTCTGCAGCATGAAGACGGCCCTCACTCCGCCGCCCAGGTCCTCCTTGCCCGTGAAACCGAGGGTGTTGCCCGCAATCGGATTGTTGTCGAAGCCGACCTGCTGCCCGCCCTTCCCGCCATCGGTCCATCGAACGCCGCCGCCGAGCGTGCCGAACAGCGTCACGCTCGACTGCGCGTGCGCACCTCCGCCAATCACCAGCGCAACCATGCCTAATGTCAGTCTCCTCACCACGCTTCCCCTTCAATAATTAATATTCCTTATTAAATTCCACGCTAAAACAGACAACATCGAACGGGGCTTCTCCGAGCTCCTGTACGGGCCGGGCGCGAAGGCGTACCTGACGTACCGCCTGCGCGCCCGGTTACTGCCTATCGATCTTCCTGCGCACGCCACTCGCCGGGGCGCGGCAAGTCGACCGGCGGAAAGCGAGAGCCTTTCGCGGCGGGCAGGACGTCGGCCGTTTCGACTTGCCAGCGCAACAGGCGCTCCAGCAACCCGGCCTCGACGTCGGCAAATTCCGGCCTGCCGGCCAGGTTCGTCGTCTCGCCCGGATCGGTCGTGCGCCGATACAGCTCGGGCGCCTCGTAGAGGCGCCACACATACGTCCACTCCGGCGTCCGGATGACCGCGGCCTTGCCCACCGTCTCCGGCTGCCCGCTTTGCAGCTTCGCCTTGATGTCGTACGGAAAGCCGGCCTGCTCGAAATGGTCGACTTCCCGGGTCAGGAAGCCGCCCTCGCTGAACACCTGCTCACGGTGCGCCTCCCCTGCCGCGAGGAGGCAGTGCGCGAAGCTTTTCCCGTAGTGCGCATGCGTCGCCTCCAGGCCGGCCAGCTCCAGTAGCGTGGGAAACACGTCGATCATCTCGACCATCGCGCTCGAGGTCGTGCCGGCCACGTCCGGCCCGGACGCGCCGGAGACGATGAGCGGATTGCGCAGCAGGCATTCGTGCACGCCCGACGGCCACTTCTCCGCGAGCCCGAAATCCCCGATGTATTCGCCGTGATCCGAAAAGAACGTGGTGACCAGGCGCCCCGGCTCGGTGGCGCGGCCGGCCGCCTCCATCACGCGGCCGACGTGGTGATCCAGTCTCGACACCATGCCGTAGTACACGGCGCGCAGTTCCCGCCATTGCGCGTCGGTCAGACGGTCCCATCCATGCGCGCGGGCCAGCGCCTCGACGTAAGCGGGCATCCGGCCATGTCCGACCGCACGCTCCGGCACCGCCGCGCGGTCGTACATCGAAAACCACGGCTCCTCCGCCTCGAACGGCGGATGCGGCGCAAACAGCGGGACATACAGCACCCACGGTTCGCGCGGCGGGGCGGCGAGCCAATGCTCCGCCGTGCGGATCACCACCTCGTCGTATTCGATGGCGGCCTGCTCCTGCGAACGCTGCCCCCGATAGAACGCGCGCACCATCGGGTCCGCGGGGTCCCCTTTCGCCTTGCTCTGCAGGAATTCCGCCGCGCTGCGCCGCGTCTCTTCCGGCAGGAAGCCATACTCATGCGCCGAACGTTCGGTCGCGCCGGGCGCGAACGAATCGCCGCGACCGCCGGCCATCGCCACGTGATAGCCGTTCTCCTTGAAGACGCGCAGGAAATTCGGCTCGTCCGGCCCCAGCAGGTAACCGAGCGTGCGATGCCCGGCCACGTGCGGATACTGTCCCGACAGGAACGACACGCGCGACGGCGAGCAGACACTGTGTTGTCCGAACGCCTGCGTGAACGCAACGCCGCCGGCGGCGAGCCGATCCAGGTTCGGCGTGCGGACGGGCGTCGCGGGATCAACCGCGTGAACGCAATCGGCGCGCAACTGGTCCGCGACGATGATGACGAAATTGGGCTTCGTGGTCATGAGATATCCGTTGGCAAAATACGAGTCGATGTCAGCGAACCGACCTGATCGCGGCGATGACGATCCCGCCGAGCAGCGTCGAGCAACCCGCCGCGAGGAACAGCGCGTCGAAGCGGATGGCGCCGCCCGGCATCGTCAGCCAGGTCGCGAGAAGGGAAAGGGAAAGCTGCGGCACGACGTTCGCGAGATGGAACACGCCCATGTCCTTTGCCGCCGCATTGCGGTCGGGCAGCACTTCCGTCACCAGCGCAAGGTCGACGGCGAGATACGCGCCCTGCGCCACGCCCATCCACGCGATCACGGCCAGCAACTGCGAAAACGTCGCGCAGTACAGGAGCACCGGAAACCCGAGCGCCATCCCGATGCCGGCCCCGATCACGAAGACCTTGCGGCGCCGCAACCGGTCCGACAGCCGCCCGAACACCAGCGCACTGGCCGTCATGGCCGTCGTGGCCACCAGCAGGCACATGAACATCGCGTGCGGCGTCTCTTTCGTCGACAGGCCGATCCGGTCCCGCAGATAGAACAGCAGGTAGTACTGCAAGCTGCTGACGCCGAACAGCACCAGCGCACGCGACAGCCACGCGATCGCGAAGTCGGGATGCCTGACCGGATTGGTCCAGAAACTCGCCGCCAGTTGCCGCCACTGCAGCGGTTTCACCTGGCGGGCATCCAGTTGCCGGTCGTTGGCGAACACGACGAAGCAGGTGACCGCCACCAGCGCGATCGCCCCCTGCACCAGCGCGATCGACACGAGATCGGGGGCCAGTTGCCTCGCAATGCCGACGCCCAGGAGAATGCCGATCGGCGGCGTGAATCCGACGATCGACGAATAGAAGCCGAGCTTCTCGGAGCGGACCTGATCCGGAAGCACCGCGTTCAGGCCGCTCAAGATCGAATTGAAGGTCAACGCCATCAGCCCCCATCCGAGCGCGAGCTGCGCGGGCGTGCGCGCGGTCGCCATGACGGCCATCGCACCGAGCCCGCCCAGCATGCCGCCCAGGATCCACGGCTTGCGCATGCCCCAGCGCGAGCGCGTGTGATCGCTCAGCACGCCGAATATCGGCTGCGCGACCAGGCCGATGAACGAGCCGATGCCGAGCGCCCGCGCCAGCACGGTTGCCTTGTCGGTCGGCGAGATGCGTTCCGCCAGCATCGGCAGGATCATCATCGGATACGGCAACATCGCCAGCCAGACGCCGACGAAGGCGACGGTCAGCGTCACGCCGAGATACCGGTTGGCCGTTTTACGGGCCGATACATAGATCAATTCGTCCATATCCCCTCCATTCATCATGCGCCGCCGCCCGCTCAGCGCCCGAACACCCGCCCGTCGAGCTGCACCGACCCCGCGATCGCGTGATCGATCGCCGCGCGCGCCAGCGCGATGCGATACGTGCCGGCCGCGATCCGCCACTGTCCGGCCGATCCGTCGAACCGGGCCAGCAGGCGCGGATCGACGCTCAGCGCCACGCGGATGGATTCGCCCGCGCGCAACGTCACGCGCTCGAACCCGAGCAGCCGCACGCGCGGCTCGCCGCAGGCATTCGTCAGGTAGAGCTGCGGCACATCGTCGCCGTCGCGCGCGCCGGTGTTGGTCACCGTGAAGCGCGCCGTCACCGTGTCGCCGCCGTCGAGCCGCAGGTCGTCGTACGCGAAGCGCGTATAGCTCAGCCCGAAGCCGAAAGCGAAGCGCGGCGTCCGCCCCGTCCTGGCGAACCAGCGATAGCCGACGTCCGCGCCCTCGTGGTAGTGCACGTCGATCGGCGTGCCGAGTTCGACGTCGGCGCCCGGCAGCGCCGGATGCGGCGTGTGCGCGACGTCGACCGGAAACGTGACCGGCAGGCGGCCCGACGGATTGACGCGCCCCGTCAGGATCTCCGCGATCGCCTGCGCGCCCGCCTGCCCCGGATACCACGCCTGCACGATCGCCGCGACGCCGCCGCTCCACGGCATCGCGACCGGGTTGCCGGTCTGCAGCACGACCACCGTATCGGGGTTCGCGCGCGCCACCGCGTCGATCAGCGCATCCTGCCCGAACGGCAGCGTCATGTCGGGGCAATCGAAGCGTTCGCCCTCGTGACGGATCGCGTTGACGATCACGACGTCGGCGCGGCGCGCGAGCGCGACGGCGTCCGCGACGTGCGCGCCGCTGTCGTATTCGACGATCGCGTCCGGCAACTGCGCCCGCAGCGCCGCGAGCGGCGACCCGCCGCCGATGCACATCGCGGTCGGCCCGAGCAGCGGATGGCTGCGCATCGGCACGACCGCCGCATAGCCGCCGTGCGGCATCACCTGGCTGGAACCCGAACCGGACAGCACGCCCGCCTGCGCGAAGCCGCCGATCACCGCGACGCGGCGCACCGCCGGCAGGAGCGGCAGCACCTGCCGGTCGTTCTTCAGCAGCACGATGCCCTCGCGGGCGATCTGCAGCGCGATCGCGTCGTGCGCGGCGAAATCGACCGGCTCCGGCGGGCGCGCGCGATCGATGCCGACCGCGTAGCAGGATCGCAGGATGCGCGTCACCATCTCGCCGATGCGCGCCGGCGGCACCTTGCCTTCGTCGTACGCGCGCCGCAGCGGCCCGTTGAACCACTCGGCCTCGTCGAGCTGCGCGCCCGAATGCTGGTCGAGGCCCGCGAGCGCGGATTCCCAGCCGTACACCGAGCGCCAGTCCGACATGATCCAGCCCTTGAAGCCCATCGCGTCCTTGACGATGTCCTGCAACAGCGGCCGGTTGCCGCTCGCATACGCGCCGTTGACCTGGTTGTAGGCGGCCATCAGCGCGCCGGGCGCGCCCGCCTCGATCGCGATCTGGAACGCGAGCAGGTCGCTCTCGCGATGCGCGTCCGGATCGATCACGGCGTTCAGGAAGAACTTGTCGGTCTCGCTCGCATTGAGCGACAGGTGCTTGAGCAGCGCGACCACGCCCTCGCGCTGCGTGCCGGCCACCACGCTGCCGCCGATCCGCCCGGACAGCAGCGGATCTTCCGACACGTATTCGAAGTTGCGGCCGTTGCGCACGTCGCGCACCAGGTTGATGCCGCCGCCCAGCGCAACGTTGAAGCCGCGAGCGCGCGCCTCCCTGCCGATTGCCGCGCCCATGCGGCGCGCCAGCGCGGGATCGAAGGTCGCGCCGAGCGCCAGCGCGGCCGGGAACGCGGTCGCGCGCTCGTCGGCGGTTTCGGTATGGCGCAGGCCGAGGCTCGCGTCGGCCAGCTTCAGCGCCGGCACGCCGAGGCGCGGCACGCCGGGGACGTATCCGGCGATGACCGGCAGGTCGGCCGGCACGCGCGGCTCGCGGCCGGTACGGCCAAAGACCCGCACCATCAGGCTGTAGAGCAGCGAAAAGCGCTCGTCGTCGGTCATGCGGGCTTCGGTTTCCCGCGCGCGGGCGTCGGGACAATCCGCCGGCGCCATGTGCGGGCCGGCCGGCTCGGAGGATTCGAGGGGATGCTGCAGATGGGTCGTGGGTTTCATCATGCGTGGCGTCGAATGAACGGGACCGGCAGGCACCGCGCTCGCATCGCCATGCCGAGCGGGTGCCGCCGAATAATTATCCGAGTGGATAATTATTGTTTTGAACCTGCGTGTCAAGCGTGTGACCGCTCTAATGGCGGCGGGGTTTTCCCCGACCCGTGCGGGCTGCGGCATCGCGCGGGCGCACCGCGTCGGGCCGGGCCGGCCCGTTGCGGCCGGCCCGGACGGACGGCACAATCCGGGGATTCGATCAAGGACAGGACACATGCAGATTGCCCGGCAAGCGCAGCAGGAGCGCGGCGAACAGACCCGTTCGGAAATTCTGGGCATCGCGCTCGAACAGTTCTCGACCCGCGGTTTCGACGCGGTCAGCGTGCGCGACATCGCGGACGCGGCCGGCGTGAACCACGCGATGATCCGCTACTACTTCGGCAACAAGGAGAACCTGTGGCGCGCCAGCGTGACGCAGCTGTTCGACCGGTTCATGGAGGGGGTCGCGCTGCCGGACCCGGCGTCGGACACGTTCTCGATCGACGCCGTCAAGCAGTACATCCGCAACTACGTGCGCTATTGCGCCGCGCATCCCGAGCATGCGCGGCTGATGATGCAGGAGGCCAACCGCGATTCGGAACGCCTGAAGTGGATGGCGGAAACCTTCGTGCGGCCGCGCCACGATCGCTCGGTGCCGCTGATCCGCCTGGTCAGCGAGACGACCGACGGGCTCGCGCGGATCGACCCGGTCGTGCTGCTGTACATGATTACCGCGATCGCGCAGGTGCCCTATCTGCTGACGGCCGAAATGCGCTACGCGCACGGCATCGACGCGCTCGACGAGCGGGCGATCGACGCGCATTGCGACGCCGTCGTCGCGTTCATCTTCCGTTGAAACGTCGGGTGCGCGGCGCGACCGCGCCGCGCCGGCGCCCTCGCCCGGTGCGCGCGGCTACGCCGCGACCTCGCCGCCGAGATACGCATCCCTGATCCGTTCGTCCGCGAGCAGCGCCTGCGCCGGCCCTTCGAGCACGACGCGCCCGGTCTGCAGCACGTAGCCGTAATGCGCGATCTCCAGCGCGAGGCTCGCGTTCTGCTCCACCATGAACACCGTCACGCCCTGCCTGTTGATCGCGTCGATCAGCTCGAGCACCTTGTCGACGTAGAGCGGCGACAGCCCCATCGTCGGCTCGTCCATGCAGATCAGCTTCGGCCGCGCCATCAGCGCGCGCGCCATCGCCAGCATCTGCTGCTCGCCGCCCGACAGCGTGCCCGCACGCTGCGCGAGCCGCTCCCGCACCCGCGGAAACAGGTCGAGCACGCGCGCATAGTCCTCCGCCACCGCCGTGCGGTCGCCGCGCGTGTAGGCGCCCATCAGCAGGTTCTCGCGCACGCTCATGTCGCCGAACAGCCGCCGCGCCTCGGGCACGGCCGCGATCCCGCGCCGCACGCGCTGCGGCGTCGCGAGCGCCGTCACGTCGTCGCCGTCGAAACGCACGACGCCGCGCTTCGGCCGCATCAACCCGAGAATCAGCTTCATCGTCGTCGACTTGCCGCTCGCGTTGCCGCCCAGCAAGCTGACGATCTGCCCGCGGCCGACCTCGAAGTTCACGTCGAAATGCACCTGCACCGGCCCGTAGAACGTGTCGAGGTGTTCGAGTTTCAGCAGCGCGTCGGTCATGGTCGTGTCGGGTCCGGAAGAAAGCGCGGTCATGCGACCGCCTGCGCGGGGTGCGGCGCGTCGGCGCCGCCCGCATGGCGGCGGCCGAGGTACGCCTCGATCACGCGCGGATCGTGCCGCACGTCGCGCGGCGCGCCTTCGGCGATCTTCACGCCGTTGTCGAGCACCATCACGCGGTCGGACACGCGCATCACGAGTTCGAGCTTGTGCTCGATCAGCAGGATCGTGAGGCCGCGCGCCTTCAGCGACTGGATCAGCAGCAGCATCTCCGCCGTTTCCGTTTCGTTCATCCCGGCCGTCGGTTCGTCGAGCAGCAGCAGCCGCGGATGCAGCGCGAGCGCACGGCCGATCTCCACGCGCCGCCGGTTCGCATACGACAGGCTGTGCGCCGGATGATCGATGCGCGGCGTGAGCCGTTCGCCGAACCCGGCGACGATCGCGCGCGCCTCGTCGCGCAGCGCCGCCTCCTCGCGGCGCACCGACGCGGGCCGCACGAGCGCGCGCAGCACCTCGGCCGCCGCGCCGAGCACGGGCCAGCCGGGCCGCGCCGCGCGCAGCCGCGCATGTGCGCCGATCAGCACGTTGTCGAGCACGCTCAGGTTGCCGAACACGCGGCCGTGCTGGAACGTGCGCGCGATGCCCAGCGCCGCGAGCCGTTCGGGCGCGGTGCCCGTGATGTCGCGGCCGTCGAACGTCACGCGGCCGGCGTCGGGCCGGTCGGCGCCCGCGATCAGGTTGAACAGCGTGGACTTGCCGGCGCCGTTCGGGCCGATCACGCTCAGCAGTTCGCCGTCGGCGAGCGTCAGGCTCGCGCCGTCGAGCGCGGTCACGCCGTCGAAGCGGCGCGTCAGGCCCTGCACGTCGAGCAAGGGTCGAGGGGTCGTCATCGTCTGTCTCCTCACACGGTGCCGAGCAGGCCCTGCGGCCGGAACCGGACGAGCAACAGCAGCACGACGCCGTAGATCAGCATCCGGTAGTCGGCCGCCCAGCGGAACAGCTCGGGCAGCCCGATCAGCGCGACCGCGCCGGCGATGCCGCCGAGCACGTTGCCGAGCCCGCCGAGGATCACCATCGTCAGCGCGAGGATCGACACCTGCGAGTCGAAGGTCTGGTGATTGATGTAGCTGTACAGGTGCGCGGCGATGCCGCCGCTCACGCCGGCCGCGACGCCGCCGACCGCGAACGCGATCGCCTTGTAGCGGTTCGGCGCGATGCCGTGCGCGCGTGCGGCGACGTCGTCCTCGCGCACCGCGCGCAGCGTGCGGCCGAGATGCGAGCGCAGCAGCCGCACCTGCACCAGCGCGAACGCGACGAGCACCGCGAACGTGAACCAGTACGCGGCCTGCGCGCTCGTCGCCCACGGCAGCGGCGCGATGCCGGTGATGCCGAGCGGGCCGCGCGTGAGGCCGTCCCAGTTCAGGATCACGAGGCTCACCACCTCGCCGATGCCGAGCGTCGCGATCGACACGTAGTGCCCGCGCAGCCGGAAGGCCGGATAGACGAGCAGCGTGCCGAGCACGGCCGTGATCGCGCCCGCGCACGGGATCGTCACGGCCGGCGACCAGCCGAGATCCGACGACAGCAGCGCCGACGCGTACGCGCCGATCACGAGCAGCGCCGCGTGGCCGAGCGAGATCTGCCCGACCGTGCCCGCGACGAGCGTGAGGCTCAGCGCGAGCAGGCCGTACAGCCACGCGTTGGTGAGCGTCTGCAGCACGTACGGCGATGCGCCGAGCCACGGCAGCGCGGCGGCCGCCAGGATCAGCGCGACGAGCGCCGGGCGCGGCACGCGCACGGCTTTCGCGGCCGCGAGGAAGGTGCCCGTCATCGGCTCGGGCGGCAGCGCGCGGTTCGCGCTGAACAGGCCGTTGGGCCGCCACACGAGGAACACGATCAGCAGTCCGAACGCGAACAGGTCGCGGTAGCTGGTGCCGAACAGCGCGACGCCGTAGCTTTCGACGAGACCGAGCAGCAGGCTGCCCGCGATCGCGCCCGGCACGTTGCCGAGCCCGCCGATCAGCAGCGCGACGACGCCCTTCAGCGTCGCCTGGAAGCCCATCGCCGGGTCGATGCTGTTGTAGTACATGCCGACCAGCAGCCCGCTCACGCCGCCGAGCGCGCACGCGATCGCGAACACCGTCTGGTTCACGCGGTCGACGTCGACGCCCATCTGCAGCGCCGCGTCGCGATCCTGCGCGGTCGCGCGCACGGCCCAGCCGAGCCGCGTGAAGCGCAGGAAGCCGTACAGCAGCGCGGCCGCCGCGATGCCGATGCCCGCGATCAGCAGGTCGAGCGAGCCGAGCGTCGCGCCGGCGATCCGCAGGTGCCAGTCGGGCAGCGGCGTCGGCACCGCGCGCGGGTCCGCGCCGAACGCGAGCTGCGCGAGCTGGTCGAGGATGAAGCTGATGCCGATCGTCGCGAGCAGCGGCGCGATCCGCGCGGCGTGGCGCAGCGGCCGCAGCCCGATCCGCTCGATCGCGATGCCGAGCGCACCGCAGCCGGCCACGACCGCCGCGAGCGCGACCGGCAGCGGCAGCCCGAAGCGCGTCAGGCACAGCCAGCCGATGAATGCGCCGACCATGTACACCGAGCCGTGCGCGAAGTTGATCAGGTGCGACACGCCGAAGATCAGCGCGAGCCCGACCGCGAGCAGCGCGTAGATGTTGCCGACGATGAGGCCGTTGAGCGTGTAGTCGAGCCAGGATGCCATCACGATGCGTCCATCACTTGCCTGTGGAATCCGGAATCAGCGCGCGGCGAGCTGGGGCTTCGCGCCGTCCCACAGCGCCCACTGCCCCTGCTTCACGACCAGATACACGGTGCGCGCGCCCGCGACGCGGCGCGTCTGCGGATCGAAGCGCACCTTGCCGAAGATCACGCTCGGCACGTCGCTCACTTTCGCGAAACCGTCGTGCGCGGCCTGGCGCGTCGTGCCGTAGCGGCGCAGCACTTCGGCCGACAGGATCAGCGCGTCGTACGCCCGTGCGACGAACGAATCGGGATCGGCGTGGAATTTCGCGCGATAGCGCTGCACGAACGCCTGCACCTCGGGGCGCGGCTCGGCCGGGAAGAAGTTCGATTCGGTATAGACGCCGTCGACAGCCGCGCCGCCCAGCTCGATGAACTTCGGCGAATACACGGAACCGACCGCCGCGATCGGAAGCGCGACGCCCGACGTGCGCGCCTGCCGCACGATCTGTGCGCCGTCCGCGTAGTACGAGATCAGCACGATCGAATCGGGCTTCGATTCGCCGATGCGCACGAGCGTCGAGCGGAAATCCTTCTCCGCCGGCTGATAGCCTTCGGCCGCGACGACCTGCGCGCCGAGCCCGGCCACCGCCTTCGCGAAGATGTCCTTGCTGGTGCGGCCCCAGTCGGTGTTCAGGTACAGCACCGCGATCCGCTTGAAGCCGAGTTCCTTCACCGCGTAGCGCGCGAGCAGCGGCTGCTCCTCGGCCTGGCTCAGCGCGGTGCTCCACAGGTAGTCGCCGCCTTTCGTGAAATCCGGATGCGAGTTCGTGAAGCCGAACTGGAGCAGTTGCCCGCGCTGGTAGATCGGCGACGCGGCCATCGACGTCGCGCTCGAGAAATCGCCGAGCTCGATCACGACGCGCGGATCGGCGACGAACTTCTGCGCGATCGCGACCGCCTGGCGCGGATCGCTGCGGCTGTCCTGGAAGTCGACCGCGAGCGGCCGGCCGTGAATGCCGCCGCTGCCGTTGATCTCGTCGAGCGCGAGATCGAAGCCGCGCTTCCATTGCTCGCCGTATTGCGCGTCCTGCCCCGTGAGCGGCCCGCTCACGCCGACCACCACCGGCTCGCCCGACACGCCCGCCGCGAGCGCACCGCCCGCCGACAAGCCCCATGCGGCCGCGAACGCCGCCACCGTGCCCAGCACGCGCCGCCATGCGCTGCGTGCGTCGTTCCCCGAAACCTTCATGCCGCCCCCACCTTCAGTCGATCGAAAAGAGTGAGGGCATGTAACCACCCGGTTCAGGGCGATCCAACGAAGTTTTGCGCATATCGATATCGCGTGCGGCGCGAAGCCGATCGCGCCTGCGCAAGGCCCGGCGACTGCCGCGCATCGTGCGGCGCCGCGCCGATAGCGCATCGCGTTGATTCGATTGGTGTTTTCCGCGCGACATCGCGCGACGCCGCGGCACGGGCGCCCGCCGCCGACGCGCGCCCCGGGCGCGCGCTTCGCAGTTTTCGCGCTGTCGATAGCAAAAATCATTATATGAATTACGCATGCTCGCACTTCTACAATGCGCAAATCGCATCATCGGAACGTGTCATGGAGCTGCACCAACTCGAAGCCTTTTCCGCGGTCATGTCGGCCGGCAGCGTGACCGGCGCGGGCGAACTGCTCGGCCGCTCGCAGCCGGCCGTCACGCGGCAGATCCAGGAGCTCGAAGCCGATCTCGGCTACGCGCTGTTCGACCGGAACGGCCCGCGCGTCACGCCGACGCGGCGCGCGTTCCTGCTTTACGAGGAAGTCGAGCGCTCGCTCGTCGGCCTGCGCGCGATCGAGGCGCGGGCCCGCGCGCTCGGCGTCGAAACGGCCGAGCCCGTGCGGATCGCGGCCACGCCGTCGCTCGCGGCCACGCTCGTGCCGGCCGCGCTCGCCGCGCTGCCCGACGACGCGCACGCGCCGCACTACCAGTTGCGCAGCGAATCGGCCGAGCATGTCGTCCACGAAGTGCTGGCCGGCACGGCCGACGTCGGCGTCGTCACGCTGCCGATGGCGCATGCGGGGCTCGACGTGCACTGGATCGCGCAGACGCCGTGCGTCGCCGTGCTGCCCGCCGGCGATCCGCTCGCGTCGAAGCCGCGCATCGCGCTGCGCGATCTCGAGCAACGCCGCATCGTGACGGTCGCGAACCGCCACCGGCTGCGCCAGCGGATCGATGCGGCATTCGCGGCGGCGCGAATCAAGGCGCGCGTATTCATCGAGACCAATGCGTCGCTGAACGCGGTGATGGCCGCCCGCGCGGGCGTCGGAATCGGCATCGTCGATCCGGCCACGGGCGTCGCGCTGCCGGTGGACGGCGTCGTCGCGCGCCCGCTCGACGTCGACATCCCGTTCGCGTTCGGCGTCGCGACGCCGGCCGGCAAGGCCCGCACCGCGGCCGTCGATGCGCTGCTCGACGCGCTGCGGCGCACGACGCGCGCGCTGCTCGACGACGTGATCTTTCACGAGGCCGCCGCGCACGATGCGCTGCTGCGCGGCGACCGGCTGCGCAGCGAGCGCACGCCGCGCCCGCCTCGCGCCACGCGGCCCCGCCGCGCCCGCCAGGAGGCCGCATGACGACGATGCCCGACGCACTCCCGGCGCTCGAAGCGCGGCTCGCGCAGGACCTGCGCTGGCTCGACCTGCCCGCGCCGTCGTGGGTGCCGCCGCAGGAAGCCGACGGCATGCGCGTGCTCGACGTCGCGATCGTCGGCGGCGGGATGGCGGGGCTCGCGGCGTCCGCCGAACTGCGCCTGCTCGGCATCGACAACCAGTGCGTGATCGACCGCGCGCCGGCCGGCTACGAAGGCCCGTGGGTCACGTTCGCGCGGATGGAAACGCTGCGTTCGCCGAAGCAGCTCGCCGGCCCCGCGCTCGGCCTGCCCGCGCTGACGTTCCGTGCATGGTTCGAGGCCCAATACGGCCGCGACGCGTGGGACGCGCTCTACAAGATCCCGCGCACGCAATGGATGGACTACCTGCGCTGGTACCGGCGCGTGCTCGACCTGCAGGTGTGCAACGACACCACGCTTGCCGCGCTGCGCCCGCGCGCCGACGGCCTGCTCGCGCTCGACGTGCGCGCCAACGGCGAAGCGCGGACGCTGCTCGCGCGCCATGTCGTGCTCGCGACCGGCCGCGACGGGCTCGGCGGCCCGTACGTGCCACCCGTCGCGCAACGCGCGCCGCGCGCACGCTGGGCCCATTCGTCCGAGCCGATCGATTTCGCGGCGCTCGCGGGCAAGCGGGTCGGCGTGGTCGGCGCGGGCGCTTCCGCGTTCGACAACGCGGGCGCCGCGCTCGAGGCCGGCGCCGCGCGCGTCGACCTGTTCTTCCGCCGCGCCGACATTCCGCGCATCAACAAGCTGACCGGCATCGGCAGCCCGGGCCTCGTGCACGGCTACGCCGATCTCGACGATGCGACGAAGTGGCGTTTCATGCACTACGCGCTGACGTCGCAGACGCCGCCGCCGCGCGACAGCGTGCTGCGCGTGTCGCGCCACGCGCAAGCGCACTTTCACGCGGGCAGCCCGATCGAGACGCTCGCCGGCCACGCGGACGGCCTCGACGTGACGACGCCCCGCGGGCGCTACACCGTCGACTTCCTGATCTTCGCGACGGGCTTCCATTCGGACTGGACGACGCGCGCGGAATTCGCGTCGTTCGGCGCGCACGTGCGGCGCTGGAAGGATCGTTACCGGCCGGCGCCCGGCGCATGGCTCGACGAGCTCGCCGAGTCGCCCGACCTCGGCCCCGCGTTCGCGTTCCAGGAACGCGAGCCCGGCGCGTGCCCGGCCGTCACGCGCATCCACTGCTTCAACCACGCGGCGAGCCTGAGCCAGGGCAAGCTGTCCGGCGACATCCCGGCGATCAGCGCGGGGGCGAAGCGGCTGGCGCGCGGCATCGCGAGCCGGCTGTTCGACGCCGATCGCGACTGCCATTACGACGCACTCGTCGCGTATGCGAACGCCGAACTGCAAGGCGACGAATGGCATGACGCCGACGCATGAACGCACATCCAGCGACGACATTGACGAACGAAGGGAATCCGAAACGATGACTGAACCCATTACGCCGGCCGCCGTGCCGGATACGATCGACGCGGTGGCCGGCCTGCACGGCGGCGACGCGATAGCCGTGCTGCGCCGGGCGCGCGACAAGGTGCTGCGCCATACGCAGCTGAGCGAAGCCGCGCTGTTCGATCCCGCGCTGCCCGATCTCTCGCTGATCGAAAGGCTGCATGCGGCGCGCCTGGTCGCGCGCCAATCGAACGCGCACGCGCTGGCCGAGACGTATCGCGCCCGGCTGCTCGACGCCGGCGCCGCCGCCGAGGACATCGCCCGCGCGGACGCCGAGGCGTTCGACGCGCTCGCCCCGCGCGTCGGCGCGATCCTCGCGCACGCGCGGCTGCTGGCGCGGTCGCCCGTCGACGCACGCGCGGCCGATCTCGACGCCCTGAAGTCGGCCGGCCTCACGACGCCCGCTATCGTCGCGCTGTCGCAGCTCGTCGCGTTCGTCGCGTACCAGTTGCGCGTCGCGGCTGCCGCGCAGGCACTTCAGGCGCGTGCCGCGCAGGAGGCCGCATGACGACCGCCGCCCACGGCTTCACTTCCGACACGCTCGGCTGGCGCGCCTGGCTCGACACGGTGCCGCTCGACGCCGCGACGCCCGAGCAGCTTGCGGTGCTCGAAGCGAGCCACCCGCAGGCGAAGACGTCCGACTACTACCTGCTGCTCGTCCACCTGCCCGAGATCCTGCGGCAGCGCTCGGGCGTGTTCAACGCGATCATGTACGGCCCGGGCGGGCTGTCTCGCGCGGAACGCGAACTGGCCAGCACGGCCGTGTCGCGCGTGAACGGCTGCGTATATTGCGCGTCGGTTCATGCGCAGCGCTTCGCGCAGCTCGCGAAACGCACCGATGCGATCGAGCAGGTGTTCGACGATCCGGCGACGGCCGGCACGACGGCACGCGAACGCGCGATCGTGCGCTATGCGATCGCGCTGACCGAGCGGCCCGATACGGTCGATGCGAGCGCCATCGCCGCGCTCGAGGCCGAAGGGCTCACGCATGAGGAAATTCTCGACCTGTCGCACGCGGTCGCGATCTTCGCGTGGGCGAACCGGTTGATGTTGACGCTGGGGGAGCCGGTGTTTCCGGGAGAGGGAGATCGATCTGCGTAAGCGCGGCGCGACATTCGCCGCGCCGCGTCCGCCCGGGACCGACCTTCACGCCGCGCGGCCCGGCTCCGTCGGCACCGTGCCGCCGCGCACCAGCAACGCGAGAAACACCGCCGCCGCCAGCCCGAACGCGATGCCCGCGCCAGCATAGAACGCCGGCCAGCCCACCGACGCGATCAGTCTCGGCATCCCGAGCAATCCGAACGTGCCGACCAGCCGCCCGCTGCCGTAGAACAGTGCATAGACGGTCGCCGGCTGGCGGCCGGCCGCCCAGCCGAGGATCGCACCGCCCATGCCGATGAAGGTCCAGGCGCTGGCCGCGCCGACCAGTACCGCTCCCGTCGTGGCCAGCGCAGCGTCGCCACGCATGGCAGCGACCGCCAGCACGGTAACGCTCGCGATGCAGGCCACGGCGCCCGTCGCGCAGATCGCGGCGGGCCGCCAGCGACGCGCGGCCCAGCCGGTCGCTATCGCCGCCGCAAGGTTCGCTGCCGGCACGAGCGTGCCGAGCAGCGCACCGATCCGCTGCAGCGGCAGGCCGAGATCGACCAGCAGCAGCCGGTTGAAGTTGAACAGCAACATCAACATCACTGTCAGAGCGATCGTCGCAAGCAGTCGCGCCCGCATCGGCGCGTCGCTCAGTGCATTGCGCCATCCCGGCAGCGACCGGTTCGCGATGCGCGGCGCCGCGCGATCGGCCGCGACCAGCAGCGTGACCGGCAGCAGCGACACGGCAAGGATCGCGGCCAGCAGCACGAACGTGAGCCGCCAGCCGGCCGACGGATACGCCCACAAGAGCACGCCGCCGCCCAGCAGCAGGCCGAACGCCATCCCGCCCATCTTCGCGGCCGCAACGAGCGTACGGCCCGATGGCGGCGTCTGCTCGACCGTCAACGCGTCGAGCGACAGGTCCATCGTCGCGACGGCCGCCGTCGCGACGAGCCCGAGCGCGAACAACCTCGCGACGGGGGCGCCCGGCAACGCGGCGATGCCGAGCGTCGCGGCGACCGCGACGCCCTGCGCCGCGACGATCCAGCCCGTCCGGTGCCCGAGCCGGGGCAGCCGCCGCGCGTCGAGCCACGGCGCCCACAGGAACGCGACGCCGAAAGGCAGGTACAGCGCATAGACCCATTGCAGCGACGCCAGCGCCACGCCCTGAGCGCGCAGGATCGGCCCGAGGCCGCCCTGCACGAAGCCGAGCACGCTGCCGATCGCGGCGTAGAGAATCGCGACGACCGTGAGCGCGCGCGCGATGCCGGGCCCCTGCGCAACGGCCGGCGATCGATCGCCGGCGAGATGAAGCGGTTCGCTCATGTGATCTCCTGTCAAAGCTTCGTCGTGATGCCGATGCCGACGACGCGCGGCTGCCCGACGCGCACCGATCCGACGCCCGGCGCCCAGCTCTGCCCCGCGACGACGTAGCGACGATCGAGCAGGTTCTCTGCGAACCCGTACAGCGTCCAGTTCCGGTACGTCCAGCCGACCCGCAGGTTGACCACGCTGTACGCGGCGAGATTGAAGCTGTTGCGTACGTCGACCGCGCGCGAGCCGACGAATTGCCACGCCGCGTCCGCGTTGAAGCGTCCCGGCATGCCAACCGTGCCGCCGGGCAGTTCGCCATGCACGCCGAGGCTGGCCGTCGTGCGCGGCACGTTCGGCAGCCGGTTGCCCGACCGCGCGCCCGTCACATCGCCGGCGGGCACCGCGCGCAGTTCGCCCTGCGTATAACCGAGCCCTGCCGTCAACCGCACGTAGCGCGATACCTTCGCGCCGAGTTCGAGCTCCGCGCCGTAGGTCCGGTAGTCGAGCGACGCGGGCATGAACAACCCGTTCGACGGGAAGAACGCGACGAGGTGGCCGTTCTTCACGTCGTTGTAGAACACCGAACCGTCGACGCTGAGCCGCCGGTCGAGCCACAGCGACTTGAAGCCAAGCTCGTAGGCCCAGCTCGTCGACGCCGGAAACGACGACTCGCGCCGGCCTTGCGGCCCGTTCACGGTCACGGCCGGGAACCCGGCCGATGCCTCGCCACGCGACACGGTCGCGTAGGTCATCAGCGTATCGGTCCAGTCGAACGTCAGGCCGGCGCGGCCGGTGACGAACGTGTCGCTCAGGCTGTCTTCCTCGCGGAATCGGCTCACGACCTTCGGATTGCCGTTGCCGTCGAACGCATAGCGCGCGTCCTTGCGTTCGTAGGTCGCGCGCACGCCCGTGATCGCCTTCAGCCGGGCCGTGAGCGGCCAGCTCGCCTCGCCGAACAGCGACACGCTGTCGGTATTGATGCGGTTGTGCTGCTGACCGTTCTGCGTCGTCACGAAATTGAACGCGGCCGGCGACGCAATCGCCGACGAGTCGTTCGTAAAGCGCGAATGGAAATAGTTGAGCCCGGCCGTCCACATCACGGGGCTGTCGTCGCGCGAATTCAGCCGCATCTCCTGCTGGAACGTCGTTTCGCCGAAATGCATCTCGGTGTAGTCCGCGCCCGGCACGTCGAACACGGTCGCCGGCCGCTTCGACAGTGCCGAATAGATGAGCCCGTCGGTCAGGTCGAACTGCTGGACGTTGCGCGAATCCTGGTAGCTCGTCAGCGACGTGAACTTGAAGCGCTCGAACTCGCGGTCGACCCGCACGCTGCCGCCCGCGTCGCGCCAGCGGCTGAACGTGGACGGATTCAGCTCGACCTGCGGGAACGCGGGATTCTGCAACAGCACGAAGCGCGGCGCGGTGGTCTCGGTCTGGTCGACGAAACCCGACACAGTGACCGACGTATGGTCGTCGATCACCCACAGCACCGTGCCGCGCGCGGCGCCGATCTTCACGCGCCCGTCGGTGCCGCCCGTCGCGAGGTTCGGCACGTTGCCGTTCAGATTCGACATCCGCACCGCGACGCGCGCGGCGACATCGTCCGACACCGCCCCGTTGCCAATCACCTCGCCGAGCCAGCGACCGTGCGTGCCGGCTTCCGCGGTGGCCGAGAATTCCCGCTTGAAGGTCGGCTGCTTCGTGATCACGTTGATCGCGCCGCCCTGCGTATTGCGGCCGAACAGCGTGCCCTGCGGGCCGCGCAGCACCTCGACGCGGTCGACGTCCATGAAGGTCGGCGGCGCCCCGGTGGTCGCGCGCGGCACGTCGTTCACGTACATCACGACCGATTCGTCGTCGGCTGCGAGCGGCATGAAGGAGCCGACGCCGCGGATGCTGAACACGTTCGCATAGGTCGCGCCGATATCCGCGAACGCGAGATTCGGCACCGAGCGCGCCAGGCCCGCATTGCCGGCCGACGGCGCTGCATCGACCGCGAGATCCGCACCGCTCACGGCCGTCACGCTGACCGGCACCTTCTGTCGCGATTCGCTGTGACGGCGCGCGGTGATCGTCACCGCTTCGAGCTGCGAGCCGTCGACCGCATCGGACGAAGCGGAAGCAGACGACCGGGCCGCCGCCGGCGTCGCTGTTTCAGCTGCGTGCGCGGCTGGCGTCGGCGCCAACGCGGCAGCCAGCGCAAGCGACAGCGGCACCATCGACGAGACCTTGATGCGTAACCCGGCATCGGTGGATTCTGCGACGCCCACCGGTGAAACGTTCCGTGAATGGACGGAATGACCGGCGAATCGATCCGGTGAAGCGATACGAGAAGTCGCCCGGCGAGTCCGGGCGGTGCGACTGCAACGACGATTCATGAAGCCTTCCTCTGCTGATGCTCCGTCCGCGACGGACCGGCAACGGCCTCGCCGCGAACCCCGTGAAGCGTGGTGGTTGCAATGGGTGATGAGATTCACGCGTGCCCGGCATCGCGGGCAATCAGGCGCGCATAGCGTCCGTGGCGCGCGACGAGTTCGGCGTGCGTGCCCTGCTCGACGACGCGGCCTTCATCGAGCACGACGATGCGGTCAGCCTGGCGGATCGTCGACGGCCGGTGCGCGATCATCAGCACCGTGCGACGCCGTCGCAGCCGCGCGAGCGCGTCGTGGAACGCGCGCTCGCTTTCAGTGTCGAGGCTCGACGACGCTTCATCGAGCACGAGCACGGGGCTGTCGCGCAACAGCGCGCGCGCGATCGCGATCCGCTGTCGCTGGCCGCCTGACAGCCGCGCGCCACGCTCGCCGCAGCGCGTGTCATAACCGTTCGGCAACGCGGCGATGAAGTCGTGAGCCTGCGCATCGCGCGCGGCCTGCTCGATGTCCGCGTCGCTCGCGTCCGGCCGCCCGAGGCGGATGTTGTTCGCGATGGAATCGTCGAACAGGTACACATCCTGCGGCACCACCGACACGAGCTGCCGCAGCCGCGCGACCGGGATGTCGCGCACGTCGACACCACCGAGCGTCACCCGTCCCGACTGTACGTCCCGGAAGCGCAACAGCAGGCTCACACACGTGCTCTTGCCCGCGCCCGACGCACCGACGAGCGCGACCGTCTCGGCCGGCTTCACATCGAGATCGACACCGCTCAGCG
Organism: Burkholderia paludis; assembly: GCF_000732615.1. GTDB lineage: Bacteria > Pseudomonadota > Gammaproteobacteria > Burkholderiales > Burkholderiaceae > Burkholderia > Burkholderia paludis. Next base: position 28,967 of record NZ_JPGL01000012.1, read on the forward strand.
CCGGCGCGTGCGCGCCGTCGTACGCGAACCCGGCCTGCTCGAAGCGGACCGTCGCGTCGCCCGGCTCCGCGCTGCCGTGGTCGACGATCTGCACGGGCTGCCGCTGAATCGCGAGAATGCGCTCCGCACCGGCCTTCAGCTCGCCGAGCTTGCGCGCGGCCTGCGCGACTTCGGCAAGCGGGATCAACGCGGCGCCAACCAGTACGACCGCGCACGGCAGCAACGCGCCGGCGAGCAGCCCGTTCTGGACCAGCACCGCGCCGGCCAGGAGCGCGGCGAGCAACGCACACGCCTGCAGCAGTTCGATCGCGGCCTGCTCGAGCCCCGCACGCACGCCGTAGCGGCGCTGTTCGTTCTCCATCTCGGCCACGCGCGACGCGACGCGGTCGAGCCACGCGCCTGCCTGGCCGAACAGCGCGATCTCCTTGCGCCCCTGGATCCCTTCAATCACGTCGGCATCGAGCCGCGCAGCCGCTTCCGCGAGCTTGCGGCCCTGGCGGTGCGCACGATCGCCGAGCCAGAACGGCACCGAGGCGAGCAGCGGCAGGAACGGCAGCAGCGCAAGCGTCAACCACGGCTGCACGAACGCGAGCACCACGAGCGCCAGCAGCGGTACGACGCCCGCCGCGATCGCGTCGGCAAGCGTGTGCGCGAAGAAATGTTCCATTGCCTGCGCGTCGCGCGTCGCCGTCGCCGCGAGCTCGCCCGTGCGGCGCCCGGCTACGGAACCCGGCGCCGCGCGGTCGAGCCCGTCGTAGATGCCGATCTGCATCGTCTCGATCAGCGCGAACGCGAATTCGTGCGATACGTGCGCCTGCCACCAGCGACCGCCCGCGCCCGCGACCACCGCCGCGGCAAGCACCCACAGGCCGGGCTGCCACTGCGCGACGGCCCCGCCGGTGACCGCCACCCCGACCAGCCACGCACAGGTCGCGAGCGTCGCGACCATCCCGCCCTGTGCAAGAACCGTCGCGACGATCGTCAGCACCATCAGCCGTTCCTGCCCGCCGGCGAGCCGCATCAGGTCCGCCCATCCGCTGCGCGTGCGCGGCGCATCGTCGCGCGGCGCCGCCGCGCGATCTCGGATCGTTGTCGAGGTCGTGCTCATGCGGTTTTCTCCTGCGATGCGCCGGCGTGTGCATCCTGTGCGGCCAGCAGACGCGCATACAGTCCGCCGCGCGCCGTCAATGCGTCGTGATTGCCTTCCTCGACGATCCGGCCGTCATCGACGACGACGATCCGGTCCGCGTGCCGCACCGTCGCGAGGCGATGCGCGATCACGACGAGCGCGCGCTGTCCGGCGAACGCCTCGATCGACGCCTGGATCGCCTGCTCGCTCGCCGGATCGACATTCGAGGTCGCCTCGTCGAGCAGCAGGACCGGCGCGCCCTTCAGCCACGCACGTGCGATCGCGAGCCGCTGTCGCTGGCCGCCCGACAGTTGCGCGCCGCGTTCGCCGACCGCGGTCGCATAGCCACGCGGCAGGCTTTCGATGAAATCGTGGATGTGCGCGACGCGCGCCGCGTCGCGGATCGCTTGCGCGTCCGCGTCGGGACGCGCGAACCGCAGGTTGTCCTCGATGCTGCCGTGAAACAGCACGATGTCCTGAAACACCGCGCTGACCTGCGCACGCATCTCCGCCAGCGGCAGATCGCGCAGGTCGATGCCGCCGATCCGCACGGCGCCGCGCTGCGGATCGGCCATCCGCATCAGCAACGCACCGAGTGTCGACTTGCCGGCCCCCGACGGTCCGACGACGCCGACGAATTCGCGCTCGCCGACCGCGAGCGATACGCGCTCGAGTGCGGGGCGATCGCTGCCCGGCCATGCGAACGTCACGTCGTCGAATGCGATGTCGGAGCGCGCACCCGGCGCGCGCGGCGACGCAGGCTCGCGCACCGGCGGTTCGGCATCGAGCAGCGCAGCGACCGGCGCGGCCGCGCTCGCGGCGCCCCACGCGATGTGGAACGTCTTGTCGAGCCGGTCGACCGGCCGGAACGCCTCGCGCGCCAGAAACAGCGTGATCAGCGCGGTCGTCGCAGGCAGCGCACCCGACGCCGCGCGCGACGCGTTGAGCGCCGCGATCAGCGCGATGCAGCCGAGCCCGAACAGGCCCGTCACGCCATTGCGCATCAGCGTGGCGTAAAGAATCTCCATCGCCTCGCGGCGCAATTCGGCCGCCGCGGCAACCAGTGCCGCGCGGCGCGTACCGGCCACGTCGAACGCCTTCAGCGTGACGATGCCCTGCAGGCTGTCGAGCATCGTCGCACCGAAACGCCCCATCGATGCCATCAGCCCCGATGCCTTCGGCCGGCACAGCCGCAGCCACACACGATCGACCACGGGCACCGCCAGCACGCAGACGGCGAGCACGCCGGCAGATAGCGGATCGAGCCACGCGACGACGCCGATCACGCCGGTACAGCCGACAAGCGCGACGCAGACGGCCGGGATGTAGCGACCGTAATACGTCTCGAGCGCTTCGACACCGCCGACGATGGTGTTCTGCAGTTCGGCGGTGCGGCCCGCGCCGCCGTCCGCGCCGAGCGCCAGCGCCTGCGGCAGCAACCGCGCGCGCAGCCGCGCCTTGGTGCGGCTCGCGGTGCGCAGCGCGGCAACTTCACCGGCCCACATCAGCGCGATCCGCACAAGCGCGAACAGCGCGAAACCAAGCGCCCAACCGAACACGCCAGACGGCGGCGTGCCGGACAGCACGGCCACGATCCCGAACGCGAGGCACAGTGCCTGGGCCGCGTGGCATGCGGTAACGGCCAGCCCGATCGCGACGCTCGCCGCGATATCGGCATAAACGACTCCCGCGAGCCGCCACAACTGAGTTTGCATCTGATTCTCCTTAATATGGATACCTTATCGATTGGGATCGGACCGCACCACCATGGCATGGATGCAACGCGCTGGTCAGCCGGCCGCGCGGTCGCCCGTCACGCAGTGCACGGGCACGCCCTTCAGCGGCGTGGCCGTGATGTCGACGAGCCCCTGCTCGGCGAGCAGCGCCCTGACGGCGGCAACCGGATAGCAATCGCCCGCCTGCGTAAGTCCAAGCATCTGTGCTGCGAACAGACGCGGCACGGGTTCGCTCGCTGGAGGCGCGTCGGAGATCATGAAATCGCAGACCGCGATCCGCCCGCCGGGCGCGAGGCAACTGCATGCGCGAGCGAGCAGCCGACGGCATGCGTCCTCATCGAAGTGATGGAGGATCTGGCTCATGATGACGAGGTCGTACTGCCCCGGGATCTCGACGTCGAACAGGTCACCGCCGACGAACCGCGCACGCGCCTCGACCCCGAATTCATGCGCGGTGCGCGCACATGCGTCGTGGATCGACGGCCAGTCGACGCCGCACACGATCGCCTTCGGCTGCGCCTGCGCGAATGTGAAACCGTAGATGCCGTTGCCGCAGCCGAGATCGAGCACCGCAACCGAACGGCGCACGGCAGCCCACGGTGCGAGCAGATCCGCGACGCGTTGCGCGGTACGCCGGCTTGTGTTCGCAATGCCGACCGCGAATTCCTGCCAGTACGGGTGATCCGCCGCCTCGAGGCTCGACGGCAGCACGCTGCCACCCGCCACGACGGCCTCCCTGAAATGCCGGAACGTGTCCCACATCAGATCGGCCGTGTAGACGCTCGACAGGCCGCCGATGTAATGCGGCGATGCGGTCACGAGAAAGCGCTGCGACGTCGGATTCAGCGCATAGCATGCCTGCACGGCATCATGATCGACGAGCGCAAGCCCGGCCAGCGCATCGAGCAGGATCCGTATTCCGCGCGCACTGGCCCGCAGTTCTCCGGCCAGCTCGGCCGCGCCGCGCGGGCCGGCCGCCAGCCGGTCGAATACGCGCAGCTCGATCGCCGCGCGCAGCACGCCGGCGCGCTCGACGCCCATCAGCAGATCGAGGATCGGTGCCGCGGACAGTGCGGGTTGCGCGCCCGGCAAGCAGGTCGCGAGCGCAGCCTGCGCGGTCGCGACCTCGCGCGCGAGCATCGCGCGGTCAACCTTGCCCGACGGCGCGAGCGGCAGCCGCGGGCAGGGCACGACCGCGTCGACGCGCTTGCAGCTTTCCACGCCCGCGTCGTCGAACAGGAAGCGGTTGACCGCGTCGAGCGTCGGCGCCGGGCGACCCGCGCGCGGCACGACGCAAGCGCAGAGCCGCACCCCAGTTGCGTCGCCGGCCGCCTGCACGACGGCCACGTCCGCGACGTCGGGATGCCCGTGCAGAAGCATCTCGATCTCAACGAGGTTGATCTTCACGCCGTTACGCAACACGATGTCCGCCCGTCGGCCGACGATCTGCAGGTAACCGGCCGAGTCCATCCGGCCGCGATCGCCCAATCGCACCCAGCCGTCCGCCGCGCGATTGCGTTCATCCAGCCCCGGCGCACCGTAGTAGCCCATCGGCGTCATCGGCCCGCGCGCCCAGATCTCTCCCTCGTCGCCCGGGTCGACGTCTGCACCCGCCTCATCGACGATCCGCACCGTGACGACCGCCGGATCGGGACGCCCGACCGTCGCGACAACCGTATCTAAATCGTCGTCCAGCGCGGTGTGGCATGCGACACCGTCTGCCGAGCCGTACGACTGGATCAGAGAGCAGCCGATCACGTCGCGCACACGCCGAGCGGTCTCCGCGCTCAGCGCCGAGCCACCGCTGACGATCGCCTTCAGCGACGACAGGTCGGGCGCGTCGGCCCCTCCGTCCACAAGCAGCGGGCTTTCAAGCAGCATGTCGACCATGTTCGGTCCGGCGAACAGGTGCGTGACGCGCAGCGCGGCGACCGAGAGCAGCGCGGCAGTCGGCTCGAACCGCTCGAGATTGACGAGCGCTCCGCCGAGCGCCGCGAGCGTGCACGACGTGCCGAGCGAGCCGAACGGCGACGCGAGCGACACGCAGAACATCGCGCGTATCGACGAAACATCGGCGCCGAGACTCTTCAGGTACGATGCCTGCCCGCCGATCAGGCCGTTGTGCGAATACAGCACGAGCTTCGGCTCGGCCTCCGAGCCCGACGACGCGATCAGCCGCACCGGGCCGTCCGGATCGAGCACGCCCGCCCGATACGGATACGGTTCGAACTCCCAGCAGCGATCGAGGTCGGGCCAGTCGAGATAACGCGCGCCATGCACGAACACGCGTTCGAGCGCAGGCAGTTCGTCGCGCAACCCGTCGACCAGCGCTACGTAGTCGATGTCGCCCACCCGCCGCTGGCAGATCAGCACTTTCGCGGCCGACTTCGAGAGCAGCGCGCGGCTCTCGTGCCGCTTGCGACCGATCGGGTAAGGCAATACGATCGCGCCGAGCGCGGCGGCGGCCAGGTCGACCGCGCAGGCACGCCAGCCGTTCGGCAGATTGACCGCGACGACGTCGCCCATGCGCACGCCGCTTGCGTGCAGCGCGGCTGCGAGCCCGAGGCTGCGCACGCGCAGTTGCGCATAGGTGAGCGCGATGCCGCCGTCGGACACCGCGAGTGCGAGCGGGTGCGCATCTGCGTAGCCCGCGAACGCCCCGAACAGGTCGCGACCGGCGTAAATGCCGGCGTCAGCCCAGGCGCGCCGCAGCGGGGCTGGCACATGATCGCGTACGGCACCGGATTCCGGAACGGCGTCGCACGAGCGGGCGGCGGAAAGCGTGGAGTCGAATGTCATCGAAGCGTCTCGGTGTGAGTGAAGGTCCAGGGACAGGCGACGGACAGGCGATCGGCTTCGCGTCGCACGCTGCCCGTCAGCAGAGAATGGGTGGCGACGCAGGCTGCGTCGGGCGCGATAGCGACGGCCGGCACGTCGTGCGCGGCGAATTCGTGCTGCCAGTGCGTGGTGTCGTGCATCGCGAGCGCCGCAGCGAGACGCTCGGCTGCATCGTCCGGCACCGTGCCATGCACGACCCCGCACAGCGTCGCAATGCGCGCCGCGCCACGTTCGCCGGGCGGCACATCGATCATCAGGCGGCCGTCGCGCGTCGCGTACGCGGCCGGCAGGCCCAGCGCCGCGACGAGCGGCGCGGCATCGTTACGCCGCATCGCGACCGCCACCTCGTGCTCATGCGCGACGAGCAGCGCCGCGGCACCCGTCATAGCGGAATCGAACCCGCGCGCGCGGCCATCGACAGCGCGCGCGTAGAGCGCAGCGGCCACGCCCTCAGCCGCCGCGACGCCGCCGAGCACGTCGACCAGCGTCAGCAGCGCGCCGCCGCTTCCATGCGGGCCGCCGATCAGAGACGCCAGGCCGCTGTGCGCCTGCACCATGAAGTCGGTACCGACCGGATCGTCGGGCGCTGGCTCGCGCCCGGCGCCCGACGCCGATACATAGACGAGCGCTGGTGCGACCGCCGCGAAATCGGCCGCCGTCAGTTCGAGCCGCACAGCGCGGCCGGGTGCCCAGTTGTGCAGGAACACGTCAGCGTCGCGCGCGAGCTCGAGCACGCGGTCGCGCCCGGCGCGCGTACGGAGGTCGAGTTCGACGCATTCCTTGCCGCGGTTGATGGCATCGAAATGCGCGGACACGCCGCCCGCGAAAGGGGGCATCCCACGCATCGGATCGCCGCCGGGCGGCTCGATCTTGAGCACGCGCGCGCCGAGCAGGCGCAACACGTGCCCGGCGAGCGGCCCCTGGATCAGCCGGCAGGATTCGAGCACCGTGATGCCGGCGAGCGGCCGGTCGTGCACCGCCGGCACATTGCCGCGCGCGAACGTTCGCGCACTGGCCGGTTCGGCCGCAGGATCGAATTGCCACGGGCCACCCGCGCGCCAGCGCGCGTCGCGCGGATCGTCGCGCAGCGCGGCCGCGTCGCGCACCGCGCTCACGTAGGTACCCGTCTCGCGTGCGATCGCGCCCAGCGACGCATAGTCGAACCGGGCCGCCGCGCGGAACAGGCCGACCGGCAGCGGCGCAAGCGCCTGCGTGTAGCGCAGCATGAACGGACGCCACCCGGCAGCGATGTCGTCCTCGCCTGCCGCCACTCGCCGCCAGAAGCGCCCCCACGCGTCCGGGTCGAGCGCTTCGAGCTCGAAGCGCACGCCGTCGCCACTCTCGAACGGCGGCGGACGATCGTTCGCATCGCGCGGCTGCTGCGCGGGCTGCCCGACGTGATCCATCGCGAGGTATTGGCCCATCGCGAACAGCGCCGCATCGGCAAGACACAGCGACAGCGCGGCAGGCAGCGCGCCGTCGCGTCCGCGCTGGGCAGCCAGTGCGGACAGCGCCGACACGGACGCGAGCGACGCGGCGAGCGTCGACACGTAGTCGACACCAAGCGGCCGCCACGCATGCACCGCACGCGCATGCCAGCCCGTGATGCCGGTCGCGGCCTGCAGCAGCGCATCGGACACGGGAGCGACGGCCGCCGGCCAGCCTCGTAGCGAAACATCGACGCGCGCGCCCGACGCATCGGCAAGACGCGCGTGAATCGCGCCATCAGCGGCTGCCCCGCCGTCAGGCAACGCGCAAGCGAGCGGCAGCGGAGCACACTGCACGCCCAGCGCCACCATCCGCCGACGCAGCGCGGCTTGCGCCGGCGCGAAGCCGGGCGACGCCGCCGGCAGCGTCAGCCGCACGCCACCCAGCGGCGGCGCCGCGAGGCTCGCGGCATTTCGTTCAACGTCAGTCATAGGCATGGATATAGATCTGGCCCCGACCTGAGGAAACGCACCGTTTCCCGCTTGTCCGGCAGCCACGCCATCGGTTGATGGTCGACATCCACAATGATATTTTACGGTTGAATGAGAATAATTCTCATTTCGTATGTATGTCGGCGAATTTCATATGCGGGCCGGATGAAGCCGTTCCATCCCAAAAACTTTGTAGCTAGTCTTGCGGCCATCGAGGCGTTTGAGACTCATACGAGCCGTCCGGTCTGCCGTGGAGAACCTGAGAGGAGTTGTTCGGATGCACGCACTGACCATACCCAGCGCGTCCCCAATGGACGTCGCCCCAAACCAGACCTGGACCGTCGCACGCGGAGACGCCGAATGCGGCAGCTACGCGGTCGAACGCCTCAATTGCGAACCCGGCTTCTCGGTCGTCCGCTCAAGCGTGCTGTCGGAGCGCGAGTTGACCGAGGCCTGCAGCCACGACGGCGCCGAACGCCAGCTTGTCGTCGCGATCGGGCTCGAAGGCGACTCCGAATTCTGCGACCGGCGCGGCGAACGTCTGCCGTTCTCGTCCGGTCACACAACGGTGTCGGTGTTCCGCAGCGGCGGCGGCGAACGCCGCTTCGCGGCGAACCGGCTCGTGCGGCAACTGCGGCTTGTCGTATCGGAAAGCACGCTGTCGAGCTTCGTCGGCGAGGACCGTTGCCGCGAACTGCTCGGCCCGATGCTCGGTCATTTCGAAGGATTCCGGCAGGTTGCATTCACGGCGAACGGCACGAGCCCACACCTGCGTTTCTTCCGCAACCCCGACCTGCTGCAGCAGGATGGCCTGAGCCTGCGCATCCACGCGCTGAGCCTGCTCGCCGACCAGTTGCACACGATCGCGCCGGCACCCGCGCGAACCAGTCGCCTCGGCGCGCGCGACCTCGACAAGCTCGCGCATATCGAGGCGTTCATGCGCACCCACCTCGACAAGCCGCTCAACAACGCGTACCTGTCGGCCTCGCTCGGCATCAGCGAATACAAGCTGAAGGAGTGCTTCCGTCAGGCCTACGGCACGAGCCCCGCGCAGCACCTGCTTGAACTGCGGATGCACCGCGCGCAGGAACTGCTCGAAGCCGGCCACCAGGTGGCCGAGACAGCTTATCGCGTCGGCTACCAGCATCCGAGCAATCTCAGCGCCGCCTTTACGCGTTTCTTCGGATGCACGCCGAAATCCGTCCTCGGCAACCGATCCTGCCGAGCCCTTCCCCGATCCGCCGAATGTGCCAGCCATGACTGACCTGCATGCCACACCCGCCCGCGCCGCCGGCCGGTGCGAGATTTTCCTGAACCTCAACGAATCGCCGTTCGGACCGTTCGACGAAGCCGAAGCCGCCGCCGCGCGCGTGCTCGCCGAGGCAGGCCGCTACCAGTTCCCGCTCGTCGAACGGCTGCGCGAAGCGATCGCCGCCGCGCACGACGTGCCCACCGGCTGGGTGTCGCTGTATCCGGGCTCGAATCGCGCGCTGCATTACGCGACGCTCGCGTTCACCGCGCCCGATGCGCCGCTCGTGCTCGCCAGCCCCGGCTACCCTGTCTGCGAGCAGGCCGCCCGGCTCGCGAACCGGCCCGTGCGCCGCGTACCGCTCCGCGCGGACGGCGCGCACGACGTTGCCGCGATGTGCGAGGCGGCGCCGCGCGGACTGATCTATGTCGCCAACCCGAACAACCCGACCGGCACCGTGACCCCGCACGGCGCGCTGCGACGCCTGCTCAGCGATCGCTGGCCCGGCACGACCGTGCTCGTCGACGAGGCGTATATCGAATACAGCGACGAGCCGTCGATGCTCGACGCGGTACGTACGGACCCGGGGCTGATCGTCGCGCGCACATTTTCGAAGATCTACGGGATGGCCGGCCTGCGGCTCGGCTATGCGGTCGCGCAACCCGACGCCATCGGGTGCATCCACACCATGCCGCCGCACGACGTGTCGGTGCCGGCCACCGCCGCGGCCCTCGCGAGCCTTGCGCTGCGCGACCGGCTCGGCGAGCGCAAGGCATACACGGCAGCCGGCCGCGACGACCTGATCCGCTGGTTCGCCGCGCGCGGCCTCACGTGCCTGCCTTCGCGCTCGAACTGCGTGATGGTCGATCTCGGCCGCCCCGGGCCGCCCGTGATCGCGGCGCTCGCCGCGCGCGGCGTGCACGTCGGACGCAATTGGCCCGACATGCCGAACTGGATGCGCATCACGATCGGCACGCGCGACGAGATGGCGGCGCTGAAAGAGGCGCTCGTACACGTGCTCGCCGAGCCGGTCGGGCGCGACGCTGCCTGAGCATGCCCCACTCTCCCCCCTCATTCCGTTCAACCGCCTACCGACGATCCACCATGAAACTACCGCCTCTCGTTACGACGCTCGCGCCGCTGTCCGGCGACGAACTGACCCGCTACAGCCGGCATGTCCTGCTGCCCGAACTCGGCCTGACCGGCCAGCAGCGCCTGAAGGCCGCCCGCGTGCTCGTGGTCGGCGCAGGCGGGCTCGGCTCGCCCGCACTGCTCTATCTTGCCGCCGCGGGAGTCGGCACGCTCGGCGTGATCGATTTCGACCGCGTCGACGTGTCGAACCTGCAGCGGCAAGTGATCCACCGGATGTCGACGGTCGGCATGCCGAAGACAGCCAGCGCGCACAACGCGATCGTCGCGCTCAATCCCCACGTCGACGTGCGGCTGCATGACGAACGGCTCGACAACGACAACGCGATCGCGCTGTTCTCGCAGTACGACCTGATCGTCGACGGCACCGACAACTTCGCGACGCGCTACCTCGTCAACGATGCCTGCGTGCTGGCCGGCAAGCCCTACGTATGGGGCTCGATCTACCGCTTCGAAGGCCAGGCGTCGGTGTTCTGGGAGGACGCGCCCGACGGCGTCGGCGTCAACTATCGCGATCTCTATCCGGAACCGCCGCCGCCGCATCTCGCGCCGTCGTGCGCCGAAGGCGGTGTACTCGGCGTGCTGTGCGCGTCGATCGCGTCGATCATGGCGACCGAGGCCGTGAAGCTGATCACGGGCATCGGAGAATCGCTGCTCGGCCGGCTCGCCGTGTACGACGCGCTCGACATGCGCTACCGCTTCCTGCCGCTGCAGCGCGCGCCGCAGCGACGGCCGATCGTCGCGCTCGACGACTATCCGCATTTCTGCGGCCTCACGACGCGCATCGAGCCCGTGCAGGTGCCCGCAATCGATGCGACTGCACTCAAGCAACTGCTCGATGCAGGTATGCCCGTGGAACTCGTCGACGTACGCGAGCCGAACGAATGGGACCTCGTGCGCATTCCCGGCGCAAGGCTGATGCCCAAGCAGCAGTTGCTGGCCGACGGGCTCGCACAGCTCGAACGCACGCGACGCACTGTCGTCTACTGCAAGGGCGGCGCGCGCTCGCGCGACGTCGTGCAGGCGATGTACCGTGCGGGCTTCACGGACGTCAGCAACCTCGACGGCGGGATCCTGTCGTGGATCCGCATGGTCGATCCGTCTCTGCCGCGATATTGAGGCGCCGACGATGCTGACCCTGCCGACCGACGTCGTAGACACGATCGTCCGCCACGCGCACGACGCGCATCCGCTCGAATGCTGCGGCATCATCGCAGGCACGGCCGACGGTTCCCCGCCATCGCGAGTGGTGCCGATGCGCAATGCCGCGCAGTCGCAGACCTTCTTCCAGTTCGACGCCGCCGAGCAGTTGCGCGTCTGGCGCGACCTCGACGCACGTGACGAGGCACCCGTCGTGATCTATCACTCGCATACGGCATCGGCCGCGCGACCAAGCCGCACCGACATCGCGTACGCGGCCGCGCACCCCGATGCATACCACCTGATCATCGCGACCGATCCACGCTTCGAGCCGACGCTCCGCTGCTACCTGATCGTCAACGGGATCGCGACCGAAACGCCGCTGAAAATCGGAGCATAGGAACCACTCTGATCAACCTGTACGATTTATCCAAAAAATATACTAAGGACTACAAATGGCAATCACCATCTGCATCCCGACCATCATGCGACCGCTGACCAACGACCGGAAGGTCGTCGAAGCGCAGGGCGGCACGCTTCGCGGTGTGATCGAATCGCTCGAGTCGACATATCCGGGCCTGCAGGCGCGGCTCGTCGAAGACGACCGGCTGCACCGCTTCGTCAATGTCTACGTGAACGACGACGACATCCGCTTCAAGGGCGGACTGTCGGCCGCCATCGCGGACGGCGACACCATCACGATCCTTCCGGCAGTCGCCGGTGGCCGCTCCTGAACGTGGCCGCCGCGACGCCTCTCCCGTCCGAGGAGCCGATCATGCAGCAATGTCCTTTCATGAGCCCGCCCGTTACGAAACCCGCGAAGCCGCGGCCGGGCTTGCGTTACAGCGGCTATCTGCAGCTCGACAGCTTGCTCGACAGCCAGTCGATGCTGTCAGGCACGCACGACGAGATGCTGTTCATCATCCAGCATCAGGCATCGGAGCTGTGGATGAAGCTGCTGCTGCACGAGCTGACGCGTGCGTGCGCGCAACTTCGCGCATCGCAGCTGCCGCAGGCGTCGAAGACGATCGCCCGCGCGCAGCGAACCATGGAGCATCTCGTGCACAGCTGGAACGTGCTCGCGACGCTCACGCCCGTCGAGTTCCTCGCGATGCGCCCCGCGCTCGGTACCGCGTCCGGCCATCAGTCATTCCAGTTCCGCGAAATCGAATTCCTGCTCGGCAACAAGAACCCGGCGATGATCGGCGATCACGATGCGCACCCGGCCGCGCGCGACGCGCTGCTCACGCGGCTGCACGCTCCGTCGCTATACGACGAGGCGGTCGGCGCACTGGCGCGCGCGGGCTTCGCGATCTGCCGCGCGCGACTCGATGCCGATCCGGCCGGGTCGGTACGTTACGACGCGTCGGTGGAAGCCGCGTGGTGCGCGGTGTACCGCGACACGGATGCGCACTGGGCGCTGTACGACCTCGGCGAACGCCTGATCGACCTCGAGGAAGGTGTACGTCAATGGCGCTTTCGACATATCGGCACCGTCGAACGCACGATCGGCCTGCGCCGCGGTACGGGCGGCAGCGATGGCGCGAGCTATCTGCGCAGGACGCTCGACGTCGTGCTGTTTCCCGAGCTGTGGCAGATGCGCACGGCGCTCTGACTCCCGCCTCTCTTTTCGAATCTCCGACATGCACGATACCTTCCCCCCTCCTCTCGGCCGGCCCGCGTCGCGCGGCCGCCTCGCGATCGCTGGCGCGGGACTGGCAGGCACGCTCGCCGCGTGCCTGCTCGCCACGCGCGGCTGGCGCGTCGATGTGTTCGAGCGGCGCACTGACCCGCGACTCCACGGCGACGCGGGCGGCCGATCGATCAATCTCGCGCTCGCGGAGCGTGGCATCCACGCGCTACGCGCCGCGCGGCTCGACGTCGAAACGATGCACCACGCAGTCGCGATGCGCGGCCGCATGGTGCATACGATCGGCGAATATCCGCACCTGCATCCTTACGGACGCAGCCCCGGCGACGTGATCTGGTCGATCCATCGAGGTCGACTGAACCGGCTCCTGCTCGATGCGGCCGAGCGCGCCGGTGCGCGCGTGCATCACGATGCGGCCGTCGAGGATATTGATTGCGGGGCGCGCGAGCTGATCCTGACGAACGGGCAGCGTGTCGCCTTCGACCTGCTGATCGGTGCGGACGGCGCGGATTCCCGCGTGCGAGCCGCGCTATCGCGCACCGCCGATCTCGGCATCGATTGCGAACGGCAACCGCACGGCTACAAGGAGCTGGAGATTCCCGCAGCGCCCGGCGGCGGCTTTCGCATCGAGCCGCATGCGCTGCATCTGTGGCCGCGCGGCGGCTACATGTGCATCGCTCTGCCGAATGTCGAAGGCAGCTTCACCACGACGCTGTTCCTGCCGGTCGACGCGGATGGCGACCCGGGCACGCCCAGCTTCGCTCAGTTGCCCGACGGCCGTGCCGCGCGGCGACTGTTCGAGCAGACGTTCCCCGACCTGTCCACGCACGTGCCGGCACTCGAGGCCGATTTCGACGCGCACCCGGTCGGCATGCTCGCCACGCTGCGGCTGCAGCGCTGGCATGCGCACGGGCATACCGTACTGCTCGGAGATGCCGCGCACGCAATGGTTCCGTTCCATGGTCAGGGAATGAACTGCGCGCTGGAAGACGCCGTCGCGCTCGCGCACCAGCTCGATCAGCACCCGCACGATCGCCCGGCCGCGCTCGCCGCATTCGAGGCCGAACGCCGACCCAATGCGCTGGCGATCCAGGCGATGGCGCTCGAGAACTATGTCGAGATGCGTGCGCGGGTCGCGACGCCCGGATATGCGCTCGAACGCGAGCTGTCGACATGGCTCGCTGAACGCCATCCCGCGCGCTTCGTCCCGCGCTACAGCATGGTGACCTTCCAGCGTGTGCCGTATGTGCTCGCGTACGAACGCGGCAAGATCCAGGCCGACATCCTGCGGGCTGGTACAGCCGGCTGCGACTCATTCCGGCAGATCGACCTGCGCGCGGTCGAGCGCGACCTGTTCGAGCGCCTGCCCGAACTGTCCACAGTATGACCGCCGCCACGATCCTGCCAGGCATCATCCGGCCGGCCTGGCGCCGGCTGGATGACGCCGAGCGCGCACGCGAGTATTCGCCGAGTTCGAAAGCGCCGGATTTCCTCCACACGCTGTCCGACTATCGCGCGCGCAGCCTCAGCGCGGCACACGACCTCGTTGCGCCGACGATCCTGCGCTACGGCCCCGACGCCGCGCAGCGCATCCTGCTGTTCGAGCCGCCCGGGCACGCCGCCGACGTGCTTGTTGCCTATTTCCACGGCGGCTACTGGCAGGAACTGTCGGCCGACGATTCGCTGTTTCCCGCGCCCGCATTCCTCGGCCGGCGCATCGCCTACGCGGCCGTCGGCTACACGCTCGCGCCGCGCGCGACACTGCCCGGCATCGTCGAGCAGGCTGCCGATGCCATCGCCGCACTGCGGCGCTTCACGACCGCCCCACGGATGGCCGCCGCCCGGATAGCCGCCCCCCGCATCGTCATCGCCGGCAGTTCGGCGGGCGCTCATCTGGCCGCGATGCTGCTGACGCTCGACTGGCGCACGCGCGTGCCCGGCGTATCGCCGTTCGACGGCGCGATCCTGCTGTCGGGCATCTACGACCTGCGCCCGCTCGTCGGCACCTACATCAACGATGCGCTGCGACTAGACGAACGCGACGCCTTCGCGTTGAGCCCACAGTACCTGCCGATTCACACACGGGTACCGGTGACCGTCTGCTGGGGAGAACATGACACCAACGAGTTCCGGCGGCAGAGCCGTAATCTGGTCGGCCGCCTCGCGCGTGTCGGCATGCTGTACGCGGCCGGCGAAATGGCGGCGCGGAACCACTTCGACCTCGTATTCGACCTCGGTGTGGCCGGCTCGCCGCTTGATCGCCGGATCGCGCCACTGCTCGGCCGCGGCGGACGCTGACGCGTGCCCGCCACGGCGCGTGGCCTGCCCGCTACGCGAGCGCGGCGATCCCCGCACGGGCGACTTCCGCGTCCTCGGCGGACTTCACACCCGATACGCTGACCGAGCCGACGGTCTCGCCGTCGACGACGATCGGCACGCCGCCCTCGAGAAAGCCGGCCATCGGCGCGCTGAGAAACGACACGCGGCCCTGCATCACGATGTCTTCGTAGATCTTGGTCTCGCGTCGTCCGAGCGCGGCCGTGCGCCCTTTCGCGATCGCCATCTCGACCGAACTCGGCGTTGCGCCGTCGAGCCGCTGCAGATGCAGCAAGTGGCCGCCGTCGTCGAGAATCGCGATCGTCACGGGCCAGTGACGAGCCAGCGCGAAAGCCTCCGATGCGGCGGCGATCTTCTTTACGTCTTCACTCGTCAATACGGGTTTGGTTTTCATCGCGTGTGGCCTTTCTTTGGTTGATTCGTTGTTTTTACATAGTTATCCGAATTAAAAATATAGCGTAAACATTGCACCGATTCGACCGTCGCTTGACAATATGTCCGATACGGAAATGACGATTCGACGGAAAGCCCGCAGAGCGCGCCTGCGGCACACCACGCGCTACGCCTTGTGCGTCGACAACAAAATACTCGTCTCCGTATTCGCGATCCCGTCGATCAACCGGATCGCGCCGAGCACGCGATCGAAGTGCTCGAGCGAATCGGCGTGCAGCTCGGCGACCAGATCCCAGCGGCCATTGGTGCTGTGGATCGACGCGACGTTCGGATGCCCGCGCAGCACCTTCACCACTTCCGCGCCGCGATTGCCCTGCACCGCGATCGACATCAGCGCGCGGATCCGGTGCCGTTCGGCCGCCGGCTTGAGCCGCACCGTATAGCCGACGATCACGCCGTTTTTCTCCAGCCGCGTCAGCCGGTTCTGCACGGTCGCGCGCGCGACGCGCAGTTCCTTCGCCAGCGCGACGACGGGCAGTCGCGCGTTGTCGCGCAGCAGCGCGATGAGCTGCCGGTCGACGTCGTCGAGCGTGATCATGGGCGAGGCTTCCTGTTGAACGTGAACCGGCCGCCAGCGTGCCGGAGGCTGCGCATTCCGGCCAGCGCGAACCGCGCATATTGCCGAAATTGGCCATCATTCTGCCAAGTCTATCGATAAATCTGCCACTTTTGCTGTCTTTTTGTTGGCTCGACTCGCGGAAATAATGACGTCATCGACCGGCCGCATCCGCCGCGAAAGTGCCCGTCAGGCAGTCCGGGCCCGCGCCGGCGCCCTGTCCGGTCGACCGAAAAACCAGGACACCCGTACCGGCAAAGACCCTATGGAGACAGACCGATGACTCGCTTCCTCGACGTGCCCGCCACCGCCCGCCTGATCGCCCGGACCGGCGTCACGACGTTCCTGCGCGAACTCGTCGATACGCTGCGTGCCGATTACCTGCAGTGGGCCGATTTCGACAAGTCGCCGCGCGTCGCGTGCCACTCGCGCGACGGCGTGATCGAACTGATGCCCGTCGCGAACGCGTCGCTGTTCGCGTTCAAGTACGTGAACGGCCACCCCGTCAACGCGGCGCGCGGCATGCACACGGTGATGGCGTTCGGCGCGCTGGCCGAAGTCGACACCGGCTACCCGCTGCTGCTCGCCGAACTCACGCTGACCACCGCGCTGCGCACGGCCGCCACGTCGGTGCTCGCCGCGCAAGCGCTCGCACGGCCCGATGCGCGCACGATGGCGCTGATCGGCAACGGCGCGCAGAGCGAATTCCAGGCGATCGCCTTCCACTCGCTGCTCGGCATCGACGAAATCCGCGTGTTCGACGTCGATCCGCGCGCGACCGACAAGCTCGTGCACAACCTTGCCGCGTACCCCGGGCTGCGCGTGGTGCGCGCCGCGTCGACCGCCGACGCCGTGCGCGGCGCCGACATCGTGACGACCGTCACCGCCGACAAGGCATACGCGACGATCGTCACGGCCGGCATGATCGAGCCCGGCATGCATCTGAACGCCGTGGGCGGCGATTGCCCGGGCAAGACCGAACTCGAGGCGGGCGTGCTGCACGCGGGCCGCGTGTTCGTCGAATTCGAGCCGCAATCGCGCATCGAGGGCGAGATCCAGCAAATGCCGGCCGACTTCCCCGTCACCGAACTGTGGCGCGTGCTGCGCGGCGAAACGACCGGCCGCGAACGCGCGGACGAGGTCACGGTGTTCGACTCGGTCGGCTTCGCACTCGAGGATTACTCGGCGCTGCGCTACCTGTATGCACTCGCGCAGCGGCACCACGCGGGCGTCGAGATCGCGCTGATTCCGCCGGCCGTCGACCCGAAGAACCTGTTCGCGCTGATCGACGATCCGGCCGCGATCGCGCCGGGTCACGCGGTGCTGGTCGCCGAAGCCGTCGCCGCGTTCGCGCGCTGACCGTCATTCCCGGGCGGCGCGCGCCGCCCGGCTCCCCGTCCCTCGCTCCTGCCCCTCATGAATCTCGTATCGATCCAGGCGCCAGCCGCCGTCGTGATGATCCGGCCGCACCGCTTCCTGCCGAACCCGCAGACCGCGGCCGACAACGCATTCCAGCGCACGGCCGGAGGCGGTGCGGCCGGCGCACCGTCCGTTTCCGCGGCCGCGCGCGACGAGGTCACGGCCGCCGCACGCACGCTCGCCGATGCGGGCGTGCGCGTACACGTGTTCGACGACCACGGCGAACGCGACACGCCCGATTCGGTGTTCCCGAACAACTGGTTCTCGACGCACCCGGGCGGCCATGTCGCGCTGTATCCGATGTTCAGCGCGAACCGCCGCCGCGAACGGCGCGCCGATATCGTCGAGATGCTGAAGGCCGAGTATCGCGTGCAGGACGTGATCGATTACTCGGGGCTCGAATACGACGACGTGTTCCTGGAAGGCACGGGTGCGATGGTGCTCGACCACGTCGCGCGGATCGCGTACACCGCGCGTTCGCGCCGCGCCGATCCGGTCGCGCTCGAACGCTTCTGCACGCACTTCAATTTCGAGCCGATCTGCTTCGACACGGCCGATGCGGACGGCCGCCCGATCTATCACACGAACGTGATGATGAGCGTCGCGACCGAGTTCGCGATGGTCGGCCTCGACCTGATCGCCGACAGCCGCCGGCGCGACGAGATCGCGCGGCGGCTCGCCGAAACGGGCCGCACGGTGATCGCGCTCGATGCGGCGCAGATCGCGAATTTCGCGGGCAATACGCTGGAATTGTCGGGCAACGCGGGCCGCGTGCTCGCGCTGTCGCGGCGTGCGTTCGACTGCCTCACCGCAGCGCAGCGCGCGACGATCGAACGCTCCGCGCGGCTGCTGCCACTCGACGTGCCGACGATCGAACTGGCCGGCGGCTCGGTGCGCTGCATGCTGGCGGGGATTCATCTGGCGCGGCGTGCATGCACGCAGGACGCGCTGGACGTGCCGACAATCGAACTGGTCAGACCATAGGGCGTGCCGGAACTGCAAACCTGCCATTGACAGGTGAAGTGTCCACAACATTACAAGCCGGCCACCATAGATGGCATGAGCGGCGGGCCGATCTTCGCGTTGAACGTCCTCGACGGAGGGGACTATTCGTACAAGCTAATCGGCGTCCAGAGCTCGCGCAACAACAGCGACTCAGTTGCATTCTGCGCAATGCCGCCGTTCCTGAAGGCGCTTCGAGACACCGCGTCCAAATTCCACAAGAAATTGGGGGGACTGTAACGGCGCGGCGACCAAATCTTGATCGATCGGGAGCATTGGCCTTGGCATGGACTCACTGAAGATCGACGGGTGCCGAACTATCTCCGGACCAACAGGCGCGTGTGGTATTTCGCGATCTCCGCGCGGCGCCGCTTTTCCTCGGCCGTCCCAGCCACTCGCCGCACGCGAGCCGCTCGAACGCAGCGGCGAACTCGCCCACATAGCGCTCGGCCTGCTCGGGCGACCAGCGTTCGACGGTGTAGCTCCAGATGCCCTCGAGATCGGTCTCGGCCGGCGGCGTCAGCCGCACCGTACGCGACTTAACCGGCATGCCTGGTCCGCATGCGGGCCAGGAACGTCGGGCCGTCAAACGCGACCGGCGTGCCCGAGGCCTCGCCGGCCTTCAAGGCGTCCTGCAGGACCCGCAGTTCCGTTTCCCGGGTCTCGAGCAGGCGCAACCCTGCCCGCACCACGTCGCTCGCCGAGCCGTAGCGCCCGGACGCGACCTGCGTGTCCGCAAACTGGGTCAGGCGATCGCCCGGCGAGATCGATGTATTGCGTGGCATCGCGCTCCTCCTCGTAACCGCTCGATCATCTACCAAATTTTGGTATTCGCATCGATGGGGGGCCGCGGCCTCGCATCTGATAAGCAGAGTTATCAGAGGTAGCATTTTTGGCCCCGGCCCCGTGGATCCGCCGGCGCCGGCCGTAAAAAACCCGGCCGGGGCCGGGTCCACAGGTCGACATGCTGCCGTCAGCACTATCCGCCCCAGAAGCACCAAAACTCCCAGCATTGAGTCACCAGGCACTGGCGGGAATTACACTCGAACTGGGGCTGGAACTCCTCGGCGACCGCCGGCGCGACAACCCCGATCAGCATGGCGGCCGCTAGCCCGCCCAGCACGGCCCTTTTGATTCGACGCATGATGCGCTCTCCTTGATGGTGGATTGGCCCCGTCCGCGCGCGTCCCGATACCGACAAATCGTCTGACGAAAGCCATCAGCAAGCTTAGGCGACGCAGGCGGTTCGTCAAGCGGCGGGATCGATGCGTGCCAGGTTTGAGCGAGCTGCCGCCGCTCTGGTGGCGGTCCCCGCGGCGCCGGCTGCGGCGGCAACCGGCCAGTTGTAAGGGATTGGCCCGGCGGTTAGCCAATCAATCCCGGCCGCAGCCCGGATCGGGTACGTGAGTTGCGGGCGACACCGCCCGGCCCGACCAACATGCAGCCAAGCAGACTTGGCGGCATTGAAAGGTACGAAAGAAAAACCCGGCCGAGGCCGGGTTCTCGCTGCCTCGTACTACGCAGCCTTGCCTTGCTTGACCGATTCCGGCAGTGGGATGCCCCACTCCCGCATCAGTTTTTCCGCCTCATCCCAAATCAGGTCCAACGTGGCCCCGTCATCGGTTGCGGCGTCTAACCCCAGTGCCTCGGCAGCATCGTGCCAGGCTTCTTGCCACGCTTCTTCTCGATCGATCGACATAGGATCGGTCTCCCTACGGTTTGCCGCGAAGGTGCACTCGCTTGCGCGGCTGCCGGGCGCTTCACTCCACCATGGAGGTCTCGCGTAATCCGACCCGATCATCGTACAGGGCCGGAAGGAAATTGTCTGCGGGTAGACACGTAGTCAACTGACTTTGAGCACGAGGCCGTAAGCCGGAAAGAGCCCTGCAGCCGGGCTCTTTCCCGGGAGACGGGATTCCAGCCCGCGACAGACTTTCACCTATACCGGTTTGGCAACCCGACTCCTTAAACCGCTCGGGCGCCCCGGAACTCACGGCGAAGGGAAAGTCGCCAGGATTTATGCGTACGAGGCCATCAGCATCATTGGCCGCAAATAAAGGTTTGACGAGCAGGCAACAGCCGCGCCATTGCCCATTGCTCAGCGGTTTCGGACGCAATCCCTGGATGTCCGTCTGCGGGGCGACCGTTCTGGCCGACCGGGTTGCTTGCCCGCTCCTGCTCATATGCAAACGATGCCGAAGCGTGACGCGCACCGCTCACCCCGCCAGCAGCTTCAACCCGGCCGGCAGCGTTTCGCCGAACACGCGCACCGTATCGGCTTCGTCGAACGCGATCGCCTCGCGCACCATGTCGACCCATGCGGCCGACGCATTGGCGGCCGCGAGACGCCGGATCACCGATTCACGCACCTCGTCCGCCAGATCGCGCGAACGGTCGCCCGTCATCCGCGCGATCTGCGCGGCCGCGAACGCGGCCGGCTCGACCTGCTTCCAGTCGAGCGCAAACAGCGCATCGAGCCAGCCGCCGACGACATCCGCCGGCACGACGCCGTGCGCGCTACCGTAGAACGGCCGGCGCGCGCCGATGCGCCCGAGCGCCCATGCGCACAGCGCACGCTCGGCCGGCTTCTGCAATTGCACGATCAGGCGCCCGGCCAGCTCGACCTTGCGCTCGACCGGCAGCCTTTCGAGCGATGCGGACAACCGCGTCATGTCGGCGGGGCCGACCTTGCCCGGATCGAACGGCAGCTTGCGCCGCTTGTCGTCGGACGGTTCGAGGAACGCGATCGCGTCGCGCACCTGCGCCTGCGCGTCGTCGTCGAGGCCGCCGGCCACGCGCCGCCACAGCGTCCACCACTCCGACCACACCTGGCCGTCGGTCACGTATTGAATGCCGTCGTCGAACAGCGGCCACAGCTGCTCGATGCGCCAGGCGTCGAGCGGATGGCCGAAGCCCGGCCGCAGGCAATACCCGGCGAGGTTCAGCCACGCGCGCTCGTGATCGGCCGAGCGGCGGCGACGACGCGCGCGTGCGAGCAGCGCATCGAACAGTTCGCGGGCAAGCGCGACGTCCCACGCCTCGCGGGCGCCGAGCACCTGTTCGAGCTGCGCGCGCAGCCGGCGCGTGTCCTTCGGCGCGACGTCCGCCGCCTTGCTGCCGAACGAGCGCTCGATCAGTTCGAGCGCCTGGTCGAGCCGCGGATGCCGCGCGGGCGACGCATCGTCGCCAGGCGCCGGCGCATCGCCGCGCAGCTGGAATTCGAGCCGCCAGCGGCGCGCCGCGTCGTCGGTCGCGAGGCAATGCATTTCGAGCGTGCCGACTTCGGTCAGCGACGCGGTGAGCTTCACCGGCGTTTCGCGTGCGTCGCTGCCCACCTTCGCGTCGACCACCGTCGCGATCGGCGGCAGCCGCACGAAATCGCCGCCGTCGAGGTCGACGAGATCGCCGGGCCGGTACGCGGTCTCGGCCACCGTCGACACGAGGTGAAAACGCACCGGCTGTCCGAGCTGCAACGCGAACGTGCGATCCTCGAGCCGGATCTCGCGGCCCTCTTCCGCGCCCCGCGGCAGCAGGCAGACGCCACGCGCGGCGGAATCGGCCGCGCCGTCGTCGAGCACGAGGAAATAGCTGCGCGCGGAGCCGCCGCCGATGCGCGGCGCATGCCCGGCGCGCGCGAGCCCGTAGGCCACCGCGCCGCGCGCGACGGCCACGTCCGGATGCGCGTTGTGCAGCACGTCGAGCGGCGCGCCGCGCCACGCGCCGAGCGTCCGTGCGAGCCGGCCGGCAAGCGCGCCCGCGCGGAACACGCCGCCGTTGAGCAGCAGCGTGTCGGGCAGCGGGCCTTCCGCGTGACGCTTCAGGAACGCGGCGACGTGCCGCGTGACGGCCGCGTCGCTCGCATACGGCAGCCCGAATTCGACGATCGCGGCGCGCGCACGGCGCGGCAGCTCGCCGGCTTCGACCTGCGGAAAGAACCCGTCGACGACGATCTGCTCGACTTCCTGCCGCGTCAGCTCGGCCGAGCGCGCGCCGCCGACGAGCTTGCTGCCCGCGCCGAGCAGCGTGACGGTGACGGATGCGGGCGCGTCGTCGCCGAGCAGCCGCTCCTTCGCCGCGCGGCAGCGCTCGACGAGCTGCGACAGGCTCGCGGCCGACAGCCGCGCGCCGGGCTCGGTCAGGCGCGTTTCGACCAGGCGCGCGAGCGCGAGGTCCATGTTGTCGCCGCCGAGCATCAGGTGATTGCCGACGCCGACGCGCGTGAAGGTCGGCTCGCCGTCGCCGCCCGGCGCGACGTCGACGAGCGTGAGGTCGGTCGTGCCGCCGCCGACGTCGCAGATCAGCACGCGCCGCGCGGCGGCGAACGTGTCGCGCAACCTGCGACGCTGGCCGTACAGCCAGTCGTAGAACGCGGCCTGCGGCTCCTCCAGCAGCCGCAGCGCGGGCAGCTTCGCGCGCCGCGCGGCCTCGACGGTCAGTGCCCGCGCGCCGTCGTCGAACGACGCGGGCACCGTGAGGATCACGTCCTGTTCCGCGAGCGGCGCATCGGGAAAGCGCGCGTTCCACGCGTCGCGCACATGCGCGAGATAGCTCGCGCTGGCATCGACCGGCGACACCTTGTCGACGCCGTCGGCCGCGCCCCACGGCAGGATCGCCGCGAGCCGGTCGACCGACGCGTGCGACAGCCAGCTCTTCGCACTGCTGACGAGCCGGCCCGGCACCTGCGCGCCGAGCGTGCGCGCGTAGCGGCCGATCACGGCCGGCGCCGCCCCGGCCGCGCCCGCCTGCGCATCGGCCGCCCACGGCAGCCGCAACGCATCGGGCGGCAGCTCGCCCGCCGCGGGGTGATAGCGCACCGACGGCAGCAGCGGCTGGGCGGCCACCGCACCGGGGCCGACCAGCTGCTCGACGTCGAACACGCGGATCGCGTCGGAACCGGCCTCGACGTATGCGACGACCGTGTTGCTGGTGCCGAGGTCGATACCGACCGTATAGCGCTTCATCGCGCTCAGGCGGCGCCGCGCACGTCGAACTCGACCTTCCAGCGCTCGTTCGTGCCGCTCGGGATCGCCTCGAGTTCGAGCGTGCCGGCCTCGGTCACGCGCGCATGCAGCTTCACCGGCACGACCTCGCCGACCGTGCGCCCTTCGGCGGGCAGCGTGGCCTGGATTTCCTCGAGTTCCTGCAGTTCTTCCGGCGACCAGTAGTCGAGCAGCGTGCCGACCTGATCCTGGCGGCGCACCGACGAACCGAAGAAGCGGAACTGCACCGGTTCGCCGACGACGAGGCCGAACTCCTGCGGCGGCAGCGCCGCATCCGAGCCCTCCTCCATCCCGAACGGCGCGACGCACAGCGCCTGCACCGGCGGTTCGAGCCCCGGCACCGCGGGCATCGCCGATTCGATCGCGACGTAGTACGCACGCGCCGTGCCGCCGCGAATGCGTACGCCGCGGCCGCGCTTCACGTAGCCGTAGTAGGCCGCGCCGCGCGCGACCGCGAGATCGAGATCCGCGCCTTCGAGCAGGCGGGCGGGCGGTGCGCCTTCGGCGGCGAGCCAGCTGTTGAGGGTGTCGAGCACGCGCTGCGTGAGCAGCGTCGACTTGAACACGCCGCCGTTGAACAGCACGGCGGTCGGATGCAGGAACGTCGCGCCCTGCGGCAGCGTGCGCTGCACGCCTTCGAGCGAATCGAGCGCCGCGACCTGGCGGCCGAGGAACGCCGCGAGATGGCGCGTGACGCCCGCGTCCTGCGCATACGGCAGGCCGAGCTGCGTCAGGCCGACGCGCGCGCGGCTCACCGGGCGCGCCGCCGCATCGACCTGCGGGAAGAAGCCTTCGAGGATCGTCTGCGTGAGTTCCGCGCGGGTGAGTTCCGTGCGGATCGACCCGCCGATCAGCTTCGAGCCGCGGCTCGGCACGACGAGCGGCACCGCGTCGGCCGACGGATCGGACAGCAGCGTTTCCTTCGCGGCGCGGCATGCGTACGTGAGCGCGCGCAGTTGCCACGGATCGGCCTGGGTGCCCAGCTGCGCGAGCTTGCGGGCGACCACGTGCGCGAGCGCGAGGTCCATGTTGTCGCCGCCGAGCAGGATGTGCTCGCCCACCGCCACGCGGTGCAGTTCGAGATTGCCGTCGCGCTCGACCACCGCGATCAGCGACAGGTCGGTCGTGCCGCCGCCGACGTCGACGCACAGGATCAGGTCGCCGACCTGCACCTGCTTGCGCCAGCCGCCGTGGCTTTTCTGGATCCAGCTGTAGAGCGCGGCCTGCGGCTCCTCGAGCAGCGTCATCCGCGAATAGCCGGCGGCGCGGGCGGCCTCGGCCGTCAGCTCGCGCGCGGCCGGGTCGAACGACGCGGGGATCGTGACCGTCACGTCCTGCTCGGCGAACGGCGCATCGGGATGCGCGTGGTCCCACGCTTCGCGCAGGTGCGTCAGGTAGCGGATCGAGCTTTCCAGCGGCGACACGCGCGACACCTCGGGCGGCGCATCGCTCGGCAGGATCGCCGCGCGGCGGTCGACGCCCGGGTGGCACAGCCAGCTCTTCGCGCTCGACACGAGGCGGATCGGCGTGCCGGCGCCGCGGGTGCGCGCCATCTCGCCGACCGCGAAGTCGCGCGAGGACGTCCACGGCAGCGTCAGGTCGCCCTGCGTCAGTTCGCTTTCATGCGGCAGGTAGAGGAACGACGGCAGCAGGTCGCGCGACTCCAGCGCGCCGGGCGCGGTGAGCTGCGCGATCGGCAGCACCTGCTGCGCGATGGTTTCGCCGTCGCTCGCGGCGCTGTCGACGTACGACAGCGCGCAGTGGGTCGTCCCGAGGTCGATCCCGATCGAATAGCGCGAATCGCTCACAGTTCCACCTCCGCCGGTGCGACGACCGAGGCGTCGTGGCTGCCCGTCAGCTTCGGCAGGCGCACGTCGGCCACGCGCCAGCCGCGATGGCTGACCGTCCCCGTGAACGGCGCGGCGCCGACCACGTTGCCCGTCACGCGCACGGCCGTCGCGTCGAAGCCGGCCGGCAGCGTCACGCGGCTGCCTTCGGCTTCGTCGCGCACCGGCACGATCGTGAAGTGCTCGCGCAGCGCGGCGCGGCAGCCGTCGTGGACGAGGCGCGCGGCCGCGCCGATGTCGGCGTCCGCGTAGCCGGCGATGTCTTCCTCGACGAAATCGATGAAGCGCGCATCGCGCTGCAGCAGGCCGAGCAGTTGCAGCGCGGCCTGCGGGCTCGCTTCGCGCAGCTCGGGCGCCGGCGCCTTCACGGGCGCCGGCGCGGGGGCCGGGGCGGCCGCGGGGGCCGGTGCAACCGGCGCCGGGGCGCCGTCGCGCACGCGCAGCACGCCGGCCGCGAACTCGCGATTGCCGAGCACGGAGAAGAACGTGCCGACGGCAAGCGACAGCCGGCCGAAGAAGGACAGGTTGGATTCGGGCATGAGGTCTGGACTCCTGTGGGCTCGCGACATGGCGAGCGATCGTGCCTGGGCGCCCGGCGGCGGCGTGCGGATTGCGCACTTTCGCCACCCGGCGCGTGATTCGGTCGCGCCCTCGCGGGTGCGGAAAACCCGTATTTTGCCCTGTGGCGGGCGAACCGGGCAGAAGTTGGGGGACAGAACGTCGCGACGCGACCGTTTCGGCCGCGTCGGCACGCACGGCGGCCGCGCCCGGCCGCGATGCTGCAGCGCGTCAGCGCGGCTTGCGCCGCCGGGCCGCCTTCGCTTCGAAATCGCGCGACAGCATGCCGAGCGTGACTTCGCCGAAGCGGGCCAGCAGCGTCGTCTCGGCCTCCTTCAGCGTGGCTGACAGGTGCGCGTTGACGGCCTGCTCGACCAGGCATTCGGCCTCGTCGTCGGTGACGAGATCGGAGAACAGCGGCGGCTCGCCCACCGCGCCATAGACGTCGAGCAGCGTGATGTCGTCGAGTGCGGCGCTCAACACCCACCCGCCGCCATGCCCCTTCTCCGACTGCACGTAGCCGTGGTCGCGCAAGCCGCCGAGCAGGCGGCGCACGACCACCGGGTTCGTGCCCAGCATCGTCGCGATCGTCTCCGACGTCAGCGGGCCGTCGGCCTGGTCCATGTGGATCAACACGTGCAGCATGCGCGACAAACGGCTATCGGTCCTCACGGGCGGCGCCCCTCTCTCTCGAAACTCTTGAAGTTGCGTGAATGATACCACCGCCCTATCATGCAACTTCTCATGTTTCATGAGTTGGCCGCCATCGGAACATGTCCGTCATTCACGCAGGTTCAGGAAAGGAGTGGGTGCATGCATGACCATCATGAAGTGATCGTGATCGGCGGCAGCTTTGCGGGGCTGTCGGCCGCGATGCAGCTTGCGCGGGCGCGCCGCCGCGTGCTCGTGATCGACGCCGGCCGGCCGCGCAACCGCTTTGCCGCACACGCGCACGGCTTTTTCGGGCAGGACGGCAAGCCGCCCGTGCAAATCGTCGAGGAAGCCGCCGCGCAGCTCGCCGCGTATCCGACCGTACAGCGGATCGCGGGCGACGTGCGCACGGCCGAACGCGATGAGCACGGCCGCTTCCAGGTGACGCTGGCCGACGGCAGCCATGCGAGCGCCGACCGGCTGATCCTCGCAACCGGCATTCGCGACGAACTGCCCGCGCTGCCGGGGCTCGCCGAACGCTGGGGCGTCAGCGTGCTGCATTGTCCGTATTGCCATGGATACGAAGTGAGCGGCCGGCGGCTCGGCGTGCTCGCCACGCATCCGCTGTCCGTGCATCAGGCGATCCTGATTCCGGACTGGGGCCCGACGACGTGGTTCACGCAGGGCGTGGCCGACGTGAATCAGGAAGAAGCCGCGCTGCTCGATGCGCGCGGCGTACGCATCGAGCGCTCGCCGGTCGTTGAAATCCTGGGCGACGCGCCGCGTATCGAAGCGTTGCGGCTCGCCGACGGGCAGGTCGTGCCGATCGATGCGCTGTTCGTCGGCGCGCGTACGGCCATGGCGAGCGATCTCGCTCAACAGCTCGGCTGTGCATTCGACGACGGGCCGCTCGGCGCCGTCGTGCGCGTCGATGCGGGAAAAGAGACGAGCGTCGCCGGCGTATTCGCGGCCGGTGACGCGTCGACACCGATGACCAACGCGACGTTCGCGTCGGCGTCAGGCGTGATGGCCGGGGTCGCCGCGCATCGGTCGCTGATTTTCGGGCTGCGCGCGTAAGCGGGCATCTTGCCGGCTGCAACGCGCCGTCACGCGGCGCGCGGCGCCGCTTCCACCGCCGGTTCCGCGCCGCCCTCCATGCAGCACTCCTCGAGCGAGATCCGCCGCGTTTCGCGCCCGTTGAGCCACCACAGGCCGGCCGCGAGCGGCCCCGGCAACGCGAGCACGAGCAACACGACCAGCGCGGCCGACGGCGCGCCGGACATCGCATGGACGCTCGTCAGCATCAGCGGTGCGACCACCGCGCCGAGCCGGCCGATCGCGACCGATACGCCGAGCCCCGTCGCGCGAATCCGCGTCGGCAGGATCTCGGACGACACGACATAGCCCGAGATGTACGCCCACGTGACGCCGAACTGGATCAGGCAATAGCCGAGCACCATGCCGGGCAGCGCGTGCATCGCATAGATGAACACGATCGCCGCGACCGTGAACGTGTAGCTCGCGAACAGCGACGCGCGCCGCCCCCACGCCTCGACGAGCACTGCCGCGACGATGCCGCCCGCGAGCGCCGCCGCGTTGCCGATCATGTAGTAGATCGGCATGTCCGTCGACGCGACCTTCAGGTATGGCAGGATCACGAGCGCCATCAGCGACAGCACGCCGTACACGACGGCCGCCTGCGAGAAGTTCAGCGCACCGGCCAGCGCGCAGCGCGCGCGATACGCGCCGAACAGTTCGCGGACGTTGCGCCAGAATGCGGGCGCCTGGTGTGCGAAACGGGTCGGCGTATAGCGTTTCGCCAACTGCGCGCGATCGGCCGGCGCAAGCGGGTCACGCGCAGCGCTCGCGACGACCTGCTCGACGATGGCCTCCGCTTCCGCCACGCGCCCCTGCTGGATCAGCCAGCGCGGCGATTCCGGAATCACGCGGCGGATCCAGAAGAACACCAGCGCCATCGTCGTGCCGAGGCCGAAGCCCACGCGCCACGCCCACTCGGCCGGCAACTGGTTCAGCACGAGATACGACACGGCCGCCGACAGCAGTGCGCCGACCGGGAAGCCCGACAGGATCAGCGCATCGGTGCGGCCGCGATGGCTATGGTCCGTGAGATGCGGTTTAATGCTCTGCATCATCAGCATTAAGGAACATGAAATGCTCGATCTCGACGACCTTCGGCTCGTTCGCGCGATCGGCGCGTCGCGCTCGCTGGCCGCGGCCGCGCGCCTGCTCGACCTCACGCCGCCCGCGGTCACGATTCGCCTGCAGCGGATGGAGGCGCGCCTGAACGCGCGGCTCGCGGTGCGGCAGCCGAAAGGAATCGCACTGACCGACGAAGGGCAGCGGCTGTACCAGGAAGCCGTCGGCATCCTCGAGCGGGTGGAGGCGCTGCCGGCCAGCCTCGCGGGCGACCGGGGCGACGTGCAGGGCACGCTGCGGGTGGTCGCCCCGCTCGGCTTCGGGCGCAAGTACGTCGCGCGGATCGTGCGCGACGTCCAGCGGGCGCATCCGAAACTCGAGATCGCGCTGCACCTGTCGGAGAGCCCGTTGACCGGCGCGGCGGGCGCCGACGTGGTCGTCCACGTCGGCAGCCTCAAGCCGTCGTCGTGGGTCGGCTATCCGCTCGCGCCCAACGAGCGCTTCCTGTGCGCGAGCCCGGCCTATGCGCGCCGCATCGAGGCACTGAACCACCCGTCCGACCTCGCGCGCTACGACTGCCTGTGCCTGCGCGAAAACGACGAGGACATCCCGCGCTGGCGCTTCTCGCCGGGCCGCGACGTCAAGGGCGAGTCGCGGCGGTCGGTCGTCATCCGCGTCGGCGGCGCGCTGTCGTCGAACGACGGCACCGTCATCACCGAGTGGGCGCTGGCCGGCCTCGGGATCGTCGAGCGCTCGGAATGGGACGTCGCCCCGTTGCTGGCGAGCGGCAAGCTCGTCCGCCTGCTGCCCGACTGGCGCCTGCCGGCCGCGCCGGTCACGGCGCTGCTGCCGTCGCGCACCGGCCATTCCGCGCGGCAGCGCGTGTTTCTCGACGCCGCGCGGCGGTTTCTCGATCCGCCGCCGTGGCGCGGCAACGCATGAACGCCGCCCCGCCCCATCCCGCAAGATCCGACCATTAAACGATATTTAATGACGGATTAGCGCTGCGTTAAACACGCGGCGCATCGCCGGCCCTACAGTGCTCGCATCGGCAACACTCCGAGGCAACGCATCGTGGATCTTCGAACCCTCAACACCCCGGCCGCACTGATCGACGTCGGCCGCATGCAGCGCAACATCGATCGCATGCAGACGCATCTGGACGCGCTCGGCGTGCGCTTCCGGCCGCACGTCAAGACCACCAAATGCCGGCACGTCGTCGACGCGCAGATCGCGGCCGGCGCGCAGGGCATCACGGTGTCGACGCTGAAGGAGGCCGAGCGGTTCTTCGCGGACGGCATCCGCGACATCGTCTACGCGGTCGGCATGGTGCCCGCGAAACTGGGCCAGGCGCTGGCGCTGCGCCGGCAGGGCTGCGACCTGAAGATCGTCGCCGACAGCCTGGAGGCCGCACACGCGATCGCCGGCTTCGGGCGCGCGCACGGCGAGCGCTTCGACGTCTGGATCGAGGTCGACGTCGACGGCCACCGCTCGGGCATCCCGCCCGAAGCCGGCCTGCTGATCGACGTCGGCCGCGCGCTGGTTGACGGCGGCATGGCGCTCGGCGGCGTGCTCGCCCACGCGGGCTCCAGCTACGACCACGACACGCAGGACGCCCTGGCGGCGGTCGCCGAACAGGAGCGCGGCGGCGCCGTGCGGGCCGCGGCGCGCCTGCGGGCCGCCGGGCTGCCCTGCCCGGTCGTGAGTATCGGCTCGACGCCCACCGCGCTGTCGGCGCAACGGCTCGACGGCGTGACCGAGGTGCGCGCCGGCGTGTACGTGATGTTCGACCTCGTGATGCGCAACATCGGCGTGTGCGAACTGTCCGACATCGCGCTGTCGGTGCTGACCACCGTGATCGGGCACCAGGAAGGGAAAGGCTGGGCGATCGTCGACGCCGGCTGGATGGCGATGAGCCGCGATCGCGGCACGCAGCGCCAGGCGCACGATTTCGGCTACGGGCAAGTCTGCACCGAAGACGGCGCCGTGCTCGGCGACTACGTGATGAGCGCCGCCAACCAGGAGCACGGGATCGTGTCGCGCGCGGGCTCGCCCGACACGGGCATCGCGCAGCGGTTTCCGATCGGAACGCGCCTGCGCATCCTGCCGAATCACGCATGCGCCACCGGCGCGCAGCACCCCGACTATCAGGCCGTCGGGGAAGACGGCGTCGTGCAGACGTGGCCGCGCTTTCATGGATGGTGAACGACGCCCGCCGCCGCGCCGTCCTGCGCGTGACTTGACTATTAATCCAGATTTGGACAAACTTTAAATTACCTCGATCCGCCCCGCGCCGCCAAGGCCGCCCCGACATGCCGACAGACGCCCGACTCCTGCTCCTCGACCGCGACGCCGTCGAGCCCGCCCTTCAGGCCCCGCAGGTGATGGCCGCGGTCCGCGAGGCCTTCGTGCTGCACAGCCAGCGGGCCGGGCGCGTGTTCCCCGTGGTGCGCGAGAAGCTGCACACCGGCGGCGTGTTCGGCATCAAGTCGGGCGATATCGCGAGCCAGGGCGTGCTCGGCTTCAAGGCGGCCGGGTTCTGGCCCGGCAACCGGCGCGTCGGCGGCGAGCCGCATCAGGCCACCGTCGCGCTGTTCGATCCGGACACGGGCCGCCCGCTGTGCATCATGGACGGCAATGCGATCACCACCGCGCGAACCGGCGCGGCAGGCGGCCTCGGGCTGCAGCATCTGGCGCGCCGCGACAGCACGCGGATCTGCGTGTTCGGCACGGGCGTGCAGGCGCGCGTCCAGCTCGACTACGCGCTCGGGCTGCTGCCGCAGCGGTGCACGGTGCAGTACGTGAACGTCGGCGGCCAGCCGGACCCGGCGTTCGAGGCGGCGTTCCTCGACCGATGCGCGATCGGCGTGGCGCGCGACCGGAACGACGCGGTGGCCGCCAGCGACGTGGTGATCACGGCAACGCCCGGCGGCGGCCCGTTGTTCGATGCCGAGGCCGTCCGGCCGGGCACGCACCTGACCTGCGTGGGCGCCGACACGGCGGGCAAGCGCGAGCTGCCGGCCGGCGTGCTGGAACGTGCGCGGGTTGTCGTGGACGATCGCGACCAGGCGCGCAGCATCGGCGAATGCCAGTGGTCGCCGGATTTGCCATGCACCGAAATCGGTGACATCCTCTCCGGGGCGGCCGCGTTCGACCGCGCGCCGCACGACATCACCGTCTTCGACATGACGGGGCTCGCGCTTCAGGACCTGACCGTCGCGCGCCTCCTGTATCGACAGGCCCTCGAAAACGGCACCGGAATCGCCATTCCGTGGCCCTGGTAAAACGACTCTCCGCCACCCGCCATGCGTCTCGCCAAAGTATCCGCCGTCTCGTTCGACCTGGACGACACCCTGTGGCCGTTCGGACCGTCCGTCGCGCGGGCCGAAGCGGCGCTTCGCGCATGGCTGGTCGAGCACGCGCCCAATACCGCGAGCGTGCTGCCCACGCAACAGGCGCTGAGCGCATTGCGTGAGGAATACGAACGTTTGCACCCGGATCTCGCGAACGACTTCCGCGCGATGCGGATCGGGTCGATCCGGCTGGCGCTGACGCGCGCAAACGAAGATGTGTCGCTGACCGACCGCGCGTACGAGGTCTTCTATGCGGCGCGGAACCGCGTCGAGTTCTACGAGGATGCGTTGCCCGCGCTCGCGTGGCTGAGCGAGCGCTTTCCGCTGGTCGCGGTCACCAACGGCAACGCGAATCTGCGGCTGACCGGCGGCGGCGAATTCTTCCGCGCGACGCTCAGCGCGCAAGCGTTCGGCTTCGCGAAGCCGGAGCCCGAAATCTTCCATGCGGCGGCGGACACACTCGGCGTGCGCCCGGCCGAGCTGCTGCACGTCGGCGACGATTTCCACCTCGATATCGTCGGCGCGCTGAACGCGGGGCTTCAGGCGGCATGGGTCGTTCGCGATCCGCGCACCGAGGACGAACACGCCCCGCGGCCCGACGCGACGCCGCACCTCACGTTGCGCGATCTGTCGATGCTGTGCCGCGCGCTCGGCGGGCCCGCCGACGTGTCGTGACCGCACGCGCGCGGCCGATCGCGCCGATACGGCGCGCGGCCGGCCGCGCGCTCACGCCGCCTTGCGCGCGTCCGCGATCCGCTGCGGCGCCTTCGGCCGCGCGTAAAGCCGTTCGAGATACGCGCGCAATTGCGGGAACGGTTCGATCAGGTCGCATTCGCCGGCCCAGTCGATCAGGTAGGCCGTCACGCAATCGGCCACCGTCAGCGCATCGCCGACGATGAATTCACGCCCTTCGAGATGCGTGTCGAGGATCGCGGCCATCGTCGCGAAATCCTCGCGCGCCAGGTCGATGTCGGCCGGCAAGCGCTTCTCCGGCGGATAGATGAACGCATGCCGCGTGATGCGCCACAGCGGCTGCTCGAGTTCCGTCACCGCGAACATGACCCACCGGTAGGCCTGCGCGCGCAGCGCCGGATCGGCCGGCAGCAGCGCCCGCTCCGGGTACTTGTCCGCGAGATACAGCACGATCGCGGCCGATTCAGGAATCACGAGATCGCCGTCGACCAGCACGGGCACCTTGCCGGCCGGGTTGAGGCGCAGGAATTCGGGCCGCCGGTGCTCGCCCCGCAGCAGGTTCACCGGGACGAACTCGAACTCGGCATCCAGTTCCTTCAGCCCCCACAGCGCGCGCTGCGTGCGGGTGCCGGCCCATCCATATAGCTTCATCGCCAGTCTCCATCCGAAGGGCGGGAAGACTCCGCGCCTGCCCGCCACCGCGCCTCGCCCGTGCGCGGCACGCGGCCTTGCGCGTCGCTCATGCAGCGGGGATCGCCAGCACCGGCATCACGTCGACCGCCACGCCCGGAAACAGCGTGAAATGCGGATGGCCTTCGAACAGCGCGGCGGCCGCCTCGTGCGAGGCCGCGCGCACGACGGTGAAGCCGCTCATCGCGTTGACCGTGTCCCGGATGCCACCCGCATCGATGGTCCTGGTCTTGCCGAGCGGGCCGCCCATCTCGACGATCGCGTCGCGGTGCCGGTCGACCCACGCATGCCATGCCGCGATGCCGTCCCGCTCGCGCGCACGCCGCGCCTCGTCCGGCAGCGCCAGCCAGGCCTGCATCGCCGGGCTGTCCTTGGCCCCGAGAAACACGGCAAGATACAACTGCTGTTGAGCGCTCATGCTGCCTCCTCCGATGTCGGACGCGACGGGCTGCCGCGCCTCGCCCTTGACACAATAGGTTGATATCAACACAATTTCAACATGGCACGAAAAGAAAGGCTCCCCTTCGAAGCGACGCTGATGGTGCGCGATTGCTGCCTGTGTCTGCACATGCAGCGCGCGGCGCGCAATCTGGCGCGCATCTTCGACGATGCGCTGCGTCCGCTGGATCTCACCAACGGCCAGTTCTCGCTGCTGATGTCGCTGAACCGGCCGCAACCGGCGCCGATGAAATCGGTCGCGTCGCTGCTCGCGATGGATCGCACCACGCTCACCGCGGCGCTCAAGCCGCTCGAGCGGCGCGGCCTGGTCACGATCGCGCACGATCCGGACGACCGGCGCAGCCGCCTGCTCGAACTGACGCCGGCCGGCCGCGACCTGCTCGCCGACGCGTTTCCGCTGTGGCAGCAGACGCATGCGGAGGTCGAACGGCCGTTCGCGCCGGGCGAAGTCGACCGGTTGCGCGGCCAGTTGCGCGCGCTGTCGACCGATCCGGCCGAGCGCGGTTGAACCCGGGCGCGCCCGGGCTGGCTTTCCGCTTTTTCCCTGCTGCGGCAGCGGCGCGAATGACGAAGGGTCTCGGGCCGCTGCACCCGGCGGACCGTGCGGCCCGCCGGGCGCGTTCATTCCGCGAGCGCGGGCACCACGCCGACCCGCTTCGGCACGCCGGTCGCGATCGTCGCAACCGCGACGGCCAGCACGACGGCCGCGGCGACGAACACCCCGGCCGCGCCGTTCGCATCGAACACCACGCCGCCGGCCGCCGCCCCGGTCGCGATCGCAAGCTGGATCGCCGCGACGATCAGCCCGCCCGCGCTCTCGGCCTCGTCGGGCACGGTGCGCGTGACCCACGTCGACCAGGCAACCGGCACGCCGCCGAACGCCATTCCCCACAACGCAACGAGCACCGCGTCGAGCACCGGCGCGCGGCCGAGCGCCACGAGCGCGACGCCGAGCACGACCATCAGCGCCGGCATGCCGATCAGCATCGGCCGCAACCGGTGTTCGAGGACGCGCCCCGCGAGCGACGTGCCGACGAAGTT
The DNA here is from genome assembly GCF_000732615.1 of Burkholderia paludis. Taxonomy (GTDB): domain Bacteria; phylum Pseudomonadota; class Gammaproteobacteria; order Burkholderiales; family Burkholderiaceae; genus Burkholderia; species Burkholderia paludis. The sequence continues at coordinate 63,994 of NZ_JPGL01000012.1, forward strand.
CGCGACGCCGTAGCCGAGCAGGATCGCCGACAGCCCGTTCACGCCCACGCCCGCGACCTGTTCGAGAAACGGCCGAAGGTACGTGAAGAACGCGAAATGCCCGGTGAACACGAGGATCGTCGCGAACATCCCGAGGCCGACGGTCGGGCGGCGCAGCACGTCGAGCAGCGTGCGCAGGCGCGTCGTGCCGCTCGGCGGCATCGACGGCAGCGTGACGACCTGCGAGACGAACGCGACGCCGCCGAGCACGGCCGCGATCAGGAACACGTTGCGCCAGCCGATCAGGTGGCCGAAGTAGCTGCCCATCGGCGCGGACGCGATCGTCGCGACCGCCACGCCGCTGAAGATGATCGACAGCGCGCGCGGCACCATCGCCGTCGGCACGAGCCGCATCGCGGTCGCCGTCGCCATCGTCCAGAAGCCGCCGAGCGCGATGCCGAGCACGACGCGGCCGACCAGCAGCAGCGTCAGGTTCGGCGCGAACGCGACCGCGAGATTCGACGCGACCAGCAGCACCGAGAACGCGAGCAGCACGCGCCGCCGGTCGATCGTGCGGGTCAGCGCCGAGATCAGCAGGCTCGTGACCAGCGCGACCGTCGCGGTGGCCGTGACGGCCTGCCCGGCCACGCCCTCGGTCACGCCGAGGCTGTCGGCCATCGGCGTCAGCAGGCTCGCGGGCAGGAATTCGGCCGTGACGAGCCCGAATACGCCTAGCGTCATTGCAAAGACCGCGCCCCAGGCCGGTTCGCGGGGGGCCGCCAGCGGGGCGGCCGAAGAGATTCCGGGATTCATGCGTCGTTCCGTATCGATAAGGGGAAATACTGATGACGGCCTATCGTAAGGATCGGCAGCAGGACGGTCTATGACATACAATCCGCTCTTGTTGATCGATCGTCCGAATCTCACGATGTCCGAACCCCTGTCCCCTCCCGTACCCGACGCGCACGACCTCGTCAGCGAGCTGCTGCTGGGGATGCGCCTGAGCGGCGTCCAGTACCGCCGCATCCAGGTCGCGCGGCCGTTCGGGCTGAGTTTCGGCCACGCGCCGGGCCGCGCGCAGTTCCATTTCGTCGGGCGCGGGCCCGTGCTGCTGCGCGACGCGGCCGGCGAAACGATGCGGCTCGAGGCCGGCGACGCGGTTCTGCTGCCGCACGGCCGCATGCACGCGCTGGTGTCCGATCCGGATGCGCCGTGCCGCGAGATCAACGGCTTCGAGGCGGCGAAGCTCTGCGAGTCGGTGGCGTCGGTGGCGTCGGCCGGCGCGTCGCCGGGCGCCTGCGCGACGGCCGAGCCGGGCGCCGGCGATGCGCTGATCTTCAGCGCGTGCATGGAACTCGATCTCGGCGGCATGCAGCCGCTCGTCGGCACGATGCCCGAGTTCATGCACGTCGGCACGCTGCTCGCGCGCTACCCGGAAATCCGCCCGATGCTCGACGCGATGGAGCGCGAATCCTGCTCGGCGCGCGCGGGCTTCGCGGGCATCCTCGCGCGGCTCGCGGACGTGGTCGCGGCGTTCATCGTGCGCGGCTGGGTCGAATGCGGATGCGGCGACGCGAGCGGCTGGGTGCAGGCGCTGCGCGAGCCGAAGCTCGGCCGCGCGATCGTCGCGCTGCATCGCGACCCCGGCCGCAACTGGAGCGTCGCGGAGCTGGCCGCCGAAGCCGGTGTGTCGCGCTCGGTGTTCGCCGAGCGCTTTCTCGCCGCAACCGGGATGACGCCGGTGCGCTACCTGACCGAACTGCGGATGCGGCTCGCCGCGCAGTGGATCGCGCGCGACCGCGAAGCGATCGAGGCCGTCGCCTACCGGCTCGGCTACGGGTCGCTGGCCGCGTTCAGCCGCGCGTTCAAGCGCGTGGTCGGCAAGCCGCCGGGAGCGGTGCGGGCCGAGGGGGAAGCCGCCGTCGAGGCGTGAGCCGGCGCCCGGCGCCCACCCCGCTCAACGCGCGGTCGCCCGCACGACGATCTGCGCCTGCGTGTCGCGCTCGATCCGTTCGAGCGACGCGCGCAGCGCCGCGAACTCGTCCGGCGTGCACACCTGCCGGCCGAAATCCGCCGTCATCCGACGCGTGACCTGCACGACGCGCGCGGCCGCGTCGAACACGTAATGCGATGTGAAATCGACGAAGCGGTCGTGCACGGCCGCATCGGCCGGCAGGTCGGTCACGACCACGTCGGCCGGCAGCGCGATCTGGCCGGTCTCGTCGAACGTGCCGCCGATGCAGCCCCACGGCTGCGTGCGCACGGGTTCGGCGAGCCAGCTTTCGACCTGCGCCGCGATGCCGCCCGGCACGCTCGACAGCGCGGGCAACGCGGTCGTGCCGTCGGGCCACACGAAATGATCGAGCGTGCCCGCGAGCGTCACGTCGAACGGCCCGCCGGTCGCGCGCCGGTCGCCGGTCGACAGCTGCGCCCGGCCGCGCAGGCCGCTTTGTCGCAGGCGGTCGGTCGCGAGCTGCCCGATGACGTCGGGCGTCGCACGGCGAAACAGGTTGCGTTCGAGTTCGGCCGTCCAGCCGTCGTCCTCGACGTACGCATGAAAGCGCGTGGCGCCCGGCCCGGCGGCGTCGATCTCGACCCGCGCGACGCGGCCGCGCGGCTGCGTGGCCGGCGTGCGCGACAGCACGCCCGTATCGACGAGCAGCGCGGGGCGATCCATCACGATCGGCGGCAGATAGCCGAACGCGATGCCGGCCGTCGTCGTATCCGCGTAGAGCCCGAGATCGGGCAGCCACGTGATCGCGTGATTGATCGCGCCGCCGCCGTAGCCGGGCACCGCCGGCAGCGTGTAGACGGCGCCGAGGCCGATCAGCACCGGCTCGCTGCGGATGCCGACCGCCGCGAGCAGCGCGCCGAACAACGCGACGTGATCCTTGCAGTCGCCGTAGCGGTTGCGCAGGATGTCGGTCACGCGATGCGGCGCGGCGGCCGTCTCGCCGAGAAACAGCCCGACGTAGCGCACGTTCGCCTGCACCCAGTCGTACAGGATGCGCGCCCGGTCGCGCGGATCGGCAGCCTGCGCGGTGAGCGAACGCGCCAGCCGCACGACGGCCGGATCGCCCGCCGACGGATCGACGGCCGCGTTGCGGTAGCGCGCGGCGAACGCCGCATAGTCGGGCAGCGTCGACACGACGAGCCGGTCGCCGTAGGTCGGGTAGCCGACCGCGCCGCTCTCGATGCGGTCGTACGGGCCGTGCCGGTAGTCGAATTCGTAGCGCGTGCGGCCGTTCGCGGTCACCGGCGGCACGGCGACGTAGCCGCGCGCATCCGCGTACAGCGGCAGGTCGGCCGGCAGGTCGAAGATCAGCCGCTGGCTGTCGACCGGCCCGCGCGACGGCTCCACGGTATAGCCGAAATAGCCGGGGTTGACCGGCTTCGTGCGCGTCTTGCGGACCGCCACGCGCGTGCTCCATCCGGCCTCGACGCCGGGAAACACGACGGTGCGCAGCAGCCCGTCCTGGAACGTCGGCGCGCCGGCCGAGCGCGGCTCCTGCACGTCGCGGATGCCGTCCGCGCCGACCGGATGCGCGACGCCGTCGCGGTCGATCGCCTCGGCCGCGAGCAGGTCGACCCGTTCGAGATTCTTGTCGTACCACACGTAGCGCTGCGCGACCGCGTCGATGCCGTTCGCATTGTTCGCGCGCAGTATCGAATCGTCGTGTTCGTCGAGCGATCCGTCGCGCTGGAGCACGAATTCGTGGACGTCGCTGACGATCGTGACGGGCGCCGTGTCGGCCGCGTCGTGCACGTCGCCCGCCGGCTGGCTCGTATTCGGGCGGGTGTCCGGGCCCGCATCGGCGGCCGGCGGCGCGCCGAGCGCGGCGGCGCATGTCAGCATCCAGCCGGCCAGGCCGGCAGAAAAGCGCACCAAATCGCACCTCGTCGCGGTTCACGGAAGTCGCGGCCGCGCGGCGGGCAAGGTCATGCGCGCGGCCCTCGTGCCGGCCAGTGTCGGCGACGCATCCGCACGCGTCAAGCCGGCGCGCGCCGGCCTACAATGAATCGTCGGCGCGGCGTCGCGCGCGACCGGGAGGCACCATGCAAAACGCGATCGTGGAAGCCGTCGTGCTGCTGGCATTCGTCGCGCTCGCCGTGCTGTTCATCCTCAAGCGTCCGGGGCGCGACCGCGCAAGGGCCAGATTCCACCACTCGCCGCTGCGGCGGCCGAACCGCCCGCATCGGCGCGACCGGACCTGACGGCGGCGCCGGCCGGCAGTCGCCACGCCGGCAGCGCCGCGGTTCGCACGCGCCGGGCGACGTTCAACCGACGTTCATCGGCAGCAGCACCATCTGCTTGCCCTCGACATGCAGGCGCGCCTGCAGCTCGACCGGGGTCTGGTTGTGCAGCCACGCCGTGAGGAAGTTCACGCGCCGGAAGATCAGCTTGCTCGCGAAGCACACGGCGTTCGGATACGCATCGAGCGTCGTCGACGCGAGGTTCATGAATTCGACGACGGGATTCGTGCCGAACGCGATCCGGTAGTCGGCCGCGATGCCGTTGCGGCGGCAGTGCGCGACATAGTAGTCGAGCGATTCGGTGATCGCGCGCCGCAGCCGTTCGAGATGCTCGTGCCCGTCGTACGCCTTCGCATCGACTTCGCCGACCGCGAGGAAGATCACGTTGCGGAAGTGCCCGGGAAACAGCCGGTTGACCCACAGCAGCGCATGCATGCTCGCGCCGCGATGCTTGCCGACCAGCAGCACGGCGGTGGGTTGCGACGGGTCCGGCTTGCCCGGCGCGGTCGCTTCGTCGACGACCGGCGCCTTCCCCGAGAACAGCGCGTCTTCCTTCGCGAGCTGCGCGCGCGTGTACGCGTAGTGGCGGTTGATCATGAAGCACAGCGCGATCACCGCGCTCGTCACGAGCACCGTGAGCCAGCCGCCCGCGGTGAACTTCTCGATCAGCGTGATGACCAGCACGGTCGACGTCACGCTCAGCCCGAGCGCCGACAGGAAGAAGTGCTTGAACCAGCCCTGCTCGCTGCGATGGTGCCACCAGTACGTGCACAGCCCGAGCAGCGACATGCTGAACGTGAGGAACACGTTGATGCTGTACAGCACGACGAGCACGTCGACGTTGCCGTGCGTCCACAAGAGGATCAGCAGGCTCGACAGGCCGACGACGATGATGCCGTTCTGCCGCACGAGGCGCCCCGACAGGTCGCGGAAATGGCGCGGCACCCATGAATCCGACGCCATGTTCGACAGCACGGCCGGGCCGTCGAGGAAGCCCGTCTGCGCGCCGACCAGCAGCAGTCCGGCCTCGAACGCGAGCACGGCCGCGAGCAACGCATGGCGCGCGAAGGCCGAGCCGAGCCCGAGATGGTCGATCACGCTGCCGAACACGACCGCGTTGAGCGTCTCGCCGTCGACGGGCTTCGCATGCCACAGCATGTACAGCAGGATGATGCCGCCGGCCGTGAACGCGAGCGACGTCGACATGTACCACATCGTCACCTTGCCGTTCGGCACGCGCGGATCGGCGAGCATGTTCACGTTGTTCGACACGGCCTCGAGGCCCGTGTAGGTACCGCCGCCAAGCGAGAACGCACGCATCAGCAGCGCGAGCAGCACGAACAGGCCGAGCGACTGCGACATCCCGTGCGCCTCGTGCACGGCGTCGGGCACGACCATCGCGAGGTTGCTGCCGTGCACGGCGACGCCGTACACGATCAGCCCGAAGTGCAGGATCACGAAGCCGATGAAGATCGGCAGCAGCACCATGATCGATTCGCGCATCCCGCGGAAGTTGAGCCCCGTCATCATCAGGATCAGCACGATCTCGGTGGTGAGCTTGAAGGCTTGCGCGCTGACCGGCAGCAGGCTGAAGAACGCGTCGACGCCGCTCGCGAGCGACGTCGCGACGGTCAGCACGTAGTCGACCAGCAGCGCCGCGCCCGACACGAGCCCGGGCTTCGACCCGAGCAGCGACGTCGCGACGCGGTAGCCGCCGCCGCCCGTCGGGAACAGCTCGATCACCTGGTTGTAGCCGAGCGCGATGATGAACACGGTCGCCGCCGTCGCCAGCGCGAGAAACAGCGCGAGCGCGTGGTGCTGGCCGAGCGCGAGGAACGCCTCCTCCGGGCCGTAGCACGACGACGACAGCCCGTCGGCGCCCAGCCCGACCCAGGCCAGCAGCGGCGTCACGGCGATCGCATGCCGCGTGCGCGGATCGAGCGGGTCCAGCGGTTTGCCGACCAGCAACTGCCACACTTTCTGGAATGCAGCCACGATTCCTCCGGAACGCACGACGCATCGGCGACACTGCTCTAAAAATAAATGAGTTCCGGGACGACTTCCAGTCGGCGTATTCCATAGGAGTGCATCGCACGCGGCCCGTCCGCTTTCAACCTGCCGACAGCTTGCCGACACGCTGCAGACGATCGGGCTACAAACGTGCAAGACGGATGCCCGCGACGCTGCCGCGTCACGCATGCGTTGCGCGCAATGGCGCAGGTTCGCGCCCTAACCCGCCTCGCCCAACGCGCGGGCGAGCACGCGGGACACGCCGACGAAAGCCGGATGCGGAGCGGTGATCACGAAGGTCGGAATCCTCGCGACGTATTCGGCAAAGCGGCCCTTTGCCTCGAAGCAGGCGCGAAACGGCGACGTATCGAACCATGCGCCAAGGCGCGGCACGACACCTCCGCCGATATGGATGCCGCCGGTCGCGCCGAGGGTCAGCGCCAGATTGCCCGCGAACGTGCCGAGCATGCCGCAGAAGCATTCCAGCGTCGCCGCGCAGCGTGCATCGCCCGCGAGCGCCCGGGCGACGATGGCGGCCGTATCCGGCGCCTCGGCCTCCGGTGCGTCGCGGCCGTCGCGCGCGGCGAGCGCCGCGTGAATCACCGCAATGCCGGGCCCCGACACCAGCCGCTCGAACGACACGTGCGGCCAGCGCATTCGCGCATGGCGCAGCACGTCGGCCTCGCGTGCGTCGGCGGGCGCGAACGACACGTGTCCGCCCTCGCCGGACACCGGCACCCACGCGTCGCCCGCGCGCACCAGCGCCGAGACGCCCAGCCCCGTGCCGGCGCCCAGCACGCCGATCGTCCCGGTGGGCGTCGCACGCCCGCCGCCGACCTGCCGCCGTTGTCCGGCGGACAGGTGCGGCACGGCCATCGCCAGCGCCGTGAAGTCGTTGCAGACCTGCAGCGTGTCGAGGCCGAGCGCGCGGCGCGTCGCGTCGATCGAGAAGCGCCAGTCATGATTCGTCATCGCGACGCTGTCGCCGTCCACGGGATTGGCGATCGCGATCGCCGCGTGCCGCACCCGCGCGCCGCCCATGTCGCGCAGGAAGGCGCGCACCGCGTCGTCCACGCCGGCATGGTCGCGGCATCGATAGACGCGCACGTCGCCGATCCCGCCGGACGCGGTCTCCAGCGCGAAGCGCGCATGCGTGCCGCCGATGTCCGCCAGGAGGCGCGGCTCGCCGTCGCGCATGTCGCCACGCGCGGCCGGCGGCGCGTTCAGGGTCGCTTCACTCATCGTGTCTCCCGATCCGTCCTCGTGTGTCGATCGCGCGCGTCATGGCACCTCCACGCCACGCGCCGCATCCAGCAGCGCGAACCAGTGCTCCCGCTCGAGCGTGACGCGCGTGGCCGCGACCGCTTCGCGCAGCGCAGCGATCCGGCCCGAGCCGACGATCGGCAGCGGCCGGCACGGCAGCGCGAGCAGCCACGCGAACAGCACCGTCGTCGCGGACACGCCGAGCGCGTCGCCGATCCGCGCCGCCGTCGTGCGGACGCGCGTCGCGGCGGGCGCCGCCTCCGTCAGCAGCCGGCCGCCCGCGAGCGGCGACCACAGCATCGGCGGGCAGCGCCACTGCTGCGCCTGGTCGAACGTGCCGTCGTCGAGCGGCGCGAGGTGCAGCAGCGAGCATTCGACCTGGTTCGTCGCGAGCGACATCCCCCGCGCCGCCATGCGGTCCTGCAGCAACGCGGCCTGCGCCGGCGTGAAGTTCGACACGCCGAACGCCCGCACCTTTCCGTCGCGGTGCAGCGACGCCAGGGTCGCGGCGACTTCGTCGGCATCCATCAATGGATCCGGGCGATGCAGCAGCAGCAGGTCGATCCGGTCGGTGTGCAACGCGCGCAGCGACGCGTCGACCGACGCGACGACGTGCGCGGCCCGCGTGTCGTAGTGCTTGATGCCGTGCGCGGGCCGGCGCGCGGACACGAGCCGGATCCCGCACTTCGTGACGATCTGCATCCGTTCGCGGAGATGGCGCGCCTCGGCCAGCACGTCGCCGAACAGGCCCTCGGCCGCGTAGTCGCCGTAGATGTCGGCATGGTCGAAACTCGTCACGCCGAGTTCCAGCGCCGCTTCGATCAGCGCCCGGCGTTCGCGAACCGACAGCGCCCAGTCCGCGATCCGCCACATCCCGAACACGATGCGCGAGAACGGCGCGCCTTCGGCCCCCAGCGATATCGTCGTACAGCGTTCCGTCATCGCGTCACCACCACCATTCGACTTGCGCGCCGACCGTCGAGCCCGAGCGCGAGGTGCCGAAAATGCCCGTCGTCGACAACGGATCGCCGGGCGTCGCCGCATCCTGCGCCGCCTGGTTCCAGTGCGCATACGTATAGAACACGCGGAATTCGGGCCGCGACCAGAACGAGCGGTCCATCGCCAGCGTCAGCGCGACGCTCGCCTTCAGCAGCGTGCGGGTCGGGCCGCCGGACGGCGTCACGCGGTCGTGCCCGAGATCGCCCTGCAGCTTGATGTGCTGCGTGAACGCATACACCGGCCGCACGCCCATCGACACCCACGTCTGCGAGCCGCCCGACGGCGCGATGTCGCGCTCGTAGATGCCGACCACCTGGCCGCTGAAATCCCGCGTCGCCTGCCAGTCGAATGCGTCGAGCACGCGCAGGCTCTTGTAGCGGTTGTCGTTCGTCAGCGTCCCCGTATAGCTGAGGCCGGTGCCCGGGCCGACGCCGTACTGGAGCGCGAGCTTGTTCTTGCCGCCGAGCAGGTTGGTCTGTACGTGCTGGACCGTGAACGACCAGCCGCCGTGCGCGTCCTGCAGCACGCCGCTCGAATTCAGCACCGGCGCGCGCGCCGGAATGTACGACAGCCCGAACTGCAGTTCGCCGCCGGGGTTCGGATGCACGCCGGACAGTTGCAGGTCGTGGCGCGTCGCGTAGTTCGGCTGGTCGATGTAATCCTCGCGGAACAGCGCATAGCTGAGTTTCAGGCCGCCGCCGATCGGCACGTTCTCGATCCCCGCGCCGAGGCCGCTCGGGTTCCAGTAGTAGAAGTCGTTCATGTGAACGTCGTTGCGCCGGTAGTAGATGCGCCCGAACCAGATCCGCATGTCGTCGAGCCCCGGGAAATTCGTGAGCTGCACGTACGACTGCGGCAGGCGGATCTTGCCGTGATCGCCGTCGAAGGTCGGCGTGCGGTCGAGATCGTTGACGAGGCTCGCCATGCCCACCGCCGACAGTTGCATGCCGTTCGAGAAGCGGTACAGCGTCTGGTCGATCTCCAGCTCGCTGTAGACCTGGCACTCGTTGCCGAGCCGGTATTTGCTCGGCGCGCCCGGCAACTGGAAGCAGGCCTGCGAATGGCCGTCGCTCGTGCCCACGCCGGCCCGCAGATAGCCATGGAACTGCGTCCACGGCGTCAGCTGGTTCCACGCCGACGACGGCGTCGGCGTCACCACGTTGGCGGGGCTCGTGTCCGCCGGCACCACGCCGGTGGCCTGCGCGAGGCCGCCCGGCGCGCTGTCCGCGGCGACGGTCGTGGCCGGGTCGGGCGCCGCATGCAGCGCGGCCGACGCGACGGCCAGCGAGAGCGCGGCGCCGAGCCGCGTGAGCCTGAACGGCATGCGTGCGGGGCCGCGCACGGCGCAGCCTGCTTCGTCGATCATGAACGTGTCTCCAAACGTTGTCGGTGCGCCGCGTGCGATGCGCGGCGTCTTCGAATCGGTAGGTGTGCTGCGTCGTCCGTCACGAAACCGACGGGCCGGCGCGGTGGACGAGTCGCGCGCCAGCCCCGTGCGGCGTCAGCCCGCGACGTCGAGATCGAGCACCGGCGGCGCGGCGGCCGCCGCCGGCGCATCGATGCGGATCGGCTCGCCCGCTGCCGCGCTCGCATAGATCGCGTCGAGGATCTCCATCACGATCAGCCCCTCCTCGCCTGGCGCCGGATGCGCGACGTCGCACAGAATCGCTTCCGCGTAGTCGTACATCGCCGAGTGCGCGCCTTCCGCGGGCGGATTCAGGCGCATGTCGAACTGCGCGCCGTTCTGCTCGATGAACACGTGCGCGTCGAACGTGTAGCCCTCGTTCAGGTTCTTCTGCAGCAGCCCCGCGCGCGTGCCGAGGAGGCGGGTTTCCATCAGTTCGGCTTCCTGGATGTTGGTCGCCCACGACGCCTCGAGCGCGAGCGTCGCGCCGTTGTCGAAGCGGATCAGCGCGGCCGCGAGATCCTCGACGTCGAACGTCTTGCCCGCACGCGCGGCCAGCTCGCGGGCGATCGGATCGTAGGTGCTGCCCATCACCCACACGGGCTTCGGATAGCCCATCAGCCACAGCGCGAGATCGAGGCGGTGCACGCCGAGATCGATCAGCGGCCCGCCGCCCGCCAGCGCCTTCGTGCCGAACCAGCCGCCGAAGCCGGGCATCCCGCGCCGGCGATGCCAGACCGTGCGGCCGAAATAGAAATCGCCGAACAGCCCGCTCTCGACCTGCGCCTTCAGTGCGCGCGACTGCGCGCTGAAGCGGTACGAGAAATTGATCATCAGCCGCCGGTCGGCGCGCCGCGCGGCGGCCAGCATCTCGCGCCCCTCGCCGGCGTTCATCGCCATCGGCTTCTCGCACAGCACGTGGCAGCCGGCCTCGAACGCGGCGAGCGTCAGCTCGCGATGGAACTTGTTCGGCGTGCACACGCTGACGACGTCGAGCTTCTGCGCCGCGAACATGTCGGCGGCCGACGCGTAGCGCGCATCGATGCCGAACGCATCGCCGACCTTCGCGAGACGCTTCGCGTCGGGGTCGGCGAGCGCGACCACGTCGACGTCCGGATGCTCGCGCCAGCCTTCGACATGCTTGCGGCCAATCCCGAGCCCGATCACGCCGACGCGCAGGCGCCGGCCGCGTGCGATGGCCGCCGCTTCCGGCAGCTCGACCTTGTAGTCGTCGTTCATGCGAGGTCTCCCCGGGTTTGCCGGATGCCCACGTGCGCGAACTGGCCGTCCTTCTCGCTGAGCACTTCCAGCGGCGCCGATTCCGGGCACCGGTCGACGAGGTTCACGCGCGGCGCGGCCCATTGCACCGCGTTCGCGATCACGCGCTGCACGTTGCGGTCGTGATAGGTCGGGTACGCTTCGTGGCCGGGACGGAAATAGAAAATCCGGCCGTGGCCGCGCTCCCAGCAGCAGCCCGAGCGGAACACCTCGCCGCCCTCGAACCACGAGATGAACACGGTGCTGTCGGGTTGCGGGATGTCGAAGCGCTCGCCGTACATCTCCTCGTTCGGCAGCTCGAAATACTCGCCGAGCCCGGCCGCGATCGGATGCGACGGCTCGACGACCCACAGCCGCTCCCTCTCGGCCGCTTCGCGCCACTTCAGCGAGCAGTTCGTGCCGAGCAGGCGGCGGAAGATCTTCGAGAAGTGCCCGGAGTGCAGCACGATCAGGCCCATCCCCTCCAGCACGCGGCGCTGCACGCGCTCGACGATCTCGTCGGAGACTTTCGCGTGCGCCTTGTGCCCCCACCAGATCAGCACGTCGCACGCGGCGAGCCGCGCTTCGTCGAGGCCGTGCTCGGGCTGGTCGAGCGTCGCGGTGCCGATCTCGAGCGGCAACGCGCCATGGGCGAGCGGCGGCGTCTCGGCGAGCGCGGCGGCGATCACCTGGTGCAGGCCGTCGGGGTAGATCGCGCGCACGCCGGCGTTTTCCCGTTCGTGCTCGAACTCGTTCCACACGATCACTGAAAGTTTTTTATTTTGCATGACTATCCTTTATCGATGATTTGGCGCCCATTCGACAGCGGCCATGCGCCGTGGCCGCCTGAAACCAGAAACCGGACCGGCCGGGCGACGCGCGCCGTTCAGACGGCGACGAGCGCCGGCGCGGCGGGTTCGCGCGGCCTGCGTACCGCCGCGCGCCCGTCCGGATGAAACAGATGCAGTGCGCCTGCCGGCAGATCGAACCGCAGACGCTCGCCGATCCCCACGCCGCCGGCCTCCGTCTTCGCGACGATCGGCTGCGCGCACAGCGGCGTGTCGAGATACAGATACGTGTGTTCGCCCATCTGCTCGGCGTGCGCGACCTGGCCCGTCACCGCGCCGGCGCCGACCCGCACGTGCTCGGGGCGGATGCCGAGCGTCACGCCCGCGCCCGTCTCGAGGCCGTCCCCGGACACGTCGGCGCTGAGCGGGCAGTCGCCCGCGAGCGTGCGAACCGTGTCGGCGCCGGGCGCGGCGACGACGGCCGGCAGGAAGTTCATCGCCGGCGAACCGATGAAGCCGGCGACGAACTGGCTCGCCGGGCGGTGATACAGGTCGAGCGGCGTGCCGATCTGCGCGATGCTCGCCAGCCCGCTGCGCCCTTCGAGCGGCCGCAGCAGCACGATCTTGTCGGCAAGCGTCATCGCCTCGACCTGGTCGTGCGTCACGTAGATCATGCTGGTGCTGTCGAGGCTGCGGTGCAGCTTCGCGATCTCGACGCGCGTCTTCACGCGCAGCGCCGCGTCGAGGTTCGACAGCGGCTCGTCGAACAGGAACACCTTCGGCTTGCGGACGATCGCGCGGCCGATCGCGACGCGCTGCCGCTGGCCGCCGGACAGCGCGCCGGGCTTGCGTTCGAGCAGCTCGCCGAGCCGCAGCGACTCGGACGCGAACCGCACCCGCCGGTCGATCTCGTCCTTCGGCAGGCGCAGATGCCGCAGGCCGAACGCCATGTTTTCGTAGACGGACATGTGCGGATAGAGCGCATAGCTCTGGAACACCATCGCGATGTCGCGCTGCGCGGGCGCCAGCGCGTTGACGCAGCGGCCGTCGATCCACACGTCGCCCTCGCACGGCTCCTCGAGGCCGGCGACGATCCGCAGCAACGTCGACTTGCCGCAGCCCGACGGGCCGATGAATACGCAGAACTCGCCCGGCTCGACCGTGAGATTCACGTCGCTGAGAATGGGCGTCGCGCCGAACCGCTTGTGGAGACCGCTCAACTTGATCTGACTCATGTTTTCCCTCTTGATCCTGTGCGGGCCGATGCGCGTCAACCCTTGACCGCGCCGGCGGTGAGGCCGGAGACGATTTGCCGCTGGAACACCAGCACCAGCAGCACGAGCGGCACGGTGACGATGACCGACGCGGCCATGATGGTTCCCCACGGCAGCTCGTAGCTGCTCGCGCCCGAGATCATCGTGATCGCGACCGGCACCGTGCGCTGGCTCGACGAGATCATGAAGGTCAGTGCGAACAGGAACTCGTTCCAGGCCGACACGAACGCGAGCAGCGACGTCGCGGCCAGCGCCGGCCGCAGCAGCGGCAGGAAGATCCGGAAGATCAGCGTGAACACGCCGACGCCGTCGACGAGCGCCGCCTCCTCCAGCTCGCGCGGCAGTTCGCGCATGAACGTGACGAGAATCCAGATCGTGAACGGCAGCGTGAAGATCAGGTCGGACAGCACGAGCGCGCCGAGGTGGTCGTACAGGCCGAGCGCGCGGACCAGTTCGAACAGGCCCGACAGGATCGCGACCTGCGGAAACATCGACACGCCGAGAATGCACATCATCAGCACCCCGCGCCCGCGGAACGACACGCGGCCGAGCGCATACGCGGCGAGCACCGACACGGCGAGCGACAGCGCGACCGCGCCGCCCGCGACGAGCGCCGAGTTCAGCAGGTACGCGCCGAACGGCTGGTCGCGGAACAGCTGGCGATAGTTGTCGAATGACGGGCTCGCCGGGAACAGCGACGTATCGAACAGCGCGTCGCCGTGCTTGACCGACGTGCCGATCATGTAGACGAACGGGAACAGCGAGATGACCAGCACGAGTGCCGACAGCAGCCAGTACACCGCGACGTCGAGCGGATGCTTCTTCATGTCACGCCTCCTGCAGCCGGCGGCGGCTCACCGCCATGTAGCCGATGGTGAACAGCACGATCGTCGCGAACAGCAGCATCGCCGACGCCGATCCGTACCCGACCTGCTGGAAATCGATCAGTTGCTCGCGCACATAGACCGACATGCTTTTCGTGATCCGGCTGTTCGACGTCATCACGTAGATCAGGTCGAACACGCGCAACGCGTCGAGCGACCGGAAGATCATCGCGACCAGCACGCCGGGCAGGATCAGCGGCAGCGTCACCGAACGGAACACGCGCCAGCGCGGCACGCCGTCGACCCGTGCGGCCTCGTAGCAATCGCGCGGCACCGTCTGCAGCGCGGCGAGCATCAGCAGCGCCATGAACGGCGTGGTCTTCCACACGTCGACGAGCACGATGGTCGGAAATACGAGGTGCGCGTCGGCGGTGAACGCGAGCGGCTCGCGGATCGCGCCGATCGACATCAGCATCGCGTTGACGATCCCGAACTGGTCGTTGAGCATCCAGCTCCAGATCTTTGCCGACACCACGGTCGGGATCGCCCACGGCACGAGCACGGCCGCGCGCAGCAGCGTCCGCAGCCGCGACGGCACGTCGAGCAGCAGCGCGACGCCAAGGCCCGAGGCCGTCTCGAGCACCACCGACACGACGGCGAACAGCACGGTATTGCCGACCGCCTGCCACCAGGCCGCGTCGCGCAGCACGCCCGCCGCGCCGAGATAGTTGTCGAGGCCGACGAAGCGGTGCTGCGACAGGTCGGACAGCTGCGCGTCGGTCAGGCTGAACCACGCGGTGCGCAGCAGCGGCCAGCCGGCGATCGCGGCCAGCACGAGCAGCGCGGGCGCCACCAGCAGCCATGCCTGGCGCCGCCGCGCGCGGGCCATCCCGGCCCGGGCCCGCGCAGGCTTCCCCTCAAAGGTAGGACTACTACCCAATTCGATGCTTCCGGTTCTCATCCGGTGTCTCCTGTCAGGCCGGCGCCGTGGGCGGGCCGGCTCGATCGGTCAATCGCGCGCCGCGGCGCTCAGTGCCAGACGCCGCCCGGCGCGAGCCGGTTCAGCGTGGCGGCGAGCCGCGCCAGCGCACCCGACGCGGTGTCGCTGCCGGCGAGCACGTCGTGGGCGGCGTTCCAGAACTGGTTGCTGACCTGGTTGTACTTGGCGCCGGTCACGGTCGACGGCCGCGCGACCGCCGTGTTGAACGTAGGCAGCAGGTCGGCCATGAACGGGCTGGCCTGCAGGATGTCCTTGTCGCGGTAGAGCGCCGGCATCGTCGGGTTGTACGAGCCCTGGATCGCGCGCATCTTCTGCACTTCCGCGCTCGCCAGGTACATCACGAGATCGGCGGCCAGTTTCGGGTTCGGCGAGTAGCGCGACACCGCGAGCTGCCATCCGCCCAGCGCGGTGGCCGGACGGCCGTCCGCGCCGCCCTTCGGCAGCGGCGCGATGCCGACCTTGCCCTTGATCGGGCTGCCCGTGCGATTCGCGATCGCCCACGCGTACGGCCAGTTGCGCATGAACACGGCATTGCCGGCCTGGAACACGCCGCGGGCCTCCTCCTCGCCGTAGTTCAGCACGGCCTTCGGGCTGATCGTGCCGACCCATTTCGCCGACTGTTCGAGCGCCTTGATCGCGCCCGGGTTGTCGATCGTCACGCGGCCCTTGTCGTCGACCACCGTGCCGCCGTTGTAGCTGCTGACCCACTCGAGCGCATCGCAGGTGAGCCCTTCGTACGCGCGCCCCTGCCACACGTAGCCCCAGACCTTCTCGTTGCCGGCGGCGCGCTCGCCCGACTGGATCCTGCGCGCGGTGGCGTCGAGTTCCTCCCACGTGGCGGGCACCTTCGCGCGGTACTTGTCGAGCAGGTCCTTGCGGTAGTAGAGCAGCCCCGTATCGATGAACCACGGCATCGCGACCAGCTTGCCGTTCACCGTATCGTTCGCGACGATACTCGGGAACGACTGGCTCTCCAGCCCCTTGCTGTACGGCTTCAGGTCGATCAGGTGGTTCGCGAGAATGCCCGGCCAGACGGTATCGATCTGCATCACGTCGATCTTGTCCGAGCCGCCGCCGAGCAACTGCTGATAGAGCGCCAGCGTTTCGCTCGAGTTGTTCGGCATGCTGATGAACTCGACCTCGTTGCCGGTCTTTTCGGCCCAACGCTTCGCCGAGACCTGGCAAATGTCCTGGTCGACGCCGGCCGCGCCGCACGCGATCCGCAGCGTCGCCGCGCCGGCCGTGGCGGCCGTCATCGCGAGCGCCATCGTCAGCAAACCTGCCTTGAGCTTCGTCATTCGATGTCTCCAGTTTTTTTCGAATCGTTCGCATCGTGCGGCGCGCCGTCGAGGGCGCGCCACCGGGTGCCGTGGGTGTCATGAGACCCCAGTCCGGTTAATCGAAGATTTCGGAAACGCGCCGCGCCATTAACAATCGAAACAATCGCCGGCGCGGGTCAGCCCAGCAGGGCGGCGAGCGCCGCCAGATCGAACGGCTTCGGCACGAACGGCAGGTCCGCGCGCCAGTCCGGATGGGCCTGGTGCACCTCGGGCGGCAGGCCCGACGTGAGCGCGACGCGCTGCGCCGGCCAGCGCTCGGCGAGCCGCGCCGCGAACGCGATGCCGCTGCCGCCCGCGCCGAGCGAGATGTCCGACAGCACGAGCGCGACGGGGCCGTGCTCGGCCAGCCAGCGCAAGGCCGCGTCGCCGGTCGCCACCGCGTCGGCCCGCGCGCCCAGCGCCGCGAACTGGCTGAGCGCGGTGTCGCGCACCTCGGGATCGTCGTCCACCACGAGCACGCGGGCCCCGGCCGGCGCGGCAACCTGCGCGGCCGCCGCCTCGACCGGCGCGCCGCGCCGCTCCGGCGGCGCGCTCTCGGGCAGCCACAGCTCGACGCGCGTGCCCCGGCCGACCTCGCTGTGAATGCGCAGGTCGCCGCCGCTCTGGCGCACGAAGCCGTAGACGCTGCTGAGCCCGAGCCCGCTCCCCTCGCCGGCCGCCTTGGTCGTGAAGAACGGCTCGATCACCTTGTCGAGCAGCACCGGCGCGATCCCGCACCCCGTATCGGTGACGCTCAGCACGATCGCGTCCGGCCCGGGGCCGCCGCCGGCCGCCGGTGCGCGGCGCGCGGCCAGCGCCAGCGTTCCGCCTTCCGGCATCGCGGCGGCGCTGTTGAGCGCGAGGTTGAGGACCGCGTTCTCGAGCTGGCCGCGGTCGACGTTCACCCACATCGCGTCGACGGCCGGCTCCAGCACGACGGCGACCCGCTGGCCCGCCGAGTACTCGACCAGATCGAGCATCTCCGCGAGCATCGCCCTGACCGACACGCGTTCGGCCTGCAGCGGCTGGCGCCGCGCGAACGCGAGCAGCCGCCGCGTCAGCCGCGACGCGCGCTCGGCCGCACGGCGCGCGCGCTCGGCCATCGTCTGCGCGTCCTGCTGCCCGTCGAGCCGCGGCAGCAGCAGCTCCAGGTTGCCGAGTATCGCGACGAGGAAGTTGTTGAAATCGTGCGCGACGCCGCCCGTCAGTTGGCCGAGCACGTCCATCTTCTGCGCCTGGCGCAACTCCGCCTCGACCGCGCGCCGGCTCGTCAGGTCGCGGCACACCGCCACCCAGCCGCCGTCCGGAAGCGGCTGGCAGTGGAATTCGAGGGTCCGCCGGTCGTGCAGGTGCAGCTCGGCCGACACGGCGATGCGCGCGCCGTCCGACGTGCGGGTCGCGGTTTCGCGCGACACCTCGCGCCAGCGCGCGGGGCGGTGCATCGCCTGCCGCAGCGCGGCGAGCGGCAGGCCCGCGTGCAGCAGGCCGGCGTCGATGCCGAGCAGCGTCGCGAAGGTCGGATTCCACGCGATCAGGCTGCCGTGCGTGTCGTGGACGGACACCCCGTCGTTCATCGAGTTGAGCACCGATTCCTGCAGGCGGCGCTGCGACTCGAGGCCCTGCGTCAGCTGCTCCTTCTCGATCAGGTTGGTGCGGAACACCTCGAACGCGCGCGCCAGCTCGCCGATTTCGTCCGGCCGGTGGGTCGACGGCATCCGGTCCGACGTGATGCCTTTCGCGAGCCGCCCCATCACGCGCGTCATCGCCTGCAGCTTGTGCAGGATGCGGCTCGCGTACGCGACGCCGAGCAGCGCCACCGCGACGCCCGCGACGACCAGCAGCAGCAGGCCCGACTGGCTGGAGACCGCGACCTTGCGCACCTTGTCGCTGCGCTCACTGGCGATCTGGCGCAGCCGCTCGACGTAGCGCGCCGACTTGCCGCTCAGGTGATCCGAATGGCCGCGCAGGAGCGTGACGAGATAGCCCGTCTGCGCCTCGCTCGACAGGAACTCGCGGCGCACCGCGAACACGCTGAGCGCGCCGCCGTCGAGATGCTGCAGCGCCTCGGCCAGCGCCGGCTCGAGGCGGTCCTCGCCGCGTTCGCGCACGCGCAGCCACAGCGCCTCGTTGTCGCTTTCCGCGCTGCCCAGCTCCGCCGCGTTGGCCGCCTGCAGCGCGCCGGCCGTGCGGGCCCAGATCTCGAGCAGCGTCGGCGCGCGCTGCGCGATCCGGCTCTTGTCGCGCGCGATGCGCTCGCCGATGCGGTCGTTCGCGACCCGCAGGTCGCTCAGCGCCTCCTTGAGCTGCCGCTGCCGGCCCGACACGACCAGCAACCGCGCGAGATCCTGATCGATCGCGTCGAGATCGTCGATCACCGCGAGCTGCTCGCCGGCCTTCGCGGCGGGCCCCGGCTGCCTGCCGAAGCCCGGCGACAGCCGCCGGATATCGCCGAGCAGGCCGCGCAGCAGCTCGGTGTCGTTGTGCAGCAAGTCCGGCGAATCGGTCAGCATCATGCTCGGCGCGACCGCCGCAAGCTGCGCGACCTTGTCCGACAGTTCGAGCGCGCGGGCGATCTCCGGCACCACGTTCGCCTCGTACTCGTCGAGCGCGTTCTGGTTCGCCCGCATGCCGAGCACGCCGACCACCACGACCGCGAGCGTGATGCCGAACAGCAGCAGGAAGGTGGCGATGAGCTTCGCGCGCACACTCAACGGCGGCAACAGCCTGAACGTCGTACGCATCGCGTCACACGCGCACGACGGGTACCGCGAACACATAGCCGACGCCGCGCTGCGTGCGGATATAGGTCGGCTGCTCGGGGTTCGGCTCGATCTTGCGGCGCAGGCGCAGGATCAGCACGTCGATGGTGCGGTCGTACACGTCGATGCCGAAGCCGCGCGTATGTTCGAGCAACTGGTCGCGCGACCAGACGCGCGACGGCTGCTGCACCATCGCCGCGAGCAGCTCGAATTCGCCCTGCGTCAGTGCGCACGGGCCGCCATGGTGCGTCAGCGTGCGCGCGGCCAGGTCCATCGTCCAGCCGTCGAAGCAGTAGCGCGGGCCGCCTCCGTTCGACGCGGGGCGCGGCATCGACAGTTCGATCGTGCGCCGCAGCTGGGCGCGCACCCGCGCGATCAGTTCGCGCCCGGAGAACGGCTTGGTGACGAAATCGTCGGCCGCGGTTTCGAGCCCGAGGATGCGATCCGTCTCGTCGCCCAGGCCGCTGATCATGATGATCGACACGTCGGAACGGCGCCGCAGCTCGCGCGCGACCGTCAGGCCGTCCTCGCCGCGCAGCTTCAGGTCGAGGATCACGAGCGCGTGCGGCGCGGCCGCGAGCTGCTGCTGCATCCGGGCGGCGCTGTCGACCGCCGAGACCTCGTAACCGGCCTCTTCCAGCACGCCCGTCAGCCAGACGCGCACCTCCGGATCGTCGTCCAGCACCAGGATCCGATGTTTTTCTGACATGGCTGTTCTCCTCCAAGCCGGTCGCGTCGGCCGCTTCGTTCGGTCGCTCACGGCGGACTGGCATTTCTGTCGGTATGAGGCCGGACCGCGACGGGTTGGCGCGGTCGGGCCGGAAGCGAATGGTGGCCGATTCGGGCCGATCCTGGCAAGTTCCCGTGAGCGCGCATCGCCGCGTCGCCCGGCCGCGCACCGCGTTCGCCGTCGCGTCGCTTAGTAAGGACGCGCGCGGGATTCTAACGTCGAAAAATCCCGGCGGAAGCGCGTCGCGATCGGTGAATACCCTGCCCGGATTTCCGTCGTAACGCAGGCCCCGGCGCACGCTCCGGGGCGCGCCCGCGCCGAACGATCGCGCCGGATGCGCGGGCCGCGCCGGCGTGCCGATCGCACATGCGCCCCGATGCCGGGCCCCGTTCGTGCCGCCGGCACGTCGCGCGCACCAGCCGCGTGCATCGATCCGCCGCGCGTCCGTCAGTCGATCTGCATGCCGAACGAAATCGGCGTCGCGTCGCTTTGCATCGACCACGATCGCCCCTGCCCCTGTCATGCGGGACCGCTTCGTCCCGTTCACTCCAGTCACGCAAGCTCGGCCCATCCCGTTTCCGTTGTAGCGGCGATCGGTCCGCGTTGCCGTCGTCACTGCACGTCACTGCACGCCGCTCAAAAAAGAACGCATGCGAAATACCCGCGCGGCCCCCGAGCCGCTCACGCGGGTTGCGTGAAATCCGCGGAAAAACGGCTTTCCGCGGCGCACGGAAGTCGTGCATCGATCCGCTCGCCCACCGCCGATCGTCCCGCCGCCGCGCGCTTGCCGACCACGCAATCGGGTGACCCATTCAACACATCGGCCAAGTTTGTGCGCGCAACAATGGCGGTGCCTCGCGCCCGGCCCCAGGCGGGCAACCCGATGTTCCGCATGGCGCCGGGCGCGGCGGTCTTCAAAAACCACATCTCACGAGGACATACCATGCAACTCCAATCCCATCCCGCTTGCCGCCCGTTTTACGAAGCCGGCGAACTCACGCAACTGACGGCGTTCTACGAAGAAGGCCGCAACGTCATGTGGATGATGCTGCGATCGGAGCCGAGGCCGTGCTTCAACCAGCAGCTCGTCACCGACATCATCCATCTCGCGCGCGTCGCACGCGACTCGGGCCTGCGGTTCGACTTCTGGGTGACGGGCTCGCTCGTCCCCGAGCTGTTCAATGTCGGCGGCGACCTGAGCTTCTTCGTCGACGCGATCCGCAGCGGCAAGCGCGACCTGCTGATGGCCTACGCGCGTTCGTGCATCGACGGCGTGTACGAGATCTACACGGGCTTCGGCACCGGGGCGATCTCGATCGCGATGGTCGAGGGCAGCGCGCTGGGCGGCGGCTTCGAGGCCGCGCTCGCGCATCACTACGTGCTCGCGCAGAAGGGCGTGAAGCTCGGGTTCCCCGAGATCGCGTTCAATCTGTTCCCGGGCATGGGCGGCTATTCGCTCGTCGCGCGCAAGGCGGACCGCGGCCTCGCGGAATCGCTGATCGCGACCGGTGAAGCGCACGTGGCCGAGTGGTACGAGGATCGCGGGCTGATCGACCAGACGTTCGACGCCGGCGACGCGTATCTCGCGACCCGCACCTTCATCGACGTGACGAAGCCGAAGCTGAACGGCGTGCGCGCGATGCTGCGCGCGCGCGAGCGGGTGTTCCAGCTGACGCGCTCCGAGCTGATGGACATCACGGAAGCGTGGGTGCATGCGGCGTTCACGATCGAGCCGAAGGATCTCGCGTACATGGAACGCCTCGTGATGCTGCAGAACCGGCGCGTGTCGAAGCTGCGCACGGTGTAACGCGACAGGCGCCGCCGCTTGCCGGCGGCGCCTGCGCGGCAACGGGGCTCAGGCGATCAGCCTGAGCTTTCTCGTCTCCGCGAGCCACGCCTCGAACGCCTGCGCCGGCATCGGGCGGGCGTAGTAGTAGCCCTGCGCGTGATCGACGTCGAGCTGCTTGAGGAATTCGGCTTCCGCATGCGTTTCGACGCCTTCGGCGATCACCGCGAAATTCAGCGCCTTCGCGAGCGACACGACCGAGCGCACCAGCGCCTGCGAACGCGGGTTGCGGTCGATGCCCGTGATGAAGGTGCGGTCGAGCTTGATCGCGTCGAGCGGCAGGCGCGACAACTGCGACAGCGACGAATAGCCGGTGCCGAAATCGTCGAGATGGATCTCCGCGCCGAGCTGGCGGAACTGCCGCATCAGCCCGTTGGCCGCATCCTCGTCCTCGATGAAGCAGCTCTCGGTCAGCTCGATGTCGAGCAGGCCGGGCTTGAGCCCCGCGGCGTCGAGAATCGACGCCAGCTGGTGCACGATGTTCATGTCCTGCAACTGCCGCGCCGACACGTTCACCGCGATCCGGATGTCGAGCCCCTGCGCCTTCCACGCGGCGGCCTGCGCGGCCGCGGTGCGCATCACCCAGCGCCCGAGCGGCGCGATCAGGCCGGACTCCTCCGCAAAACGGATGAACTCGATCGGCGCGACCAGCCCGCGATCGGGCGACTGCCAGCGGATCAGCGCCTCGACGCCGTGCACGTCGCCCGTCGCGATATCGACGACCGGCTGGTAGTGCAGCACGAACTGCTCCTCCTCCAGCGCCTTGCGCAGATTCGTGTCGAGCCACATGTACTTCGCCACCTTCTGGTTCATCTCCAGCGAGAACACGCGGTACGTATGCTTGCCCGCCTCCTTGGCGACGTACATCGCGGTATCCGCGCTGCGGATCAGCGTCTCGAGCGAATCGCCGTGCTGCGGATGCATCGCGATGCCGATCGAGCAGCTCGTGTACACCTCCATCAACCCGAGATGGATCGGCGTGCGCAGCCGCTCGAGGATGATCTGCGCGGTCGCCTCCAGCAGCGGCCGCGTGCCATGCTCGAACAGCACGAGGAATTCGTCGCCGCCGAGCCGCGCGAGCGTCGCGCCGGACGGCAGGCAGCCGTTGATGATCGCCGACACGTCCTGCAGCAGCCGGTCGCCGGTGATGTGGCCGTAGTGATCGTTGACGCGCTTGAAGTTGTCGAGATCGAGGAACAGGATGCCGACCTGCCCGCGCGACGCGGCGGTTTCCGCCGCGATCGCCGCGTGGATGCGCTCGCTGATCGCATGACGGTTCGGCAGCCCGGTGAGCACGTCGGTATTCGCGAGTTCGATGAGCCGCTGCTGCGCGCTGCGCTCCTCGGTGATGTCGATGCCCGAGCAGATCAGGAACTGCTCGTCCACGCCGCTGCCGCTCTGCACGAACTTGTTGCGGAACTGGAACAGGCGCGGCCCGTTCACCGTGTTGATGTAGCGCTCGACGGCGAACGAATGGTTGCTCGCGAAAAAGCCCGTGATGTTGCTGCGCGACTGCGCGCCCTGCTCAGGGCTCATGAACAGCTCGAACGCACTGCGGCCGATCACGTCGACCTCGCGCCGGCCCGTCACTTCCTCGCACAGGCGGTTGAAGCGCTGCACCATTCCGTTGCGGTCGAGAATGACCACGAGCGAATTCACTTCGGACACGACCTGCTCGGCGAACGCGAGCCCGTGCGCGAGATCGCCCGCGACGGATTCGGTGTCGGAATAGGCGGAGGCGGTGCCGGCCCAGTCGGTGGTGTCGACCTTCCTGCCGACGAGATGAAGGCTGACCGACTCGCCGAACAGCACGATGTCGAGCACCAGGTGCGACGTGACGCCGGTCAGCGCGCGCACGCATGCGGCCTGCTCGGCCGTCAGTGCGACGGCGACGTTGGTCAGGCCGCGAACGGCCGCCAGCTCGAGGGCGTTGCTGTCGCTGCCGAGACGCCAGCAGGGGCTGCGCGTACCGACGTGCGCTTCGAGCACCGCGCTATCGTTTTCGTCATCCATGGAGACGCCCCGATCCAGAAAAAACGCACAGTGTAGACGGAGGCGAGCCGGCCGGCCGCCCTTCCGGGTCGCACATCGCGCGCTCCCGGCCGGCGGTGATTGCCGTGAAGATGGGCCTCGTCCCGTACTTGTTTCCAACTAATGCGACCCGGCGTTCGCGCATGACGCGCGCAGGTGCTGCCAAACGAATGATGAGACCCATCTTATCAAATGACGATCGGGATTGGCACTCACATTTAGAGCAGAGTGTCAAGGAATCGGGGCTCAGTTGGCAAGCCGGATTATTCATGATTGGCAGTCCGCGAGAACGCGTTTGACGCACTGCGCAATGCGGCCGGTGCAACCGGCAAAGTGCCCGGCGGGCGGGCGTTTGCGGCGGATCCGGGAAATCCCGGATCGCATGATGACAGACGCATGACAGCAGGGTCGGATCGCATGACTGCGACCCGATTTTCCGTCATTTTTTCATTCTTATGATGCGTGAATGCGCAGACTTCATTTCACAATCCGTGGCAATGTCGTCCGCGCAGCGGCGCGGGGTGCCCGCGCCGCGATGCGGCTCAGTCCGCGGCGCCGTATCCACCGCCGCCCGGGGTCTCGACGACGAACACGTCACCCGGCGCCATCTGTGCGCGGCCGATATGGTCGAGCGCCTCGACCGTGCCGTCCGCGCGCTCGATCGTGTTGCGCCCGAGCGCGCCCGCCGCGCCGCCGGCCGCGCCGAACGGCGCGTGGATCCGGTTGTTCGACAGGATCGACGCGGTCATCGGCTCGAGGAAGCGGATCCGCCGCACCGCGCCGTCGCCGCCGCGCCAGCGCCCGGCGCCGCCCGACCCGGCGCGGATCCGGTGCGAGTCGAGCCGCACCGGGTAGCGCCATTCCAATATCTCCGGATCGGTGAGCCGCGAGTTCGTCATGTGGGTCTGCACCGCGCCGACGCCGGCGAAGCCGTCGCCCGCGCCGCTCCCGCCCGCGATCGTCTCGTAGTACTGAACCCGCTCGTTGCCGAAAGTGAAGTTGTTCATCGTTCCCTGGCTCGACGCGACGCAGCCCAGCGCGCCGTACAGCGCGTTGGTGATCGCCGACGACGTCTCGACGTTGCCCGACACGACCGCCGCCGGATACTCGGGGTTCAGCATCGAGCGTGCCGGCACGATCACCGTGAGCGGCTTCAGGCAGCCGGCGTTCAGCGGGATGTCGTCGCCGACCAGCGTGCGGAACACGTACAGCACGGCGGCCATGCACACGGCCTTCGGCGCGTTGAAGTTGTTGTCGAGCTGCGCGGACGTGCCCGTGAAATCGATTTCCGCGCGCCGCGCCGCGCGGTCGACGCGGATCGCGACCCGAATCTCGGCGCCGTTGTCGAGCGGATAGCGGTACGCGCCGTCCTGCAGCGCGCCGATCACGCGCCGCACGGCCTCCTCCGCGTTGTCCTGCACGTGCCCCATGAACGCGAGCACGACGTCGCGGCCGAACTGCGCGACCATCCGGCGCAACTCGTCCACGCCCTTCTGGTTCGCGGCGACCTGTGCGCGCAGGTCGGCCATGTTCTGCTCGACGTTGCGCGCCGGGTAGCGGCCCGACGCGAGCAGCGCGCGGGTTTGCGCGTCGCGCAGCTCGCCGGCCGACACGAGTTGCCAGTTGTCGATCAGCACGCCCTCTTCGTCGATATGCGTCGAGTCGGGCGGCATCGAGCCCGGCGTCGTGCCGCCGATGTCCGCGTGATGGCCGCGCGAGCCGACGTAGAACAGCGGTGCGTCCGAGCCGTCCGCGAACACCGGCGTGATGACGGTCACGTCCGGCAGGTGCGTGCCGCCGTGGTACGGGTCGTTCAGCATGAAGACGTCGCCGTCGCGCATGCGGCCGCGGTTGCGCTCGATCACCGTGCGGATGCTCTCGCCCATCGACCCGAGGTGCACGGGCATGTGCGGCGCATTCGCGATCAGGTTGCCGTCGCCGTCGAAGATCGCGCACGAGAAGTCGAGCCGCTCCTTGATGTTCACCGAGTACGCGGTGTTCTGCAGCCGCAGCCCCATCTGCTCGGCGATCGACATGAACAGGTTGTTGAAGATCTCGAGCCGCACCGGATCGGCGTCGGTGCCGAGCGAGCGGCGCGTCGGCAGCGGCGTCGCGCGCGTCAGCACGAGATTGCCCTGCGCGGTCATCCGCGCGCGCCAGCCGGGCTCGACCACGGTCGTGCCGTTGCGCTCCGCGACGATCGCCGGGCCGTCGATCGTGTCGCCGGCCAGCAGCGTGTCGCGCACGTAAAGCGCCGCGTCGTGCCACTGGCCGCCGGAATGGAAGCGCACGGCGGAAGCGGCGTGCGGCGCGGCGCCGTCGCCCTCGCCCGCTCCGCGCGGCGCGAGCGGCGCGATCTCCACCGGCGCGTCGGAGCGGCCGATCGCCTCGACCGACGCAAGCTCGGCGACGAGCGGCGTGCCGGGCATCAGGAACGCGTAGCGTTGCCGGTACGCGGCCTCGAACGCCTGCTGCATCGCGGCAACGCTGCCGGCCGGCACGTCGAGCGCCGAATCGGTGCCCTGGTAGCGCAGGTGCACGCGCCGCTCGGTCGCGATCCGCTCCGGCGCGACGCCCTGCTCGCGCAGCGCGCCGACGGCCTCGTCGGCCAGCCGGTCGAGCGCCGCGTGCAGCGCCGGCAGCGACGCGTCGGACAGCACGACCTCGACCGCACGCTCGCGCATCGCGGTCTGGTCGGCCAGGCCCATCCCGTACGCGGACAGCACGCCCGCGAGCGGGTGCGCGAACACCTGCGTCATCCCGAGCGCGTCGGCCACGCCGCACGCGTGCTGGCCGCCCGCGCCGCCGAACGTCGTCAGCACGTAGCGCGATACGTCGTGGCCGCGCTGCACGGAGATCTTCTTGATCGCGTTCGCCATGCTGCCGATCGCGATTTCCAGGAAGCCTTCGGCGAGCGCCTCGGGCGTCTCGCGCCGCCCCGTCGCCGCGTGGATCTCGTCGGCGAGCGCGGCGAACTTCGCGACCACGCCGTCGCGGTCGAGCGGCTGGTCCGCCCGCGGGCCGAACACGCGCGGGAAATGATCGGGCTGGATCTTGCCGAGCATCACGTTGCAGTCGGTCACCGTCAGCGGGCCGCCGCGCCGGTACGCGGCCGGCCCCGGGTTCGCGCCGGCCGACTCGGGCCCGACGCGCAGCCGCGCGCCGTCGAAGCCGAGCACCGAGCCGCCGCCCGCGGCGACCGTGTGGATGCTCATCATCGGCGCGCGCATCCGCACGCCGGCCACCTGCGTCTCGAACACGCGCTCGAATTCGCCGTTGTAGTGCGACACGTCGGTCGACGTGCCGCCCATGTCGAAGCCGATCACCCGCTCGAAGCCGGCCGCCTGCGCGGCGCGCACCATCCCGACGATGCCGCCGGCCGGCCCGGACAGGATCGCGTCCTTGCCCTGGAATGCGTCGGCGCGCGTCAGCCCGCCGCTGCTCTGCATGAACTGCAGGTTCACGCCCGGCATCTCGCGCGCGACCTGCTCGACGTAGCGGCGCAGGATCGGCGACAGGTACGCGTCGACGACGGTCGTGTCGCCGCGCGACACCATCTTCATCAGCGGGGACACCTCGTGCGACACCGAGACCTGCGTGAAGCCGATGCGGCGCGCGAGCGCGGCCAGCGCGCGTTCGTGCGCGGTATGGCGATAGCCGTGGATCAGGACGATCGCGAGCGCGCGCACGCCGTCGTCGAACACGCGGCGCAGCGCGGCTTCGGCGGCCCGTTCGTCGAGCGGCGCGACGACCTCGCCATGCGCGCCGACGCGCTCGTCGATCTCAACGACCGTCTCGTACAGCGCGTCGGGCAGCACGATGTCGAGATCGAACAGGCGCGGCCGGTTCTGGTACGCGATGCGCAGCACGTCGCGAAAACCGCGCGTCGTCGCGAGCGCGGTGCGTTCGCCCTTGCGTTCGAGCAGCGCGTTGGTCGCCACCGTCGTGCCCATCTTCACCATGTCGACGCGCTCGGGCGTGATCGGCTCGCCGTCGGCCAGGCCGAGCAGGTGGCGGATGCCGGCCACGGCCGCGTCGCGGTACTGCTCGGGGTTCTCCGACAGCAGCTTGTGCGTGACGAGCGTGCCGTCGGGCCGGCGCGCGACGATGTCGGTGAACGTGCCGCCGCGGTCGATCCAGAATTGCCAGCGCGCGGTATCGGAGGGAACGGGGGAAAGGTGTCGATCGGTCATGATGTCGGGTCGAAGCGTCGTTGAATCGGGAGACGAGCGCCGCCGCACGGCGCGCGGCGCGCGCCGTGTCACGGTGGCGATGGAACGGGGGAAGAAAACGGCGGCGAAAGGCGGGACGCCCCGCCGCTCACGCGGCGTCGAGTTCGCGGCCGCGCGTTTCGGGCAGCGTCAGCGCGGCGACGATCACCACGCCGTACGCGGCGACCGCGAACAGGCCGATGCTCGTGCCGAGCCCGTATTGCTTGGACAGCGCGCCGATCAGGAACGGGAACAGCGCGCCGATCGCGCGGCCCACGTTGTAGCAGAAGCCCTGACCGGAGCCGCGCACGCGGGTCGGGAACAGCTCGGTCAGGAACGCGCCCATCCCGGAGAAGATGCCCGATGCGAAGAAGCCGAGCGGGAAGCCGAGCCAGAGCATCGACGCGTTGGTCAGGTTCAGCGACGTGTACGCGAACGCGATCACCATCGAGCCCACCGCGAACAGGATGAAGTTCGGCTTGCGGCCGAGACGGTCGGTCAGGTACGCGCTCGCCAGGTAGCCGACCCACGAGCCGAGGATGATCATCGCGAGATAACCGCCGGTGCCCATCACGGTCAGGTGCCGCTCGGTCTTCAGGAAGGTCGGCAGCCACGTCGTGATCGCGTAGTAGCCGCCCTGCGCGCCGGTCGTCAGCAGCGCCGCGCGCAGCGTCGTCGTGATCAGCTGCGGCGAGAAGATCTCGGTGAGGCGCGGCGCATCGGCCGTTTTCGCCTGCGCGGCCTTCTCCTTCTCGTAGACGTCCGGCTCCTTCACGTAGCGGCGGATCGCGACGACCAGCAGCGCGGGCGCCAGCCCGACGAAGAACAGCGCGCGCCATGCCTGCTCGGGCGGCAGCACCGAGAACAGCAGCGCATACAGCAGCGCGCACAGCCCCCAGCCGATCGCCCAGCCCGACTGCACGAGGCCGACCGCCCGGCCGCGATCGCGCGCGCGGATGACTTCGCCGATCAGCACCGCGCCGGCCGTCCATTCGCCGCCGAAGCCGAAGCCCATCAGCGCGCGCGCCGCGAGCAACTGCGGGTAGTTCTGCGCGAGCCCGCACAGCGCGGTGAACGCGGCGAACCACAGCACGGTGAGCTGCAGCGTGCGCACGCGGCCGATCCGGTCCGACAGGATGCCGGCGATCCAGCCGCCGGCCGCCGACGCGAGCAGCGTGATCGTGCCGATCAGGCCGGCGTCCGCCAGCGAGAGGCCCCAGGTCGCGACCAGGGTCGGGATCACGAACGACAGCATCTGCGTGTCCATCCCGTCGAGCATGTAGCCGACCTTGCAGCTCCAGAAGGCGCGGCGCTCGCGCGGCTGCGCATCGGCGTACCACGAGAACAGGCCGTTGCGCTCGGGGCCCGCGGGCTCCGCGGCGCTCGCCGCGAGGGTCTTGCTTTCCATGGTGGTGCTCCTGTCGTTGTGTGCCGTCGAAATGGCGTCGAATGAGGGCGGGCGTCGTCGCGGCTCAGAACACGGCCAGCGATGCGTTCGTGATGTCGGTCATCAGCATGTGGCCGGGCGTGTGGGCGATGGCGATCGGCAGTTGCGCCTCCATCAGCGCGGTTTGCGGCGTCACGCCGCACGCCCAGAACACCGGCAGTTCGCCGTCGCGGATCGTCACCGCGTCGCCGAATTCGGGGGCGCCCAGATCGGCGATGCCCAGTTCGCGCGGATCGCCGAGATGGATCGGCGCGCCGTGCACGCCCGGGAACCGGCTCGTGATCTGCACCGCGCGAATCGCGTCGGCGCCGCGCATCGGGCGCATCGACACGACGAGCTGGCCGCCGAAGATGCCGGCGCGGCGGTTCGGAATCGACGTGCGGTACATCGGCACGTTGCGCCCCTCCTCGACGTGGCGCAGCCCGATCCCCTCGCGCGCCAGCATGTCCTCGAACGAGAACGAACAGCCGATCGCGAACACGACGAAATCGTCGCGCCACAACGCCTCCAGCGACTCGACGCGCTCGGCGAGGCGGCCGTCGCGGTATACGTTATAGCTCGGCACATCGGTGCGGATGTCGAGATCCTCGCCGAGCGCGTCGAGCCGGAACGCGCCCGGCTCGCCGACGCCGAGCAGCGGGCACGCTTTCGGGTTCGCCTGGCAGAAGCGCAGGAAATCGTGCGCGTACGCGTCGGGCAGGATCGCCAGATTCGCTTGCGCGAACGGGCCGCAATGGCCGGCGGTCGGGCCGCGGAACGCGCCGCGGCGCACGGACTGGCGGAATTCGGAAGGGGTCATGAGAGTCGTTCGCGGATCGGGATGACGTGGCGATGACGGCGGTGTGTCATCGGATACGGCGAAGAATAGAAAAGAAAAAATTTTGTCGCCAACGAGTTTTTTTGCGCTTCGTGTATAGAATTTCTTAACGGATCTCGGGGTTTTCCCCGGCTCCGTTCACTTTTCCTCACCGGCAAGCTGCGCTGCCACCGTCCGCCCGACCGCCATGAACACGCGTTTTCTCGAAACCTTCGTCACGCTCGCGAAGCTGCGCAACTTCCGCACGACGGCCGCCGCGCTGCATGCGACGCCGGCCGCGATCTCGCAGCGCGTGAAGGCGCTCGAGGACGAGCTGCAGACGGTGCTCGTCGACCGCGACAGCCGCGAATTCCGGCTCACGCCGAACGGCGAGTACCTGCTCGGTTACGCGAAGGCCGTGGTCGAGGCGACGCAGGAGCTGCAGGCCGCCGCGTCCGGCGAGAGCGCGCTGCGCGGCAAGCTGCGGCTGGGGGTGATCGAGACCGTCGTGCACAGCTGGCTGCCGAACTGCATGCGGCGGCTCGCGGCCGACTATCCGCAGCTCGAAATCGACCTGACCGTCGACGTGAGCGTCGTGCTGCAGCGCCGGCTGATGGCCGGGGAGCTCGACCTGATCATCCGCGTCGAGGGCAGCGACGAGGCGTCGGTCGTGTGCGACGCGCTCGCGAGCTATCCGGTGCGCTGGATCGCGCGCGCGGGGCTGCTGCCGAACACGCGCACGGGTCTGGCGCGGCAGGTGCTGCGCCAGCCGATCCTGACCTACGGGCGCGGCACGGCGCCCCATCGCGCGCTCGAGGACATCGTCCGCACGCTCGCGCACGCGCACGGCGTGCCGCTGTCGGACACGCGCATCACCGGCTCGCCGTCGATCTCGGTGATCGTGCAGCTGGTGCGCGACGGCTTCGGCGTCGCCGCGATTCCGGTGCTGTTCGTCGATGCGCTGATCGAGCGCGGCGAAGTCGTCGAGTTGCCGCTGCAACCGTCGCCGCCGTCGATCGTCGTCTCGATGTCGCGGCGCGCGGACGCGCCGAGGTACGTGCACGGCGCGGCGATCGCGGCGCGGGCCGCGTGTCACGAGTATTGCGGCAAGAGCAAGCGGCTGCTGGTCGAGGCGCTGTGATGCGGTGACGCGGTTCGGGCGAGCGCTGCGCGACGCGCATCGCATCGCCCCGTTCGCGCTTGCGTTTGCGCGACGCATGCGCAGCGCGCGATCGCCCGTCCGTCACGCGAAACCGGTGAAACGGCAGCCAATCAGGCGGATTCGCCCGCGTGCGGCTGCGCCAGCCGGCCGTCGCCGTATTCGCGCAGCACCTGCGAAATCACGACGCGATAGCCGTCGAGCCAGCGCGCCTGCTTCGCCTTCGCTTCGCGATGCGCCGGATGCTGCATCAGCTGTTGCAGCGCCGCCTCCGACTCCCAGTAGTAGACGTTCTGGATCAGCCCCGACTCGGCGTTCTCCCAGGTCTCCTCGCCGAGATAGCCCGGCGTCGCGCGCGCCATCTCGGCGATCTGCCGGTCGAGCCGGTGGAATTCGTCGTCGAATTGCCCGGCCCGGAAAATGAAGGTCGACGCGTACATGCCCGCTCCCGCGATAGCGATGGAAAAGCGGCCAGTGTAAGGCACGCACCGCGTGCCGCGATCGTCACGCGGCGAGCGTGTCGATGCCGCGCGTATCGCCGAGCCACGCATCGATGCGCGGCGCATCGTCTCGCGCGCCCGCCGCGGGCGCCGGCATCGCGGCCAGTGCCTGCCGCGCGCGTTCGAGCGCCTGCGCGAAGCCGCGCAGTTCGCGGGTCGCGGAGCGGTCGTCGACATGCCGGCGCGCGAGTGCGGCCTCGACGTTCGCGCCGATCAGCGCGAGCTGCGCGTCGATGAAGTCCACGCACAACGCACGGCAATGCGCGGAAACCGGTGCGACGGCCAGCAGCACGGGCACGATCGACACGGTCAGGTAGCCGCCCGGCGCGAGCCGCGACAGCGCGTCGCGCAACGTCTGCCCGCCGCCGGCCAGCGACGCGCACACCGCGTCGCGCCACACCGCGCGCTCGAACGCGAGCGCGTCGCGATGCGCGTCGAGCGCCGCGCGCTCGGCCACCTGTCCGTCCGTCACCAGCGGAATCGGGAACGGCGCCCCGGTGGACGCGCGTGCGGCCTCGCCATCGACGATGCAGTTCGCGCCGAGCCATGCCGCATCGTCGCGCCGCGCGGCCAGCACGCGGGACTGCAGCCGGTCCGGCAGCATCGGATCGAGCGGCACCGCGCCGCAGATCGACGGCTTGTGCGCATGCACGCCGCAGCGGCCGTCGGCGGCGAGCGCCGCGCACCGGCCGAGCGACGGATAGTCGTAGCCTTGCAGCGTCAGCGCGAGCCACTCGCCGCCCGCGCCGCCGGGGCGATGGAACAGCCGCTCCGCCAGCGCGTCGCAGGCCGCGACGTCGTCCGCGTCGAGCACATGCTCGCGCCCGCCCGCACGCCAGCGCTCGCCGATCCGCCGTTTCGGCAGGCGCCGGATCGCGAGCGCGCCGACGAAGCGGTGCCGGTGCCGGAACAGCTCGCGCAGCGACAGGGTCGGCGCGCTGTTGCAGCAGCGGCCGCATGCGTGGCACGCGAGCAGGAGGGTCTCTACCACGGCCGCCGCACCGAATCCTGGTAGCGCGTGAGGATGAAGCGCGCGACGTCGTCCGAGTGATACGCGGCGACGAGTTGCGCGACCCACGGCTGCGCGCGATCGGCGCTGCGCACCGTCAGCACGTTCGCGTACGGCGAGCGCGCGTCCTCGAGGCTGATGCTGTCGCGCGCGGGCTGCAGCCCGGCGCGCGCGGCGTCGTCGCTGTCGATCGCGACGAACGCGGCCGTGTCGAGCGCCGCGTAAAGACGGTCGCGGCGCAGCGCGACGAGCTTCAGCCCGAGCCGGTTGCCGGTCACGTCGCGCAGCGTCGCATGCAGGCCGGCCTGCTCGCGCAGCGTCACCAGCGTGTCGTTCTGCAGCAGCACGAGCGCGCGCGCCATTCCGCGCCGGTCGGCGGGAATCGCGACCGTCGCGCCGGGCTGCAGCTCGTTCAGGCTCTTGAGCCTGCGCGAATAGAGCGCCATCGGCAGCGTGACGGTCGGCGCGACTTCGGTCAGCGCGTAGCGTTGCCGCGCGCGCGTCGCGGCGAGCTGCTGCGCATCCTCGAAGCTGGCGGCGTCGATCCGGCCGTCGGCGAGCGCCGCGTCGATGCGCGACGCGTCGTCGAATTCGACGACGTCGACGCCCAGCCCGCGAGAAGCCGCAACCCGCTTCACCTCGTCGAGGATCTGCGCGTGCACGCCGCGCGTGACGCCGACCCGCACGGGCGGCGCGGCGGCTTCGGCCGCGACCGCCGCGCCCTGGAGCGCGATGCCGGACGCGGCGAGCAGCCACACGGACACGACGCGCGCGATACGTTGCTTCATGATGCATCCCTCAGGATCGTGCGAAAGCCGATGTGCGACGCCCCGAGATCGGCTTCCTGCTGTTCGCGCGACGACGCGCGATAGCGCACGCAGTAGTCGCGCGAGCACAGGAACGAGCCGCCCTTGATGACCATCGGCGTATCGTGCCGGCGCGTCGGCGGCGCGACGGCCGCCGTGTCGCCGTTCGCATGCGGCTGGTGCGGGCCCGAGTAGCTGTCCTTCGTCCATTCCCAGGCGTTGCCGATCATGTCGTAGAGCCGGAAGCCGTTCGCCGCATAGCAGCCGACGGGGGCGAGCCCCGCATGGCCGTCCTCGGCGGTGTCGAGCACCGGGAACACGCCCTGCCAGTAGTTCGCGGCCGGCCGGCCCTGCGCGTCGCGCGGCGCCGCGTCGAGCGACGCGTCGTCGCGGCCGGCCTTGCCCGCGTATTCCCATTCGGCCTCGGTCGGCAGGTCGCGGCCGAGCCAGCGCGCATACGCGAGCGCGTCGCGCTGCGTGACGAGCGTGACGGGCAGGTTGCCGAGCCCGTCGACACCGCTGCCGGGGCCGCGCGGATGACGCCACGACGCGCCCGGCACCCACGACCACCACGCGATGTCGCGCGCGTTCATCTCGTCGCGCGTCGGCACGTGGAACACCGCCGCGCCGCCCTGCCGCTCGGGCTCGGTCACGTAGCCGGTCGCCTGCACGAACGCGGCGAACTGCGCGATCGTCACGTCGGTCTGGTCGATCCAGAAGCCGCCGACGCGCGTGCGGCCGTCGCCGGCCGGGCGCTCGTCCGCGTAGCCGCGCGTGCTGCCGAACACGAACGCGCCGCCGCGCAGGTGCACCATCCCGGCCTGCGGATCGTCGCGCCATCCGGCCGGCAGCCCCGCGTAACGCCGGCACTGCGACTCGGAGCCGAGCGGCGCGAGCGCGCGGCCGCGATTCGCGTCGTCGAATGCGCCGCCCGTCTGCGCCGCCGGGTTCGCATAGCCCACCGCGAACGCGGCGGCGAACAGCGCGGCGGCAAGCGCCGCGCCGGTCGTCCAGAAGCGGAGCCGCATCGCGCCGTCCTCAGTAATAGCCGCGCGGACGCAGCGGCTCGACCCCGCCGACGTTGCTCATGTAGGTCTTCCACTGGTCGACGAGCGTGCCGATCACCGACGGGTTCTGCGCCGACACGTCGGTCGTCTCGCCGCGATCCGACGCGAGGTCGTAAAGCTGCCAGTGGCCGTCGGGCGGGCCGAGCGGCGGCTCGGTCCACAGCGCCTTCCAGCGGCCGTCGGCGCTGCGCAGGTAGGCGCGGCCGTACGCCTCGTCGCCGAACGGCGCGGTGTGCACCTCGCCGGTGGCCGAACCCGTGAGCACCGGCAGCAGCGACTGGCCCGTGACCGGATACACGTAGCGGTTGTTGTAGACCACCTTGCCCTTGTTCTGGTCGACGCCCGTCAGCGTGTTGACGAGCGGCGGCGCCGGCTGCGACGGCGGCGTGACGCCCGCGACCGCGAGGAACGTCGCCGTGTTGTCGGTCACGTGCGTAAACGCGCGCAGCGTCGGCAACTGCCGGCTCTGCCCGGGCAGCCGCACGATGGTCGGCGTCGACACGCCGCCTTCGGCCGAGTAGCCCTTCGTGAGCCGGAACGGCGCCGCGCTCACCTCGGCCCAGCGCAGCCCGTACTGCAGGCGCTGCGCGTTCTGCTTGCCGTTGTCGGTGCCGAGCGTCGCGTAGATCGGCGCCTGCCCGTTCGCGGTGTCGGTCGCCGTCGGGTCCGCGCCGGAATCGATCGGCCAGCCCTCCGCGCCGTTGTCCGACTGGAACATGATGAAGGTGTTGTCGTATTCGCCGATGTCCTTCAGGTGCTGGATCAGCAGGCCGATGTTGTAGTCGAGGTTCTCGACCATCCCCGCATAGATCTCCATGTAGCGCGCCTGCGCCCTGCGCTCGTCCGGCGACAGGCTCGACCACAGCTTGTCGACCTTGCCGGGGCCGTAGTCGCCGTAGCCGTCCGCGGCCGAGTGCACCGCGCTGACGTACTTCGCGTTCGCGGCGCCGTTGTTCGCGGTCGCGGGCGACGCCACGGTCGTTTCCGGCAGCCCGTCGAACGGCCGGAAATCGGCGGGGATCAGGCCCAGCGCCTTTTGCCGGGCGATTCGCGCGTTGCGGATCGCATCGTAGCCGGCGTCGTACACGCCCGCATACTTGTGCAGCCACGGCTCGGGCACCTGCAGCGGCCAGTGCGGCGACGTGTAGGCCGCGTACGCGAAGAACGGCTTGCCGTCGCGCTTGTTCGAGTCGATGTACGAGATCAGCTTCTGCGTGTAGAAGTCGGTCGAATAGAACACGGCCGGGCTGCCGCCCGCGCCGCCCGGCTGCCCGGGCTGGCCCGGCTGCACGTAGCGGCCGTCTTCCGTGTAGTTCGACGAGCCGGCCGGCTCGTGCGCGAAGTGATTCGTCGCCGCGCCGCCGAGCAGCACGTAGCTGCGCTCGAAGCCCCACTGGTCGGGCGTCTGCCCGCTGCCCGTCGCGCTGCCCACGATCCCCGAGCCGATGTGCCACTTGCCCGCGATGTAGGTGTGATAGCCGGCGTCCTTCAGCAGTTGTGCGAACGACAGCGCGCGGTCGTTCAGGTAGCCCTCGTAGCCGGGCAACCCGCGCCGCTCGTCGGTCGGCACGCCCATCGTGCCTTCGCCGACGAGATGGTGATCGGTGCCGGAAACCAGCATCGCGCGCGTGATCGCGCAGACGGTGCCCGTGTGATGGTTCGACAGGATCCGCCCCGACGCGACCAGCGCGTCGAGGTTCGGCGTGTCGATCTCGCCGCCGAACGCATGGATGTCGGAATAGCCGAGATCGTCGGCCATGATGTACAGGATGTTCGGACGCTTCGCCGCCAGCGGCGGTGTCGTCGTATCGGCCTGCGACGACGGCGCGTCGCTGTCGACGCCGCCGCACGAGGTGAGCGACAGCGCGCCGGCGATCGCGGCGCAGGCGACACGGATACGGAAGGCATGCAACGGCGCAGCGGACTTTTTCATTGTTCTGGAACGCTCGATCTACAGGATCGGCGATCTTAGCGTCGCGCGTGCGGCCCCCAAAGTCGGATTCGTCAGATGCTAACGGAGCGGCGGAATATGTGCGCCAGCCGGCAGACCGTCCGCGGTCGCGGTCGACGTCGCGGTGCGTCGCCGTCGCCGTCGCCGTCGCGGTGCGATGCGATGCGATGCGATGCGATGCGGTGCGGTGCGATACGTCGCGATGCGCTGCACGCGGGACGCTCGCCCGCGCCGGCCACCGCGCGAGGTCGCACAGGTTGCGTCAGCTACGCCCGCCGAGGCTGCCGCCGCCGTCCACCGACAGCACCTGCCCCGTGACGAAGCCGGCCTCGTCGGACAGGAAGAAGGCGATCGCCGCGGCCACGTCGTCGGGCGTGCCGAGCCGGCGCGCGGGAATCGTCGCGAGCACCTTGCGTTCGGCTTCGCTGCCGACCGGCCGCGTCTGGCGGAACAGCGCGGTCTCGATCGGGCCCGGCGCCACCGCGTTCACGGTCACGCCATGCTCGGCCAGTTCGAGCGCCCACGTGCGCGTGCAGCCGACGAGCGCGCTCTTGGCGGCGGAATACGCGGTGCGATCGAGGCTGCCGAAAATCGCGCGGCTGCAGACGTTGACGATGCGCCCGTGGCCGCGCGCCTTCAGCGCGCCCACGAAGTGCTGCGTGACCTGGATCGCGGCCCGGACGTTGAGATCGAACACGGCCTGCAGCGACGGGAAATCGATCTGCCCGAGCGGTTGCGGCAACGCGATGCCGGCGTTGTTCACGATGCCGTCGACATCGTGCCGCTCGCCGATGCGGGCCAGCGTGGCCGCCGTCCGTTCGAGGTCGGCGAGATCGCACGCGATCAGTTCGCCGGGGAAATCGATGCCCTGCGTGTGCCGCGCGAGGCCGATCACGCGATGGCCGCGCCGGGCGAGTGTTGCGCTGAGCGCGTGGCCGATGCCGCGCGACGCGCCGGTGACGAGATACGTGCGAGATGACATGCGTGCTCCCGAAGTCGGTTCACATGAATGACGTGGAAATGGACGGGCCGGCGGCGCCGCGCGCCGGAACCCGCGCTTTCGTCGGACGATTCTACGTGCGTAACGGCACGTTACGTCGTGTCGTTACGCGCGCCCCGTAGCGGCACGTTACGTTTGCCCGCCCCGGCGCGATCAGGAATTTCCAAATGACGGGCGGCGGGAAATATCGTCCGATTTAAAAGCGGATTTCCGAATACCAAAAGAAAGCTTGTTAATGAATATCGTGCGCGCAAACGTTTCACATGAACGGGATGTGTAATTGAAAAATAAGACGAATGGAAAAGGAATAAGCCATTCCGTTTGAAACAAGGGCAGGCATGCCTCTTGCTGACTCCCCCCACCATGTGCCGTGTTCAGCCGGGAACGAATAACCCGAAAATCGAGCGGCGTCGTGTGTCGTACAAATTCATCGGGGTCGGGGAAATGGGATCGAGCGCAAGCAGGCGCATTGCCTGGGGGGCCGTGGCGTGTCTGTCGCTGGTCGCGGCGGCGCGCGCGCACGCCCAGGACACCCTCGACGCGCCGCCTCCGGCCGCCGCGAACGGCGGCCATCCGATCGCGCCGCCGTCGACCCTGCTGAACGCCGAACGCGTCCTCGAAACGCCGAAACCCGCGCCCGGCACGGGCCCGGCGGCGGGCAAGCCGGCCGCAAGCGCCGCGGCCGGCGCCAAGGCGGCCGCCCGCGCGGCGCTTCCGGAGGACCGGCTCGGCGGCACGGTCACCACCGACGCGGTGACGCTCGCCGGCCGCGATTTCTATACCTACTTCTCGCAGACGTGGGCGGACATCCCGCTGAGCGAGCGCTATATCGTCGCCATTCACGAACGGCCGTCGGGACGTTACGGCAGCCTGATCTGGGTGGAATTCCAGCAAAAGCGCGTATTCCAGACTTTCCTGCCGATCGCCCGCGCCAACGTCCGGGCCGTGGCCGAAAGCGCCGCCAATATTTCCTTTCAAACCGTCATTCAGGACGATCTGTCGAATTTGCTGTTTCCCGATTCGGATCTGGCGAAAGACGAGATTTAGTCGATTAATCGAAAAAAGGGGTTACGGAAAATGAGTCGAAACGGATTGGGCCTGATCGCCCTGGTCGCCATGACCGCGGTTTCGCCGTATGCGTGGTCGTCGGCGCTGATTTACCAGCCGAACAACCCGAATTTCGGCGGCAACC
Source organism: Burkholderia paludis (assembly GCF_000732615.1). GTDB lineage: Bacteria > Pseudomonadota > Gammaproteobacteria > Burkholderiales > Burkholderiaceae > Burkholderia > Burkholderia paludis. Next base: position 102,870 of record NZ_JPGL01000012.1, read on the forward strand.
CGGCCAACGGCCCCAACCTGCTCAACGAGGCCAATGCGCAGAGCAAGTACACCGATCCGTCGCTGTCCGCCAGCGCATCGCCGACGTCGACGTCGTCCCTCGACCAGTTCAACGCGCAGTTGCAGCAGGCGATCCTGTCGCGCGTCGCCGGCTCGGTGACGAACTCGATCGTCGGCACCAACGGCGAACTCAAGCCGGGGACGATCAGCACCGGCAATTTCACGATCGTCGTGAGCTCCGCCGGCAACGGCAACCTGCAGGTGACGACCACCGACAAGACGACGGGCGCGACCTCCACGTTCATCGTCAGCAACGGCCAATAAATCCAAGAATAACGATCGGGCACATCATGAAAAAAAACGCTGAACGCGTGCGCTTCCACACGGGGATGAAACGGATTGCAACCGGCGCGGCGCTGCTGCTGTCGCTGGCCGGCTGCGTCACGCGGCCGATGCCGGCCTTGAGCAATGCGACGCTGACGCCGCCGACGCGCACCACGCGCGACCTCACGCACCTCCCGCCGCCGAAGGGCAAGATCGTCGCCGCCGTGTACGGCTTCCGCGACCTGACCGGGCAGTACAAGGCGTCGCCGGACAGTTCCTTCTCGTCGCAGGTCACGCAGGGCGGCGCGTCGTTCCTGGTCAAGGCCATGCGCGACTCGGGCTGGTTCACGCCGGTGGAGCGCGAGAACCTGCAGGACCTCCTGACCGAACGCAAGATCATGCGCGCCACCGACGGCGCGGATGCGAAGAAGGCGCAGAACGATGCGATGGCGCCGCTGCTGCCGGCGAACATCGTGCTCGAAGGCGGGATCGTCGGCTACGACACGAACGTCCGCACCGGCGGAGCCGGCGTGGCGTATCTCGGGATCAGCGGGTCGACGCAGTACCGGATCGACCAGGTCACCGTGAACCTGCGCGCGATCGACATCCGCACGGGCCAGGTGCTCAACAGCGTATCGACGACCAAGACCGTCTACTCCTACCAGGTCGACACGGGGGTCTACCGCTTCGTCGGATTCAAGGACCTGCTGCAGGCGGAAGCCGGGCTGACCCGCAACGAACCCGCGCAGATCTGCGTGAACGAGGCGATCGAATCGGCGCTCACGCACCTGATCGTGCAGGGCGTCGCGAACCAGACCTGGGCGCTGAAGAACGACCAGGACTGGTACGACCCGACGATGCAGCGGTATCTGCAGGAAGACCGCCAGTACGCACAGGACATGGAAGACGCCAACACCGCGTACGACCCGCAGAAGGTCGAACGGGCGGGGGCGTCCAGTCATTGAACCGGCATGAAGCCGGCCAGCGGAGAACACATGATGAATCGACAGCGTGATCGGAACGGCCGCGCCCGCGTCGTGCGGCGGGTGCTGGCAGCCATGTGCGCGGCGGCCGCCGTGCAGGCGGCGTGGGGCGCGCCCGTGGCGTACAGCGATCTCGGCCCGCCCGAACCGGCGTTCGACTACAGCGGCAACATCGTCTCGGTCCAGCAGGGCGGCAGCGGCAATACCGCGTCGCTCGACCAGAGCGGCCACAACGGCGCGACGACCCTGCAGGCCGGCGACAACAACGCGATCGTCGCGCGCCAGACGGGTGCGCAGAACTGGGTCGCGGCGTCGCAGTCCGGCGTCGGCAATACGCTGAACGCGACCCAGCGCGGCAACGGCAACACGCTGCAGGTGCAGCAGAACGGCGCCGGCAATTCGGTCAGCTCGACGCAGGTCGGCACGTCGCTGTCGGCGCGCGTCACGCAGAACGGCAGCAACAACGCGGTGAACATCGTGCAGAGCGGCACGAACACCGGCATCCAGGTGATTCAGACCGGCAACGGCGCGCGCGCCACGGTGCTGACGCGGTAGCGACGGTTACGCAGGTTGCAAGTGACGGGCATGAAGTGGTGTGACGTGTGGGCGTGAGAGCGCCCTCAATTGGCGGGGGTGCCGGTAAAAGACCGACTTTTCCGGCGAATTTTCTTTCGAATCAGGAGCAAGAGATGAAGGTGACCAAGTCTGCAATCGCAATCGCCGTGCTGATGTTCGCATCGGCCGCCGCACAGGCCGACTCGGCCGGGAACACCGTGAACATCGGCCAGTCCGGCAACTACAACTCGGCGACCGTCGAACAGGCGGCGACGAGCGGGGATTCGGTATCGATTACGCAGTCGGCACTCGGCAACAATCCGGCGTACGGGTTCGTCGCCAACGTGACGACCCAGGGCGGCAGCGGCGACACGACCGTGATCCAGCAGAACTCCTGGTGGGCGCAACCGTATTCGAGCGTGAACGTGTCGCAGACGGGCACGTCGCACGAATCGAACTACGTGACCCAGTCCGGCGGCGGCGACTTCTCGGCGAACATCACCCAGACGACGTCGGCATACACGGGCGGCCCGCAATACGACACCAACACGATCAACCAGTACAGCTACATCGATAGCGCATCGATCTCGCAGCAGGGCGGCGGCTGGAACACGGTGACGATCAACCAGGGCACGCCGAGCCAGTCGGCGATCGGCAACAACGCGACCGTGACGCAGACGGACACGGTCGGCAACACCGTCGGCATCACGCAGACCGGCAACAACGGCACGGCGACGGTCCAGACCTCGTGGGCCGGCGCGAACACGACGTCGATCACGCAGACGGGCGGCGTGACCAACGCCAACGTGACGCAGTTCGCGGAAGGCGGCGACCGGGTCACGACGACCCAGAGCGGCGCCGAAACCGCCAACGTGACTTCGTCGTTCGGCGGCGGCAACCAGACGACGATTTCGCAATCGGGCGGCGTGGCCGGCAACACCGCGACGGTGAACCAGCTCCTGTCGAACGGCAACACGACCTCGATCACGCAGACGGCCGACAGCAACAGCGCCACGGTCAACCAGACGCTCGAGTTCGGCGACAGCGCGACGATCAACCAGGCGGCCGCCTCCAACACCGCGACGATCACGCAGCAGTTCGGCTTCGGCAACAGCGCGACCGTCACGCAAACGGACGTGAACAACCAGGCGACGATCACGCAGACCAGCTCGGCCGGTTCGACGGCATCCATCACGCAGGGTTCGGCGAACAACCAGGCAACCGTGACGCAGACGGCGGCATCCGGCTCGCTGACGACGGTGAACCAGACGCTCGACATCGGCAACGTCGCCAATGCGTCGCAGACGGGTGCGGACGACCTGCTGAGCCTGTCGCAGGCCGGCGGCTTCAACACCATCAACGCGTCGCAGGTGGCCGGCTCGGGCAACCAGGGCTACGTGACGCAGTTCGGCTACAACAACAGCGCCACGCTGCTGCAACAGGGCAACGGCAACTACGCGAGCATCAGCCAGAACGGCCTCAACAACACCGTATCGGTCAGGCAGCACTGAGCGACGGCGGTGTAACGAAAAGGCCGGACGGATGCCCGTTCGGCCTTTTTTTCATTCGACAGGAGACCGATCATGGTCGGGATTCACGATCTGAATGCCTATTTCGACATTGCCGCCGGCGCCGGCGGCGTGAACATCGTGCCGCACGTGCGGGCGGCCGCGCCGGTCGACGTGTCGTACAGCCTGCGCATCACCCGCACCGGCGGCGCGGGCTCGGCCACGCTGACGCGCTCCGGCGAGTCGCGGCTCGCCGGCGGCGAAGACCGGCCGCTCGCGATGCTGCGGCTGAGCGTCGGGTCGAACGACATCTGCCAGGCGACGCTGGTGCTGCACGTCAACGGCGAGCACGCGGAGTATTCGGTGGACTGCAATCCGCACCGCGCGGCCGATTGATGCGGCACGCGGGCGGGCGCCGCCCGCCGGGCCGCGACCGCGGCGCCACGCTGCTCAGGCGCCGGACGCCAGCATGCGCGGGATCTCGTCGACCAGCGCATCGATGACGACGCGCAGCTTCGACGGCACATGGCGCGAAGCCGGCCGCACCGCGTACACGTCGGCGCCCGACACGCTGTCGCTGCCCATCACGAGCGCGAGACGGCCGTCGCGCAGGTAAGGCGCCATCAGCCAGCACGGCAGCCACGCGAGGCCCGCGCCGGCGGCGGCCGCGTCGGCGATCGCCTGCAGGTCGTCCAGCCGCAGGCGCCCGGCCGGGCGATGATCGTGCACCGCGTCGTCCGCGCCGACGATCCGCCACGGCGTCGGTTGCCCGCCGCGCGAATACGCGATGCCGACATGCGACGCGAGCGCGTCGAGCCCTGCCGGCGTGCCATGACGGTCGAGATACGCGGGCGACGCGCAGATGCCCATGCGCTGCACGCCGAGCGGCCGGCCGACGAGCGCGCTCGTGTCGGCCAGCTCGCCGATGCGCACCGCGAGGTCGAAGCCGTCGTTGACGAGGTCGGCCACGCGATCGCTGAACGACACGTCGATTTCGAGCCGCGCGTGGCGCTCCACCAGGCGCCGCATCACGGGCGCCACGCATTGCCGCCCGAACAGCACCGGCACGCTGACGCGCAGCCGCCCCGCCGGCTCGCGCCGCCCGGCGTCGAGCGCGGCCTCCGTCTCGCCGAGTTCGGCCAGCAGCCGCCGGCACTGCTCGTAATAGACCAGCCCCTCGTCGGTCAGGCTCAGCTGGCGCGTCGTGCGCTGCAGCAGCCGCGCGCCGAGCCGGTGTTCGAGCCGCGCGACGACCTTCGCCACCGCCGAGCGCGTGACGCCCAGGCGCAGCGCCGCCGCCGCGAAGCTGCCCGACTCCACCACGTCGACGAATTCCGCCACGCCCCTCAACCGCTCGTCCATGCCGTTCCGCTCCGGTTCGATAACGGGTTTGTATCCAGTGAGGCAACAGTCGTCGGCCGAATTCTCGCCAATGCATCCCCTCGCGCAACACTATGATAAATCGCTCTATCTCGACAAGGAGTCGACATGCATGCATGGCAAGTCAAGCCGGGGGACGGCGAGGCCGGGCTTCGGCGCATCGACGCGCCGCGCCGCGCGCCCGGGCCGACCGACGTGGTCGTGAAGATCCACTCGGCGGGGTTGAACCGTCGCGACCTGATGTTCGCGCGCGGCGACTATCTCGGCATCGGCACGGAGGCGTTCATCCCGGTGGCCGACGGCGCCGGCGAAGTCGTCGAAACCGGCCGCGACGTCACGCGCGTGAAGCCGGGCGATCGCGTGATCAACACGTACTTCCCGAACTGGATCGACGGGCCGCCCACGCCGCGCAAGGTCTCGGGTTCGCCCGGCTCGCACTTCGACGGCGTGCTGGCCGAGTACTTCGTGTCGGACGAAACGGCGCTGGTGAAGATTCCCGCGCATCTGGGCTACGACGAGGCGGCGACGCTGTCGTGCGCGGGCATTACCGCGTGGAACGCGCTGTTCGTCGACGGCGGGCTGGGGCCCGGCGCGACCGTCGTGCTGCTCGGCACCGGCGGCGTGTCGATCGCCGCGCTGCAACTCGCGCACGCGGCCGGGCTGCGCACGATCGTCACGTCGTCCAGCGACGCCAAGCTCGAACGCGCCCGCGCACTCGGTGCGGACGCAACGATCAACCATCGCACGACACCGGAGTGGCAGCACGAGGTGCTGCGGCTCACCGACGGCGCGGGCGCGGATCTGGTCGTCGAGGTCGGCGGACGCGATACGCTGCCGCGCTCGGTCGCCGCGACGAAGATGGGCGGCATCGTGTCGGTGATCGGCGGCCTCAGCAGCTTCGGCGGCCCGGAACTCGGGCTGCTGTCGCTGATCGGCGGCATCCGGCAACTGCACGGCTTCATGGTCGGCAGCCGCGCGATGCTCGACGACGTCGTGCGCTTCGTCGACGCGCAACGGATCGCGCCGGTGGTCGATCGCGTGTTCGGCTTCGACGAGGCGCCGCAGGCGTATGCGTACCTGGCGTCGGGGCAGCATTTCGGCAAGGTCGTGATCCGGGTCGCGCAGTAACGGGGGGCCGGCGGCCGGCGGCGCATCCGCCGGCCGCCGCGCGTTCCGCGCACGGCGCGTCAGAACCTGTGCCGGATCCCCGCATGCACCATCAGCTGCTTCGCGTTCGACGACAGATCGGCCGCGCCCGGGATGTACGCCCGGTCGAGCGACGAGCCGGTCGCCTCGCCCGCGACGCGCTGGTATGCGCCCATCAGATAGACGTCGGTGCGCTTCGACAGCGTGTAGTCGGTCATCAGCCCGATCGAGTGGATCTTCGGCTGCGCGGTGCCGGTCGTCGCGTCGTAGCGCATCGTCGTGTACACGTATTGCGCGCCGACGAACCACGCGGGCGTGAACTGGTACTTGCCGTTCACTTCGACGTTCCGGTACCTGATCGACGTCACCGTGCCGCCCGCGAGCGGCCCCGTCACCGGCTCGATCGTCTCGTCGCCGGACAGGTAGCCGACGTTCGCGGTCGGCCGCGTGACGTTGCTGTCCGTATAGGCGAAGCCGACCGTCGCCGGCCCCGCCGTGTAGTTGACGCCCGCGCCGAAGATCCGCAGCCTGGCCGACACGAAGTTCGCATCGGCGCCGGCCGAGCCCGGCCCCGCGATCGCGCCGCCCGGGGTCGCGCCGGGGTTGTCCGCATTCAGGAACGCGGCGCCGACGAGCAGGCCGCCCTGCTCGTACTGCGCGCCGACGCTCCACTGGCGATTGTTCGCGAAGCCGGCGTCGTTGCTGAAGCTGTATGCGCCGCCGAACGAGAAGCCGGCGAAATCCGGGCTCGCGTACTTGACCGTGTTGTTCGCGCGGAACGTGTTGCCGGTGTTGTCGTTGTCGAGCGGATGCGAGAACGGATAGACGCCCCAGCTCCCGTTCGCGGTCGTCGGCGCGAGATAGTCGACGAGCGCGTCGTATTGCCGGCCGAGCGTCAGCGTGCCGTAGCGCGCGCTGCCGAGCCCGACGTACGCCTGCCGCCCGAACAGGCGGCCGCCCTGCGCGAGCGTGCCGCTGTTCACGTTGAAGCCGTTCTCGACCTGGAACAGCGCGCTGTAGCCGCCGCCCAGGTCCTCGGTGCCCTTCAGTCCCCAGCGGCTGCCTTGCGCGAAGCCGCTCGCCATCTGCCACGCGCCGTGACCGCCGACGTTGTTCGTATAGTCGATGCCCGCATCGACGAGGCCGTACAGCGTGACGCTGCCCTGCGCGAATACGGGCGCCGCGCACAGCGCCGGCAGCGCGACCGCCATGAATCTCCAGTTCATCCGTGTCCCCTTGTCGGTATTTTTCGGCCGCGCGCGTGCGCGGCGATGCCGCTTACTTCGCGCCGTAGATGTCGAAGTCGAAATACTTGCGATTGATCTTCCGGTACGTCCCGTTCGCGAGAATCGCGGCCAGCGCGCGGTTGAACGCGTCGCGCAGGTCGCTGTCCTCCTTGCGCAAGCCGAGGCCGTCGCCCTGCCCGAAATACTTCGCGTCGTCGATCGGCGCGCCGGCGAACATGAAGTCCTTGCCCTGCGGCTTCTTCAGGAAACCGTCGCTGGCCGCGATCGACGCCTGGAACGCCGCGTCGAGCCGCCCTGTCACGAGATCGGCATAGACCTGGTCCTGGTTCGGGTACGACACGATCTGCACGCCGGCCGGCTGCCAGTTCGCGATCGCATAGTCGGCCTGCGCGGAGCCCTGCTCGACGCCGACGCGCTTGCCCTTCAGCGACGCCGCGGTCGGCAGCAGCGGCGAACCCTTGCGCGCGACCAGCCGTGCCGGCGCATTCGAGATCCGGTTCGTGAACGCGATCTGCTCCATGCGCTTCGGCGTGATCGTCATCGACGATGCGATCACGTCGAACTTGCGCGCGCGCAGCCCCGGAATCATCCCGTCGAAGCTCGACTCGACCCACACGCAGCGCGCATGCAGTTCCGCGCACAACGCATTCGTGATGTCGATCCCGAAGCCCGTCAGCGTGCCGTCGGGCAGCTTGTATTCGAGCGGCGGGTAAGTCGGATCGACCGCGAGACGAATCTCCCTGCCCGTCCAGTCGCCGGCGTGCGCCGACCCTGCCGCCAGCGCCACCGCGAGCGCCGCCATCCACTGTTTCATTGCCTGTCTCCTTGTGAAAATCGTGAACCGGATGCGTGCCGCCGCGTCACGCGAGGTAGCGCTCCACCAGCGCGATCCAGTAGCTCGCGCCCGTCGCGAGGCACGCGTCGTTGAAGTCGTAGCCGGGGTGATGCAGCCCGCATCCGCCCGCGCCGCCGCCGTTGCCGATCGACAGGTAGCTGCCGGCGCACACCTCCAGCATGCAGGCGAAATCCTCGCTCGCCGCGATCGGCCGCAGATGCGGAATCAGCGCGGCATCGCCGCCCCATTCGCGGGCGACCTCCCGCGCGAAGGCCGTTTCCGCCGCGTGATTGACGAGCACCGGGTAGCCGTGCCGATAGTCGATCTCGGCGGTCGCGCCGTAGCTCGCCGCCTGCCCGTTCACGATCTCGCGGATGCGCCGTTCCAGCAGCGCGCGAACCTCGGGCGACAGTGCGCGCACGCTGAGTTCGAGATCCGCATGCTGCGGAATCACGTTCGATGCGCTGCCCGCATGGATCGAGCCGGCCGTGACGATCGCCAGCTCCTGCGGATTCACGTTGCGCGCGACGATCGTTTGCAGCGCCATCACGATCGACGCGCACACGACCACCGGATCGATCGTCGTATGCGGCGCGGCGCCGTGCCCGCCGTGGCCGGTCACGCGCACGCGCACCTCGTCGGCCGACGCCATCGCCGGGCCGTCGCAGAAGCCGAGCACGCCGGCCGGCAGGCCCGGCACGTTGTGCATCGCGAACACCGCATCGCACGGAAATCGGATGAACAGCCCGTCGTCGATCATCCGCTTCGCGCCGCCGAGCCCTTCCTCGGCCGGCTGGAAGATCAGGTTCAGCGTGCCCGTGAAGCGCGCGCGTTCGGCCAGACAGCGCGCCGCCGCGAGCAGCATCGCCGTATGGCCGTCGTGGCCGCACGCGTGCATCACGCCGTCGCGCCGGCTCGCGTGCGGCAGCCCGGTGGTTTCGCGGATCGGCAACGCGTCCATGTCCGCGCGCAGCCCGATCCGCTTCCCGGCGCCGCGCGCCAGCGTGCCGACCACGCCCGTGCCGCCGAGCCCGCGCGTGACCCGATAACCCCAGGTTGTCAGACAATCGGCAACGAGCGCGCTCGTCGCCTGCTCCTCGAAACCCAGCTCGGGATGGGCGTGCAGCCGGCGGCGCAGCGCGACCATGTCCGCCTCGATGGCCGCCATCTCCTGATGAATGTGTCTGGTGTCCAACCCCGCCGCTCCTCGCCGTGCTCCGGTTGCCGATCGCCCGGATGACCGATCGTGGCCGAATCGTATGCAGCGAAAATCCCGGCGACCAGCCGCGGTTTCGTTATGATGACAACATCTCGTTGTCAGGTATCGCGCCATGAGTCACATCAAGCTGCACCAGTTGCAGGCGCTCGTCGCCAGCGCCGAGGCCGGCAGCATCCGCGGCGCGGCGCGCACGCTCGGGCTGTCGCAGGCCGCCGTCACGCGCGCGCTGCGCGAGCTGGAGGCCAGCGAGCGCCTGCCGCTGCTCGTGCGCGCGCCGGAAGGCATCGGCTTCACCGAGTATGGCAAGACGCTGCTCACGCACGCGAAGCTCGTGCTGAAGCAGCTCGAACACGCGCGGAGCGATCTCGAGCGCATGCGCGGCCGCGTCGAGGGCCGCCTGAGCATCGGCGTCACGCCGTGGCTCACGGTGACGTTTCTCGCGGAAGCCGTGCTGCGGTTTCGCGAACGGATGCCCGACGTGCGTCTGGAACTCTACGAGGCGCTGATGGCGGTGGCGCAGCCGCTGCTGCGCGACGGCAGCATGGACTTCGCGCTCGGGCACGTGCAGCCGGGCGGCACGCCGGAATTCTCGTTCGAGCCGCTGCTGCGCTACGACACCGCGGTGATGGTGCGGGCCGGTCATCCCCGCGAGCGCGCCCGGTCGATCCACGAGTTGCTCGATACCGACTGGGTGCTGAATTTCGCGGCCGACGCGCAGGCCGCGCTGGTCGACTACCTGTTCACGCGCCACGGCGCGCGGATCGACGAGCGGCGCATCGTGCGCGCGCAATCGGTCGCGATGCTGCAGACCATGCTCGAACAGGCCGACATGTGCACCTGGTGCCCGACGATCCTCGCGGCCGTGCCGCCGTTCGGCGAGCAGATGCGCGCGCTGCGCCTGAAGGAGACGTTCGAGCCGCGCGACCTCGGGATCGTCACGCGGCGCAGCAGCACGCTGAGCGATGCGGCGCGCTGCTTCATCGACTGCCTGCTGCAGGTGATCCGCCGGCATGCGCGATCGGCCCGCAAGGAGGATCTCGCGCTGTTCAGGACGGTATCGCTGCTGATCTGACGGGCGCTGCGGCAACCACGGCACGGGCGGCTCGCCGCCGCGCCCGCGCCGCGTCGTCGCCGCCCGTCAGATCTTCGCGGTCAGCGTGATCCCGACCGTGCGCGGATCGCCGTACAGCACCGGATACGCGCCGTACGACGGCAGCAGCTCGAGCTTCTTGTAGACCTTGTTCGTCAGGTTCGTCACGTAGCCGGTCACGATGTACTTCTGGTTCGGCGTCGTGTACGACACATGCGCGTTCAGCACCGTATAGCCGCCCTGCCACAGCTGCGGGATCGTCTGCCGCGTCGCGCTGAAGTACTCGCGGCTGCGGTAGTTCGCGTCGCCGCCGGCCGTCAGCGTGCCGAACGACACCGGCACGCGATAGTCGAAGCCCGCGTTGATCGTCGTGTGCGGCGAGCGCGCGAACGAATTGCCGACGGCGGTCGGCACGTAGCGGAATTCGGTGTAGCGCGTGTTCAGCATCCCGAAGTTCGCGAACAGATAGAGGCTGTTGACCGGTTGCGCCTTCAGCTCCAGCTCGAAACCGTCCGCGCGCCCCTGCCCCGCGTTCGACAGCGTCGACACGGGCGGGCCGCCGAGCGGGTTCGGCGCGAGCGCGAACACCTGGATGTCGCGATAGTCGTAGTGGAACACGCTCGCGTTGACGATCAGCCGCTTGTCGAACCACTCGCTCTTGATGCCGGCCTCGTAGTCGGTCAGGTACTCCGGCGACACGGTCGACACCGTGCTCTGCGTATACGCGTTGCCGTTGTAGCCGCCCGAGCGGAAGCCGCGCGCATAGCGGAAATACGCGCGCACATTGTCGCTCAGCGCATATTCGGGCGTGAGATCCCAGGTCGGCGCGCGCCACGTGTTCGTCTGGTTCTGCCGCGCGCTGACCGCGAGCGGCGACGACACCGACGACGGGTCCCACCAGCTGTTCGGATCGCTGAACGTCACGTTGCCCGTGCCCTGCAGCCCGGTCAGGTTGATGTTCTTGCGCTCGATCGTGTAGCGCAGCCCGCCCGTCACGTTGAAGCGGTCGGTGAAGCGGTACTTCACGCTGCCGAAGATCGCCGCGCTCTGCGTGTGCTGGGTGAGGTCGGTCAGGTGGTAGAACGCGGGCGACGGCGACCCCGGCAGGCCGCCGCCGGCGCCCTGCTCCGCCAGCTGCTCGGTGAACAGGTGCGTGCCGACGATCCAGCTCAGCCGGTCGCTCTGCGGCGATTCGAGCCGGAATTCCTGCGAGAACTGGCGGCTCGACAGGCTGTCGTGCGAGCGCGCCGCGTCGTACGCCGAATAGTCCTCGTCGTCCTGGTACCAGCGGTGCAGCCCTTCGAACGCGGTGATCGACGTCAGCGTCACCGCCGGGTTGATGCGCCAGTGCGCGGTGAGCGACGTGCCCCAGGTCGAGATGTGGTCGCTCGACGGCGCATTGAGCGACACCGTATACGGATCGCTCGACCCGACGAAGCCGAACTGGTTGGTGCCGCCGGGCCCCGCGCCTTCCGCATGCCACGCATCGCCGCCGCCCGTGTAGTTGCGGCCGTGGATGTTGAACAGGAAATCGGTGTCCGACGTCGGCACGGCCAGCACCTGGAAGCGCACCGCGTTGTCGTGGAAGCCGCCGAAGCGCCCCTGCTGAACGGTGTTCGTGAAGAAGCTGTCGGCGTTCTCGTGATACACCGACACGCGCGCGGCCAGCACGTCGTTCTGGCCGATCGGCCCGCCGATCGCGGCTTCCGCGAGCCGGCTGTTGTACTGGCCGAACCCGAGCTTGCCGTAGCCGCTCACGTCGAAGGTCGGCTTCTGCGACGTGATGCTGAGCGCGCCGCCGACGGTATTCTTGCCCCACAGCGTGCCCTGCGGCCCGCGCAGCACCTCGACGCGATCGAGGTCGAACAGCGGGAAGCCCTGGCCGAACACGCTGTTGATGTACACGTCGTCGAAGTACACGCCGATCGGGCTCAGCGACAGGTCAGACGGATCGTTGCTGCCCACCCCGCGCAGGAACCAGCGCGGCCGCTCGCGGCCCTCGGTCGATTGTCCGGTGAAGTTCGGCACGTACTTCGTCACGTCGTTGATCACGCGCAGCTCGTTGTTCCTGATCGTGTCGCCGCTCAGCGCGCTGACCGCGACCGGCACGTCCTGGATGCTCTCCTTGCGGCGGCGCGCCGTCACGGTGACGGTACCGAGATTCGTTTCGCGGGCGGCCGCGGCGTGTTTCGCGCGCGCGGCCTTCGGCGCGGTCGCGGTCGCGGCCGTGTCGTCCGCCGCCTGCCGCGCCGGCTTCGCGTCCGGCGCCCCTGCTGCCGCGCCATCCTCTGCCCACGCGGGCAACGATACGGTGCCGCCCGTCAGCAGTCCCCCCAGTGCGGTGACGATGAGTTTTTTTCTGAACATCGATGAGTCATCCTGTTTGATCGGTTGAACGCACGTGCGTGCACGACGCACGGGTTCCCTATTGCAATTCGGATGCCAGCATCGCGAAGCCCGTCGCACGGGGCTGTCGGCGGGTACGCGGCGCGCGCGTTGCTGCCTGCGCATCTGTGTGGGGAAGCAAACTGCTTGTCACGCAACACCGCCGGACCGTGCGGCGCCGAGAATCGTCAGGACAGCTTTGCAGGCAGCGGCCGCGTCGCATCGCGCCGCCCGTGCGCGATCCGCAGCGCCAACACGGCCAGCGCGACCGCCGGCAGCCAGCACAGAAACATCGCCTGCAGGCCGACGAGCGGCGCGAGCACGCTGCCGGCCAGCGGGCCGCAGAAAGCGCCGGTCATCGACGCGAGGTTGTAGAGGCTCGAGATCCGGCTCTTGTCGGCAGGATGGCGGCCGAGGCGCTGCATGTTGACGAGATGCAGCAGCGACGACCCGGCGCTCAGTGCGGCGAGGCCCGCACCGACGAGCCACGCGTCGCGCGCGAGGCCGAGCGCGAGCAGGCCGGCCATGCCGCCCGCGAGGCTGAACGCATGGCAACGACGCGCGGTCATCCGCTGCGCGACATGGCCGAGCCCGAACAGCGCGATCACCGCGACGGCGCCCTGCAGCATCAGCAACGCGACCGCGTCCCGCTGCGATAGCCCGAGCGACTGGATCGCGAGCACCACCGTATACGCGGCGACGAGCGAACGGGTCGCGCTGTTCACGGCTTCCAGCGCGAGCTGCTCGCGCACGTCGCGGCTCCATGCGAGCGCCAGCAGTGCGCGCAGGCCGCCGGTGTCGGGCTGGACGTCGGGCGGCGGGGGCGGCGCGTCGCCGAGCAGCGCCCGGCTGAACCACGCCATGCCCGCGAAGCTCGCCGATACCGCGCAGAACGTCGCGACCGCGCCATGCGCGCCGATCAGCCAGCTCGCGAGCCACGGCCCGAGCAGGCCGGTCCCGACCGACATCGCCGCGCGATACCAGCCCGCCCGCGCGAGGCCGATCTGCGCGAGACGCGCGAGGAACACGCCGTTGATCGACACGATCCGGAACGGGATGCACAGCCCGATCAGCGCCTGCGTCAGCGCGATCAGCGGCCATGCGCCGGTGAACGGCACGACGAGATTGAGCAGCATCGGCCCCATGCTCGCCGCGAAGTAGACGCGCCGCGCGCCGTGGCGCGCGACGAGCAGCCCGGCCGGCAACATCATCAGCGCGATGCCGAGCGGCTCCATCGCGGCGATGATGCCGAGCCGCGCACTGTCGACGCCGAGCGCGAGCGCGTACAGCGTCGTCGCGAGCTGCGCCATGCTGATCGTCGTGCCGCTCGCGAGCGCCAGCAGCATGAAGCCGCCGGTGAAGCGTTCGCGCCGCCACGCGTCGGCGATGCGCGCCGGCGCGCTCACCGCGCGGCGTCGCGGGACGGCGTCGCGATGCCGTCGAGCGCGCGCCGGTCGATCCACCCGTGCACGTCGAAATCGGCCGGCAGGAACCGCCATTCGACGAGGAAGCGCTTGAAATCGTCGAGCGCGGCGATCGACGCTTCGTCGAGATCGGTGCGCAGCCGCCGATGCACGTCCGCGCCGTACGCGAGCCTCAGCCAGTCGTGGCCCGATCCCGTCTCGCGGCCGAGGTAGCCGAGCACGTCCTGCTCGTGCTCGCGCGCCCAGCCTTCCACCTCGGTCACGCGCGCCAGGAACCGGCGCACGATGTCGGGATGGCGTTCGAGCGTCGACGCGTTGACGGTCAGCGGCCGCGGCGAGCCGTTGTTGATGCGGATCTGCGGATCGGGATGAAAGCCGATGTCGACCACCGGCTGCGCGCCGATCAGGTGCGCGGTTTCGAGCCCGAGCGAGCCTTTCACGTAGATCGCGTCGACCTCGCCGCGCACCAGCGCGGCCGCCTCGGCCGCGTAGAGCCGCCGGCTCGACAGGCTCGCGGGATGGCTGAACGCCGCGTCGCGCGTGAGCGGCGTCGACACCGGCGCGCGCAGGTCCGATGCGGGCACGTCGACCCATTCGACCTCGGCGGGGCCGAGCCCGTCGAGCGACAGCGCGCTGACGAAGCCGCGCAGCGCCGCCGCGCGAAAGATGTCGATGCGTTCGCCGTCGCGGCGCGGCAGGCCGATGCGCCGCCCGCGCAGATCCTTCGGGCGCGTCAGGCCGGCCTCCGGCAACGCGACGATCGCCTGCGCCTCGTCGATCCAGGTCAGCGCGACCACGCGCGTGTCGGCGCCGGCCGCGCGCGCCCACAGCGCGGGAATGCTGCCGCCTTGCCGGAACGCGTTGTCGAGCGAATGATCGACGTGCGCGTGATGCAGCGCCGCGTGCCGGCTTTCCTGCAGCGCGCGCACGGTGATGCCGTCGCCGGCGAATTCGCTGTCGAGCCAGCCGAGATGCGCGGCGATGCCGAGCGGCGTCGGCACCGGACAGCGCATGTACCAGATCGACTGGATGTGACGGGAAGCCGTGGTGCTCATGGATGCATTCGGAAAATGAGTCGTGAGCCGCGCATCAGCCGCGCGGCGCGGTGAGCACCGACAGCCGCGTGATGCCCGCATGCTCGATCGCGGCCATCAGCTTCGCGACGGTGCCGTACGGCACGTGCTCGTCGGCCTGCAGATCGAGCGCGACGTCGGGGCGGCCGGCCTTCAGCGCGGCCAGCTCGGCTGGCACCGCGGCCAGCGCGACCGCGCGCTTGTCGAGGTACACGACGCCCTTGTCGTCGACGCTCACGGTGACGTTCGGCTTGCGATCGGCCGGCGCCGTGGCGACGGTGTTCGGCAGGTTCACGTGCACCGCGTTGTTGAGCAGCGGCGCGGTGACGATGAACGCGACCAGCAGCACGAGCATCACGTCGACGAGCGGCGTGATGTTGATTTCGCTGAGCACGTCGTCGTTGTCGGAGGAAGAGGAGAAGGCCATTATGCGAACGCCTCCTGGCGGGTGTCGCCGGCACGGCGGGCCGGCGCGGGCGCGGCGGCGGCGGCCGGCACGCGGAAGCCGGCCTTCTGCGCGAGCGTGACGAAGTCGGTGGCGAACGCGTCGAGATCCGCCGACGCGGCCTTCACGCGCCGCACGAAGAAGTTGTACGCGAGCACGGCCGGCACGGCGACCGCAATGCCGATCCCGGTGGCGACGAGCGCCTCGCCGATCGGCCCGGCGACGACGTCGATGCTCGCCGACGCGCTGTGCGTGATCGCAGTCAGCGCGTGGATGATGCCGAACACGGTGCCGAAAAGGCCGACGAACGGCGCGGTGCTGCCGATCGACGCGAGCACCGCGAGCCCCGCTTCCGCGCGCCGGCGCGCGTTGTGGATCTGCTGGCGCAGATGGCGTTCGAGCAGGTCGTGGCGGCTCCAGCTGTGTTCGAGGTCGTGCGCGCTGCTCTCATCGGCGCGCCGCAGCGCGTCGAAGCCAGTCGCCGCGAGCTCGCCCACCGGGCTGTTCGCGCCGTCGAGCGCGGCCGCCTCGTGGAAGCTGTTCGCGGCCCAGAACGCCCGGGTGTAGCGCCGGTTGCGCGCGCTCGCCCGCAGGCTCTGGATCGCCTTCACGACGATCAGCGTCCACGTGACGACGGAGAAGACGACGAGCAGCCAGAGCGCGCCCTGGACGATGAAGGTGGTCGGGATACCGTTCATGATGTGAGTTCCTTGAAAAATGTGGCGGGCGGACCGGCGGGTCAGCCCAGCTTGAAATCGATCGGCACGTTGACCCAGCCGTCGACCGCCTCGTCGCCGCGCTTCGCGGGCACGAAGGTCCAGCGCTTCACGGCGGCCACCGCCGCGTTGTCGAGCATGCGGCGGCCGCTGCTCGTGCGCACGTCGACGGAATCGGGCGTGCCGTTCGCGAGCACGTGCACGCGCAGCACGACGTGCCCTTCCCAGCCCTGGTCCTGCGCGAACGCCGGATAGTCGGGCGCCGGATTGCGCAGATAGGCGGCGTCGCCGATCGGCGCGGTTTCGCGCACGGGCGCGGCGGGCGCGGCCGGCGCGGGAGCCAGCGCGGCCGGGACGGCGACGGCCGGGGCCGCCGGCGCCGCCTCGCGCGCGACCTGCGGCACGGCGGCCGGCGCGACCGCCGGATGCGCGACGGCCGCGCGCGGCGGCGGTGTCGGGGCCTGCTTCAACGGCTTCGGCGGCGTCGGCACCGCCGGCGGCGGCGGATGCGCGGCCTGCGGCAGCGGTTCGGGCGGCCGCGTGAGTTCGACCGTCATCGGCAACGGCCTCGGCGGCTGCACCGGCGGCGCAGCGGGCGCGCGCGCGGCCAGCAGCGCGACGCCCGCATGCAGCGCCGCGACGGCCAGCGCAATCGCGCCGGTGACGCGCCAGCCGCCCGGCTTCACGGCCCGCCCGGCCGGCCGTGCGGACGGAACGGGGAACGGCGGCCGCGCGGCGGCGGTCACGGCGGCACCCGCTCCCGCACGCGGCGCGGCGCGCGCCGCGTGCCGGCGCGCCGACGGCACGCCGTATTCGATCGTCAGTCCTGACATGCTCGACTCCTTGCAATGACGCGCCGCGGCGCGCTACGCGACCCACGCATGGCGTTGCCGGTCGATGCGCGTGAACGGCGCCGGGTCGATCCATGCGCGTGCATCGAAATCCCGTTCGAGAAACCCCCACTCGACGAGGAAATCCTTGAACGCGACCAGCCCGTCGATCGACGTCTGCGCGAGCCCCGTCTCCAGATGGCGGTGCACGTCCGCGCCGTACGCATAGCGCACCCACTCGTCCGACGCGCGCGTCTCGCGGCCGATATAGGCGACCGTTTCCGCCGGATGGCGCGCGGCCCAGTCGCCCGCGCCCACCACGACCGACAGGAAGCGGCTCACGAGATCGGGGCGCGCGTCGATCAGCGCGCGGTCGACAGTCAGCGTGCGCGGCGTGCCGTTGCCGATCCGCACCAGCGGATCGGGGTGCGCGCCGAGATCGATGACGACCTGCGCGTCGATCAGGTGCACGGTTTCGAGCCCCTCGACGCCTTTCACGAACACCGCGTCGACCTCGCCGCGCACGAGCGCCGCGATCTCGAGCCCGTACTCGTGCGGGCCGCGCGTAAACGACGCGGGCCCCGTGCGGCGTTCGCGGGCGTCGGGCAGGTCGACCCATTCGACGTCGCCGTGGCCGAGCCCTTCGAGTTCGAGCGCGCTCAGGAAGCCTTTCAGTGCTGCCGCGCGCCAGAAGTCGATGCTGATCGGATGGCGCGGCAAGCCGAGCCGCCGGCCGCGCAGGTCGCGCGCGGTGCGGATGCCGCGATCGGGCAGCGTGACGATCGCCTGGAATTCGTTGGTCCACGACAGGCCGATCACGCGCGTATCGGCCCCGCGCGCCCGCGCCCACAGCGCCGGGATGTTGCCGCCCTGCCGGAACGAGTGCGGCAGGCTGTGATCGAAGTGCGATTCGCGCTTGCCGGCGTCGGCCGTTTCCTGCAGCGAATGCAGCGCGATGCCGTCCGGCCCGAACTCGTCGTCGAACCAGCCGCGATGCACGGCGATGCCGAGCGCGGTCGGCACCGGGCAGCGCGTGTACCAGAGTGCGTCGCAGGCCGTGGCCTGCTCAGCGAGTGTCGTCATGGTGAGTGTCCTCGTCGTTGGAATGCGTCGGGATGTCGTGGCGCTCACGCGCCGGCCGCGCGCAGCGCCGCCCGCGTGCCGCGCGTGTTCAGCGCGCCGTCGACGAGGGGCAGCACTTCCTCGCCCACGCGATACGCCTCCTCGAGATGCGGGTTGCTGGCGAGGATGAACGTCGATACGCCGATGTCGACGTACTCCGCGAGCCGTTCGGCCACCTGCTCGTGGCTGCCGACGATCACGCAGCCGGGGCCGCCGCGGATCTGCGACATGCCGGCCCACAGGTTCGGGCCGACGATCAGGTCGTCGAAGTGCTGCGTGTTGCCCTGGTGCAGCGCGAACTGCCGTTTCGCGCCGACCGATTCCGACGCTTCGCCGCGCCCGCCGAAGCCGTTGCGCGTCGACGCGCCGACCGTCGCGAACATCTGCCGCAACTCGGCCCACGCCTGCTCCTCCGTCTCGCGCGCGAGGATGTCGATGCGCATGCCGAAGCGCAGGTCGCGCGCGGCGTGCTGGCGCTCGAGCGCGCGGCGCGCCGCATCGATCACCTCCTTCTGTTTCGCGAGCGGCTCGCCCCAGCTCAGGTGAACGTCGCCATGCTTCGCCGCGACCGCGAGCGCGGCGTCGCTCGCGCCCGCCAGGTAGATGCGCGGCGGTTGCTGGCCGCTCAGCGGCGGCAGCAGGCCGCCGGCCTCGACCCGATAGAACCGGCCGTCGAACGTGAACGGCTCGCCCGCCGCGACGCCCTTCACCACGTCGAGAAATTCGTCGGTGCGCGCATAGCGGCTGTCGTGATCGATGAAATCGCCGTACGCGCGCTGGTCGGGGCCGCCGCCGCCCGTGACGACGTTCCACTCGACCCGGCCGCGGCTGATCCGCTGCAGGCTCGCGGCCATCTGCGCCGCGTAGACGGGATGCACGAAGTGCGGCTGCAGCGCGATCAGGAGCCGCAGCCGGCGCGTCTCGCGCGCGAGCGCGGCCGCCACGACCCACGGCTCCTCCGTGAAGCGGAAGATCGGAATCAGCGCGCCGTGGAAGCCGGCGATGTCGGCCGCACGCGCGACCTGCGACAGATAGTCGATGTAGCCAAATGCGTCGTCGTCGATCTTCGGCGCGACGCGCGACGCGCGCTGGCGGTTCCATTCGCCGCGCGTATGCAGGTCGTGTGCGCGCCTGCCGTCGCCGTGCATCGGCAGGCGCCACAAGAATTCAACAGCCATCGGGGTTCTCCTGGTCGGACCGTTCGGATTGCGGATTGCATGCGGCACCGGCGTGCCGTGCGTGTGCTGCGCTCTAAAGCACGCCGTGTGCCAACGCGCGCGGCATCGCGCATCCCGGGCCGCAGGCGGGGCGCGCGGCGCCTTGCGGGCAGGGCCTCCACGGCAACCGGACGACGCGCGCCGGTCGCCGCCGATCGCATCGCAACCGGCCCGCGCCGCGCTGCTGCGCCGGCCGCACGGGTGCTGCGCGCGCAACAGCGGCCGGCGCGACTGTTGCTGGCGCAACAGGCCGCGCACCGCCACCGGCGCCGTGCCGCGCGCGCGGGCCCCGCGCCGCGTGCGGCCGCGCCGCGCCCGGCCACTGGCCCGGAACTTGCGACGTTGACCGGCCCGCGCCAGCGACGCCGTGCGCGACCGCACTTCGACCATGCTCATGCAGACAGGAAATCACCCATGACAGACAGGCCCGATTCGTCATCGGACAAGCAGCAGACGTTCTGGTACGCCCGCTCGCCCGTGCCGACCCCGCTCGGCATCGCCGTGCATCTCGGCTGGCTCAACGGCGAGACGTCCGCCGACGGCGTCGCGATCCGCTCGCCGCGCGGCGCCACGCGGCACGACGTGTCGTCGATCAGCGACCACACGCTGACGCAGTCGTTTCGGCAGGGCGGCAGCATCCCCGCGATGTGGGCGCGCTCGAACGGCGCGAACACGCGCGTGATCGGGCTGTCGTGGGTCGACGAATCGCAGTTGATCCTCGCGCGGCCCGAGTCGGGCATCCGTTCCGTGAAGGCGTTGCGCGGGCGCCGCCTCGCGATCCCGAGCCGCCCCGACGACCGCATCGACATCTTTCGCGCGTCGGCGCTGCGCGGCTTCCTCAACGCGCTGAGCCTCGACGGGCTGGGCGCGCGCGACGTCGAACTCGTCGACGTGCGCGCCCGCACGCTGCAGTCCGTCGGGCCGGCGCGCGCGGCGGACCTGTTCGCGTCGCCGCACGGTTTTTCGAGCCGTGCGCTGTACGCGGCCGAGGCCGGCGCGCTGCTGCGCGGCGAGGTCGACGCGATCTACGTGAAAGGCTCGACCGGCCTCGAGATCGCCCAGCTGATCGGCGCGCACGTCGTGATCGACATCGGCTTTCATCCGGAGCGCGCGATCCGCAACAACAACGGCACGCCGCGCCCGCTGACGGTCAACGCGGACGTGCTCGCGAACCATCCGGACATCGTCGCCGGTTTCCTGAAGCTCGTGGTCGCCGCCGGCGAGTGGGCCGGCGCGCATCCCGACGAAACCGCGCACTACGTGGCCGGCGAAACCGCATCGTCGATCGACTGGGTCCGCGCGGCGTACGGCAACCAGCTGCACCGCCACCTCGGCGTCAACCTCGACGACGAATCGATCGCCGCGCTCGCCGATTTCAAGACCTTCCTGCACGACCAGGGCTTCCTGGAAGCCGACTTCGACGTTGCCGACTGGATCGACCCGCGCCCGCTCGCCGACGTGCTGCGGCCGTCGCTGCAAAAGCGCGCGTGAGCCCCTTTTCCGCCCCCTGCCCCGGACCATCATGAAACACACGTTCTCCCTCGCCTCGCTGCGCCGCCCGCTGCGCGCGCTGCTCGCCGCACTGCCGCTCGCCGCGGCATCGCTCGCCACGCTCGCCACGCCCGCCGCGCATGCGCAAGACGCGCCCAAGGTCGTGCGGATCGCCGTCGTCGCGTATTCAAGCGGCGGCAAGACCCAGTACGCGGGCGCGTCCGCGCTCATCGACGCCGACAAGTCGCTCGAGAAGGCGCTCGCCGCGCGGCACGTGCAGCTGCAATGGGTGCCCGTCTCGACCGCGGCGGTCGGCACGCTCGTCAACGAGGCGTTCACGAACGGCAGCATCGACTTCGCCGGCTACGGCGACCTGCCGTCGGTCGTCGTCAACGCATCGGGCACGCGCACGCGACTGATCGTGCCGGGCGGCGTGGGCAGCAACACGTACCTGGTCGTGCCGGCCGGCTCGAGCGCGAAATCGATCGTCGATCTCAAGGGCAAGCGCATCGCGCTCAATCGCGGCCGGCCGTGGGAAGTCACCTTCAGCAAGCTGCTCGCCGAGAACGGGCTGAAGCTGTCGGATTTCAGGATCTACAACCTCGACCCGCAGGCCGGCGCCGCGGCCGTCGCGGCCGGCCGCGTCGACGGCTTCTTCACGCTGTCCGATGCGTATTCGCTCGTCGACAGGAACGTCGGCAAGATCATCTGGTCGACCAAGCGCGCGCCCGACGACTGGAAGATGCGCGCGGAACTGTGGGCGTCCGACGATTTCGTGCGGCGCTACCCCGACATCACGCAGCTCGTCGCGACGGCCTACGTGCGCGCCGCGCACTGGATCTCGCAGCCGCAGAACCGCGACGCGTACGTGAAGATCCTGAGCGCGTCCGGCCAGCCGGAAAGCGTCGTGCGCCGCGAATACGCGGACGAGGCGACGCCGTGGAAGGAGCAGTGGACGCCGCTCTTCACGCCCGCGCTGACCGGCCACTACCGCGACGTCATCGCGTACAGCCGCCAGGCCGGCCTGACCTCCACGCCGGTCGACGTGAACGCACTGCTCGCGCCGGCCTTCGTGTCGACCGCGCTCAAACAGCTCGGCCTCGACGGCTACTGGCGCGCCGACGCGGCGCGCGTCGCGAGCCGCTGATGCCGCGGCACGCCTTCGCGTCGAGCGGCGCGCTTGCATGCCGCGTGCCCGCCGTCGCACGGCTCGGCGGGCACGCGCTGTGGTGGGCCACGCCCGTCGCCTTCCTCTCGCTGTGGTGGCTCGCGAGCGCGCAGCGCTGGTTCCCGCCGCAGCTCGTCGTGCCGCCCGGGCGGCTTGCGACGACGCTGCGCACGCTGATCGAGACCGGCGAACTGCGCGACAACCTGCTGATCACACTGCACCGGCTGGCCCTCGGCTTCGCGATCGGCGCGACCGGCGGCGCCGCGTTCGGCGTCCTGCTCGCGCGCAGCCGGCTGTTCTCCGACTATCTGCGGCCGACGTTCGACCTGCTGCGGCAGGTGCCCACGCTCACGCTGATTCCGCTGCTGATCCTGCTGATCGGCATCGACGAGCCGCTGAAGCTCGTCGTCGTCGGCAAGGCCGTGTTCTTCCCGGTCGCACTGGCCGCGTACACCGGCGTGCGCGACGCGCCGCGCGACCTCGTCGAGATGGCGCGCCACTACGGGCTCGGCCGCTTCGCGCTGCTGCGCGACGTGCTGTTGCCGGCCGCGTTGCCGCCGCTGCTGACCGGCGTGCGGATCGCGCTCGCGCGCGCGTGGCTCGCGCTGGTCGCGGTCGAATTGCTCGGCGCCGACAGCGGGATCGGCCAGATGATGGAACTGGCGCGGCAGATGCTGCGGCTCGACGTCGTGCTGATCGACGTCGCGGTGATCGGGCTGGTCGGCTTCGCGCTCGACCGGTCGATCGCGCGCGTGCAACGCTACGCCCTGCGCTGGCAGACGCCCGCGCATTGAACGCACAGGTTTCGACATGCCCCTCGCGACACCCCGTTTCCCGTTCCCCGCGCTGCGCCGCCGCGCGCGCGGCCTCGTCGTGCCGGCGCTGCTGGTCGCCGCGTGGCAGTACGCGTCGTCCGGCGACGCGGCCCATCAATACGCGTTCGTGCCGTTGCAGCAGGTGGGCGCCGCGCTGGTCGAACTCGCGCGCAGCGGCGAACTCGCCACCGATCTTGGCGCGAGCCTGCGCCGCACGACGCTCGGGCTCGCCATCGGCGTCGCGCTCGGGCTCGTGTCGGGCGCGGCGATGGCGCGCTCGACGCTCGCGCGCAAGCTCGGCGAACCGGCGTTCCAGGCGCTGCGCTACGTGCCGCTGCTCGGGCTGATCCCGTTGCTGAGCCTGTGGGCCGGCACCGGGGAATTCGCGAAGGTGTTCATCATCGCGCTCGCCGCGTTCTATCCGATGACCACCGCGAGCTTCGACGGGCTGCGCCGCGTCGATCCGCGCTACGTCGAGCTGGCGCAGTCGTATCGCCTGACGCGCGTCGGCCTGTGGCGCGACGTGCTGATTCCGGGCGCGCTGCCCGACCTGTTCGCCGGCGTGTTGCAGGCCGTGCCGTTCGCGTGGATCACCGCGACCAGCAGCGAGCTGCTGTTCAACGCGGGGGCCGGCGTCGGCAGCCTGATGCAGAACGCGCAGGCCGGCGCGCGCGCCGACGTGCTGCTGGTGTGCGTGCTGGGGGTGACGGCGCTCGCCGTCGGCATGAGCGCGCTATGCGAGCGGCTTGCCCGGCGCGCGCTGCGCTGGCGCGATCACGCCTGACGGCGCAGTCGCGCGTCGGCGTCGCCCGCGTCGCGCGGCTTCAGGATGCCGAGCTGCGCGAGGCGCGCGCGCACGATGTTGCGCGACTGGTCGAGCAGGCGCGACATGCGCAGCTGGTTGTGTTCGCTGTAGTCGAACACGCTGCGGTACACGGTGTCCTCGATGTGCTGCCAGAGCGACGGCGTGCCGAGATCCAGCAGTTCGACGACCGCATGGCGCAGCGCGTCGGTCGCTTCCGCCACGTCGCGCGCGCGGCGCGGCGGCGCGGCCGTGGCGCCGCGGGCGTCGTTCGTGTCGGGCGCGAGCGACAACGCTGAGAACTGCAGGTCGCCCACGTCGATCGCGCCGCCGGCGCAGATCAGCACCGCATGGTGGATCACGTTCTCGAGCTCGCGGATGTTGCCCGGCCACGCATGCGCATGCAGCCGCGCCCGCGCGGCGTCCGTCAGCGCCGGCGCGGCGACCCTCAGGCGCTTCGCGTAGGTGTCGACGAAATGCTCGATCAGCGGCGCGATGTCGCCGGGCCGCTCGCGCAGCGGCAGCAGGCTCAGCTTCACGACGTTGAGCCGGTAGTAGAGATCCTCGCGGAAATTGCCCGCGCGCACCGCGGCTTCGAGATTCACGTTGGTCGCCGCGACGAGCCGCACGTCGATCTTCACGGTCTTGCGCGAGCCGACCGGCGTGACCTCGCGCTCCTGCAGCACGCGCAGCAGCTTGACCTGCGCGGACAGCGGCAGGTCGCCGACCTCGTCGAGAAACAGCGTGCCGCGATTCGCGGATTCGAACCAGCCGGGCTGGCTGTTGATCGCGCCGGTAAACGCGCCGCGCTCGTGGCCGAACAGCTCGCTCTCGATCAGCGTCTCGGAGAATGCGCCGCAGTTGACCGCGACGAACGGGCCGTCGCCGCGCTCGCTCAGCGAATGCACGAGGCGCGCGATCAGCTCCTTGCCGGTGCCGCTCTCGCCGGTGACGAGCACGGTCGCGTCGCTTGGCGCGACGAGCTGGATGCGCTCGAGCAGCACCCGCGATTTGGGATCGTCGAACGTCAGCGCCTTCGCACGGATCGTGATCGCATGCGAAGTCGGGTCCGGCAAGCTGAAGATGGCCATGGCACGACCGGCGTGTTGAACGGGGAAGGTTCGACGATAGCAAGGCGCGCGCCGGCCACGAACCAATTCATCGAGCTATCGGTATGACGGCGGCCGGATTGCGCCGGCCGCCGCGCGGCGTCATGCGAGGCCGGTCATCTTCCACTGCTGTTCGAGCGCGCCCGGCCCGAATTCGAGCGCGCCGCCGAGGGGCTCCGCCAGCGCCTGGAAATACGCGGCTTCCTCGAGGATCAGGATGTACTTCGACACGTCGAGGATCGAGCGGCCCCAGAACGTCGCGCCGCCGTTCGCCTCGATGATCGCCGGCACCTCGGGATCGCGGCGGATCGTGTCGACGATGAAGCGCGGCTCGCCGGGGCGGCGATCGACGTACACCGGAATCTCGCGCGCCCGCGTGTAGCGCGCGGCGGGCGCGTAGCGGATCGGCAGCGGGCGATGCGCGCTCGCCCACGCGCCGAGGTACGGGCCGTGCACGTGAATCACGACGCCGACTTCCGGCGCCTCGCGGAACACGTCCGCGTAGCGCGGCCCGTTGCCGCCCGCGCGCGCGTCGCCGTGCAGCACGTCGCCGTCGAACGTCACGACGACCGGCTGGATCTCCTGCGACGCGGCCCACGGGCTCGGCGCGGACAGCGCGACCACGAGCTCGGCGCCCGGCACGCGCTCGAACGCCTGAAACGTGTTGGTCGCGGACAGCGTGCGCGTGTCCTTCAGCACGCGCGCGGCCTGCGTGAATTCGCGCGTGGCGCGTTCGGCGAATGCCGCGAGTTCGGCGCTGTCGATGGCTTGGGTGGCTGGCATGAGGACGGTTTCCTTGATCGGGTGGACGGAGTGGCTCGCGTCGCGACGCGGCGACGCACGGCAACAGGATCAGCAGCAATCGTGCCAGCCGCGCACGCGGGCATCGGGCGTCCGTGCGGCGGCGCATCCGCGCGACGCGGGATGCCCGGCGCGCAACCGGCGGCCTCGCCCTTGTTGCGGGAGCAACAACCGGCCGGCCCGGATTGCTGCGCGGCACGCAGCCGGCGCATGCATGCGACACGCGCCGCGCGACCCGATCGCCCGCCGCGACGCGCATCGCGCGCGCTGGTTCGAAACTTGCGTCGTGGTCGGCGCGCGCGTTGTCCCGCGCATCCGATCCGATCTCATCGACTTCCATCCGACCATGACGCTTCTCCCCCTGCGCGGCCGTGCCGCGCGCACGCTGCTGGCCGCCGCGCTCGCCGTATCGTCCCTGCCCTCGCACGCGGCCGCGCCCGGCCGCGTCCCGGCGCCCGACCCGCTGCAGGGCGACGGCCGCGTGTCCGCGTTCTACACGTGGGACCGCGACGTGCCGGCGACGCCCGGCGTACTGCTGCGTTCCGAGCCGCTGCCGGCGACGCTCGGGCTCGCGAGCGCCGGCCGGCAGTTGCGCATCCTGTATGCATCGACCGACGGGGTCGGCGGCCGCACGCCGATCGCCGTATCGGGCGCGCTGTTCGTGCCGCGCGGCACGCCGCCGGCGGGCGGCTGGCCGATCGTCGCCTGGGCGCACGGCACGTTCGGCATGGCCGACATCTGCGCGCCGTCGTGGTTCGGCCGCTCGTATCGCGACGTGCGCTACCTGAACGCGTGGCTTCAGCAAGGGTTCGCGGTCGTCGCGACCGACTACCAGGGGCTCGGCACGCCCGGCCCGAATCCGCAGCTCAACAATCGTTCGAACAGCTACACGTTGCTCGACAGCGTGCGCGCGGTGCTCGGCGGCGTGCCGGGCCTCGCGAACGCGGTCGTGCTCGTCGGCCAGTCGCAAGGCGGCTCGGCGGTGGTCGCGGCGGCCGGCTACGCGCCCGTCTATGCCCCCGAACTCGCGATCCGCGCGACCGTCGCCACCGGGACGATCTACAACGCGTCGCCCGCCACGCTCGCGTCGCTGCCGAAGTTCGAGACGGCCTACCGGCGCGATCCCGACCGCGTCGATCCGACGCTCGCGTACCAGTTCTACTCGGTGCTGTCCGCGCAGCAGATCGACCCTGCGTTGCGCGCGGACGAGGTGCTGACCGACCGGGCGCTGCCGCTGCTCGAACAGGCGCGCATCAGTTGCCTCGCGTCGCTCGAGGACGACGCGGCGCTCGCACACCTCACGCACGCGAACACCGTGAAGCCCGGCGGCGACGCGCGGCTGAAGGCGTGGTGGGACGCGTACCTGACCTACCCGACACTGAAGCTCGCCACGCCCGTCTTCATCGGCGCGGGCGCGGACGACGGGCTCGCGCCGCTCGAACTCGCGCTCGCGAAGGACGCGTGCGCGGCGGGCACGACGGTCGAGGCGCACCTGTATGCGGGCCGCGAGCACAACGGCACCGTGAACGCGTCGCTCGCCGATTCGATTCCGTTCGTGAAGCGCGTGCTCGCCGGCGAGACGATCCGGCCGGTCTGCACGCCGGCCCCGCAGCAGGCGACGGCGCAATAGCGGGCGCGCGGCGCTTTGCACGACGGCGCGAATGCATTTCCGAATCCGTTATTGGATCGCGGCGCCGCGCATTTTTATACTCGTCAGCACTCTCTGTTAAAGAGTGCCAGCCCATTTCGACAGAACCGCACAGGACCAACCTATGAGCCTACGCCCCTTGCACGACCGCGTGATCGTGAAGCGACTCGACCAGGAAACCACCACCGCGTCGGGCATCGTGATCCCCGACAGCGCGGCAGAAAAGCCCGACCAGGGCGAAGTGATCGCCGTCGGCCCCGGCCGCAAGGATGCGGACGGCCAGCGCATCGTGCCCGACCTGCAGGTCGGCGAACGCGTGCTGTTCGGCAAGTACGCGGGCCAGGCCGTCAAGCTGGACGGCAACGAGTTTCTGGTACTGCGCGAGGAAGACATCGTCGCGGTCGTCAACCAATAACGGAGTGCAATCATGGCAGCGAAGGAAATCATTTTCAGCGACGTCGCACGCGCCAGGCTGACCGAAGGCGTGAACATTCTCGCGAACGCGGTGAAGGTCACGCTCGGGCCGAAGGGCCGCAACGTCGTGCTCGAACGCAGCTTCGGCGCGCCCGTCGTCACGAAGGACGGCGTGTCGGTCGCGAAGGAAATCGAACTCGCGGACAAGCTGCAGAACATCGGCGCGCAGCTCGTGAAGGAAGTCGCGTCGCGCACCAGCGACGCGGCCGGCGACGGCACCACGACGGCCACCGTGCTCGCGCAGGCGATCGTCCGCGAAGGCCAGAAATACGTCGCGGCCGGGCTCAACCCGCTCGACCTGAAGCGCGGCATCGACAAGGCCGTCGCATCGGCCGTCGAGGAACTGAAGAAGATCAGCCGGCCGACCACCACCAGCAAGGAAATCGCGCAGGTCGCGACGATCTCCGCGAACGGCGAGGAATCGATCGGCCAGCGCATCGCCGAGGCGATCGACCGCGTCGGCAAGGAAGGCGTGATCACCGTCGAGGACGGCAAGTCGCTCGCGGACGAACTCGACGTCGTCGAGGGGCTGCAGTTCGATCGCGGCTACCTGTCGCCGTACTTCATCAACAATCCCGACAAGCAGATCGCCGAGATCGAGAATCCGTACATCCTGCTGCACGACAAGAAGATCTCGAACATCCGCGACCTGCTGCCGGTGCTCGAACAGGTCGCGAAGTCGGGCCGGCCGCTGCTGATCATCGCGGAAGACGTCGAGGGCGAAGCGCTCGCGACGCTGGTCGTGAACAACATCCGCGGCATCCTGAAGACGGTCGCGGTCAAGGCGCCGGGCTTCGGCGACCGCCGCAAGGCGCTGCTCGAGGACATCGCGATCCTCACCGGCGGGCAGGTGATCGCCGAGGAAACGGGCCTGACGCTCGAGAAGGCGACGCTCGCCGAGCTGGGCCAGGCCAAGCGCATCGAGGTCGGCAAGGAAAACACGACGGTGATCGACGGCGCCGGCGATGCGAAGAACATCGAGGCGCGCGTGAAGCAGATCCGCGTGCAGATCGACGAGGCGACGTCGGATTACGACCGTGAAAAACTGCAGGAACGCGTCGCGAAGCTCGCGGGCGGCGTGGCGGTGATCAAGGTCGGCGGCGCAACGGAAATCGAGGTGAAGGAGAAGAAGGATCGCGTCGACGACGCGCTGCACGCCACGCGCGCGGCCGTCGAGGAAGGCATCGTGCCGGGCGGCGGCGTCGCGCTGATCCGCGTGCGCCAGGCGATCCGCGACCTGCAGGGCGTGAACGCCGACCAGAACGCGGGCATCAAGATCGTGCTGCGCGCGCTCGAGGAACCGCTGCGCCAGATCGTCGCGAACGCGGGCGAGGAAGCGAGCGTGGTCGTCGCGAAGGTGGCCGAAGGCAGCGGCAACTTCGGCTACAACGCGCAGACGGGCGAGTACGGCGACCTCGTCGAATCGGGCGTGCTCGATCCGACCAAGGTCACGCGCACCGCGCTGCAGAACGCGGCATCGGTCGCGGGGCTGCTGCTGACGACCGACGCGACGGTGTTCGAAGCGCCGAAGGACGCGGCGCCGGCTGCCGCGCCGGGCGGCCCGGGCGCGGGCGGGCCGGGCTTCGACTTCTGACGCACCGCGGCCGCGCGGGTTCGCCCGCGCGGCCGCACACGCACGCACGACGCGTGACGACTCCGGTCGTCACGCGTTTTTTTTTCGCCGCCGCAAAGTCCGCAATCGCAAACCAAAAAGCGCAACATCGTTCAATCCCCGCTCCGGCCGATCCGTTACTTTTCGATCGCGGCCACGCAGTGCCGGCCACCCACGGCGCCGTGCGAAGGATGTGCCTCCTTCATTGCCGCCGACGCGTTCCGTTTGCCGTCGTCGACATCGCACGCAACCCAACTCGCTGGAGGAATCCGTATGTCCCAACGATCGTCATCGGCGCTCGTCGTCAGCGCCTTCGCCGCCGCGCTCGGCGCGCTCGCCGCAGTGCCGGCCGGCGCGCAGCAGTTCACCGACGCGCAGAAGAAGATCCAGGCGGAGCACACCGTGCTCGTCAAGTCCGGCAAGGTCGAGCCCTGCTTCGGTACCGCCCTGAAAGGGCAGAACGACTGCTATGCCGGCGCGGGCACCACCTGCGCGGGCACCAGCACCACCGACTATCAGGGCAACGCGTTCAAGCTCGTGCCGAAGGGCACCTGCACGGCCATGTCCACGCCGAACGGCCCCGGCAGCCTGTCGCCGAAGGCCTGATCCGCACCGTGCGGCCGGGGCTCCGCGCCCCGGCTGTGCCGCGCCCGCCGACCTGTTCCGGAGCCCTGCCGTGATCGTGTCCGAACCCTCCGCCTCCCGCGCCGCGAGCGCGCTGCACGGCCGCGCCGGCGTCGGCCTGAAAGCCGGGCATTACCGGACGATCGTCGGCATGCGGCCGGACGTCGGCTTCTTCGAAGTGCACGCCGAAAACTACATGGGCGACGGCGGCCCGCCGCACCGCTACCTGGGCGCGGTGCGCGAACGCTACCCGCTGACGCTGCACGGCGTCGGCCTGTCGATCGGCGGCGCGCGCGCGCTCGACACCGCGCACCTGCGGCGCCTGAAGGCGCTGATCGCGCGCTACGCGCCGGCGCTGTTCTCCGAGCATCTCGCATGGTCGAGCCACGACGCCGGCTTCCTCAACGACCTGCTGCCGCTGCCCTACACGACGCCGACGCTGCGCCGCGTCGTCGCGCACATCGACGAGGTGCAGGACACGCTCGGCCTGCAGATGCTGCTGGAAAACCCGTCGACCTATCTCGCGTTCGCCGAAAGCAGCTACGCGGAGCCGGACTTCATCGCGGAGATCGTGCGGCGCACCGGCTGCGCGCTGCTGCTCGACGTCAACAACGTGTTCGTGTCGTCGATCAACCAGCGATGGGACCCGGTCGCGTATCTCGACGCGTATCCGCTCGCGCAGGTCAGGCAGATCCATCTCGCCGGCCATGCGCGCGAGGCCGACGCGCGCGGCCGCCCGCTGCTGATCGACACGCACGATCGCGCGGTCGACGAATCCGTGTGGGCGCTCTACGCTGATGCGATCGACCGGATCGGCCCGGTGCCGACGCTGATCGAATGGGATGCGCAGGTGCCCGACTGGGCGACGCTGCACGCGCAGGCGGCGCGCGCGGAGCGGGTCATGCGGCGGCGCGGGCCCGCGCATGCGGCAACGCCCGCCGCATCCGCCACGCCAGCCGCGCCTGCCTCCCCTGCTGCCCCGTCGCGCCCGTCGCCTGGGCGCGCCCCCCTCTAACCTGCGGAGATCCGCGATGCCGTCACGCAAAGTCCTCGTGTACTACGCCTGGAGCCGTCCCGGCGAAACCGGCGCGCCGCTCGGCGTCATCGAGAACCGGTTCCCGACGCTGTTCGAAAGCCGCCGGATGAGCTATCCGCGCTTCGCGGAGCTGGCCGATCCCGAGCAGTTCGACCAGAGCGTCGCGGGGTTTCTCGATCACATCATGAAGCACAACTTCACCGCGTTCGTCGAGCTGGCCGGCGCGCTGACCGGCGCGCCGGTCGTGCAGGTCGAGCGCGTCGCGGACGACGGCCGCCTCGTCGCGCTCGACGCCGACCTGCTGCGGGACGTCGACACGCTGATCGTCATCAGCTTCGATTCGCTGCGCACCGCGCAGATCGCCAGCCTCGCCGAGGTGGACGCGCTGCGCTGCTTCCTGTCGCGACCCGACCACGTCGCGTTCGTGTGCCCGCATCATGACATCGGCGACGTGTCGGGCCTGGCGCCCGAGCGCTGGCTCGACCACCAGCTCGCGGATTTCCTGCACCACGGCGACCGGACGATCCCGCCGCAGCAGCGCTTCGGCGGCTTCGCGCGCGCGCTGCTGGCCGGTCTCGGCGTGCCGGTGCTGAACCGCTTCGGGCTGCGGCCGGCGGCCGGGCCGGACGGCGCGCCCGCGCCGATCGACGCCGACCTCGCGCTCGACCGGCTGCGCCTGCTCGACGGCGTCGCGACGTTCAACCTGCATGCGCACCTGCCGCACCTCGAACGGCACGGCGACGCACTCGGCAAGCTCGACGTGCTGGCGCGCCAGACGATCGACCCGGCCGCGCCGCCGCATCCGTTCGCGCTCGCGCACGACACGTTCGACGCACTGCTGCAGTCGCGCGCGGACGCGTTCGCGGGCACGCTGCTGGTCGGCGACACGACGCTGTGGAGTTCGACCGCGGGCGGCGTCGACAGCCTGCGGCGGCTCTGGACCAACGTGCTGCAGCGGCCGCAACGGGCATAACGTGCCGACGCCCGCCATGCGAGCCCCGACTTCCTTGCCCGCACACGGCGCGCGCCCGGCGCCGGACTTCGGCGGGCGCCAGTCGGCCTTCGCCGCGGCGCTGCTCGACGCCGATCGCGCGGTCCCGCCCGGGCTGGTCGGGCCGGACGGCCTGCCCGACCTCCGCCGCTTCGCCGTGTACCGCAACAACGTGATCGCCGGCCTCGCCGACGCGCTGAAGGCCGCCTTTCCCGCGACCTGCCGGATCGTCGGCGACGCGTTCTTCGCGGCGATGGCGCGCGCGTATGCGGCGCGTCACCCGCCGCGCTCGCCGGTCATGCTCCACTACGGCGACGGCTTCGGCGCGTTCGTCGACTCGTTCGAGCCCGCCGCGTCGCTGCCGTACCTGGGCGACGTCGCGCGGCTGGAGCACGCGTGGGCCGTCGCGTATCACGCGGCCGACGCGGCGCCGCTCGCGGCCGCCGCGTTCGCCGGCATCGCGCCCGAGCGGCTGCCGTCGCTCGTCCTGGGCCTGCATCCGTCCGTGCGGATCGTCCGCTCGCGCTTTCCGGTCGTCCGCATCTGGCGGATGAACATCGACAGCGGCGAGCCGGCGCCCGTCGATCTCGACGCGGGCGGCGAGGACGCGCTCGTCGTGCGGCCGGCCGCCGACGTCGAGGTGCGCAGGCTGCCGCCCGGCGCGGCGGCGTTCATCGCCGCGCTCGCGGCCGGCGCGCGCATCGTCGGCGCGCTCGACGCCGCGCTGGCCGACGCGCCCGGCTTCGATCCGGCCGGCGCGCTGGCCATGCTGTTCGACGCGGGCGCCGTCGTCGGCGGGCCGCCGGCCGACGCCCCCGTTCCCCCCTGCACCGTGAGGCATCCATGAGCGCGATCGTTCCCCCGCACGCCGGCCAGCTCGAACGCGTGCTGCGCCGCTGCATCGGCGGCCTCGCAGCGGCCGCCGGCCTCGTCGCGCCGCCGCTGCTGCGCGTCGCGCTGGCGCTGCCGTTCTTCCGCTCGGGGCTGACCCGCTGGGACGGCTTCCTGTCGATTTCCGGCGGCACGCTCTACCTGTTCGAGAACCAGTTCAAGCTGCACGTGTTCGGCGCGGCGATCGGCCTGCCCGCGCCCGATGCGCTCGCGTTCGTGGTCGCCGTCGCGGAAATCGTGCTGCCGGCGCTGCTCGTCGTGGGGCTCGCCACCCGCTTCGCGGCGCTCGGGCTGCTGGCGATGACCGGCGTGATCCAGCTCGTGTTTCCCGACGGCTGGGCGAACTTCCACCTGTACTGGGCGTCGCTCGCCGTCGCGATCCTCGCGCTCGGCCCGGGGCCGCTGTCGCTCGACCGCCTGGTCGACCGGCGCACCGCGCGCTAGCGGGTGCCGGCGCCCCCACACGCCCTGCCGCAAGCGCGCCCCGCCGGCCACCGGCCGCCCGCCGCGCGGCCGAATCGGGGCATGATCCGCTTTCGCCCCCCGGCATCGCCCGCACGTCGGTGCTACCATCGATGCGCGCAGCCGGCCCGCCGGCTGCAACGCATCCGACGCACATCGTGAATGGGGGCAACGATGGCCGACACGCATTACCCGCACCCGGAGCAGGCGCCCCGGGTGTCGATCGACGAGATCGTCAACGTACTGTCGCACCGCCCGTTCGCGACCACGCGCGAGCGCGGCTGGGCCGGCGTCACGGTCGACATGTACGACCCGCTGCCCGATGTCTCCGAGCGTTATCCGCCGCTCGACCACCAC
The DNA here is from genome assembly GCF_000732615.1 of Burkholderia paludis. GTDB lineage: Bacteria > Pseudomonadota > Gammaproteobacteria > Burkholderiales > Burkholderiaceae > Burkholderia > Burkholderia paludis. Next base: position 136,649 of record NZ_JPGL01000012.1, read on the forward strand.
GTGATCTGCTACTGCCCGTACGGCAGCGCGCGGCTCGTCCAGGGGCGCGACGGCGTCGTGCACGAAAGCCTCATTTCCGCCGGCGTGTCGATGCTGATGCCGGCCGGCTACGACTCGCTGTGGGAAGGCCACGCGTCGGCCACCGCGCGCTTGCGCATCCCCACCGCGCTGATCGCCGCGGCAGGCGAACAGCTCGGGCGGCGCGGCACGGCTTCCATCGAGCTGCTCAACGTGTTCTCGACGCGCGATGTGGTGATCGAGCACATCGCGCAGGTGCTCGTCGCGGAACTCGGCCGCGCGCCGCATCCCGCGCAGGCGCTGATCGCCGATCAGCTGTCGGCCGCGCTCGCCGCGCACCTGCTGCGCAGCTACAACGCGTTCGAGCCGGTCGTGCCGGCCGACGCGCCGCCGCTCGGCAAGAAGGACATCGCGCGGCTCACGGAGTACATCGAGGACAACCTCGACCGCCCGATCGGGCTCGACGAACTCGCGGGCATCGCCAACGTGAGCCGCTTCCACTTCACGCGGCTGTTCAAGCGCAGCACCGGCATGACGGCCGGCAGCTTCGTCGAGCGCTGCCGGATTCGCCGCGCGCAATCGCTGATCGTCGAGACCGACCTGCCGCTCGCGGACGTCGCGCTGATGACGGGCTTCGCCGACCAGAGCCACTTCACGCGGCGCTTTCACCGTCACGTCGGCTGCACGCCGGCCGCGTTCGCGCGGGACTACGGCCGGCGGCGCGCGGCACGCAAGGCCGGCGGCGGCATCCGGTGCGCGACGTAAAGGTTTGCCCCGCGTGAACGCCGCCCGGCGTGCGCGGCGCGGGACGCCCGGCGACGGCGCGCGCCCGACCGCCGGCCGGCTCCGCCGCACCTCGCTCCGGTAAGATGAACGCTCGCCCACCGCCCCGCCCGCCCATGTCGACCACCCTGAACACCCTGCTGCCGCTCGCCGGCGTCCTGTTGCTGAGCGTCGCGAGCCCCGGCCCGAACTTCGTGATCGTCACGTCGACCGCCGTCGTGTCGCGCCGCGCGGGCGTGATGACGGGGCTTGGCCTCGCGGCCGCGTCCGGCACCTGGGCGGCGATCGCGATCGCCGGGCTGGGCCTGCTCGTGACCCACGTCGCGTGGGTCCACACCGCGCTGCGGCTCGCGGGCGCCGCGTACCTGATCTGGCTCGGCCTGAAGATGATCGCGACCGCACGCCAGCCGCTGCCCGCCGCCGCGCCCGCCGCGGCGTCCGACTGGCGCGCCGCGAAAAAGGGCTACGTCGTGAGCATGACGAACCCGAAATCCGTCGCCTTCTACGGCAGCATCTTCGCGCTGATGGTGCCGGCCGATGCGCCGGCATGGCTCGATCTCGCGGTCGTCGCGCTGTCGGTCGCGATCTCGGCCGCCTGGTATTGCACGATGGCGCTGCTCGCGTCGCATCCGTCGGTGCGCCGGTTGCTGGTGCGGCGCAAGGCCGTGCTCGACACGGCGGCCGGCCTGCTGCTGACGGGCATCGGCGGGCGGATGCTGGCCGGCCGCTGATACGCGCGCCCGGCGCTTCGCTCACGCGGGGCGCCGCTTCCTCGAACCGTCTCCGCTCGCCTGCCATGCCGACCGCGCAAACGGTTGTGTCGCGATAGGGACGAAAGGATGAGTGTTTCTCGATATGCCAAGGACTGCTTACATGGCCGATGAATAAAATTGCTCAGCAGCGGTTCGCGTCATGGCCTCGCCCTGCATCTGCCCCTCCCTGATCATGTGCATCACTTCGATGCCATACAGGATGATACGGCGCAACGAAAATTCTTGAACCCGAGCATCGGTCGGGTGCGCCGCTTGATCGCGCGGTGGTCCTGCTCGATGATGTTGTGCAGGTACTTCGTCTGGCGGATCTTCATCGGCGTCTCGCGCTGCGCGTTCACCGCATGCAGTGCGGCCAGGTTGGCGCCACCTTTGTCGATGGTCACTGTATCGGGTACGCCGTTCTGGCCGATCGCCTTCTCGAAATAATGCTGGGCCGCAGCCTTGTCGCGGCAGCGCGCATCAGGAAGGCGACGGTGTTGCCGGCTTTGTCCACCGCGCGATAGAGGTATGTCCACTTGACCCGCACCTTGATGTAAGTCTCGTCCATGCGCCAGCTCTTGCCAACCGGGCGCTTGCGACGGCGAAACACCTTCTCGATCAGCGGCAGCAGCTTGAGGACCCAGCGGTGCGCGGTCGAGTGATCGACAGCGAGGCCACGCTCAGCCATCATTTCTTCAAGATCGCGCAGGCTCAGCGAATAGGCCACGTACCAGCGCGCACAGCAGGATCACGTCCAACGGGTAGTGCAGGCGCTTGGCACCTTGGTTATCCCTGCGGGCAGGGTCCTGCGGGGTGTCTTCGGCGGCTTCGTCATCAAGGCGCTTCCAGCATTTCTGGTCGACGACTCTACCCTTCCCGCCTTATTGCGACAGAGCCATCGCATCCAGTGCGCATTCATCGCGCACGGGGTCGCGACAATCGCGCCACACTTTCAGATCAGGCTTGAGATGAGGTGACATCCACATGTCGCCCGATGCCCATGCCGGGCAATCGGGATACCGCCGTCCGTCATCGAAGAATCGCCTTCCTCTATGACGTTAGGCGAAACGTCGGGGTGCTGCGGACAAGACACTCGATCCCCCTTACGAGAGACGTAGCGGCCGTCAAAACGCATGGTTGCGGAACCTGTTTCAACTTTGCCGCCATGATCAGTGCTGTCTCCGATACGGATGAGATTAATTGACATTTCGCTCATTTACCCGAGCAGGAATCTTTTCAGCGCTTCCCGACCTAGTCATCAAATCTACGTATTTCTTATATGCCGGACGTGCCTTCTGTGAGTCACCCAAATCCCAATACGAATCAGCAATATTAAGCCAAGCCACTGCTCTATTTGGAGCAACAGATAACACCGTTTCCAAAATCGAAACCGCCTCACCGTTCCGCTTAACAAGCTGAAGGGCGTATGCATAGTCGTTAAGCGATGAAATCAAGATATCACGCGTATTTCTCTCATGCAGCCACTTTTCTTGATACGAGGTTACGTATGGGGAAAGAATGTCAACAGCATCCCCCGGGAGGTTGCTTTTCAGAAAAATAATCGCCTCAGAATGCACCATGGAAAGATAATAGGAATACTTCCTCCTAAGACTATCCCCACCGCTCACAATTTTGTACGCGCCGGTAAGATCTACATCATCGGCGCAAATACCTTGAACGGCCGCCTCTTTTACCTCTAGCGTCGAATTATTGACACTCGCGACCATGCGATGACCCACGACGCTTCTTGCACTAAGATTGGCGACCTCATTATGAACTGGAGCAAGTTCTCCATCAAGAGAGCCCTTTTCCAGCTTTAGATCCTTGGATCTGATATAGCAATCTGCCGAAGTGGACGCGCCTGCCGCCGGCGCCCCACCAGAAAGCGTCAGCGTATAACTACCGTCACGTTGAGCCAACGCGGCATCTGCTCCCTGAGTGGAATAGAATTTCACCGATCCCTCGGCATTCGCAAACAGAGGGTAAAAAACAAACAACCCTAAAATCGATATTTCAGTAATCTTTCTCATTGACAAGCTCCCGCTGCGCTTTCACTCGTTCCGAAACAACCTTGTGTTTCCCCTTAGCTGGTTGATTTGTCACGCTCTTCGGCTGCACCTTCACCCAGCGCGAACTTTTTGGGTCGCCCAGCGGCACAAGCTTCAGTCCCGCTTGGGTCAGCTTCCGATCCGGCTCTGGAATGTCGCTAACCAGTTGGGCCCCCGGCTCGATTTCAAGGAGTGGTACCCGGATTGCGGCCGCGGGATGCGCTTCGTGATGCAGATCGATTCGAATCTTCCGCAGGTCGACGGCGGCGAATGGCTGTGGGGCAGCGGCGGCGCGAACTACACGTTCTGGTGCGCGCCGTGCCGCACCAGTGCGCATCTGTGGCAATGCACGTGACGCACGCCGCGCACGACCCGACGATCTTTCAACGCGGCCCGCACGCGCCTCCGGCATCGCCCGCCGCCGCGCGGGCATCGCCGGCCGGCCGGCTGCCGGACGCGGGCAGCCGCGCGATCGAACGATAGACGGCCGGGCGGATCCCGCACGCCTGCTGCCACGCGTGAATCATGTGCGCCGCGTCGTAGAAGCCCGCATGCATCGCGGTATCGGTCAGCGACTCGTCGCGATTGCGCATCCGGTATCCGGCCAGTGAAATCCGCACCGCCTGCTTCAGCGCGGCGAACCGCACGCCGTCGCGGCCGAGTTGCCGCTGCAGCGTGCGCAGCGACACGCCGGCCGCCGCCGCGCACGCGTCGACGCTCGCGCCCGGATCGTCGTGCAGCCGCTCGAGCACGTCGCGGGTGGCGCCCCCGCCGGCCCCGAGATCGGCGCACAGCGCGAGGATCGCGCGCGCGTCGTCGACGCCCGCCGCCGGACGCCGGCTCGACAGCAGGTCGAGCAGCTGATGCATCCGTTCGGCCCGGCAGGCCGCCTCGCGACCGCCCGCACCGGCAACCCGGCGCACCGCGCCGTCGCCGGCGCCGAAGCGTTCGAGCGCGGTCCGCACCCCGAACGCCGACGCCTGGTCCAGCGCGTTCCAGCGCGCCTCGAAATCCGCCGCGCACAACGACGGCGGAAACAGTGCGGCCACCGGATTGGCGTCGACCGAGATCGCCACACCCAGTTGCCGCCTGAATGCCGCGGCCGACAGCACGCCGTCCGCGCGTTGCGCGGCGCCCGCGTAATGCGCGTGCGTGACGAGCCCGGACACCGTCCGCGCGACCGCGTGCGCGAACAGCGCCGTCCCGCCGCCGGCGCGCAGCGTCAGGCCGTCGCAAAGCAGGTGATAGCTCACCGCGTTCCGTTGCCGCTCTCGTTTCATCTGCATGGGTATCCGTGCCGAACCGGCGTGTCACCTATTTACAATCCGCCGCGCGCGCGACGCGCGACCATCGCCGCATCCCATTCACACAGGACCCGACGATGCCTACCGACAACCTGCCCCGCCATTTTATCGGCGATACGCGAATCGACGCCACGCTTCACCGCCTCTATGCCGCGACGTTGCGCGCGGACCCGCCGGCCCGGCAAGCCGCCCTCGCGCGCGGCCTCGACGAGGGCGCCCCCGGGTTCTACGACGCGATGAAAGACGCCTACCTGCCCGTCACGCCCGATTTCGGCATGCTGCTCCATCTGCTCGTGCGAACCACGCGGGCCCGCATGGCGGTCGAGTTCGGCACGTCGTTCGGCATCTCCACGATCTGGATCGCCGCCGCGCTGCGCGCGAACGGCGGCGGCCAGCTCGTCACGACCGAAATGAACGCGGAAAAAGCCGACGGCGCGCACCGCAACCTGTGCGAAGCGGGGCTCGACGATCTCGTGGAAATCCGCACCGGGCTCGCCGAGCACACGCTGCGCCGGCCGCTCGGCGGGCCGCTCGGGTTCGTGCTGCTCGACGGCGAGAAATCCGCGTACCTGCCGGTGCTGCAACTGCTGGAGCCGGATCTCGCCACGGGCGCGCCGGTCGTTGCCGACAACACCGGCATGGCCGGCGCCCGCGCGTTCCTCGACCACGTGCGCGAACCGCGCAACGGCTACCGGTCGGCAGACCTGCTGACGCAGGCGCTCGGCGCGCTGCATCCGTGCACGCTGCTGCTGCGCGGCTGACGGCCGCGCGCGCGGGCGGCCGGGCACGCGCCGCCCGCCGCCCGCCGCGCGCGACTTTACGACCTTTTTACTTGCGCCCGCGCGTGCGTTCACTAGAATAGGTTCGCCATCCACCAACGAGCACGCACCATGCGCATCCGAAGTCCTCGCCCTCCGAGTTGCTTTTCTGCCTGACAGGCAGGACGCCTGCGCTTCCTTCTTCCATAGCCACCGTCCTGCCGACAGGCGGACGGTGCGCGCCGTAGTCCTTCCCGCGCACGCTTGAACACGACGTCGATGCGTTGATCGCGCATCGTGCGCGCAAGCGTGCCCGCGGGGCAAACCCGTGCCACGACGCGCCATCGATCCACCGTACCGGCAACGATCGATCGCCTGCCCGCAGCCGGCCGCCGATCCGGTCGATATGTTTCGCATCCCTTATTTAAAGGCGGACATTTCCGCCACCGGAGCCCGATCATGTTCGAAATCGACAAGCAATACACGCGCGAATTCATCCACACCGCCTGCGGCGGCAGCAAGCAGGCATTCCTGCCGACCAGGAACGGCAGGGTCGTGGCCGCCTGCCTGCGCGCGGACCTCAACCCGCATGCGCCCGACGTGATCCTGTGCGACGGCAGCGCGTCCGCGCGCTCGGCCGGCAGGACGCTCGCCGCGCAGCGCGACGCGATCCCGGTGTTCATCCGGATGGCCACCGATGCGTACCGCTTCGTCGGCCAGTACGTCGTCAGCGAATCGCTCACCGCGCCGCTCGACTGCGCGCCGTACGTACGCAACAGCGGCTTCACGCCCGCACAGATCTCGCGCGTGCTGAAGCTCAAACGCAGCTGACGCGCCGGCCGGGCGCATCCCGCGCCCGGCGCGGGCGTCTTTCATACAGGAGCAATCATGCTTGGCTTCACGTTCTGGAAACACGTGATCGGCGCGCGAACCGATGCCATTCGCGACGACCGGACGATCGCGCACGACCGGCATCGCAGGATGTCGCGGACGCTCGTGCTGGCCAGCGCCGCGGTGGCGTTCGCGGCGATCGCGTTCGACGCGCCCGTGATCGGCATTTCGGTGTTTCTGCTGGCGACGCTGCCGTTCGTGCTGTCGGGCACCTGAAGCCGCGCGTGCCGGGCCCGGCATCGGCCGTCGATCGATACGACATTTTAATACCGGGCCCCCGCGTCTCTGACACCGTCTTTACGCGCTTTTGTCTAGGATTTCCCTGTCATCCCGACACGGAGAAATCCGCATGCAAACGCAACAGGCCGCCGCCGGCGGCCCATCCGACCTTCCCCATCGACGCGGCGGCACGCCGTTCGCGACCCGGCTCGCGCACGCGTGTCCGCCGGAGCGCATCCTGCTCGACGTGCCGGTCGAAAGCGCGATCCAGTTGTTCGACCTCGCCGCGCAGTACATCGCGCGCGGCAGCGGCGTGTCCGCCGAGCGCATCCGGACCGAGCTGACGAAGCGCGAACAGCTCGGCTCGACCGGCCTCGGCCAGGGCGTCGCGATTCCGCATGCGCGGGTCGACGGGCTCCGCTCGGCCGCCGCGCTGTTCGTGCGCGCGCTGTACCCGTTCGCGTTCAACGCGCCGGACCGCAAGCCGGTGCGCGAGTTCATCGTGCTGGTGCTGCCGAAGGAGGACGACCGCGCGCACCTCGAACTGCTCGCCGACGCGGCGCGCTGCTTCAGCGACCGTCCGTTCCGGCAGGCGTCGCGCGATGCGCTGACGCCCGACGACATTCACCGTCTCATGCAACGCGCGAACTGACGCCGCACGGCGCGGCGACAGGCCCCTCTTCATTACTTCGGATTCCCATGTTCCCAGACCCTGAAAGTCCCATTCCGACCTCGCGGCGCGTCGCCGGCCTGGCCCGCTCGCTGCCGTTCATGCAGGCGCTGCACGGGCAGACCGTCGTCATCGTCGACGGCGGCGCGACGAACGACGCGCGCGCGCGCCAGTCGCTCGCGCAGGACGTCGCGCTGCTCGCACTCACCGGCGTGCGTCCGATCGTGATCCAGGGCGTGCCGGCCGCGTCCGGCACGCCGTCGATCCACGTCGTGCACGCCGAGATGGCGGGCGTCAATCATGAACTGGTGCGCCTGATCGGCAGTCACGGCGCGAGGGCGATCGGCATCGACGGCCACGACGGCGGCCTGCTGGTCGCGAGCGCGGAATCCGGCTGCGACGGCACGGGCGCGGTCGCCCGGTTCGACGGCGCCGCGCTGGATGCGTTTCTCGCGAACGGGCTGGTGCCCGTCGTGATGCCGGTCGCCCCGGACGACGGAGGCCGCGATCGCCTGCTGCGCCCGGAACGGCTCGGCAGCCTGTTCGCGCAGCGCACCGGCGCCGTCACGCTGGTGATGATGGTGAACGGCACGCTGCTGGGCGAACTCGGCGAACTGGCGGGGCTGTACGGCATCACCGAGCTCGAGCAATGGCTTGCCGAGCATCCGGCGGCGGCGGCGGCCCCGTGCGTGCGGGACGCGCTCGATGCGCTCGCGCACGGCGTGCAGAACGTCCATCTCGCCGATCTCGGGCAACCCGAATCGCTGATCGACGAACTGTTGACGGAGGAAGGATCGGGGGTGGTGTTCTGCCGGCGCGGCAACACCGACCTGCTGTCGGAAACCCGCCGCTACTTCGCGGATTCGGCCAGCGTGCTGCGCGACGGCTTCAGCGTCGAGCAGAAGCAGGTCGTGCGTTTCTGACCGCGCGGCCATGAAGCGCCGGCGGCGACCCTTGCGGGCCGCCGCCGGCGGACGGCCTCAGCGACGCGTCGCCAGACGCCGCACGACGCGCACCAGCGCATCGACCTCGTCGCACGTGTTGTAGAACGCGAGCGACGGCCGCACCGTGGCCTCGAGCCCGAAACGCCGCAGGATCGGCTGCGCGCAGTGATGCCCCGAGCGCACCGCGATGCCCTCTTCGTTCAGCGCCTGCCCGACCTCCTCGGTCTCGTAGCCCTTCAGCACGAACGACAGCACGCTCGCCTTGTCGCGCGCGGTGCCGACCAGCCGCACGCCCGGCACCGGCGCGAGCACGCTCGTCGCATACGCGAGCAGGTCGTGCTCGTAGCGCGCGATGTTCTCGATGCCGATCCGGCTCACGTAGTCGAGCGCGGCGCCGAGCCCCACCGCATCCGCGATGTTGCCGGTGCCGGCCTCGAAGCGGTTCGGCGGCGGCTGGAACACCGTGCGCTCGAACGTCACGTCCGCGATCATGTTGCCGCCGCCCTGCCAGGGCGGCATGTCGTCGAGGATCGCGCGCTTGCCGTACACGACGCCGATCCCGGTCGGCCCGTAGATCTTGTGCCCGGAGAACACGAAGAAATCCGCATCGAGCGCCTGCACGTCCACGCGCATGTGCGAGATCGACTGCGCCCCGTCGACCAGCGCCTTCGCGCCCGCGCGATGCGCAAGCTCGACGATCTCCTTCACCGGCACGACCGTGCCGAGCGCGTTCGACACCTGCGTGACGGACACGATCTTCGTGCGGTCGTTGAGCAGCTTCCGGTATTCGTCGAGCAGAACCTGCCCCGAATCGTCGACCGGAATCACGCGCAGCTTCGCCCCCTTCTGCGCGGCAAGCTGCTGCCACGGCACGATGTTCGCGTGATGCTCGAGATGCGACACGACGATCTCGTCGCCTTCGCCGACGTTCTGCACGCCCCAGCTCTTCGCGATCAGGTTGATCGCCTCGGTCGTGCCGCGCACGAACACGATCTCGTCCGGCGACGAAGCGCCGATGAAGCGTTGCACGGTTTCCCGCGCGTGCTCGTACGCATCCGTCGCGCGGCCGGCCAGCGCATGCGCGGCGCGGTGGATGTTCGAGTTCTCGTGCGCATAGAAATACGCGAGCCGGTCGATCACCGCCTGCGGCTTGTGCGTCGTCGCCGCGTTGTCGAACCACACGAGCTGCTTGCCGTTCACGCGCTCCTGCAGGATCGGGAAATCGCGGCGGATCGCGTTGACGTCGAACGGCGGGTGCGCGCCGCCCGCCAGGGCGTGCGGCTCGGCGGCCCGTGCGTCGTCGATGAAGTAGCGCGGCACGTCCGTTCCCGGCGTGCGTGCGGACGGCGCGTCGCGACGCACCGCCAGCAGTTCGCGCAGCGCCTCCTCGCCCGGCAGCCCGAACGCTTCCGGCGACGCCAGGCCGTGCGACGGCACGACGATGTCCTGCGGCGTGGCCTGCCAGCCCTGCCGCGTACCGTCGGTGAAGTAGTACGGCGACGCGGCGGCCGGCGCGGCCTTCGCGCCCTCCTCCACGGTCACCGCATTCGCCTGCGGCACGCCGAGCGCCGCGCCGCCGATACGCGGCTCCAGCGCCGGCGCGATCGTCACCACGCTGTCGGGCAAACCGTTCTGCGCGGCCGCATGCGGCGCGAGCGCGGGCACGCGGTTGCCGAGCGACAGCACGTGAGTCGGCGCCGACGGCGCGAGGTTCGCACCGGCCACCTTCCCCTGCGGCGGCGCGAAGCCCGGCACGCCCGTGCCCGTGCCGCCCGGCCCCGCGAGCGGCGAGCCGGCCGGTGCAGGATTGCTCACCGACGCGAGGATCGGCGCAGCCGCCGGCAGCGCCGACGGCACGCCGCCGACCGCCCCGCTGCCCGCCGACACCTCGGGCGCGGTAGCCTGCCCCGGCGGCGTCGCGAAGAACTCGGACGCGAGCCGCGCGAGCATCGCCGGGTCGGGCAGGCCGGCCGGCAACGGCGGCGCGTGCGGCAACGCGGGTGCGTCGCCGCCCAGGCCCGGATTAACGGTAGGTGTCGGGATAGTCATGGTACTTGGCGATTTCGACGTCATCGAGGACAGCCAGCGCATCCGGCGAATGGACCGCGAGCGAGCAGTACAGCGAGATCAGGTACGACGCGATCGCCTGATTGTTGATCCCCATGAAGCGCACCGACAGGCCCGGGCCCTGTTCGCCGGCCACGCCCGGCTGATACAGGCCGACGACGCCCTGCCGCTTGTCGCCGACGCGCAGCAGCAGGATCTTGGTCTTGCCGTCCGCGACCGGCACCTTGTCCGACGGGATCAGCGGAATGCCGCGCCACGTGATGAACTGCGAACCGAACAGGCTGACCGTCGGCGGCGGCACGCCGCGCCGCGTGCATTCGCGGCCGAACGCGGCGATCGCGAGCGGGTGCGTGAGGAAGAACGCCGGTTCCTTCCACACCTTGGTCAGCAGTTCGTCGAGATCGTCCGGCGTCGGCGCGCCCGTCAGCGGGAAGATCCGCTGTTCGTCGGTCACGTTCGCGAGCAGCCCGTAGTCCGGGTTGTTGATCAACTGGCTTTCCTGCAGCTCCTTGATCGTCTCGATCGTCAGGCGCAGCTGTTCCTTGATCTGGTCGTGCGGGCTGCTGTACAGGTCGGAGATCCGCGTATGCACGTCGAGCACCGTGCTCACCGCGTTCAGGAAATACTCGCGCGGCTGCTCTTCGTAGGGCACGAAGGTCTGCGGCAGCACGCTTTCGTCCTCGAGCTGCGTGCATGCGGCGCGCACGGCTTCCGGGTTCTTCACCTGGTTCAGGCGATAGATGCCGGCCTCGACCGGCACCCATTGCAGCAGATGGGTCAACCAGCGCGGCGTGATCGTGGAAAGCTGCGGGACGGTCTTGGTAGCGTTCGCTAGTTGGCGGGCGGCGTGATCGCTCAGCGCAGCCGTGCCGCTTGCAACGGTCGACATGTGTAGCTCCGGGTTCTTAAGATGAAAAACGGGATTGCTTATGACGCTGGGTGATTATCGGAAGCGCGCGCCCGCCGGCTCAACATGCTATAGCCGTCAAGTCGCGCGCAACCGAAAGGGAAATGAAACAGGCGGCGTCAGGTGACGTAGGCGCCCGGCAACAGCGTCGAGATCGACACGTCGAACGCCCGCGCGAGCTTGTCGGCCGTGACGATCGACGCGATCGCCTCGCCGCGCTCGATCTCGCCGACGTACGAGCGGTTCAGCCCCGCATGCTCGGCAAGCTGCTCCTGCGACCACGTGCGCGCTTCGCGCATCTTGCGCACGGTGGCGCCGAAGTGATGAATGAGATCGCTCATGACGCCACCTGTGCAACGGAAACCGGTTCCGCCGGCACGCGCGGCGCGGCGCTCGCCTCGCTGCGCAGCACGGCCTGGGTCACATTCGCGCCGGGCGGCACATCCTGCGTCAGCCACACGTTGCCGCCGATCACCGCGCCGCGCCCGATCGTCACGCGGCCGAGGATCGTCGCGCCCGCGTAGATCACCACGTCGTCCTCGACGATCGGATGACGGGCGAGCCCTTTCTCCAGATGGCCGGCCGCATCGCGCGGGAACCGCTTCGCGCCGAGCGTGACCGCCTGGTACACGCGCACGCGCTCGCCGATGATCGCCGTCTCGCCGATCACGACACCCGTGCCGTGGTCGATGAAGAAGCCGCCGCCGATACGCGCGCCCGGATGGATGTCGATGCCCGTTTCCGCATGCGCCTGCTCGGCGATGATCCGCGCGAGCAGCGGCAGCCCGAGCCCGTACAGTTCGTGCGCGAGCCGGTGATGGATCATCGCGAGGATGCCCGGGTAGCACAGCAGCACCTCGTCGACGCTGCCGGCCGCCGGATCGCCGTGGAATGCGGCCAGCACGTCGCTGTCGAGCAGCCGGCGAATCTCGGGGAGGCGGGCGGCGAACGCCTGCACCACCTCCGATGCGGGCTCGTCGACCGTTCCCGCCGCGCTGCGCTGGCGCGCCGCGTAGCGCAGCTCCAGCGTCACCTGCGCGAGCAGCGCGTTCAGTGCCGCATCGAGCGCATGCGCCACGTAAAAGTTCTCGCTCTCCTGGCGCAGGTCCGGCGGCCCGAGCCGCATCGGAAACAGCACGCCTTTCAGCGCGCCGACGATCTGCGCGAGCGCCTCGCGCGCCGGCAGGTCGCGCCCGCCCGGTTCGAGCGAGCGGCGCTGCTTCTCGCGCCACGCACGGCGCACGGTCTGGAGCGACTGGACAATTTCGGCGATATCGAATGCGGCCATCTGCGTGTTCCCCGTTCCGCTCGCCGATCAGTCCTGCACCCAGGGCAGGCCGTGGCGCCGCCAGCCGTTGCGGCCGCCGCGGTGCTGCTGCTCGTCGAGGTCGCCCTCGAAACCCTCGAGTACGTTGAACACCTGCGTGAAGCCCGCCTTGGTCGCGGCCTCCGCCGCCTGCGCGGAACGGTTGCCGCTGCGGCACAGCAGCAGCACGACGGCATCCTTGCCCGTCTTCGCTTCGAGTTCGCGCGCGAAACGCGGATTGCGGGTCAGGCTCGTACCGGTTGCCCACGGTACGTGCAGCGATTCCGGCACGTGGCCGACGAACTTGCGCTCCTCTGCGGTGCGCACGTCGACCAGCACGGCATCGCCGGCGGAAAACAGCGCCCATGCGGCTTCGGGCGCCACGCCGCCCGCGTAGGGCGTGCCGGCTGCGGCGGCGGCCGCGCGGGCGTCTTCGAGCGCCTGCTGCGCGGTGGTTCGTTCTTCCAATGCATACGTCATGACGCTTCCTTGTCCTTGTATATTGGTATGACAAAAACCTGGGAGGCGGCCCGTGCAGCTGTTGTGCAGTCTATAGCCGTCAACGTCACTATGCGAGTGCGCTACGGGAAGCAGAACCAATAAAAATTCATTTCCTAATCAGCGTCGGGAGATAGGCAATCGCAGAGGCGAACAATCGCGTGCACTGTTGCATGGCGAGACGTCAGGACGATGAAAAGGGCCGGATGGCATGCAGCCGTCCGGGGAGGACGGCACGCGCGGAATCGCCGGGCGGGATCCCGCGGGATGAAACGCCGGCTTGCCGGGACAAGCTTGCAGTCACTTCATGATTGCATCCGGCGTTTCGGCGTTTCGGCGTTTCGGCGTTTCGGCGTTTCGGCGTTTCGGCGCTTCGGCGCTTCGGCGCTTCGCGCCCCGCCCGCGCCACGCGACCGTCCGGCCGCGCGACATCGCACCGCTCACCGCGCATCCCGCTGCGCCCGCTCCGCCGCCGCGATGATCGCGTCGGCCACGGCCGTCGGCCGGCTCAGCATCGCGACATGGCTGCCGTTCACGCGCGCGACCGTCGCGCCGATCCGCTTCGCCATCGCCTCCTGCAACGCCGGATCGATCATCCTGTCCTGCGTCGTCACGACGAACGTCGACGGCTTCGCGTGCCACGCGGCCTGCGCGACCTTCTCCGAGAGGCACCCGCCGTACCACGGCCCCTGTGTCGCCGCGACGAGGTGCTGCTGCGCGGGCGGCAGGTCCGGCGCGAAATCCTGCGCGATCGCCTGGTCCGACAGCGTCGCGAAACCGCCCGCATCCTTGCGCAGCTCACCGGCCCATGCGGGCGCAGGCAGCCCTTGCGTGACATCGGCGATCGACTGGCCGCTGTCGGGCGCGAACGCCGCGACATAGACGAGCGACTTCACCTTGTCGTCGTTGCCGGCCTCGCTGATCACGACGCCGGCCCACGAATGGCCCACCAGCACGACCGGCCCCTTCTGCCCGTCGATCGCGCGCTTCGTGGCGGCCGCATCGTCCGCGAGCGAACTCAGCGGATTCTGCACCGACACCACGTGCAGCCCGCGCGCCTCTAGCAGCGGGATCACGCGGTTCCAGCTCGACCCGTCGGCGAACGCGCCGTGCACGAGCACGACGTTGGTGCCCTTCAGGTCCGCCTTCGGCGCAGCGTGCGCCGCGACCGCACTGCCCAGTCCGCCGACCATCGCGGCGGATACCAGTACGCGTTTCATCAAACCGGCCATCGTCCTGCTCCTTTCTCTGTCGTGTCGTTCGAATGACGTGCCTCGGCAGCAGCCGCGCCCGCATGCGGCGGACGCGGCGCCGGGTCACGAATGGGCATACAGGTCGTCGGCGGCGTTCCGTCCGGCGCGCGACGGGGCATCCCGATGGCCGGCAGGCGCCGATGCATCGGCCATGTTGTCGCCCTGCGACTTCGACGGGCCGTTCTGGTCGGAGCGCGCGACCTGCAGCGCGGCGGCGATGTCGTCCGGGTAGTGCGGCTCGCTCTGCGCCGGGTGGTAGCCGGCCTGTTCGAGGCGGACGAGTTCGGCACGCACGTCGGCACGCGTCAGGCCGTGGCCCGCGGTATCGGCGAACAACCAGGCGGGGACGGCGGCGAGCGCGGCAACGGCGAGGATTCGGGCGGCTTTCATCAGGGTTCTCCTTCAAGGAAATGGGTCTGTCGATCATTCGGCATCCGATGCATGTTTCCGGCATCGAACGTTTGCTGCATGTCGACAGTAGAACCCGCGCACGTATCCGGCATGTTTCCGGAACCGGGGCTTTACGCATGCCTGTTTGTCCGGAACGCCCGCAGATACGCTGCGATACACATCCGCCCGCCGCCGCGCTTCCAGCTCCCCGCGCACCCATGAAAAAAGGCGTGCCTCGCGCGGCACGCCTTTCGCTTCGCCGGTCACGCGCGCTCACGTCATGGCGCGAGCCGCGTGAACACGTCGTCGTGGTTCTTCACCCGCGCCTGGTGGCACGCGAAACACGTCTGGTGCTGGCCGATGTCGGCCGGCACGCCGTCGATGAAACGCCCGTAGCCCCAGCCGCCCGTCGACGCATAGCGCCGCGAATCCTTCACCATCACCTGCACGGTCGTCGCGTGGCCGGGCACCGTCGCCGGCGCGAACTCGTCGGACTGCCTGCGCTTGTACGCGAGCTTCACGAGGATCGCGCCGTCGGGGAACGGCAGCGTCGCCTGTTCGAGCGCGCGGATCGCGACGGGGTTGCCGAGCACCACGCGCAGCTCGTCGAGCGGCGCGGCCTCTTCGGCCGGCGCGACCATTTCCCACTTGCGGTAGCCGGGCGGAATCGACACGCCGTAGATCGGCGACACGGCCGCCGCCGGCTTCGGCTGCTCCGCGAACGCTGCCGGCCCGCCGGCAGCCCACACGCCGGCCAGCAGCACGCCCGCGACGAGCGCGCGGTGCGCACCGCGACGCCACTCCCCCACGCCCGCCCACATCACAGCTGCTCCACTTGCAGGATTGCGTCGGCGAACGCCTGCGGCGCTTCCTGCGGCAGGTTGTGGCCGATGCCGCCGGAGATCGTCCGGTGCTGGTACTTGCCCGCGAACTTCTTCGCATACGCGGCCGGCTCCGGATGCGGCGCGCCGTTCGCGTCGCCTTCCATCGTGATCGTCGGCGCCGTGATGACGGGCCCCGCCGCCAGCCGCCGCTCGATCTCGTCGTATTGCGCCTCGCCCTTCGCGAGCCCGAGGCGCCAGCGATAGTTGTGGATCACGACGGCCACATGATCGGGATTCCGGAACGATGCCGCCGTGCGCGCGTAGGTCTCGTCGGAGAACTGCCACTTCGGCGACGCGAGTTGCCAGATCAGCTTGTTGAACGCATCGCGGTTCGCCGCATAGCCCAGCGCGCCGCGCTCGGTCGTGAAGTAGAACTGGTACCACCACTGGAATTCGGCCTGCGGCGGCAGCGGCTTGCGGTTCGCCTCCTGGCTGCCGATCAGGTAGCCGCTCACCGACACCAGCGCCTTCACGCGCTGCGGCCACAGCGCCGCGACGATGTCGGCGGTGCGCGCGCCCCAGTCGTAGCCGCCGAACACCGCGCGCTCGATCTTCAGCGCGTCCATCAGCGCGACGATGTCGACGGCCGTCACCGCCTGCTGGCCGTTGCGCACCGTGTCGGCCGAACGGAACGTCGTCGTGCCGTAGCCGCGCAGGTAAGGCACGATCACGCGATAGCCGGCCGCGACCAGCAGCGGCGCGACGTCCGCATAGCTGTGGATGTCGTACGGCCAGCCGTGCAGCAGGAACACCGCGGGGCCGTCCCTCGGCCCGAGGTCCGCATACCCGACGTTGAGCACGCCCGCGTCGATCTGGTGGATCGTGCCCAGCGACGCGACGCCGGCCGGGCGCTGCGCCGCCGGGGCGTTGGGCGCCGGCTGCGCCTGCGCCAGCGCGCCGAATCCGAGGTCGGCGAGGCTCAGGCTCGCCAGGGTCGAGCCCAGGATCAGGCGGCGGCGGGTATTCACGGTATCGGGCATGACGTGTTCTCCAGTGTCGGTTTCCAAGGAAGGCGCCCGCGGCACGTGCGGGCATTCGGGTCGCGCCGTTCGCGGCGGCCGCACATCGAACCGCGCCGCCGCGTGAAGCGCTTCACCGGTTTTATAGCGGAACGCCCGGAAGGCTTTGTATCCCAACGTATCCGCGTGCGAACACGACATACAGCGATTCAAAAATCGCCGGGGAAACGACGCTTCCGGGCGTCCTCGCCTACCCGTTCCGTCGCGACAGCCCGCCGCGTGCGCCGGGCCAGCCAGCGAACGCGGGCCGCATCGGCAACCGGCCCGCGTTGGCCCGGCGTCGCCCGCCTACGCGCGACGCAACGGCCGCAACCCGGCCCGCACCTCGCGGGCAAACAGGTCCGGCTCCTCCCATGCCGCGAAATGCCCGCCCTTGTCGACTTCGTTGAAGTAGATCAGGTTGTGATAGCTGCGCTCGGCCCAGCTGCGCGGCGCCTGGTAGATCTCGCCGGGGAACACCGTGATCGCGGCCGGCAGCGCGATATCCACCGCGTTGAAGTTGTTCGAGTGATCCTCCCAGTAGATCTGCGCGGCCGATGTCGCGGTGTTCGTCAGCCAGTACAGCGAGATGTCGTCGAGAATCTCGTCGCGCGGAATCGAGCGTTCGGGCACGCCGCCGCTGTACGTCCACTGCGAGATCTTGTCGAACATCCACGCGGCCTGCCCGGACGGCGAATCGGCGAGCGCATAGCCGACCGTCTGCGGGCGCGTGACCATCATCGCCGAGTAGCCGCAGTTGTCGCGATAGAACGTCGCGAGCTTCTCGTACGCGGCCGTCTCCTTCGGCGACAGCGACGCCGGCGCGGGCGCATCGGTCGCGAGCAGCGTCGCGATGTCCGGCGGCACCGTCGCCGGCATGTTCACGTGTATCCCGGCCAGCCCCTGCACGCGCTGCATCGCCATCCGGTGCGAGATCACCGAGCCGCAGTCGCCGCCCTGCGACACGAAGCGCGTATAGCCGAGGCGCGCCATCAGCTCGCCCCATGCGCGCGCGATGTGGTCGGAACCCCAGCCGGTCTGCGTCGGCCGCCCGGAGAAACCGAAGCCCGGCAACGACGGCACGACGACATGGAACGCATCGTCCGCGCTCGCGCCGTGCGCGGTCGGGTCGGTCAGCGGCCCGATCGCCTTCAGCAACTCGAAGATCGAACCGGGCCAGCCGTGCGTCATGATCAACGGCAGCGCATTCTCGTGCCGCGAGCGCACGTGAATGAAGTGAATGTCGAGCCCGTCGATTTCCGTGATGAACATCGGGAAGCCGTTCAGGCGCGCCTCACCCTTGCGCCAGTCGTACTCGGTGCCCCAGTAGCGCAGCAGCGCCTGCATGCGCGCGAGCCGCACGCCCTGCGATTCGTCGGCAACGGTCTCGCGGCCCGGCCAGCGCGTCGCGGCGATGCGGCGCCGCAGGTCGGCCACGGCGTCGTCGGGAATGTGGGCGGTGAACGGGCGTATGCCGCTCGCGCCGGTCGCGGCACGCAGCGCCGCCGTGGGCAGCATCGCCGAGACCCCGGCGGCCACGGATGTGGCCAGCAGGTGGCGACGCATCGGGGAAAACGGTGTGGAAGACATCGTGCGGCATCTCCTTTCGTGAAGTGGAAAGTGAACATGCCGCGCGCGCAAGCGCACCGTGGCTTTCAATCCGGCGCGCCCTCGTCACGCGGCGTCGCTCATTTGAAAGGTCCGATGTATCCGGGATTTGTCCCGTTTGTATGTGTATGTAGCAGCCGCTTGCGGTGGCTGCGCGGCGACAGGAAGCCGCCGACGCCCGGTTTCGGGCCGTGACGCGGTCACGCCCTCTCGCGCTTGTCCTGCTTGAACGACGGGGGGCGGCCGGCCGCCCCCGCATGGCGCTGCCGGCCGGCGGCCCGGCCCGCGTTCAGAACTGGTAGCCCACCCGGACGCTGCCCTGCTGCATCGACGCCCCCCCGGTGTTGATGACGGCGTCGTAGTTCAACGACACGTCGAGGCGCTTCGACAGATGCATCGAGACACCGGCGCCGGTCGAGAGATACCCGTGCGGCAAGTTCGTCCCCGGCGCCGCGAACTGCGTCCCGTCCTGCGCGGCAACCGTGATCGCGCGGTGCGTGTCGAGCACCTCGCGGGCGTAACCCAAGCGCAACTGCACGTTCACCGGCTTGAGTTCGCTGCCGAAGGCCTGATCGAGCGTGACGCCGGCATAGGGCTGCAGGCTGTGGACGTTGTCGGTGCCGACGTTCAGGTCCTGGCCGCCCGCCCCGCTTTCGCCGAAACCGTTCGCGTGGAAGTAGGCGTAACGCAGGCCGATACGCGGGGTCAACGTCACGCCGCCGAATGCGAGCGGCAGGCTGGCCTGCGCGCCCGTGGTCACTTCCTGGCCCATGTGGTCGCCCGTGGCGCTGCCCGGCGCGCCGAGCGGGCGCTTCTGCGCAAGGAAGTCGAGGCCCGCGCCCAGCGTCGCCGCGAGGTTCACCGGCCCCACGAAGCGGCTGCCGTACAGCGCGGCGCGCAGCGTGTCGGTCGTGCCCGTGTCGCCGGTGACCTGCTCGCCGATGTCCGCGTGACTGTAGCTCGCGGCCACCCCGACCGTATAGTCGCCGCGCTTCTGGTCGAGCCCGGCAAGGAAGCCGTAGCGGGTCGACTGGAAGCCGGGCGCGCCGTTCGTGCCGCCGACCTTGGTCTGGCTGGCCGTCGCGGTGATCCAGCCGTCCGGGTTCGCGGCCGTCGCGGCCGATGCGCGGTCGAGACGATCGAGCAGCGCGCTGCCGGCCGCCTGGGCGCCGAGCGCGACCGACGTGCCCACCGCCGTATAGATGCCGGTGTCGACCGGTGCGACCACGATCGGCGCGCCCGGCGTAGCCGGCGCGCCGGGCGCGCTCAGCGTGAGGTCGACGGCGGTCGCGCCGTACGCGATCGACGGCGTCAGGGTACCGAGGTTCGCGGTGCCGGTGCTGGTGACGTTGCCGAACGTGCCGCTCAGGCTCTGGGCCGCAACGAGCGTGTACTGCTTCGCCGAATACGTGCCCGGATCGTAGGTGATCGCCAGCGTGCCGCCCAGCGTCGCGGCGCCGTTGACCTTCAGCTGGGACGCCGCCGTCGGGCTGACCTCGACCGCCAGCGTGGCATTGCCGGCCTGCTTGTAGTTGCCCCCCACCGTCAGCGTACCGATCGAGCCGCCCGGCATGACCGTGCCGTTGTTCGTCACGCTGCCCGCCACCGTGCCGTGGCCGCGCAGCGTACCCGGCAGATCGACCAGGACGTCGCCGCCGAGCCTGGCCGAAGGCGTATCGATGTCGCCCACCTCGAGCCGGCCCTGCGCCACTTCGGTGATGCCGCTGAACCCCGCGCTGTTGCCGTTGACGATCAGCGATCCGCTGTTGCCCGAGACCAGCAGCTTGCCCGTGCCGTTGAAGGTCCCGCCGAAAGTGCCGGCGGCGTTCGTGAGCGTGAGCGTCCGGCTGCCGAGCTCGACCATGCCGCCGCCGGCCAGGTTCGCGACCGAGGCGCCGCTCGTCGTACCCGAGAGGTTCAGGGTTCCGTTGACGGTGACGCCGCTCGACTGCGCAATGCTGCCCGCGCCGCTCAGCGCCAGTTCCGCGCCGCTGGCGATCGTGGTGGCGCCCGCGTACGTGTTCGCCCCGGTGAGCGTCTGCGTGCCGCTGGTCATCGTCAGCCCGCTGCCGCCCGAAATCACGCCGCCGAAACTGCCGTTCACGCCGGAAAGCGCCAGCCCCGCGTTGCCGAGCGTGACGTTGCCGGTGCCCGACAACGCGCTGATCGCGCCTTCGACCACCAGCTTGCCGTTATCCACGACATTGCCCAGCGCGATGTTGTTCGCGTTCGACAGGATGAGCGTGGCGGCGCTCCCGATCGTCGTGATGCCCGAATAGGTGCTGATCCCCGTCAGGGTCTGGCTACCGCTGGCGATCGTGAGACCGCCGGTGCCGGAAATCGCGCCGCTGTAGACGCCGGTCGCGTTCGTGAGCGTGAGCGTGCGGCTGCCCAGCGTCACGCCGCCCGAGCCCGTCAGGCTCGTGACCGAGGCGCCGTTCGTCGTGCCCGAGATGTCCAGCGTGCCGTTGTCGATCACGCCGCTCGACTGGGCCACGCTGCCCGTGCCGCTCAACGCCAGCGTTGCGCCGCGGCCGATCGTGGTCGCCCCCGTGTAGGTGTTCGCACCGCCCAGCGTTTGCGTGCCGCCCGTCAGCGTCAGCCCGCCGCTGCCGGACATCGCACCGCCGAAGGCGCCCGCGCCTTTCGTCAGCGTGAGCGTCTGGCTGCCCAGCGTCACGCCGCCCGCCCCCGACAGGCTCGCGAGCGAGACGCCCGCCGTCGCGCCCGAGAGGTTCAGCGTGCCGTTGTCGTTGACCGCGCTCGACGCGATGCTGCCCGCGCCGCTCAATGCCAGCGTCGCGCCGCCGGCGATCGTGGTCGCGCCCGTGTAGGTGTTCGCGCCGCTCAGCGTTTCGCTGCCGCTCGCCAGTGTCAGTCCGCCGCTGCCGGCAATCGCGCCGCCAAAGGTGTCGCCGGCCTTCGTCAGCGTGAGCGTCTGGCTCCCCAGCGTCACGCCGCCCGAACCCGCCAGGCTCGTGACCGCAGCACCCGCCGTCGTACCCGAGAGATCGAGCACACCGTTGTCGGCAACCGCGCTCGACGCGATGCTGCCCGTGCCGCTCAATGCCAGCGTCGCACCGCCGGCGATCGCGGTTGCGCCCGTGTAGGTGTTCGCGCCGCCCAGCGTTTCGGTGCCGCTCGCCAGCGTCAGCCCGCCGCTGCCTGCAATTGCGCCGCCGAAAGTATCGCCGGCCTTCGTCAGCGTGAGCGTCTGGCTGCCCAGCGTGACCCCGCCCGAACCCGCCAGGCTCGCGAGCGACGCACCCGCCGTCGTGCCCGAGAGGTCCAGCGTCCCGTTGTCGATCACGCCGCTCGACCGGGCCACACTGCCCGTACCGCTCAATGCCAGCGTCGCGCCGCCGGCGATCGTGGTTGCGCCCGTGTAGGTGTTCGCGCCGCCCAGCGTTTCCGTGCCGCTCGCCAGCGTCAGCCCGCCGTTGCCCGCAATCGCGCCGCTGAACGTGTTCGCGGCCTTGGTCAGCGTCAGTGTCTGGTTGCCGAGCGTCACGCTCCCCGAACCCAGGAGGGTCGAGATCGACGCGCCGGCCGTCGTGCCCGAGAGGTCCAGCGCGCCGTCGTCGACAATGCCGGCCGACTGGGCGATGCTGCCCGCGCCGCTCAGCGCGAGCGTCGCGCCGCTGTCGATCAGCGTCACGCCCGTATAGGCGTTCGCCCCACTCAACGTCAGCGTGCCGGCACCGTTGCTGCTGGTGACGCTCAGGCCGCCCGCGCCGCCGATGACGCCGCCGAGGGTCGACGCCTGGCCGTCGGTGTCGACCGTGCCGCCGCGACTGTTCAGCGTCACACTGCGGCTGGACGTGATGCCCGCCGTCGTCCGAAGCGTACCGCCATTGAGCGTCAGCGCGCCCGAGGCGGCGCCCAGATTCGCGTCCGACGACACGACCAGCGTGCCGGCCTCGATCGTCGTGCCGCCCGTATAGGTATTGGCGCCGCCCAGCGTTTCGACGCCGCTCGCCAGCGTCAGCCCGCTGTCGCCGGAAATCACGCCGCCGAAACTGCCGTTCGCGCCAGAAAGCGTCAGCCCCGAGCCGCCGAGCGCGAGGTTGCCGTTACCCGACAATGCGCCGATCGTGCCTTCGACCATCATCTTGCCGTAGTCCACGACATTGCCCAGCGCGATGTTGTTCGCATTCGACAGGATGAGCGTGGCGGCGCTCCCGATCGTCGTGATGCCCGTGTACGTGCTGATCCCCGTCAGGGTCTGGGTGCCGCTGGCGATCGTGAGACCGCCCGTGCCGGAGATCGCGCCGCCGTAGACGCCGGTCGCGTTCGTGAGCGTGAGCGTGCGGCTGCCCAGCGTCACGCCGCCCGAGCCCGTCAGGCTCGTGACCGAGGCGCCGTTCGTCGTGCCCGAGATGTCCAGCGTGCCGTTGTCGATCACGCCGCTCGACTGGGCCACGCTGCCCGCGCCGCTCAGCGCGAGCGTCGCGCCGCCGGCGATCGTGGTCGCGCCCGTGTAGGTGTTCGCACCGCCCAGCGTTTGCGTGCCGCCCGTCAACGTCAGCCCGCCGCTGCCGGACATCGCACCGCCGAAGGCGCCCGCGCCTTTCGTCAGCGTGAGCGTCTGGCCGCCCAGCGTCACGCCGCCCGACCCCGACAGGCTCGCGAGCGAGGCGCCCGCCGTCGCGCCCGAGAGGTCCAGCGTGCCGTTGTCGTTGACCGCGCTCGACGCGATGCTGCCCGCGCCGCTCAGCGCAAGCTTCGCACCGCCGGCGATCGTGGTCGCGCCCGTGTAGGTGTTCGTGCCGCCCAGCGTTTCCGTGCCGCTTGCCAGTGTCAGCCCGCCATTGCCTGCAATCGCACCACTGAAGGTGTCGCCGGCCTTTGTCAGCGTGAGCGTCTGGTTGCCCAACGTCACGCCGCCCGAACCCGACAGGCTCGTGACCGCCGCGCCGGCCGTCGTGCCCGAGAGGTCCAGCGTACCGTTGTCGGTCACGCCGCTCGACTTGGCCACGCTGCCCGTGCCGCTCAATGCCAGCGTTGCGCCGCCGGCGATCGTGGTTGCGCCCGTGTAGGTGTTCGCGCCACCCAGCGTTTCGGTGCCGCTCGCCAGCGTCAGCCCGCCGCTGCCGGCCATCGCGCCGCCGAAGGTGTCGCCGGCCTTCGTCAGCGTGAGCGTCTGGTTGCCCAGCGTCACGCCGCCCGAACCTGCCAGGCTCGCGAGCGCGGCGCCCGCCGTCGCGCCCGAGAGGTTCAGCGTACCGTTGTCGGTGACATTGCTTGAAGCAGCGCTGCCCGTGCCGCTCAATGCCAGCGTCGCGCCGCCGGCGATCGTGGTTGCGCCCGTGTAGGTGTTCGCGCCGCCCAGCGTTTCGGTGCCGCTGGCCAGCGTCAGCCCGCCGTTGCCGGATATCGCGCCACTGAAGGTGTCGCCGGCCTTCGTCAGCGTGAGCGTCTGGTTGCCGAGCGTCACGCCGCCCGAACCCGCCAGGCTCGCGAGCGAGACGCCCGCCGTCGCGCCCGAGAGATCCAGCGTGCCGTTGTCGGCGACCGCGCTCGACGCGATGCTGCCCGCGCCGCTCAATGCCAGCGTCGCGCCGCCGGCGATCGTGGTCGCGCCCGTGTAGGTGTTCGCGCCGCTCAGCGTTTCGGTGCCGCTGGCCAGCGTCAACCCGCCGCTGCCGGCCATCGCGCCGCCGAAGGTGTCGCCGGCCTTCGTCAGCGTCAGCGTCTGGCTGCCCAGCGTCACGCCGCCCGACCCTGCCAGGCTCGCGATCGACGCACCGTTCGTCGTACCCGAGAGGTCGAGCGTACCGTTGTCGGTCACGCCGCTCGACGCGATGCTGCCGGCACCGCTCAGCGCCAGCACCGCGCCGCCGGCGATCGTGGTCGCGCCCGAGTACGTGTTCACGCCGCCCAGCGTTTCGGTGCCGCTGGCCAGCGTCAGCCCGCCGTTGCCCGACATCGCGCCGTTGAACACGCCTGCGGCATTCGTGAGCGTGAGCGTCTGGTTGCCCAGCGTCACGCCGCCCAGGCCCGTCAGGCTCGCGACCGAGGCGCCGGCCGTCGTGCCCGAGAGGTCCAGCGTGCCGTTGTCGATCACGCCGCTCGACCGGGCCACACTGCCCGTACCGCTCAATGCCAGCGTCGCGCCGGCGGCGATCGTGGTCGCACCCGTGTAGGTGTTCGCGCCGCCGAGCGTTTCCGTGCCGCCTTCCAGCGTCAGCCCGCCGCTGCCCGACATCACGCCGCCGAACGTATCGCCGGCCGTCGCCAGCGTGAGTGTCTGGCTCCCCAGCGTCACGCCGCCCAGGCCCGCCAGGCTCGCGATCGACGCGCCCGCCGTCGTGCCCGAGAGGTCCAGCGTGCCGTTGTCGACGACCGCGCTCGACGCGATGCTGCCCGCGCCGCTCAATGCCAGCGTCGCGCCGCCGGCGATCGTGGTCACGCCGATGTAGGCATTCGCGCCGCTCAGCGTTTCGCTGCCGCTGGCGATGGTGAGTCCGCCGCCGATGCCCGACATCGCGCCGCTGAAGGTGTCGCCGGCCTTCGTCAGCGTCAGCGTCTCGTTGCCGAGGTTCACGCTGCCCGAGCCGGACAGGCTCGCAATCTGGCCTCCGGTCGTTACGCGCGACACGTCGAGCGTGCCGTTGTCGGTGACCGCACCCGATGCGATGCCGCCCGTGCCGCTCAATGCCAGCGTCGCGCCGCCGGCGATCGTCGTGGCCCCCGTGTAGGTGTTCGCGCCCGCCAGCGTTTCGGTGCCGCTTGCCAGCGTCAGCCCGCCGCTGCCGGATATCGCACCGAAGAACTGGTCGCTTGCGCCGGTGAGCGTGAGCGTCTGGTTGCCCAGCGTCACGCCGCCCGCGCCCGAGAGCGTCTTGACCGACGCACCGCTCGTCGTGCCTGAGATATCGAACGTGCCGTTGTCGGTCACGCCTCGCGACTGGGCAATGGTGCCCGTACCGCCGAGCGCCAGGGTGGCGCCGCCGGCGATGGTGGTCGGTCCCGCGTACGTGTTGGCGCCGGTCAGCGTCAGCTTGCCGGCGCCGGTGCTGCTGGTCACGATCAGCGCGCCGTAACCGTTGAGCACACCGCTGAAGGTGGACGCCTGACCGTCGGTATCGACCGTGCCGATCGTCTGCAGGAACATGCCGCGGCTGGAGGTCATGCTCGTCGTGGTCTGGAGCGTGCCGCCGAGGAAACTCAGGATACCGGACGATGCGCCCAGGTTCGCGTCCGACGAAACGGCCAGCGTGCTGCCCTGGATCGTCGTGCCGCCCGCATAGGTGTTCGCGCCGCTCAGCGCTTCGGTGCCGCCGCTGATCCAGAGGCTGCTGTTGCCGGAAATGACGCCGCTGAAAGCACCCTGCGCGTTGGTGAGCGTCAACCGCCCGTTACCCGCAATCAGGCGGCCCGAGCCCGAGAGGCTCGTAATCGACACGCCGCCCGGCGTGGGCGTCACGGCCGAAACATCCAGCACGCCGTTGTCGGTCACGCCGCTCGACTGGGCGATGCTGCCCGCGCCGCTCAGCGCGAGCGTCGCGCCGCTGCCGATCGTCGTCGCGCCCGCGTAGGTGTTCGCGCCGCTCAACGTCAGCGTGCCGGCGCCACTGCTGCTGGCGACGCTCAGGCCGCCCGTGCCGCTGACGACTCCGCCAAGGGTCGACGCCTGACCGTCGGTATCGATCGTGCCGCCGCCATTGACCAGCGTCACGGCACGGCTGGACGTGACGCCCGCCGTCGTTTGCAGCGTGCCGCCGGCGAGCGTCAACGCGCCCGAGGACGCCCCCAGGCTGGCGTCGGACGATATCGCCAGCGTTGCGCCGGTCTCGACCGTCGCACCACCCGTGAACGTATTCGCGCCGCTCAGCGTCAGCGTGCCGTTACCCGTGCTGCTGGCGGCGATCAAGCTGCCGGCGCCGCTGATCACGCCGCTGAAGCTCGCGCGATTGCCGTCGGTATCGATCGTGTTGGCGCCGGCGCCCAGCAGCACGTTGCGGGCGGACGTGACACCCGCCAGCGTCTGCAGCGTGCCGAAGTAGAGCGACACCGTGCCCGACGACGCCCCCAGGCTGGCGTCGGACGTAATCGCCAGCGTGCCGCTCTCGAGGGTCGTTCCTCCCGTATAGGTGTTCGCGCCGCTCAGCGTCAGCGTGCCTTTGCCGGTGCTGCTGTCGACGAGCAGCGCCCCCGAGCCGCTGATCACCCCGCTGAAGGTGGACGCGTGCCCGTTGCGGTCGATGGTGCCGCCGCCGTTCAGAACCACGTTGCGGCTGGACGTGATGTCCGCCGTCGTTTGCAGCGTGCCGCCGGACAGTGTCAGCGAACCCGAGGACGCCCCCAGCCCCGCGTCGGACGACACGGCCACCGTGGCGCGATCGATCGTCGTGCCGCCCGTATAGGTGTTCACGCCGCCCAGCGTCAGCGTGCCGCCGTCGAGACTGCTGGCGACCGTCAGGCCGCCCGCGCCGCTGAGCGTTCCACCGAAGCTGACGGCGTTGCCGTCGGTGTCGATCGTGCCGCCGCCGCTCCCCAGCACCACGCCGCGGCTGGACGTGAGGCCTGCCGTCGTCTGCAGCGTACCGCCGGCGAGCGTGAGCGCGCCCGTCGAGGCGCCCAGGGCGCCGTCGGAAGAAATGGCGAGGGTTCCGCCGGAAACCGTCCAGGGCGTGACGGCCGAAGTCGTGTTCGTCAGCGTCCACGTGCCGGCGCCGGTTTTCTGGAAGACGCCGAATCCCTGATACGCGGCGCCCGGGCCAATCTTGCTGACATCGAAACTGCCATTGGCGGTGCCGCCGAGCGCGAGGGTATCGGCGGCGCTGAAGGCCACGACGTTGCCGTTGATCGTCGAGCCCGCCTCCAGCGTGAGCGAGTTGACGCCCCCCGTGAATAGAATCGCGGCGGCTTGCGCACCGGTGCCGCCGTCCGCATATCCGCCGGAAATCGTTCCGCTGTTGGTGACCGTCACATTCGAGCCGAGTATGCCCGCGCCGCCCGCCCCCGGCCCCGTCTCGAAGCCGACGCTCGTGCCGCCGTTGCCGCCCGAAATGACACCGGTGTTGGACACGCTGCCCGAATTGACCAGCACCCCCGAGCCGCCGCCGCCGCCGCTGCCGATATCGCCGCGGCCAAAGCCCGGCATACCGCCGTTGCCGCCGTTGCCGCCGGCGACCTTGCCCGAGTTGGAGAGGGTGGCGGAATTCACCAGAATCCCCGTGCCGCCGCCGCCGCCGCCGCCATCGCCGCTCCCGCCCTGGCCGCTCATGGACGACGTTCCGCCTGCCGCGCTCTGCGCATGCACGAGCGGCGCCGACCCGATCAGCCCGAGCGCAAGCACGACCGCCGTGACCCGGCACGCGCCCGGTTGAAATGACATCATGTTCGACAGGAAACGGGGCGATTCAGACGCGTCGGCCTCAACCGTTCCATCCGCACGCTTGCTGCTCTTGCTCCCCTGTGCCCGTGCCAGTTCCGATACCACCTGGAACATCCCCTGACTCGTATTCCAAACGATCCGGTAAACATGATTCATTACTAACCCCATTTCCTATTGACGTATTTTTTATAAATTTGATTCGCCGACCGGCACTTGAATGTCCAATCGTGATATTCGGCACTGCGAGACAAAAACGCGTACACGCAAACGATTTACTATTGAAAACCGCCGCGATTCACTCAAATCATTTCATTGGCCTTTCATCGCCGTCATTTCTGCTTACGGCTCATTCCGGGCGCTTGCCGTCAGTGAACGACAAAAAGCCGGCCTCTTTCTGCAAGGCTTTTTTTGATGGTTTCTTCCGGAAGCCGAAGCATATCGAGGCCCGTCATGCGGAACCTGACAAATCCTGACATCCCCGACATCCCGCCGGCCATCGCATTTAATTCGCGGAGATCGATTCGAATACGGGTCATCTTTAATTTCTCGAATTCATCTGTAAAACCCGTTTCCTTTCAATTCAAAAACGATCGTCGCGGCGACTCGATGAAGGATTGCCGCCGAAGCGGCCTCGCCGCAAGCGATGGCGGTGCCGGCTCCGCCGTTCCCCGGCGTGCGCCTGTCGGCCGCTTGCCGTCACCCGGTCGTTCTGCATGCCTTACAAAATGAAAGAGCGACGCACGGCCGCTTCGGTGCCGCGCGGCTAAAGTTTTTGCGCATGCATACCGTAATAGAGGGGCGTGCCCACGGCGGGTCCTCTCCGTTCGCACGCGGCGCGACCCTCGCCCGCCAGTCGGACTCGACCGGCATCCCGGGTTGCGCCGCAGCGCTTCAGCGAAGCAGGACGAGAACGTGTAAGGCGGGGAGGTGCAAGTGCACGATGGCGTGATGGGGAAGGTGCTTCTGCTCGACGATGAGGTCGAACTGCGCGAGGAAATTGCCGCTTTCCTGCGCAAATGCGGCTGGCTCGTCAGCGAGGCCGGCACCATCGCCGAGTTTCGGCAGCTCGCCATGCACACCGACATGGCGATCATCGACGTCATGCTGCCGGACGGCAGCGGTTTCGACGCGGCCGCATGGTTGAGAGCGCAACGGCAGGGCTGCGGCATCGTCATGCTGACGGCCCGCGGCGAGACGCTGGACAAGGTTTCCGGCCTGAAGGGCGGCGCCGACCACTACATCGTCAAGCCCGCGAAGCTGATCGAACTCGACGCCACCCTGCATGCCCTGAGCCGCCGGGTGGTGGCGAACTGGCGACTGGATCGCCAGGCCTTCGCGCTGTTCGCGCCGGATGGAAAGCGCCTGGATGTCTCCGGCAGCGAAATCAGCTTGCTGGAACTCATGGCGCGACATCCGGCCAGGCCCGTCAGCCGCCGGCAGATCGCCGAGACCTTCGGCTACGACTGGATCGATTACGACGAGCGCAGGCTCGAGGCCGTGGTGAGCCGCCTGCGGCGACGCTGGCGCAACGAGCTGGGATCGGACCTTCCGCTCCGGACCGTCCACCGCGAGGGCTATACCTTTGCCGAGCCGCTGTCGCTGGGTTGAGCATCGGCGGCAAACGAACCTGCCGCGCGCGGGATCGCACGCTGGCATTCAGTCCGGCGCGCCCGCGTCACGCGGCGCAGCCCGTGCGAACGATCCGATCCATCCGGGAGTTATCCGGTTTGCAGGCGTGCGCAGCGACCGCGTGCGGTCACTGCGCGGCGAGCGGCCGGCCGAGGCGGCCGCCCGCCCGGGCGACGCTCACAGCGCCTTGACGATCGCGCCGTCGACGCGGATGTTCTGCCCGGTGATATAGCCCGCGCCGTCCGACAGCAGGAACGCGACCGTCTTCGCGATCTCGCCGGTCTTGCCGAAGCGGCCGGCCGGAATGCGCGCGACGATCTCCGGCGTTTCCGGCCAGCTGTCGATGAAGCCCGGCAGCACGGCGTTCATGCGGATGTTCTCGGCCGCATAGCGTTCCGCGTAAAGGCGCGTCCATGCGCTCAGCGCCGCGCGCAGCGTCGACGAGACGGGCATCGGCTGCTCGGGCGCGTCCGCCGCGAAACTCGAGATGTTGACCACCGCGCCGCCGCCCTGCTTCTGGAAAATCGGCGTCACGCGACGCATCACGCGCACCACGTTCAGCAGGATCAGGTCGAGCCCCGCGTGCCAGTTGTCGTCGGTGATCGCCAGCAGGTCGCCCTTCGGCGGATGCCCGGTATTGTTCACCACCGCGTCGATGCGGCCATGGCGCGCCATGGTCTCCTGCACGAGCCGGTCGATGTCGGCCTCTTCCGTCACCGAACCCTGGATGCCGAAGCCGCCGAGTTCCTCGCCGAGCGCCACCGCGCTGCCCGACGGCGACATCAGCGCGACGCGATAGCCCGTCGCCGCCAGTTCGCGCGCGATCGCCGCGCCCATGCCCTTGCCCGCCGCCGTGATCAACGCCACTTTTTCTACAGTCACGATTTGCTCCTTGATCGATTCCTGCCGCCGCGCAGCCGCCGTTCGGCCCGCCATGGTGGTAATGTAGACGCATCGATGACGCCTGTCGAACCAGTATTTCTGCCTCCAGACAATAGTTTTTCTACAGCCTGAAGATGCCGCTCCGCCCATCCCGCCTGCCGCCGCTGAATGCACTTCGCGCGTTCGAAGTGTCCGCGCGGCACCTCAATTTCCGCGCGGCGGCCGACGAGATCGGCGTCACGCAGGGCGCGGTCGCGCAGCAGGTGCGCCACCTCGAGGACGTGCTCGGGCTGAAGCTGTTCGAGCGCCTGCCGCGCGGCCTCGCGCTGACGCACGACGGCGCCGCGTATTTCTCCGACGTGCAGCGCGCGCTGCACGCGATCGCCGACGCGACCGACAAGCTCGTGAAGCGGCGCGCCGCGCTGACCATCAGCACGACGCCGTCGTTCGCGTCGAAATGGCTGATCCCGCGGCTCGCGCTGTTTACCGATGCGCATCCCGACTACGACGTGCGCGTGATCGCCGACCCGCAGATCGCAACGTTCCGCCACGACGGCGTCGATCTCGCGATCCGCTACGGCAAGCCGCCGTTCGGCAAGCATCTCGCCACGCATGCGCTGTTTCCGCTCGACGTGTGCGCGGTGTGCAGCTCCGCGCTGCTGGCCGCGCCCGCGTCGCCGCGCGCGCTCGCCGGCCAGGTGCTGCTGCACGACGCGCACGACCTGTGGCCCGCGTTCCTCGCCGCGATGCCGGAGCACGTCGACATCGATCCGCACAAGGGGCTGCGCTTCAACCAGACGTCACTCGCGATCGACGCGGCCGTCGCGGGCCAGGGCATCGCGCTCGCAACCGATCCGCTCGTCGAGCGCGACATCGCCGCCGGCCGGCTGTGCAAGCCGTTCGATTTCGCGTTTCCGCTGTCGGTGGGGTTCTATCTCGTGTATCCGGCCGAGCGGCGCGATGACGATGCGATCGTCGTGATGCGCGAATGGATGATCGCGCAGGCGGCGTCGGACGGGCAGCCCTGAGCGGGCCGCGCCGGGGTCACGGCGCGATCCAGCGGCTGTCGTCGCCGCCTGCGCGCAGCTCGAATACCGCGCGGCGATGCCCGGTCCGCGCGAGTTCGAGCCAGTCGATGCGCGTGACCGTCATCCGGATCAGGCAGAAGTTTTCGTAGCCGTCGCCGGCCGGCGCGGCGCCGTCGGCGTGCGCGGCTTCCGGCGATTCGATCGGCGTGCCCGGCGGCAACGGTGCGCGATACAGCAGCAGCGTGTGAGGGCGGCTCGACGCCCAGATCGCGCGCCGCTGCGCTTCGTCGTCGCAGAACGATGCCACGCCTTCCGCGCGAATCTGCACGAGCGCGTCGAGATCGGCCGCGACGATCGAGAGGCGCGGATCGCGGCGCAACTCCGCGACTTTCTCCGACCGCGCGTCGGTATGAAACGACAGCGTGCGATCGGCGCGGCTCGCCTGGCGCAAAACGATCGTGCGCACCTTCGGCGCGCCGTCGAGGCCGAGCGTGGCCGCCTGGAGCATCGTGAACGGCGAGCGCCGGGCGCTTGCGCCGGATTCGAGGCAGGCCCACAGGCGGTCGTAGGTCTGCTCGAGCGATTCGAACGGGGCGTCGGGCATGGGCGGGCGATGAGCGGACGTGTTTCGATCGCGCAAGCTTAGCGGATTGCCCCGGCGGCGGCTCGCCCGCGACGCGGCCCGCCGCGCCGGCGCCGGTCAGTTGTAGCCGAGCACGACCGAGGCGGCTTCGCCGGCCTCGGCCGCCGGCTCCGCGCCGAACCGGCCGAGCACGTCGGCCACGTATTGCGGCCCCGCGCTGATCTGCGACGACCGGTGCGCGACGGGCCGGCTGTCGGCCGCGCCCGGCGCGGCGCCCGTCGATGCGGAATCGTTGACGGTGAGGTTCATCCCGATCTCTCCTTACGCGGCCAGCGCCGCACCGTACGCGCGCACGAGGCGCGCGACGCCTTCCCGGATCGCGTCGACATCCGGCGCGGCGAACGACAGGCGCAGCGAGGCCGCGTCGACGTTGTCCGCGAAGAACGCCTTGCCCGGCACGAACACGACCTTGTTCGCGATCGCCTGTTGCAGCAGCACGTCCGACGACACCGCGCCGAGCCGCGCCCATACGAACATGCCGCCTTCGGGACGATGGCATTCGATCGCGTCGCCGAAACCGTCGCGCAACGCGTCGTACATCGCATCGCATTTGCGGCGATAGGCCGCCGCGATGCGCGGCAGATGGCGTTCGAGCGCGCCGTCCGCCAGATAGTCGGCGGCGATCGCCTGCGTCCAGGGCGTGCTGCACAGGTCGACCGTCTGCTTCGCGATCACGCAGCGCCGCGCGATCTCGGCCGGCGCGATCGTCCAGCCCACGCGCAGCCCCGGCGCGACGATCTTCGACAGGCTCGCGAAGTGCACGATCCAGTCGCGCGCGCCGTCCACCTCGTCTGCCAGCGCGAGCATCGACGGCACGGCTTCGCCCGCGAAACGCAGGTCGCCGTACGGATCGTCCTCGACGATCAGGAAACGGTACTGCACCGCGAGCCGCAGCAGCTTCAACCGCCGCTCGCGCGTGAGCGTCGCGCCGGTCGGGTTCGCGAAGGTCGGGACCGTGTAGAGCAGCTTCGGCTGCGCGATCGCGCCGGACGCGAGCTGGTCGCCGAGACGATCGACGTCGAGACCCGCGCCGTCGACCGGGATCGTCGCGATGCGCGCCTGCTGCAGGCGCATCGCCTGCAGCGTCGCCGGATAGGCGGGCTGTTCGGTCAGCACGAGGTCGCCGGGCGCCACCATCACGCGCAGCAGCAGGTCGAGGCCCTGCTGCGAGCCGGTCGTCACGAGCAGCTCGGCCGGCGTGCACGATGCGCCGCGGCGCGCCATCAGCGCGATCAGTTGCTGCTTCAGTTCGACGAGGCCGTCGGTCGGGCCGTATTGCAGGCAGCGCACGGGCTGCGCATACGCGCGCGCGGCCGCGGCGTTCAGGCCGTCGACGTCGAACAGATCGCTGGCCGGATAGCCGCCCGCGAACGAGATCATGCCCGGTTCGGACAGGTACTTGAACAGTTCGCGGATCGGCGAGCCGGCGGGATTCTGGAATGAGGAAGTGAACGCGTACATGTCGTCGAGAGCTGGAGGGCACGGGGCCGGGATAGCCGCCGGGTGCCGGCCGCCGTGGCGCTTCCGGCGCACGGCGGTGAAATCGAGCCACGATTGTCGAGAGTCATTAACGCGTCGGCAAACGATATCTATGCACTAGGTCTTGCGGTTTGGTCATCACTTGGGGCATGGCAGAACACTACGGGCCGTGACGTGCGCGGGCGTGTCGACGCCGGGTTCCGGGCGCCCGTTCGCGCCGACGGCACGATCCGGCCGATCGTTTCGCGCGGCGGGCCCCTTTTGCCGGCCCCGCCTGCCCTGCCTGCCGGGCGCGCCGGGTCAGCGCGCCGGTTCAACGCACCGGTTCAACGTACTGGGTCAGCGCGCCGGATCGGCGAGCCCGGCCGGCGGCCTCGCCGTCCACGCGGAAAGCGCGCGCGCGAGATCGTCCGACACATAGTGCGGGCCGTCGAACAGATAGACCGGATAGCCGCGATACGCGAGCAGTTGCCGGCCCAGCTCGTCGGCGCTGGCCGCGCGGAACCCGCCATGCTCGGCCGGCCGGAACGCCTCCGCGATGACCCGCACGCGTCGCTTGCCCAGCCTTGCAACGAGTTCGTCGACGTAGGTGCGCGCGACATACGGCTCGCGGGCGTAGACGCCGCAACCGTCCTGGAAGAACACGCCGACGTCGGCGGGCAGCCACGCCGCGAGCCAGTCGGCCAGCGCCTTTCCGCCGATATTGGTCTGGTCGTACACGCTCACCCAAAGCGGACGGGGCAGCCGCTGCAGGACGGCGGCGAGCCGGGGCGCGTCCTGCCAGGTCGGATCGATCTCGACCGGGAAGTAGTAGCCGGTCACGTGCAGCGGGACCGATGCGCGCGCCACGTCCAGCGACTGCGCGGCGAGTGTCTCCAGATGGGTGCGCGCCCGCTTCTCGTCCTGGTAGCCGGCCAGCCCGAGGATCACGTTGGCGGCCCACGGCTCGCGGCCGATGCGCGCCCAATCGGGCACGTGCGCCGCCGCCGGGATGCCGGTGCCGGCGAGATACGCGGTATCGTCGACGACGGTCCATTGAATCAGCAGGTCGCGTACGCCGAGCACCTGCCAGTGGCCGACCGGATTCGTCGTCGCGTTGTCCAGCTGCCAGACGATGCCGTCGGCCTGCACGTCGTGCGCGGTCCAGCTGCAGGCGGCCACGACGAGCGACGCGCCGAGCGCCGCGAGCGACGCCGCCCGGCGCGAACGCGGCGCGCCGGCGGGCGGGCGCGCCGGGCGCCTGCGCCGGCCCATGCGCTGCCGGATCTTGCGCAACATCGCGATCGCATACGTGGTCATCGCCGGCTCCCCGCAAGCATGCCTGCGCGTCATCGTAGCGGCCCGGATACGAACGTGCGACCCGCGTTGCCGCCGCGGGTCGCACGAAGCTGCCGTTACGCCGTCGTCACTTGGCCGTCGTGCCGTCCACCCACTTGTAGCCGAGGTTCGTGATGCCGGAGATGAGGCTCTGGAAGTCCTGGTACGCCGGCAAGTTGAGATCGGGCTCGAGCCAGTACGGATGGAAGAAGAACGACGCGAAGCCGTCGCGCACCGCCAGGCCGTACTGGGCATTGGTGACGAGTTGCTGCCACGTGTACGTGATGCACGAGAACTTGTCGATACTGCAGATATCGTACTGGATGCTGCCGAGGTTCTCCGGAATGATCCGTTCTCCGTAGTAATCGGAGTTGATGATGTACGGGAAGAACTGTCCGGCCGAGAAGTCCTGGTTGGCGGCGCCCGTCCCGAGTTGCGGGTTGGTCGCGGTGTAGTACACGGCCCGCTGGAACGTGGTGGTAAACGTCGCGGCCGTCGCCGTCGCCGCATCCGGCGACATCTGGTACTGCGGCGCGGCCCAGCCGACCACCTTGTAGCCGTTGGTCGTGAACTCGGCCAGCCCGTCGGCCATCCTGCCTTCCGCCCATTGCACGGAATCCTCGTCGACCGGCCGGTTCTGCACCGCATACCAGAACTCGTAGTCGCTGCCGCTCACCGCGTTCTCGACATTCGGCGTCGAATCGTACTGGTGCGTATAGCCGTGCATGATGATCGATCCGCCGTGCGCCAGCGCATAGTTCAGCGCGCTCTTCAGGCCCGTGGCCTGCGCCAGGTGGATCGTCTCCGCCACGCCGCCGTTGTAGTAGCCGTTCGGGTCCGTATACAGCGGGATGGTGGCCATCGTGAACGGAATCTTCTTCGAGTACAGGTAGTTCGTCAGCTGCTGCATCGAAGTGGTCGTCGTATAGGCGTCGAGATCCTCCAGCCGGACGAGTGCGCGATGATTCACCGCCGCATTGGTCTGCAGGATGTCATGCAGGATGTCGCATATCACCAGGTAGCGATCCGTCGGTCCGATGTACGAAAACGGCACGTCCGCGAAATACCAGAAGTTGCCCGAGCGCATCACGTACGGCGTCGAGGCGCCGCTCTGGCTGTTCGTGATGGTGACGAGCGCCTGCGCCTTGGACGTATTGAGAATCTGCGTCAGTCCGACGTCCGGGTCCGCGCTGATGACGCCGGTCGACGAGTTATAGGCGTAGTACTTGACCATCGACAGGTTCTTGTACGTGACCGTATCGTAGAAGCCCGGGTTCGGATTGCTCGCCGATGGCGTCGCGTTCATCCCCGCGAGGCCGAGAAAGCTGAACCCGAAGGTCTGGTTGAACGTGTAGGCCGTGTTCCATGCCAGCTGCCACAGGTTGTACTTGAACCAGACCACGGTCTTGGTGGTGGTCATCACGTCGCTCATGAACGCCGTCGGAATCGGGTTGTTGTAGTAGTCGCCGATATAGAACGTGACGTCGTGGCTGCCGACCATGCCCGCCGTGTAGTTCTGTATCGGCACCAGGTCGATCGTTGCGTTGAAATGCCCGAGCAGGTTCCTCAGCATGATGCTGTACATCAGGCCCAGCTTCGAATACGGGTCGTTGGCCGGATTGTCGTACAGCACGAGCGTATGGGCGGTGGTGGCCTGCGCATGCGCGGTGCCCGGCAAGGTCATTTGCGCGAGTCCGGCCAGCAGGGCGATGACGATCAAGATCTTTTTCATGGCCGTTTCTCCCTAGTCGCGTTCCACGTTGCCGCCGGTTTTCTTGACGGAACTCCGGCTGAATGGCGGGCGCCCCGATTCCTTGTATGCCTTTTCCCAGTCCTCGTCGGACATGCCGGCCTTCACGTTCATGTGAGCGGAGCCGTTCGGCAACGGCGGCGGCTTGATCTTCGAGACCGACGTCTTGCTGGTCTCCTGCGCATGCGCATCCTGAACGACGACCGCGAATACAAGCGTGGAAATCAATGCGACGACTGATCCGACGGTGCTCAACCCGTTTCGAAGCAATTGGCCGTGATGAGAATTCATGATTTTCATCCTTTGATATGCAAAATACCTTCACCTCATTAAAGGAACGAGCACGTCGAAACGCCATCGGCAATCCATGACGTCATGTCGTGATTTTTCACTACTCGATTGATAACAGACGAATAAATCCGGGCGGTGATGGTTCGACATTCAAGCTAGAACCGTACCATCCGTCGCAAATGAGTACAGGACAAGGCGACGAAATCGACACATCGATGCGCTTCTGAATTGCATCGGAAAAACGTTTCAGCGATGCAACGCAACTGTCCGCGAGAATTTAATCGGATGAACGCGCAAGGCCTGCTCGTACGATTCAGGGAAAACCAGTTATCCGCTGCGTTTTTAAAATGGCCGTGCGGCAATCGCGCCGGGCTGCATGCGCGCGCAACGACACTCGTCGTGCCGAATGGTCGGGTCGAACACACCCCGTCCGGCATGCGACCGGCGCAAGCGCGCGCCGATGTCGCGTCGCCCGCGTCCATCGCACCGCGGCGCGCGCGAATGCGACATTTCATCAGGCCGGTCGGCCGCGTGTTTCAGCACTGAAACATTTGGCGCGGCTCCGGCGGAGCGCGCCCGGGCGGCACGCGCCGACGCCCGGAACGCCAAGGGCGACGCGGCGATGGCGCACGACTTGCTTCATCGGCAGTGTGTAACGGAGACGGTGCGCGGGGCGTATTGCGCAAGTGCCGGACGAAGAACGGCGGCACGCGTCGACGCATGCAGGGGCGGAAGCAAACAGTCGGGACACCGGCTTTCAACAAGTCATCCACCGAACGCGTTGCATCGATCGCGATGTCGCGTGACGCACACCATGGTGTGGACATGACGGGGCGGCGAGGACGAGGAGCGTTTCTTCCTGCGCCGATACGAGTCTGAATAATCCAATAAAAGATAAAGCAGCGGAATAAAGATGGATAATATGATATGGAGTGCGTATTTATATGCACTTAATTTTGTTGCCATTCTGACCGCCATTGTCATCCTGGTAAGCACGCTGGATGACCTCACGCTGGACGCCTGCTATTGGTCATTTGAAATCGGGCGCATCCTGCGCCGTGAGAAAACGCAAACGGTCGATATCGCGATGCTGCGCGCGCTGGACGAACGCCATCTGGCGTTGATGGTGCCGGCGTGGAAAGAGTATGACGTGATCGCCAAGATGATCGAGAACACCCTGGCGACGCTCGAGTACGAGCGATACGTGATCTTCGTCGGCACCTATCACAATGATGCCGAAACCACGGCCGAGGTCGAGCGGATGGTGCGCCGGTATCCGGGCCGCGTCACGCGCGCGACGGTCATGAACGACGGGCCCACCTGCAAGGCCGACTGCCTGAACTGGATCGTCGAAGCCATCCTGCGCTACGAAGCGGTCCACCACGTCCGGTTCGCGGGCGTCGTGATGCACGACTGCGAGGACGTGATTCACCCGGTCGAACTCAAGTACCTGAACCACGCGATCGCGGACAGCGACCTGGTCCAGCTTCCCGTCCTGTCGTTGCCGAGGAAATGGAACGAATTCGTCGCCGGATGCTACATGGACGACTTCAGCGAATCGCACCAGAAGGACATGCCGGTCCGCGGCCGCCTGACCGGCGTCGTCCCCGGCGCGGGTGTCGCATCGTGCTACAGCCGGCGCTCGATCGAAGCGGCGATGAAGGAGCGCAACGGGTGCCCGTTCAACACGTGCTCGCTGACCGAGGACTATGACTTCAGCTTCCGGCTGAAGGAGCTGGGCATGAAGGAAACCTTCGCCCGCATCCCGCTTTCCGGCACGCCGGCCGACGGCGCGCCCCGGCGCTCGAACGACCACGCGCACCGCAACCTGCTGGCCACGCGCGAATACTTTCCGAAGACGTTCCGGACCGCCTACCGGCAGCGTTCGCGCTGGATCCTCGGCATTGCGTTTCAGGGCTGGGAACAGCTCGGCTGGAAAGGCGACCTCCTCACCCGCTACCTGTTCTTCCACGATCGCAAGGGCATCGTCACGTCGCTGTTCTCGGTGATCGCGTACGGCGTGCTGTTCAACTTCCTGATGCTTGCCGCGCTCCGGAACGCCGGCCACGTGATCCCCGCCGGCGCCTCCGTCGTCATGGCGGGCCACTGGGTCACGCCGCTGCTGTGGGTGAACAGCGTCATGCTGCTTGCGCGCGCCGGGCAGCGCTTTCATTTCGTCAGCCGGTTGAACGGCCCGCTCCAGGGGTTCCTGTCGATTCCACGGATGTTCGTCAACAACCTGATCAATTTCTCCGCGGTCTGCCGCGCCTGGCGCATCTATCTCGGCCACCTCGCGAGCGGCAAGCCCATCGCGTGGGACAAGACCAGTCATATCTACCTGTCGAACGAAGCGCTCGGGAAGACGCGCCTCAAGATCGGCGAGATCCTGGTCGGCTGGGGCGTGGTCACGCTGGAGCAACTGCAGGCGAGCCTCGAGAAGCAACTGACCTGCGGCAGGCGGCTCGGCGAGTTGCTGATCGAGGCCAGCGCGCTGTCCGCCGAATCGCTGGCGGACGCGATCGCCGAGCAGGCGGACCTCCCCCGGGTGAGCCTCGGCAACGTGGCGGTCGGCCACTTCGCGAACTCGCTGGCATTCGAGCTGCAATACGCGTACCGGGCGATTCCGTTCTCGACGGCCGACGACGGCACGTTGAACGTCGCGGTCGGGCGGCCGCTCACGCAGGACGAGCAGGACGTCATGCGGCGCGGCGCGCGCGCGAGGGTGGCCTATTTCATCGCCTGCGATGCGGAAATCGCCGCCGAGCTCGCCCGCCATTCGCGCTTCGTCGACATCGCCCGCGTGCGCGACGGCGCGCCGGACGCGCAACCCGTCTCCAAACCGTCGGGAGAGCAGGCATGAAGCATTCGAGACTCCCGATCGCGATCGACCTCGGGCGCTGCGCGCGCTCGAGCGTCGTGGCGCTTGCCGTCGCGCTGGCCTGGCACGCGCCGGCCGCCGCCGCCCAGCCGCTGACGCCCCGGGCCTACAGGCTCGCCGACAGCGCGTACAAGGCGATCGACGCCGGCGACCTGCCCCGCGCGGAAGCGTATGCGTCGCGCGCCCTCAGGATCCAGCCCGGAAGCGAACAGCTCGGGCTGCTGCTCGTCGACGTGCTGAGGCGGGAAGGAAAGGTCGACGAGGCGGACGCGAGGGTGGCGTCGCTGATCGTTCGTTTTCCGAAAAGTCCGGCGGTCCTCGCGCAGCATGGCTACATGGCGCAGCGGCAGATGCGCTACGCGGTTGCCTGCGCCGACTTCTCGGCCGCCGTCGCGACCGGGAAATGGAACAGGGAACAGCAGCGCAACCTGCGCCTCGCGTGGTCGGACAGCGCGCTCGCGGCGAATCGCCCGCACGAGGCCGGCGTCGCGCTGGCGCCGCTCGCCGATGAAAAATCGGCCGCGGTCCAGTTGCGCATCGCGCAGTTGAGCCTGCAGGCCGGTGACCGCGACACCGCAGTCCGCATGGCGGGCCTCGCGGCCGACGATGCCTCGACCGACGGCGAGCGCAACATGGCCGCGTCGATCGCGGCGCAGGCGCGGCAGGACGATCAGCCCGCCGACGCGCCGGCGGACGACGGCGCGCAACGGAAATTGCAGGAGGCCTACGACCTGCTGCGCGACCATAAGGATCGCGAGGCGCTCGACGCCTTCCAGGAAGGATTCGCCGGCGGCGCCGGCAACGCGATGAACTACGCGGACGCCGGCTATGCAGCCAAGCGGATCGGGTTGAACGACACGTCCATCGATCTGTTCGAGCACAGCCTCGACGCCGACGACAACGAACACACGTTCGATGCGCAGCACAAGTTCGGCTACCGGCGCGAAGTCGAGCAGCTTCAGCGCACCTGGGGCTTCGTGCTGAGCGCACCGTACCAGTCGGCCGCGTTCGGCCCGCAAGGCACGATCAGCGTGTTGCAGCCGGGGATCGAAGCGTACTGGCAGCCGCCGAAGATCGGCTACCAGAACGGACGCATCTTCCAGTTCTTCGTGCGCGGATACGGCACGGCCTACGACGGGACGGGCAACGTGACCGGCATGCCGACCGTGCAGGGTTCGGTGGGGGCGCGCTACAAGCCGATACCCGACCAGAACGTGGTGCTGACCGCCGAGCGGCTGTTCCACATCGGCAGCCTGTCGACGACGGACTGGCTGATGCGCCTGGGTTATTCATCGGAAGCCGGCACCGACCTGATGGTGACCGAGCCGAGCTGGCGCAGCTGGCAGGCGTACGTCGAAGGCGCGTACTTCATTCGCGAGGGACGCTACATCATCTATTCGGAACTGCGTTACGGGCACACCTGGCGCCTGTCGACGCTCAGCGACCGGCTGACCGTCTACCCGCACGCCGCGATTGCCGGCGATCACGACAATCGCGAGCCGAACGAAACGGCGATCGGCGCGGGGCCCGGGGTCCAGTTGCGATACTGGTTTCGCGAGGGCCGCTACAGTGCGCCGGCAAGCTATCTGGATGTGACGGTGCAATACCGGTTCCCGTTGACGTCAGCGGCGCGCGCACGTGGTCTCGTGGTACGCGCGACATTGTGGTTCTAACCGGCGGCGCTGACGCTTGCACCTGGATCGCGCTGCCGCTTAGTTCGGCGACTTCAGCGGGATGATCGTTTGACGCAACAGCTGGAAGTACGGGCTCGTCGAATACGGGACCATTTCTTCGGCGTAGTACCACCAGAAGAACCCGCCGACGAAACGCGGATCGGTCATGCTGTCGACCATCGGATAGTACGTCTTGATCAGGTTCTGCTGTACCGAAGCGGGCGCGGAGGTTTCCGAGGTGCCGATTTCACCGAAGCCGACCTTCGCGTTCGGGAAGATGCTTTCCAGCGCCGAGAAATCGTTCGTCCACGTCGGATTCAGCCCCGGGCAATCCTGATACGGGTAGTAGCTGAACAGCGCGTAGTCGGCCTGCTGGCGAACCGTCGAGGACAGGAAGGTGGTCGGCCACGTCTTCCAGTAATCCTGCGGCTTCTCCCAGCAGTTGTTGCCCTTGCTGTCGTCGTTGTAGTACAGCGTGATGGCCGTCTTGCCGCCGTTCGATTTGACGATCGTGTTGGCCGCGGCAACCATCTGGCCGATCTGCTGCTCTTCCGAGTTGACCACGGTGTTCGAGCCGTCCGGGTCGTTACGCAGCCATTCGCCGTTGATTTCGTTGGCGATCTCCCAGACGTCGACGGTGTTCTTCAGTTGCGACACCAGTTCCTGCGTGCGGGCCTGGTAAACCGAAAGCGTCGTCGGGAAATAGTAAGAATCGTAGACCTCGCCCATCACGTACGCGACGGCATGCAGACGCAGCAGCGGCGCGTAGTAGTCGGCGGCCGACGTACCCGGATCGAACACCACGCGCACGGTGGGCTTGTACGGCAGGTTCTGCAGCGACGCGATGATCGCGTCAAGTTGGGACAGGTCGTCGAGGGTCACACCGTAGACGGGATTCTTCAGAGGTTCGACCTGGGCTTCGGCGGGCCGGGACAACGGCATCAGTGCGGCACCGGCAACGCATGCGGCAATGGCCGTACGCGAGAGATTTTTCGTCAGTCCTTTCAAAACGCTTTCCTTCAAAAAGTAAGAAGAAGCGCGATTTTAGACGAAAATAAAAGATAATTATCCGACGATAAAGAAAGTTGCGAGCCCTAAAAAATGTTTAGGATTATTATCCAAATTGATGCAATCACGGCCTTCGATCGTGCGATTACTACGCAATACTTATTGATTGCACTGCAGCATCGCGGCGGGATGCCGGCACATGAAATATGTCGAGGCTCGCCATGCTCGAGCGGCGCATTCACGAGCCGTGCGCCGGCACCCGGGAGGCACGCGTGCGGCGCGCACGGCACGCTCCGCACACGCCCGGCACGGCACGTTTCCGGCACGGCGCCGGCGAGTCGATGCAGGCCGACACAAACCGGGACGGGCAGCGGCTCAGCCCTTGAACCGCCGCAGACGATGCATGATCCAGAACGCAAAGCCCGCCACGGCGCCGAGACACACGAACGCCAGGAACCCGAGGGCGGCCGACAGGCTCGCCTTGAAGAGATCGTCGTTCCAGATGGCGGTGTAGATCGCATAGGTGGCGATCCACGTCAGCAATCCGGTCACACCGCCGCACAGACACGACGCAACCAGGGAGACGCGCCAGTATTTGACGACCAGCAGGTATTGCGGGATCGCAAACACCGCCGTGCCGAAGCAGGCAATGGGAATCGAATATTCGAGCGAGCCGGGATCGCCGGTGAAGTACGACCACAGCAGGCCCGGCACGAGGGCCGAGAGCGCAAAGGCGAGAAAAGGTATCTGACGCATCGGTGCAGGCAGCCGTTCGCTGCGGAAAGTCCATCGATGCCGGTCGCGAGGCCGGCGCGGGCCGCACGATCATACTTGCACCGGCGCCGATGCGCTTCCCTCACGCCGCGACCGCGCCGGCCCGGGCGCGTCGGACCGCGTCGCCAACGCACGGCCATGCGTCGCGCGAGCCGGTGCGCCCGGACGGATGCAATGGCGATGGCGATGGCGATGGCGATGGTGATGGCCATGGCGACGCGCACCGCGAACGAAGCAACCCGCGCGAATCGCCGGCGGGCGGATCGGGTGCGTGCGAACGCCCGCACACCCGGAGAGCCCGCCCCGCGACGGCGTCCGCTCAGGCGGACGCGCTGCGATTCGCCTCGATCACGGTCAACGCGGCCATGTTCACGATCCGCCGCACCGTCGAACTCGACGTGAGAATGTTCACCGGCGCATTCACGCCCAACAGGAACGGCCCCACCGCCACGTTGCTGCCCGCCTCGGTCTTCAGCAGGTTGTACGCGATGTTCCCCGCATCCACGTTCGGGCACACCAGCAGGTTGGCCGCGCCCTTGAGCGGCGACATCGGAAGCAGCCGCGACCGCAGGCCCTCGTCGAGCGCGCAGTCGCCGTGCATCTCGCCGTCCGCCTCGATATCCGGCGCCTGCTCCCGCACCAGCTCCAGCGCCCGGCGCATCTTCGCGCCCGAAGCCGCGCTCCCCGACCCGAAGTTCGACCGCGACAGCAGCGCGGCCTTCGGCGTCAGGTTCAGCCACTCCATCTGCCGCGCCGCGGCGATCGTGAACTCGGCGATCTGCTCCGCGTCGGGATTGTCGTTGACGTGCGTATCCACCAGCGCGACCGTCCGCTGGTCGAGCAACAGGATGTTCATCGCCGCATAGGTGGACGCGCCCGGCTTCCTCCCGATCACCTCGTCGACGAAGCGCAGATGGTTGTGATACTCGCCCACCGTCCCGCAGATCATCCCGTCCGCATCGCCGAGCCGCACCATCATCGCGCCGATCAGCGTCAGGCGGCGGCGCATCTCGACCCGCGCCATTTCCTTCGAGATGCCGTCGCGGCACCGCAGCTCCCAATACGTCGCCCAGTATTGCGGGAACCGCTCGTCGTACTCGGGATTGGTCACCTCGACGTCCTGCCCGAGCCGGATGCGCAGGCCGAACCGCTCGATGCGCGCCAGCAGCACTTCCGGGCGGCCGACCAGGATCGGGCGCGCGAGCTTCTCGTCGACGATCACCTGCACCGCGCGGAGCACGCGCTCGTCCTCGCCCTCGGTGAAGACGATCCGCGCCTTGCCGCCGTCGCGCACGAGCTGGCGGGCCGTCGCGAACAGCGGCTTCATGAACGCGCCGGAGTGATAGACGAATTGCTGCAACTGCTCGACATAGGCATCGGGGTTCGCCAGCGGACGCGTCGCCACGCCGCCCGCCATCGCCGCCTTCGCCACGGCCGGTGCGATCCGCACGATCAGGCGCGGATCGAACGGCTTCGGAATCAGGTATTGCGCGCCGAACGCCACGTCGTACGCGCCATACGCCGCCGCGACGACGTCGTTCTGCTCCTCCTCGGCCAGGCCCGCGATCGCGTGCACCGCGGCGATCTCCATGTCGCGGGTGATCGTCGTCGCGCCCACGTCCAGCGCGCCGCGGAAAATGTACGGGAAGCACAGGACGTTGTTGACCTGGTTCGGGTAGTCCGAGCGGCCCGTCGCGATGACGACGTCGTCGCGCGTCGCGTGCGCCAGCTCCGGAAAGATTTCCGGCGTGGGGTTCGCCAGCGCGAGAATCAGCGGGCGCGGCGCCATCGCCTTCAGCATGTCCGCGCTCAGGATGCCGCCGACCGACAGGCC
Organism: Burkholderia paludis; assembly: GCF_000732615.1. Lineage (GTDB taxonomy): Bacteria > Pseudomonadota > Gammaproteobacteria > Burkholderiales > Burkholderiaceae > Burkholderia > Burkholderia paludis. The sequence goes on from NZ_JPGL01000012.1 coordinate 181,476, forward strand.
CAGGAACACGTCCGCGCCGCCGATCACGTCGGCCAGCTTGCGCGCGTCGGTCGGCTGCGCGAAGCGCGCCTTGGCCGGGTCCATCAGCGCGGTGCGGCCGCGATAGACGACGCCCTCGATGTCCGTCACCCAGACGTTTTCCACCGGCAACCCGAGGTCGACCAGCAGGTCCAGGCACGCCAGCGCCGCCGCGCCGGCCCCCGACGTCACGACCTTCACTTCCTTGATCGACTTCCCGACCACCTTCAGCCCGTTGATGAACGCGGCGGACACGGTGATGGCGGTGCCGTGCTGGTCGTCGTGGAAGACGGGAATCTTCATCCGTTCGCGCAGCTTCTGCTCGACCGTGAAGCATTCCGGCGCCTTGATGTCCTCGAGGTTGATGCCGCCGAAGGTCGGTTCGAGACCGGCGATGATGTCGACCAGCTTGTCCGGATCGGTCTCGTTGATCTCGATGTCGAAGACGTCGATCCCCGCGAACTTCTTGAACAGCACGGCCTTGCCTTCCATGACCGGCTTCGACGCGAGCGGGCCGATGTTGCCCAGGCCCAGCACGGCGGTGCCGTTCGTGATCACGCCCACCAGGTTGCCGCGGCTCGTGAAGCGGTGCGCCTGCAGCGGATCGGCCGCGATCGACTCGCACACGCTCGCCACGCCGGGCGTATAGGCCAGCGCCAGGTCGCGCTGGGTCACCAGCGGCTTGCTCGCCACGACCGAGATTTTTCCGGGGGTCGGGAATTCGTGATAGTCGAACGCGGCCTGCTGCTGTGTCTCGGTCTGTTTCATGTTTTCGGTCCGGGCAAGGGCGCCAGGCCAGTCCCGGCGCGATCCATGAAGGGCATTCTAGGGATCCGCCATAACGTGATGATTCTGTTTTAATATCAACCCATCACTTTTTCCTGATGAGTGCATGACCAGTCAATGAATTTTGACGCAACCGACGTGGTCAGGCGGCTGGGCGCGCGCCTGAAGATGCGGCATCTGGTGCTGTTGCTGCAGATCCGCCAGCACGGGTCGCTGACGCGCGTCGCCGAGCACATGGCCAGCAGCCAGCCGGCCGTGACGAACGCGCTGTCGGAGCTGGAGAGCATGTTCGGCACGCCGCTGTTCGAGCGCTCGTCGCGCGGCATGCGGCCCACCGCGCTCGGCGCGGTCGTGCTCGAGCGGGCGCAGGCGATGCTCGAGGATCTCGACCACCTCGCCCGCGAGATGGAGGCCGTCGCCGCCGGGCATGCGGCCCATCTGCACATCGGCGTGATTCCGTTCATTTCCGGCCAGATGCTGTCGGCGGCGCTCAAGCGCCTGCAGGCGCGCATGGAGCGGCGCCTGACCGTGACGATTCACGAAGGCACCAGCGATCAGCTCCTGCTGCAGCTGAAGGACCACGGCGTCGACATCGTGATCGGGCGGGCGTCGGCGGTGATCGATCCGGGCCAGGCGTCGTTCGAGGTGCTGTACCGGCAGCAGCCGCGCATGATCGCGAGCCGGCGTCTGGCCGCGAAGCTGGCCCGCACGCCGCTCGACTGGCACAAGCTGCACGCGCTCGACTGGATTCTCGGCGCGCCGCATACGCCGATGCGCGAGCAGGTGGCCGACCTGTTCCTGTCGGCCGGCATCGCGCCGCCCGTTCCGATCATCGAAAGCTACTCGTCGAAACTGATCGGCGAGATGATCGCGTCGAGCGACGAGGCCGTGTCGATCGTGCCCGCCGATATCGCGGAAGAACTGGTGCGGATCGCCGGCGTGGCGATCGTGCCTTACTCGCTCGTCTGGACGCTCCCGCCCATCGCGCTGTTTACCCGCGCCGCCGGCTCGCATGCGCCGGCGCGGGATCTGCTGGTCGACGCGTTGCGCGAGGTCTGCCGGGAGACTTACGGGGATGGGCAGCGCTAGGGGTTCGGGAGCCTGCGCGCGTGCAACTGGCGCGGCGCTCGCTGGAAACGCACAAGACGGAATCCACGAGCACCGGCAACGCGTCCGGCGCCCCGGTCGGCGCCGCCGATTATCACCGGTCGACTTCGCCCGGCACGCCCGTCCTGCTGAGCTCTCACGGATCGTGGTCGAAGGCGTGCGTCGCGCGCTTCACGCCGCAGGTCACCGTGGTGCAGCAACCGCTGCACGGGAATCTCGACATCCGGGAAGGCGACTACGAGATCGGGCACGACTCGCGATGCGCCGGGCAGATGGTTCACGGCACCCAGGTTTTCTACACGCCCGACGCGAGCTTCAAGGGGCAGGAAACCGTTCGCTATATCGCCGACAGCGTTCCCGGCGTGACCCGCACCGCGTTGATCGACGTACGGTGACGGCGGCGGCTCGCGGCCGGCCGACGTTGCCGCCGCGACAGCCGGCTGCCGTCGGACACCTGCGTATGAATGACCGCTCGGGCCCGCCGGCGGCGCTCGCGCGCCCCGGCGCATACCCGGCGCACCCGTGTCAGGCTACTTGCTCGCGGCGAGGCGCCGCATGATTTCCGCACGCTCGGCGCTCAGCACGTGATCCGAGCCCTCGCCGCGGTCGTAGCGCCGCGTCGTCCGGTACGAAAACCGCTTCGCGTACCGACCGGTGGCGGGATCGAACGCCCATGCGTCGACGACGAACAGGTGCTTGTCGAAGTGACTCTCGTGGTCGGCCCACTCGAAGTCCGCCCGCACGAACAGCGGATACGGCGACACGTCCGGCACGTTCCACATCGCGCGGTCGGCCATCTCGGTTTGGGTCACCTCGGGCATCAGGTTCTCGAACTTGCCGTTCGCGCCGTAGCGCAGGATCGCCACGCGCTCCAGCATCGAGCTGCCGCCGCCCGAGAACATCCCCGAGAAGAACACCCACGCGCCGCCCGATGCGATCGGCAAGCGTTCCGAGCGCGGCATCAACCCGAACTGGTAAAGCTCCTTCGGGGAATTCGGCACGGGCGCGGCCGGCATCACGAAGCACGGCGCACGGTCGGGCAGCACGCAGAGTTTCACGCCGGACAGCGGGAGCCCGTCGCTATCCTGCCGCCCCTCCGCCTGCGTGAAACGCGGGAAGGTCGTTTCGCCGGCCACGGCTCGAACACCGGTGAGCCCGATGATGGAAATGCCGAGGATCGCCCCGAGCGCCTTGATGTACCCACGCATGCACCTGCCCCCTTCTCTCGTTTCTTGAAATCGGCAGATTGTCGATGATCCGGCCGCGCCTGTCGAACGATCGGCGGCGGCCGGTCATGGCCAGGCGCGCGGGCAGGCGCCGTCAGACGGTGGCCAGCGTCAGGCGCGCGGGGGACGCGCCGATACGCAGCCCGTCGGCACGGTTCGCGAGATAGCGCCGGTTCAATGCATCCGGCGTCCACGTGCTGCTGTGGCTGAAGCCGAGCGCCGCGAGCCGCACGGCCAGCGCGTCGGGTTCGAAGAAACTCTTCCACGGCTCGCCGTGCGCGGCCAGGCGCGCCGTCATCTGCTCCATCGTGATGCGCATGAGCGGCGGCAGGTTCGCGAGCGGCATCACGTATTCGAACAGCACCGCGCTGCCTTTCGCGCAGCCGGCGATGAAGCGCAGCGTGTCGATCACCGCGGCCTCGTCGAGGTACATCGTCACGCCGAGCCAGCTGAACACGGCCGGGGCGTCGGCATCGAAGCCGGCACGCGCCAGGCCTTCCGCGAGGCCGACGCGCTCGAAGTCGACCGGCACGAAACGCAGCGACGGCGGCGGCGCCATCCCCGCATCGCGCAGGCGGGCCTGCTTCCATGCCTGCGTCGCCGGGAGGTCGACCTCGAAGACCCGTCCCGGCGCATCGGGATGCCGGAACGCGCTCGTATCGAGCCCCGCGCCGAGCACCACGTACTGGCGGACGCCGCGCCCGAGCGCATCGGCCCACACATCGTCGGCCAGCCGGCTGCGCACGACCACCGTGCTGCGCAAGCCCACGGTCATCGGCTGGCGGAACTTGTCGAGGTTGTCATGCAACGCCTGCACCTCGGCCGCGCCGAGGACGGTCAGCGCCACCGGATCGTCGAGCACCAGCGGCCGGTCGAGCAACTGGTGCGCGGCGCGCTGCGTGGCCACCAGCAACGCGCTCGGCTTGGGTCCGGCATTGACCGGCGTGGCGCCGTGGCCGACGAGATGCGCCCTGTTCAGATAGGCCAGCAACGCGTCGTCCAGGCCCAGGCCAAGTTGCAGGTCCGGTTCGCGCATCATCGCGTCGCGCACGCGCGCTTCCAGCGCCGCGTCGTCGCCGCAGAAGCTGTCGACAAACAGCTGCTCCCAACGCTTGACGACGGCCTGCACCGGCGCCGCGGCGACGTCGACGTCCGCGTCCATCAACGCCCGCAGTTCCACCACCAGCGCCGGCCACGCGCGCCGCTCCGCGCTCGCGAACTGGCGCCGCCGCACCTCGTCGGCCTGCGCCGGATCGAGGTACCTCGCGAGCAGCGCGCAGCGCGCATGCGTGAACGCCGCGTCGATCCACTCGAGCATCTCCGCCGTGATGCCGACGATCTGCCGCGCGCGCGGCTCGCCAAGCTGCATCGCCATCAGCTTGGTTGCAAGCGTCGGGTCGTTGCGGGTCATGCTGACCACGAGCCGGACCCAGCGCCACGCCAGTGCCTGGGCGGCCTCGCTGTCGGGCGGCAGCGCCTGCTGCCCGGCCGCGCGGACCTCGTCGACCAGCGCGGCCCATGTCGGGTCCGTCGGCGCGATCGTGTCCGGCCCGGATGCCAGCAGCGCATCGAGTTCGTCATCGTCGAGATGTTTCTGAATCATGTTCATCAGCTCCAGGGCGTTCAGCCAGTCGGTCTCCGTGGTCTCGCCGCCGGCGGCGATCATGTCCACGAGGTATCGGAGGTGACGACCGAGGCGCTGCGCACGCGCTGCCTGCGCGTCGAGTGCCGCGATCTGGCGCTGCAGAAGCTCGAGCGGCGAGCCGGCCAGGTGCCCGTCGAGGCTGGCCTTGATGTCCGGAAGCGCGTACCCGAACCGTTTCAGCGCCTCGATCCGGTGCAGCCGGATCAGGTCGTCGCGCCCATACAGGCGCGCGCCGCCGTCGCTGCGCAGCGACGGCGACAGCAGCCCGATCGCATCGTAGTGATGCAGGGCCCGCACGCTCAATCCCGCCTTCTTCGCCAGATCGCCGATCTTCAGTCGCATGGTTTTCCCGGTCGTCGGTATCGACCTTAAAAGCTGACGTAACGTCAGGTGCAAGCGAAATCGACGGGGAGCGGCCCCGGCCGCATGAACGCAGTCTCGACCGCCGCATTCCGCGCGCTCGCGCCGCCCCGCCCCGCCGGCAACGACGCATGCGCGGCCGCCCGCCGGGCAGCCGCGCGGCGGCTAGCGGCCCGCCTGCGTGCCGGACGGCAGCGGGCCGACCGGTCGCTCGTACAGCGCCCAGACTTCGCCGTCCGTCTTCAGTCCCGCGCGGACGAAACCCAGCGACTCGTAGAACGCGCACAGCGTCGTGTTCGCGGCGGCGCAGTCGAGCCTCACCCAGTGCCGGTTCGACGCGCCGATCTGCCGCGCGCACCAGTCGAGCATGAAGCCGCCGAGCCCCTGCCCATTGCAACCGCGTCGCACGCTCAGCCCGTGTACGTAACCGGCGATCGGCTCCTGCGGCCCCCAGTGCCGGTCCTCGCCGAAGCCGAGCGAAAACGTGCCGACCGGCGTGCCGTCCAGCTCGACGACATACACGTCCTTCTCGCGGACGTTGTTCCGCACCCAGGCCTCGGAAAATCCGTCCCCTTCCCTGCCCCATGCATGGTCGCCGTACGTCACCTTCTTCGCATGCGCATCGTTGCGTATCGCGGTGAGCACCGGCACGTCCTCTTCCGTTGCGCGGCGGATGCTTTTCGAAACCATGGTTCGTCTCTCCGTTGATGCGTATCGGTGAAGGGAAACCCGCCCGCCGCCGCCGGCTCGCGGATCACGACTTCCTGCAAAAGATCCTGGCGTCGTCCGTATCGATCCTCACGGGGTAGGCCTGCTCGATCAATGCCCGCTCCGCGCCGCTCGGGTTGCCGATCCACACGGGCACGCAGCGGTTGACCAGCCGTCCGGCCGTGCGGTGCGACTCTTCGTCGTAAAACAGTGCAACGTTCGTCACGCCGCACTGGTGCGCCTGGCAGGCGTGATAAAGCCACTCGCGCGACGCCCCGACTTTCCACAGCGCGCCCTCCGTCGCGGGGCCGCTCAGCAGGCGTGCGCGCAGCGCGGGCGAACCCTGGCCGGCCTGACGCAGAAAATCGTCGAACGCGGCCGATACCGTCCGGCCGATCGCCGTCCCGTATTGATCCCCGTCCGGGTCGACGAAATTGAAGATCTCCGTCTTGTATCGGGAGCTCGCCGGCGTGATGTCCTGCGGAACCGGCGCTTCGCTCCTGGCCTGACCGTGACACGCCAGCGGGAACGCCAACGCCGCCCACAACAGGACGGACAGGCCCGGCAAGGGGGACATTCCGGCGCCGCTGCCGGCGCGCATCGTGTTGCCGCGATCTCGCTTCATTCTTCCATGCAACCTTTTCGACTCGTTGTTGGCGTGGCGATCCACGCACATCGCCTTCATGCTTGTTCGCTTCGTCGCCGCCGCGATCCGCGCATGGACACGCCGCGCCCGGCAGCGCTTCGCACACGATGCGTTGTTCCGGGCCGCATGTTACCCGCACGGACGCGGCGCGAGCCATGCGCGATCGCGTGCCTGCGACGCGGCACCCCCGCGCGACGGGCTTGAATCCGGCGACGGGCGCAGTGGCTCCCATCGGCAATCAGCGGCGACGCGCGACCAGCGCCCGGCCCCGAGCGGAAAAATCGCCGACATGCCGATCGACAGGAAATCAGCGGATGTCCGTGGCGGCGACCGGATCGTGCGAACGCGCCTGCGGGATATCCGCTCGGGCAGGCAATACCCATTCCGCCAGGCGCAACGCGGCCCGGTTGCCGACGCCATGCCCGTACAGGGTCGCGCGCAGCCATGCCAGCATGCCCGGCACCACCCGCATCGAAGCCTCGGCCGCGCAATGCCCGAGGCCGCGCAGCAACCAGACCCGGGCCGACGGATAGGCGCTGAAAACCCGCACGTCCTCATCGGGGATGTACGGATCGCAATCGCCGTTGACCGCCAGCAGCGGTGCGCAGTCGGCACCGTCGAGCCATCCCTGGTTCCTCAGCGAGAACAGGCCCAGAAAGCGCTCCATGGCCGCGACGTCGGGCAACCCCGGCAGGCGCGCCGCGTTCGCGACGATGCCCGTCATGCCGTTCGGCAACTGCGCCAGCGCGCCGGCGTCGCGATGCGCGGCGCCGATCGGGCCGCCCCAGTCGATCGCGGCATCGACCTCGTTGCGCAGCGCCAGCTTGGCGGCCCAGTGCCCGCCGAAGCTCACGCCGACGATCGCCTTCTTGCGCCGCCCGCCGAATCGCGACAGGACCGTGCGATACAGCCGGTCGCTGTCCGGTTGCAGCGGCGTATCCGTCTCCCCCGTTCCCGGCATGTCGATCGCCACCACCGTCAAGCGCCCGTACAGGGCAAGCACGAGCGCGAGGCGATGCAGCTCCATCTTTCCGGTATCGACGCCGCCCGTCAGGCATACGACCGGATATTCCCCGCGCTGCCGGGGCTGGTAGACATGCGCGGGGAACCGGACGGCGCCGCCGTCGTCGTCGTGACGCACCTCGATGCGCTCGAAATGCACGGGGAAGCTTGCCGACGCGCGCAGGAAGCATTGCACCTGGTTGCGCAATGCTTCCTGCCGGGCCGGCGTACAGACCACCGGAAACCGCGCGGCGCCGTAAAGCATCGCCGCCAGCAGCCAGCGGTTGTCCGCCTGCGCGGCGGCGGCCTCCCGCGACCATTCGCGGGTCCATCCTCCGGGGCCGTCATGCCAGTTGTCCGTGACGCGCTGCTCGACGCGCGCGATCGTCGCACGCGGAATCCCCCAGCGTACGAACTGGATGCGCCGCTCGTCGAACAGATCGCGCGGATTGACCGGAAACGCGAACATGGCCTGGTTCCTGAATCGTGGTATCGATTGCCGACGGGGTGGCTCGCGATGCCGAACCGCTGCCCTGAAGCGGCGCCGCGCGACGGCACGCATCGCCCCGGGCCGCTCCCGCGAAGGGAGGGGCCCGCCGGCGCCCCGACGTGAAATGGGAAAGAGGAAATCACCGCGATGTTGCCACACGCGGCCGTCGACGGCACGCCCGCCCGCCGGCAAAAAAAAAAGCCCGACACGGTCGGGCCAACGAGCGAGATACCAAGAGAATCCCGCTCCCCCTCATCGAGCGCGCACACCGCGCTGACCGATGCCGCCGTGATCCCGGCGGCACCCGATGACCTCGCAGGATGTGGCGACCGGTCGTCGGCCGCCGCGTCCTGCCGGGAAAAATGCGGAAAGAAACGCTTACTGCGTCACCGGCGCACCGGACGGCGCTTGCGCGGGCAGGGCCGGCAGCGGAATCGCCGCGCTGTCCGTCCCGCTCCCCGACGTGCTCGCCGTGTTCGTGGCGCCCGTCTGTCCGCGGCGGCCGCGGTGCCCGCCATGCGTGGCCGTGGGTGCGCTCGCGGCGACCGGACGGACGGGCGGATGGGTGATGTACTGGAAGTTGTCGTTGATCGCGCTGTTGCCCGTATCGTAAGACCGGTGCACGAATACGCTGCTGGTCACGGGCTCGCTGGCTTGCGCGAACGCCGCCGGCATGACGAACATGGTTGCGGCTGCCGTCGCCGCGCTCAACGCGGCGATCCGCACGAGCGAACCGGCATCGCGGACTGTCGGGCGTGCTGTCACGCTGGGGTTCCTCCACAAGGTGCATCCGCTCGGCGATCGTTCTGCGGCCGCCGGCGCCCGCCCGAAAAATCGGCCCGCGCCGACAGGTCGACGAGCGCGGGCCCAGCCAAGAAAACACAACACCTTGGGGGGGGATCAAGGCGAGCCCAGTCTAGCCCGAGTCGCCGGATGGAAGATTTCAGGCGGGATTACAGCTATTACTTCATATGACGACGCATCGGCGGCCGCCGTTCGCGTGAAACGGCCGCACGTCGCCCGTGCAACGGCCTGGCGGGCCGCTCGCCGGCGGCGCTCCGGGCCGGCCGATCGGCATCGGCTGGCGGCCGCCGCCGCTTCGGTCCCACCTGCCGGCGCCTTTGGAAACAGCCGGCGGCGCCGTTCCTGCCAGCGGCCGGCACCGCGAGCGCCGCGACGGGCCGGTCAGCGCGCGTCCGACAGATGCAGGCTGAACCACGCCAGCGCCGCCCGGCTGGTCGTGTCGAAGTGCTCGATATACGGCGTGAAATGCCCGCCCTTGATCTGCAGCAGGCGCTTCGGTTCCAGCGCGTTTTCCCACGCCTTGAGGCAAAGATCGGTGGGCGTCAGCAGATCCTGGTCGGCCACGATCATCAGCAACGGGGTCGGCGAAATGCGCTCGACGTACTGGCCCGGCTCGTTCTCGCGGGACATCTCGGCGCTGCGCAACGTCACCTCGTTTCGCCAGTTCGGCGCGCACCGCGCCGCCGACTCGACGAAGAACCGGTACGCATCCGCGCCGGCCATCGCGCAGGCCGCCGTCGGATCGGCACTGACAGCCGGCAGCATCGCCGGCTGTCCGCCCGCGAACCGCTGCCGGCGATCTTCCTCGAAGCGGGCCAGCGTCGCGGGCACCAGATCGGCACGCGTGCGGCGCAGCGCCGACTGATACCCGCTGATCGTCGGCACCTGCGACACCACGCATTTGACGCGGCGATCGACGGCGGCGACTTCGAGCACGTGGCCGCCGCTGTAGCTGGTGCCCCAGATGCCGATGCGTGCGGCGTCGACGTCCGGGCGGGTCAGCAGATAGCTGATCGCATCGCGATAGCCGCGCTTCTGCTGCACCGGGTCGATCTCCTGCCGCGGATGCCCGTCGCTCGAGCCGAAGTTCCGGTGATCGTATAGCAGCACGCCGAAGCCGCCGGCGGCGAACACCTCGGCGTAGCGGTCCAGATACTGCTCCTTCACGCCCGAGAAGCCGTGCGCCATCACGATGGCGGGATACGTTTCCGTATCGGCGCGCCGCGCCGGCGCGTAGAACCAGCCTCGCAGCGTGGCGGCTTCGGACGGGAATTCGATGTCGTGTCGTGTCATGTCGGCTTACCTCTTTCGGTCGGTGGTATCGATGACCGACACGATAAGCGCGCATGCCGCCGCCCGCGTGGGCTGGAAGGACGTTTGCTACGCGGAATCGGACAGTTTCGCGTAAGCGCTGGGCGTCATGCCGGCGCACCGGCGAAACACGGTCGAGAATGCGCTCGTGGTTTCATAGCCCAGCTCGGCCGCGACCGCGATCACGGAGCGCCCCGACGCCAGCAACGGGCGCGCGGCCGAGATCCGGGCCTGCTGCCGCCACTGGCTGAACGACAGCCCGGTTTCCGCGTTGAACAGCCGGGCCAGCGTGCGGCTCGACGCCCCGACTTCGCGGGCCCATTCCGTCAGCGTGCGCGGATCGGCCGGATCCGCGAGGATCGCGTCGCAGACCCGGGCAAGACGCCGATCCTGGCCGGACGGAAGCGGCAACGGCTGTTCGGGGGACCACGCGATCTCGGCGAGCATGAGCCGGATCACGAGATCGTCGCGTCCGTCGGGGCGGATCTCGATCGGGAACGACGACGCGCGCACGATCAATTCATGCAGCAGCGACGATACGTTGACCAGTGCCGGCCGATCCGGATGCGCCGACCGGTACGCTCGCGGATCGACGTACGCGGTGCGCATCTCGAGCTGCCCGCGCGCGCGCATCGCATGCGGAAGGTCGGGCGGAATCCAGAGCGCGCGACGAGGCGGGATCATCCACAGCGACTGGCCGACGATAACTTCGGCGATGCCCGTCGTCGTATAGACGAGCTGCGCGCGCGCATGCCGATGCACGTCGACGACAAAACCGTCGGGAAACACTTTCGGCATGACGGCCGCGATCCCCGGCGCGTCCTGGTAGTCACGCGGGTCGGTGCTCTTTGCGACGGGCCCGATGCCCGCATGTCGCGCGCCGGTTGCCGCGTGACGCCCGGTCGCGCCGGCGCGGCCGCGCCCTTCGACCTTCATTGCCATTCCTCGTCTCTTGCCGGGGCGGACATGCCGGGGCGTGCGCGCCCCGTGCGTTACGCGATGCGCAGGAACATTCCCGCCTTCTCCGGCAGCAGCGAAGGCTGAAAACCGTAGCGTTCGTAGAACGTCGGCGTGCCGTGATCCGCCATCAGGCTGACATAGGCGGTCGGCGGCGCATTCTCGTGAACGTAGCGCATGAGCGCCCGCATGATCAGGTCGCCCACGCCCTTCTTCTGGTGCGCCGGCAATACCGCGATATCCACGATCTCGAAGAAACACCCGCCGTCGCCGATCACCCGGCCGATGCCGACCGGCACGCTGCCGAGGTAAGCCACGACGCTGAAAAGCCCGTTCTTCAGGCCGATCGTCGCGGCCTGCTCCGACTTCCTGCTCAAGCCCGCGGCAAGACGAATTCCGATGTAATCGGACACCGACGGGACTTCCCGTCGAACAACGTATTCCATGCAAACCCTTCCGGTTGACGGTGTCGATGAATGGATCGAGAGGGCCGCGCCGGCGGCGACGCGGCGGGCCGCCGGCGCGCGCCGCCCGCGCGCGCACCGGGCCCGCGAACCGGCCTACAGAATCCGGTCCAGCGCATCGGAGAACCGGGCGACCGCGCCGTCGACGTCATGCAGCTTGTCCAGGCCGAACAACCCGAGGCGGAAGGTCTTGAAATCGTCGGGCTCGTCGCATTGCAGCGGAACGCCGGCCGCGATCTGCAGGCCGACGTCGGCGAACTTCTTCCCGGACCGGATGCCGTCGTCGTCCGTGTAGCTGACCACGACGCCCGGCGCCTCGAAACCTTCGGCCGCCACGCTCCGGAACCCCTTGGCGGCCAGCAGCGCGCGAATGCGCGCGCCGAGTTCGAGCTGCTCCGCCTTCACCTTGTCGAAACCGTAGGCCCCGGTTTCCTTCATCACGTCGCGCAACGTGGTGAGGCTGTCCGTGGGCATCGTCGCGTGGTATGCGAACCCGCCGTTCTCGTACGCCTCCATGATCTGCAGCCACTTGCGCAGATCGCAGGCGAAGCTGGTGCTGGTCGTCGCGTCGATCCGCTCGCGGGCGAGCGCGCCGAGCATGACCATCGCGCAGCACGGCGACGCACTCCAGCCCTTCTGCGGCGCGCTGATCAGGATATCGACGCCGCTGGCCTGCATGTCGACCCAGACCGTGCCGGACGCGATGCAGTCGAGCACGAACATCCCGCCGACCGCGTGCACGGCGTCGGACACCGCGCGCAGATAGCCATCGGGCAGCATCATCCCGGACGCGGTTTCGACGTGCGGCGCAAAGACCAGATCCGGCTTGTGCTCGCGGATCGCGGCCACCACTTCGTCGATCGGCGCCGGCGCATAGGCGGCCTGCCGCCCCGCTTCGACCGGGCGCGCCTTCAGTACGATCGTTTCGGACGGAATGCCGCCCATGTCGAAGATCTGCGACCAGCGATAGCTGAACCAGCCGTTGCGGATCACCAGGCACTTCCGGTTCGTCGCGAACTGCCGCGCCACGGCTTCCATGCCGAACGTCCCGCTGCCCGGGACGATCGCGACCGACTTCGCGTGATAGACGTCTTTCAGCGTGCCGGAGATGTCGCGCATGACGCCCTGGAAGCGCTGCGACATATGATTGATCGAGCGATCGGTGTACACCACCGAGTATTCGAGGAGCCCCTCGCGGTCAACATCGGGAAGTAAACCTGGCATGCTCGCCTCCGGTGAAAGATGAACGATGGAATCAGGATGAGCAGCGTCCGTGACGCGATACTGCTCTGCACCAATGCAATGGCGTTGTTTCTTCGACGAAAGCAGATTCTAACGAACGCCGCGCGCCGCTTGGGCATATTTTGCCCGCCGCCCTTCGCATGCGTCGCGGAGCGCCTTCCGGGCGGGCGCCGCGCACGTAGCCCTGTTCCACGTATGGATTAATGGCGCGGCCGGCATGCGACGCCTAACATGTCGGCTCGCCCTTTCACGACAGAGTCCTCGATGACCCCGAACCGAGCATCGTCACTTCAGCCGTCGCCCGATCCCGCACTCGCCGAGCGCGTCGATGCGGTCCTGTCCCGTCAACTCGAAACGCGGCGCCTGGTCGGCGCGGTCGTCCTGATCGCCCGCGACGGCGAGCCCGTGTATCGCCGCGCGGCCGGGTTCGCCGACCGTGAGGCGCGCACGCCGATGCGCGAGGACACGCTGTTCCGGCTCGCGTCGGTGACCAAGCCGATCGTCTCGGCAGCGGCCATGGCGCTCGTCGCGCAGCGCCGGCTGTCGCTCGACGACGACGTCACCCGCTGGCTGCCCGAATTCCGTCCCGCGCTGCCGGACGGCCGCGTGCCGGCGATCACGGTGCGTCACCTGCTCACGCATACCGCCGGCCTCGGCTATCGCTTCGCGGAAGCCGACGCCAACGGCCCCCGTGCGCGCGCGGGCGTCTCCGACGGGCTCGACGGCGCGTCGATCACGCTCGGCGAAAACCTGCGCCGGATCGCGAGCGTGCCGCTGCTGTTCGCGCCCGGCACCGGCTGGAACTATTCGCTGGCGATGGACGTCGCCGGCGCGCTGATCGAGGCCGTCTGCGGGCTGCCGCTGGCCGACGCGGTCGATACGCTGGTGCTCCGGCCGCTCGACATCCGCGACACGGCATTCGTCGCACGCGATCCCGCGCGGCTCGCGACGCCCTACGTCAACGATACGCCGCAGCCGCACCGGCTCGCCGAGAACGAAACCGTGCCCATCTTCGATGGCACCGTCGGCGTGACGTACTCGCCGGCGCGCGCGCTCGATGCGCATGCGTTCGCGTCGGGCGGCGCCGGAATGGTCGGCACCGCCGGCGATGTGCTGAACGTGCTGGATACGCTGCGCGCGGGCGGCGGCGCCGTGCTGCCGCCCGAGCTGGTGGACGAGATGGGCCGCGTGCAGACCGGCACGCTCGCGTTGCCGGACCGGCCCGGCACGGGCTTCGGGATCGGCTTTTCCGTGCTGCACGACCCGCTCGCGGCGGCGTCGCCCGAGTCGCCGGGCACCTGGCGCTGGGGCGGCGTCTACGGCCACTCGTGGTTCGTCGACCGCGCACGCGGGCTCACCGTCGTGTCGCTGTCGAACACGCTTTATGAAGGGATGAACGGTCAGTACACGGTCGATCTGCGCGACGCGGTTTACGGCGTCGGGTAGCACGCGATCGATTAGGGGATGGGGTTGCACCCGTCCCCTGTCATGCCGCCGTATGTGTCGTTCCGCGTACGGCGGTTCACTGGACACACCGGGCGCGCCGCTGGATTTCCGGCTGCAAAAGTTGCGCCGCGTACCGGCATGACCGCCTCCGCCCCCGCGTGCGCGACATCCCGGCCGCCCCGTTCGGGCGCGGCGTCATGGCGAGCCACGAAACGCTTCGTCTCGAATGCGACTCGTTCTGCGTCGGCTTCGCCAAGCAGGTCGAGGTCGAGCAACGCAAATGCAGCTTCCACGCCGCGAAGCGCATTCATGCCGTCTTCTCCTGCTTCGGCCCGATCCGTCGGCATTTCGCCCTGAAGCAACATCTTTCACGCTACCCGCTAGCGCAAGCATCTTCCCGCGCATTGTTCGACGTGGCGTAACCGTCTGTCTCACGAAGCAGCAGGCCGCTCCAGCGTGCCTCGCGAACATCCCCCACCACGCAGCTTGTGTCCTTCGGTGTGCCAGACCAAAGCAAGGGGCAGTTTCTGCCTCGGACGAAGAAGCGCGTGTATCGACGCTCATTCGTTAAACAAACTCGAAGCAAGTCATCCGGCAGTTATAGAAGCGCGATCGATCATCACGTCGCATACCAGCTGTCCAACTGACCAGTCCTTTTTACGTCTCCGTCTCCGTCTCCGTCTCCGTCTCCGTCTCCGTCTCCGTCTCCGTCTCCGTCTCCATCACCGTGACTAACAAATAGGATCACGTAAATTTTCGTATCTCCATTGCTGTTTTTTGAGATTCGTTAAAATTTTCATTCTGTACAATTCCGCCAAATGGCAATGCGTCATCACTAGTTCGCATGCCTATGAATGAATATAGAAAGGTATGCAGATGGATACTCGCAATCTGATGCAGATTTTTCGAGGCGGGCTGATTCAGCAAGACCGTCTTCTCAAGCTGGACACGTCGTTGGGTGGCAACGTTCTGCTTCCCCACCAGACGATTGGGGAATCGCGGCTCGGGCGCGATTTCGAGTTTGTTGTCGACGTCGCAACGACAAGCTCGAGCATCGAACTCAAGAAACTTATCGCGCAACCCGCTACCCTCTGGATTCAGCAGCGCAACGGATCGTATGCACCACACCACGGCTATGTGCATACGGCGCGGCGCCTGGGTGCCGATGGCGGGCTGACATTTCATCAGATAACGATGGCCTCATGGATGCATTTCCTGCGCTTTCGTCGTGATCAGAAAATCTGGCAGGACCAACCCGCCGATGCAATCGTTACGGACGTGTTCAATGCGCATCCACAAGCGCGCGGCCTCTACGAGTTTCATCTTTCCCGCTCTCTTCCTTCGCTCTCATTCTGCCGCCAGAACGAGAGCGATTGGAATTTCGTTCACCGGCTTCTGGAGTCTGAAGGGCTATATGGCTACTGGAAACACGACAGTGACGGCAAGGCGCATCGACTCATCATTACAGACCGCCTGACCGCGCTCGACGAAGCGCTGCCGCTCGACTTCTCCAGTGCCGGAACGACGCTTGCATCGGGCGCACTGACGCAATGGAGCGGCAAGCGTACACTGCAGAGCACGTCGCTGACCACGCGCACGTTCGACTACAAGAACCCGGCGGGCGCGTTCAATTCAAAGGGAACGTCATGGCCGACGATGCCAAATCAGGGTGAGTTGCCTGATCAGGCAGAGGTCTATCAGTACACGGGCGCCTACACCTTTCTCTCACAGGAGCGCGGCGACACCCTGTCGAAGACTCGCATCGAAGAATGGGAATCCCGGTCGAAGCGTTTTTTCGGCATTGGCGGTTGGCGCGCGGCCGACGCGGGCAAACGTTTCACATTGAATGCCCATCCCGATCACGACGGCAACTCGCTCGAGCAGCGTGAATTCGTCACGATTGCGGTGCGATGGACCATTCGAAACAACCTGCCGATCACGCGATCGTCGGCACGAATACCCCATAGCCTCGACCAGTTGATCGCCGATTCCGGGATAGACGACCTGAGCAGCGCGTCGCATGTGTCGTCGGATATCGACGGATCGACGGGGGCCTATCAAGTCGAGATCGAAGCACAGCGGACCACCGTCCCGTTTCGTAGTCCGTTCGAACACATCAAGCCGACGACACACCTTGAGACTGCCGTGGTAGTCGGCCCGAAGAACGAAGAGGTCTACACCGACGTGTTGAACCGCATCAAGGTGCGATTCATCTGGGACCGTGTGAACGACGGCAACGAGAGCGCTTCGTGTTGGGTCCGGGTCGCGCAGTCCGATGCCGGCAGCGGGTATGGCTCCGTTCATCCGCCGCGAATTGGAGAAGAGGTCTTGATCGACTACGTCGGAGGCGACTGTGACCGACCGATCGCAATCGCACGCGTTTACAACGGTGCAGCGAAGCCGCAGTGGCACACGAACGGCCTGCTTTCGGGCTACCGGTCGAAAGAGTTTTCCGGAACAGGGTACAACCAGATGGTGATGGACGACTCGACCGGACAGAACCGTGTGCAGTTGTTCAGTAGCCAAGGAAACTCCGTGCTCCATCTCGGTTACCTCATCCAGCAAACCGGCAATGCGCGGGGCGACTACCTGGGAAGCGGATTCGACCTGCGGACAGACACTTACGGCGCCGTTCGCGCGAATCGCGGACTATACGTCACCACGTATTCGAAAGCACTCGACAGCCAACCGCTCGACGCTCGCGAGACGCAACAGCAATTGGTACGCGCCGAACGCTTGCTCGAATCACTATCCGACGCGAGCATCGCACATGACGCCGAGGGCCTGCAGGCCGGATACGATGCGCTGAAGCTGCTATCCGACGCAACGCAGGATTCGGCCACCGCGGCCGTCGCGGGCGGACGAACAGCCGGGGGTGGAACCGGAGCGGCAAACGCCTTCAAAAAACCCGTGATGTTGTTCGGCAGCCCATCGGACATCGCGCTTTCCACGAACGAAACTGCTCACCTGTCGGCCGAGCAACACGTCAACATCGTCAGTGGCCGGAACACGCATCTGGCGATCGGGAAGTCGCTTCTCGCAAGTGTCGCCAACAAACTGAGCATCTTTGTCCGGGGCGCCGGCATGAAACTGTTCGCCGGGCGCGGCAAGATCGAACTGCAGGCCCACTCGGACAACATCGAGTTGACCGCCCGGAAATCAGTGAAGGTGCTTTCGACAACGGCCAAGGTCGAAGTCGCGGCCGATCAGGAACTCCTCCTTACGTCGGGTGGCGCCTACATCCGGATCGCGAATGGCGGCGTCCAGATCCATGCGCCAGGCAGGATCGACATCAAGGGTACGACGCACAGCTTCGACGGGCCGACCGCGCAAGGCTACGCGCTTCCCGGCCTGCCCCATGCGGGCGATGCCCCGCGGTATCACGAGCAGTTCCACCTGGTCGACGACGACGGCACGACCGTCCTGCCGCACACACACTACGAGATCGAAAGCGAGTCGGGCAAGAAGTGGAGCGGTTACAGCGATGCAGATGGATTCACTCGGCACGTCTACACCGATCAACCTGAATCCCTTTCTCTCACCGTCTACAAGGAGGTCGACGATGACAGCGACGAAGAAACGTAAGACCGTGACGCGGCACGTAAAACATGCGTCGACGACCGGTACCGATCAAAAATCGCTGGTGAAGGCCGTTATTCAGAGCGACATCGGTGAATGGGTCCACCCGAAGACCGGGGACAAGTTCTATATCGACGAGACTACTCGGTTCCCTTCCGTCACGTTCGAGATCGAGACGAATGACCCACCACCTTACCAATGGAAATGGAGCATCGTGTGGGACGCCCAGGTCAGTTCGTTGCGCGAGTCGGCCAAGCGAGGGAAGAAGGTCAGGTCGTTCTCGGAGACCGGCTCATTCACGAGCAACGACACGACCTGGGACGCAAAGCTGAACGACAAGATCATCGGCGGGAAGCTGTCCGTCGAAGTGAAGGCGGGTACGACTGATTTTCGACGAACCGTCTTCATTCTTGGAAAGAATCCTGCGAAAGACGATGTCCTGAACTACCTTAAGGCGATTCCGAATACTGCTGGATTCGATCTGATCCTCGAGCAAGAGAGCCGCTTCAAGAACTTCATCAACGCCGACAACGAACCGGTAGTTGCCGGCGACAAGGGCTACGGGATAACGCAGATGACGAATCCCGCACCCAGCTATGAGCAAGTCTGGAGCTGGAAGGAGAATATCAAGGCCGGTGTCGCGCTATGGCAGTTGAAGCAAAAGGCAGCGATTGCCAGCTTCGACGGGGTGCCCTACACCGAAGAGCAATTGAGGCGCGAGACCTTCACTCGCTGGAATGGGGGGAGCTACTACAAGGCCAACACGAAAACGCAGACGCTTGAACGTCGCGACATACAGTGCGACACCCAGACAGGCAACATTGGCTGGGACATGAAAGATCCGACGAACATCGGGAAAACCGAAGCGGAACTACACGACCGCGATAAGGACGAATACAAGAAAATGAAGGGCGGTCAGGGCAAAGACCATCGATGGATGTATTCCGGAATCTGCTATGTCGATCATATCTTCGGTCGTTAAATGTTGCGTCATTTCCGTCGCCCTCGCCGGTACGGCGAACGTTCTTGCAGACGAAGAGGCGCCCACCTCGATTCGACTGTCAAATGGGCGCCACCTGCAGCAGGATGAGGATGGGAAGCGACTGATCGAGGTCGACATTGCCCATCACCGCTCGATCACGGTGAAGTTACCGACTGCACTGCGTCGGGCTGTCTCTTCCGCATCGAGCATCGGCTTTCCGTCGGCGGACTCGAAGGTCGTCGACGGAAAGGAGATCGTGCTGGTTGTCGTCAGTCAGTCGTCGAGCAACAATCCGACGGGATATTGCGGCGCGGGGGAGGAAAGCACCCTGTATGCACTCCAGATCGACGGGAATGCCGCAGTGCCGAGATATTCGATGCCCGTGCAAAGCTGCTTGCACACCGTGTCGCTCGATACCTACGTCAACAATCGATCGCCCTGGCTTGCGATCGAGTGGCTTGACGATCCGCTCGGATTCAAGATCAACTGGTCTTTCATCGACGAGACCGCGCACGTGACGCGTCAGTATCGCTACAACGGCAGCACCTTCGTGCAGAGCAAGAAGTGACGTGCGCAGTCACGAATCAGCAAGACAGTCGCGCTGCCGTCGGTGGTGCACCGTGCGGCACTGTCATGTTGCTGGAGGTGATCGCGCAGGATGAGGGGATGACGAATGGCACATCACTCTGCCGCGGACACCGAATCCCGGCGGCAGTCATCTGTATTCGCCGGGACTCGATCTGACAGGTAGCCGGCCCGACAGCCGGGCGCACCCACAAAAAAAGCCCGACACAGTCGGGCCAATGAGTCGAGACACAAGGAGAATCCCGCCCGCTCCACGGCGGGCGGGCTACGCCGCGCTACACGACGTTCTTTTCGACGATCGGGCGGTTTTCCAGCACGCGCGCCCAGCCGAGCGTCGACAGGTCGAGCGTGTCGTAACGCCCGCCCAGGATGAGTTCGCTGACGCCGCGCCCCGTCGCCGGCCCTTGCTGCAGCCCGTGGCCGCTGTAGCCGTTCGCGAACACCACGTTGTCGAGTTCCGGGTGATACCCGATGATCGCGTTGTGGTCGAACACGTTGTATTCGTAGTATCCGGACCAGCAGTTCTGCACGCGCAACGCCTCGAATTCCGGCACGCGATGCGCGAGCGTCGGCCAGATCACCTCGTCGAACAGTTCGTGATCGACTTCGTCGAGCGGCAGGTCGTCCGGGTCGCGGTCGGCGCTCGGCGACATCCCGCAGATATACGTCCGCCCTTCCGGCCGGAAATACACGCCCGTCGGGTCGATCAGCAGCGGACAATCCGCGAGCTTCGCCGGCGACGACACGTTGAAGATGCTGCGGCGCCGCGCATGCACGGGAATGTCGATGCCCATCATCGCCGACAGCGTGCGCGTCCACGCACCGGCCGCGTTGACGAGCGTGTCGCACGCATGGCGCTCGCCGTCGTGCGTGACCACCTGTGTCACCTTGCGGCCGTCGCGCTCGACGCCCGTCACATCCGCCGCCACGTAGCGCGCGCCCAGCGCCTGCGCCTTCTTGCGCAGCGCCTGCACGAGCCCGTAGCCGTCGAACCACCCCTCGCCGCTCACGCCATAGGCGCCCGACACGAGATCGTCGACGTTCAGCCACGGAAACTTCGCGCGCAGCGCATCGCGATCCATCAGCCGGATATCGGCGCCGAGGCGCGTCTGCAGCGCATGATTATCCTGCAGCGTCGCCTCGCCGGCCGGCGTCGCGAGGAACAGGTAGCCGCCTTCGTGCAGATCGATCGACGGCCGGTTGCCGTCCACTTCGAGCCGTTCGCCGATCGTGCGCAGGAAATCGATGCCGAACAGCGACATCTGGATCGACAGCGGCGTCGAGAACTGCTGGCGGATCGACGCGGCCGACAACGCCGACGACGATTTCGCATAGCTGGGATCGCGCTCGATGACGGTCACGGAAACCGTGGGATCGGTGGCGCGCAGGAAATAGGCGATCGAGCTGCCGATCACACCACCGCCGACGATGACGACTTGAGAACTCACGACTGACTCCAGTTGCACATGAAGGGCGCAGCCTGCCGGCCGCGCCCGTGGGTTGTTCATGCCGCGTCGCGCGGGCAGGCCGGCCCGTCGGCCGGGCCGGCGGGCGCCGCGATCGCGCCGGACCGCCAATGGCATTTCAGCACGTCCGGCATCGCAGCGAAAGCCCGCGCGCGCGTTGCGTTCAGTCCGCCGATTTCGTCGTGACGGGCTGCCACGCGGCGTTCTTCACTTCGTACAGCGTCGAGCTCGGGTTCTTCAGGTCGCCCGTGCTCGTGAACGCGATCGTGCCCGTGATGCCGTCGTAGCGCGTGCCCTTCAGCGCGCCGTTGAAATCGGCCGGCTTCGTCGAGTTCGCCTTCTGCATCGCATTGATCGCGATCCACGTCGCGTCGTACGCGAACGGCGCATACGCGAGCATGTCGACGCCGTACTTCTGCTTGAATTTCGTTTCGAACTGCTTGCCCTTCGCGAGCCGCGACAGCGGCTGCCCGTACTCCCACACGGCCGCGCCTTCCGCCGCGTTGCCGGCCAGCCGGATGAAGTTCGCGTTCATCACGCCGCCGCCCGCGAGGAACTGCGCGCGGATGCCGAGCTGGCGCATGCGCTTCACGAGCATCGCGGCCTGGGCGTCGAGGCCGCCGAAGAACACGAGATCGGCATTCGTGCTCTTGATCTTCGTGAGCTGCGCGCTGAAATCGACGGCCTTGTCGTTCGTGAATTCGCGCGTGACGATCGTGCCGCCGTTCGCCTTCACGGCCTTCTCGAATTCGTCCGCTTCGCCCTGGCCGAACGCGGTGCGATCGTCGATGATCGCGATGCGCTTCGCCTTGGTGACGCTCGCCGCATACGCGCCCGCGTTGCCGGCGTTCTGCGTGTCCGTCGCGATCACACGGTACACGGTGCCGAGCCCGGCGCGCGTGATGTCGGGATTGGTCGCCGACGGCGTGATCATCGGAATGCCGGCCTTCGCGTAGATCTTCGATGCGGGCAGCGTCGTGCCCGAGTTGAAGTGGCCGATCACGACGGCCACCTGCGCATCGGCCAATTGTTGCGCGGCCTGCACGCCGGTGCGCGGATCGCTCTGGTCGTCCTGCGACGCGACGACGAACTTCACGGGCTTGCCGCCCACCGTCGTATGCGCGGCATTCGCCTCGTCGACGGCCATGCGCACGCCGTTCTCGATGTCCTTGCCGTACGCGGCGCCGCCGCCCGTCAGCGGGCCGGCCACGCCGACCTTGACGACCGTCTCCTGGGCATGGGCCGCGCCGGCCTGGAACGCGAGGATCGCGGCGGTCAATGCAACGCCGGAAATCGAACGAATGCGGAACATCATGGCAGTCCTTCTTGTGTGGGTCGGGATGCAACGCGCGGCTGCCGCGCGTCGGCGACCTCCTGCGTGCGGCGGATCGCGTCCGTCACCGGGCACCTTCGACGAAGGCGCCGGACCGGCCGGTCGATCAATCACCGCGGTTCCGTCTCCGAAGAACCTTGCACCGCTAAAGAGGTGAAGGAATTGTGGGTAGCCAATACCCGTGCAGCAAACGAATTATCGGAACTACATAGTGAGGATTTGTCATCAAGTGCCGGCTGTGCGCCAGTCTGGCCGGCCTGCGCCGCCACGCTTCATGCTGCCGGATTGCGATGCCGCGCCAAAGGCACTTTGGCGCGGCACACGTCGTCCCGCCGTCGCCCGTCAGGGCGCTCGCTCGTCGTCCCGGTCGATCAGGAACACGCTGCGATCCTTGCCGCGAATCCATTGCGGCTCGCGGCCCCGGCCGGTCCAGGTCCGGCCCGTCGCGGGATCCATGTATTTCGGCGGTATCGCCGGCCGTACCCTATGCCCGGTGGCCGCGCGATATTCGATGAGGTCGCTCAGGCTGATGCCGTTCCTGTCGAGCAGATCGATCAGCTCGCCGAGGAAACGGCGCATCTCGCGCGTCCTCGCGCTCTCGATCTCCTGCTTGAGCCGGTTGAACTGTTGCAGCATCTCGACGTATGAATTCATGTTGCCCCCCTCATCTCGCCATTCCGTTGCGCAGCATCGCGCACGTCATCCGCGCCACGGACGCGGCGGCGGCGCGGTCGCGCAGCCGCCGCACCGCGGGCTCACCATTGATAACCCGCGCCAAGCACCGCGCCGGTGCCTCCGCGGCTACTCGTCGTCAGCGCACCCTTGTAGATCCACTTGCCGTTTTCCGACACGGTCGAGACGCCAAGCGCGAGCCCCTGCTGCCCCTGCCACGTCGAACCCGCGACCGCGACCATGCTCTTGCCCGGCCCGGTCGGCTGAGGCAGGCCCGCGACAGCCATCGCGGCCGCGACGCCGCTGTTCATGTCGTTCTTCAGCCCTTCGATCTGCTGGTTCGTGTACTGGTTCGCTTGCGCGACGGCATTCGAAACCCCGCTGTTCAACTGGTTCACGTTGACCGCATCGGTGCCGTTCACGCCCGGCGCAAGATTGCTGATCGTGCGCTCGTTGCCGACCGAGCCAACCGACACGGTGTTCGCCGCCGTCGCGACCGAATTCGCGCCAAGGGCGACCGAGTTCGCTCCGCTCGCGGTGGCATGATCGCCCAGGGCGGTGCTGCCGCTGCCGGACGCGACCGAACCGCTACCGGCGGCAGTCGCGTTCTGGCCGCTTGCCGAAGGCGGCGTGAACGTCGTCGGGTTGCCGGTGATCCAGGTCTGATCGCCCCCCGTCGACGGTACGACCGTCTGGGCGGGCAGGCTGTTGATCGTCTGGTCCAGCGTGCTGATTGCACTCTCGAGCTGGCCCAGATTGACCGCATCGGTCAGTTGCGTGCCGGGCGCGACGTTCGTGATCTGTCGCAATGCGCCCGATGCCCCGACGGACACCGCACCCAGCGTCGTCGTGAAACTGCTTCCGCTGATCGGATCGACATAGGTACCGGCCGCACGGTCGGCTACCGACCCCGCGCCCAGTGCCACGCCGCCGAGCGTCGCGACGCTGGCGCCGTTGCCCAGCGCGAGCGAGTTGCCGCCCGTCGCCTGTGCGCCGCTGCCGAGCGCGACGTCGCCCGACACCGCCTGATTGCCGCTGACGCCCGCCACGGCGCCCGAGCCTTCCGCGATGGACGAATCGCCGTTGGCGGTCGCGGTCGGGCCGACCGCGATGCTGTCGGTACCCACCGCGTTCGAATCGGCCGCGGTCGAATTCGCATGGAAGTATTTGATGCCGCCGCCGTTCACGGCCGTATCCACCTCGCTGGCAACGGCATAGAGCTGACTGCCGTTGACCGCATCGGTCGACGTCGCCGTGACGCGCCCCGCCGCCACGTTGGTGATCTGCCGCTCGGCACCCGGCGCGCCGACCGACACCACGCTGGTCGGATTCGCGCCGGCAAAACCGGACAGCGTGAGTTGCCCGCCGGACGCGGTCGTGATGGTGGCGCCGCTGGTCGGATTGGCGGCGGCGGTCGTCGAGCCGGCGCCGAGCGCAACGTCGCCGTTGTTGTTCGCCATCGCGCCGTTGCCAAGCGCGACCGTGTTGCTCACGGCAAGGCCCGCCGTGCCCGTCGACGCGACCTGGCCGGTGGTCGCGTCCACGCTGTAGGACGCCGCGTTCGCCCCCGCGCCGATCGACACGTTGCCGTTGCCGGTCACGCCCGCGCCCGCCGCCGCGCCGATCCCCACGTTGGTGTTGCCCGTCACCTGGACGCCCGCGTTGAGCCCGAAGTTCGCGTTCGCATTGCCGACCGTCAGCGCACCGGCCTGACTGCCGATGTTGCTGTTGTAATTGCCCTGCACGCTTTCGCCGCTCAGGCTGCCGATGCTCGTGTTCAGCGTGCCGTTGACACCGTTCCCCGCGCCAGGGCCGATCGCCGTGTTCTGTCCGCCGGCCGCATTCGCGCCCGCGTCGTTGCCGATGTTCACGTCCGACACGCTGGTCGCGTTCGCGCCCGCGTTCTGGCCGATCGACACGGTACCGGTCGTCGACGCCGACGCACCGCTGCCGATCGCCACGCCGGACGCACCCGCCGCCGACGCGCCGACGCCCGCCGCCAGCGCATCCGCGCCGGTCGCGCCGTCGTTCGCGTAGTTGCCTCCCTGCGCGCCACCGTCGTTCACGCTGTAGTAGTGCGTCTGGCCGGCCGCCACCGCACTCGCCAGCGATTGCAGCTGGCTCACGTTCACCGCGTCCGTCGCGTTGCTGCCCGGTGCCACGTTCGTGATCTCCCGTTCGGCGCCCGCCGCGCCTACGCTCACTACTCCGCTTGCCGTGCCCGACAGCGTGCCGCTGCCCGGGTTGTAGTAGTTGGTGTTCGCCGCCGCCACCGTCGAGTTGTTACCCAGCACCACCGAGTTGTCCACCGCATCCGTCACGTTGTTGCCCAGCACGAACGCGTTGTTCGCGGACACCGTGTTGTTGCTGCCGACCGCGCCTGATTGCGCGCCGCTCACGACATTGTTCAGACCGAGCGCGAGCGACTGGCTGCCGCTGGCCGT
>NZ_JPGL01000013.1 GCF_000732615.1 Burkholderia paludis
TTCTGCAGCACGGTGAGCCACGGGAACAGCGCGAAGGTCTGGAACACCATCGCGACGCCTTCGGCCGGGCCGTTCAGCGGCTTGCCGAGATAGGACACCTCGCCGCCGGTCGGCTCGATCAGGCCGGCGATGATCCGCAGCAGCGTCGACTTGCCGGAGCCCGAGCGGCCGAGCAGGCCGACGATCTCGCCTTCGCGCAGCGACAGGTTCGCGTCGTCGAGCACCAGCAGCTCGCCCTGCGTCTTGTTGAAGCCGCGGCAGACGTGATCGACGCGCAGGATCTCCTCACCGAGACGCGGCGGCTGGTTCGTCTGGACGGGGGCGTTTACAGCATTCGGATTTTGCATCGCGTTTCGCTCTCAATCGGTCTCAGTCGAGCCGCAGCTTCGCTTCGGCGAAGGCATACAGCGGGCGCCACAGCAGGCGGTTGAACAGGGTGACGAACAGGGACATCACGGCGATGCCCAGGATGATCTTCGGGAAATCGCCGGCGGCGGTGGTTTGCGCGATATACGCACCGAGGCCGTGCGCCTCGATCTTGGTATCGCCCCACTGTACGAACTCGGACACGATGCTTGCGTTCCACGCGCCGCCCGAAGCGGTAATGGCGCCCGTCACGTAGTACGGGAAGATGCCGGGCAGGATCGCCTGCCGCCACCACTGCCAGCCGCGGATGCGGAAATTCGTCGCCGCTTCGCGATAGTCGTTCGGGTAGGACGTTGCGCCGGCGATCACGTTGAACAGGATATACCACTGCGTGCCGAGCACGATCAGCGGCGACAGCCAGATGTCCGGGTTCAGGTGGAATCGTGCGATCACGATCACGAACACCGGGAACAGCAGGTTGGCCGGGAACGCGGCGAGGAACTGCGCGAGCGGCTGCAGCTTCTCGGCCAGCCTGGGGCGCAGCCCGACCCACACGCCGATCGGCACCCAGATCACCGACGCGATCGCGATCAGCACGACCACGCGCAGCAGCGTGATGAGCCCGAGCACGAACACGTGGCCGACCTCGGCCATCGTCACGCCGGTCGCCACGAAGCTGATGACCCGCCACACCACATAGGCCGTGCCGATCAGCACGAGGACCGCCCACGCGATGTCGACGGTGCGCGACGCCTTCTTCTCGACGCGCGGCAGCGTGAAGCGCATCGCGCCCGACAGCGGCATGCGCAGCGGAATCCGCGCCGCCTTCGCGAAGAACCAGCCGGCCGGCACGAGCAACTGATGGATCAGGCGCGTGCGGCGCACGAGATCGAGCAGCCACGACTCCGGCGCATTGCCCGAGCTCGTGTTTTCCATGCGGAACTTGTCGGCCCATGCGACGAGCGGACGGAACAGGAACTGGTCGTACGCGAGGATCACGAGCGTCATCGTGAGGATCACCCAGCCGATCGCACCGAGGTTCTTGTCCGAGATGGCCTGCGCGAGATACGCGCCGATCCCCGGCAGCGTGATGGTCTGGTTGCCGACCGTGATGGCCTCCGACGCGACGACGAAGAACCAGCCGCCCGACATCGACATCATCATGTTCCAGATCAGGCCCGGCATCGAGAACGGCACCTCGAGCTTCCAGAAGCGCTGCCACGCGGTCAGGTGAAAGCCGCGCGACACTTCGTCGAGATCGCGCGGCACCGTGCGCAGCGACTGGTAGAAGCTGAACGTCATGTTCCACGCCTGGCTCGTGAAGATCGCGAAGATCGCCGCGAGCTCCGCGCCGAGCACGCGGCTCGGGAACAGCGCGAGAAAGAACGTGACCGTAAACGAGATGAAGCCGAGCACCGGCACCGACTGGAGGATGTCGAGGATCGGGATCAGCACCATGCCCGCGCGGCGGCTCTTGGCCGCGAGCGTGCCGTAGATCAGCGTGAACACGAGCGACGCGACCATCGCCGCGAGCATCCGCAACGTGGTGCGCAGCGCATATTCGGGCAGGTTCGACGGATCGAGCGAGATCTTCTGCGTCTGCAGCACGCCGATCGGCGCCATCGTTTCGTGGAAGCCGACGACCGCCATCGCGATCAGGCAGATGATCAGCGGAAACGCGATGAAATCCCACCGGTTCGGCAGAACGCGCCACGCGGACGCGTTGGCGGTCCGGTTCGGATTGAAGAATCCGACGTCCATCAGGCGCCCTCCCCGGTAAGGCCGGACCCAGCCGGCAGTCGATGTTGATTCATGGCAAAGCGCACGGGCGCGGTAATTCGATTGACTGACGATCTCGCGCACGCGCGCCGGCCGAGCCGGCCCGCGACGGCACGACACTACACCAACCTGTATTTCAGCTACAACCGTCCGGGGACGGAGCGGGCGGCGCACGATCGTGCCCGGCAAGCGGGCGAACGGCGGGGGCGCGGGACGGGCACAACCCGGCCGCCGCCTTTCGGCCGGCATGCAGGCCCGAATTATGCCGCGATCCGGCCCGGCCGTGAACCCGCCAGCCGCACGCCGACGCAAACCATGTCGGGCATCAGCAGCCGGATACGACTAAGCGGGTATGATCAGGGTTAGCCCCCGGGGCCCGGTGCGGCCGTTCTCGCGGCAACGCAGGCGCGTTCCCCGAGTCATCAGGCCCCGGGGATCGACCGACGAGCGGGAGGAAAGGGAATGGCAGGAAACTTGGTGATCGTCTGCCGCGATCAGGATGCCGACGCGTTCTATGAGCTGATGCAGGAGTACGGGACGTTCCAGACACGGCTGTCGTCGACGGCGTGGTACCTCAACATGAACGTCGTGCCGGAATCGCTGCAGGAGGAAATCCTGGAGCGTCTCGGCCGGTATACGACCGTCTACATCTTCGAGGCCACCACCGTGACCTACAACACCATCGACAGCAACGCGGCCGAGACCCTCGGCTCGCTGTTCGGCGAATGATGCCATGCGGCGCCGGCCCGGCCGGGCTGGCGCCGCAGCCGCTTATGCGGCCTGGGCGTGCGGTTCGTCCTTCGGCACGGCCTCGAACGGGAACGTCATCGAGACGCGCAGGCCGCCTTCGGGGCGGTTGCCGATGTCGCACGCCCCGCCCAGCCTGAGGACGAGCCGCTCGACGATCGCGAGCCCGAGCCCGCTGTGGCCGTTGCCGCCGCGTGCGGGATCGAGTCGCACGAACGGCCGCGTGGCCGCCGCGAGATCGCGCGGCGCGATCCCGCCGCCGCTGTCGCTGACCGACAGCACGTAGCCGGCCGACGTGCGCGCCGTCTCGACCAGCACCGGCGGCGCGCCATAGGCATGCGCGTTGTCCAGCAGGTTCGACAGGATCCGGTCGAGCGTCGCCGTCGGCAGGCGGAAACCCGGATCGGCGTCGAGCCGCGTCTGCACCGTCGGCGCGTTCGGCGCGACCGCGCGGTAGCTGCGCGCGATCCGCTCGCACGTCTGATCGACCGGCACCGGCTCGCTGCGATCGGAGCCGCCGTGCGCAAACACCAGGAACTGGTCGACGATGTGCGACATCGAGTCGACATCGCGCACGACGCCGTCGCGCAACCGGACATCATCCATCATTTCCGCACGCAGCCGCATCCGCGCAAGCGGCGTGCGCAGATCGTGCGCGACGCCCGCCAGCATCACCGCCCGATCGCTCTCGGCCTGCGACACCTGCTCCACCATCTGGTTGAAGCCATGCGTGAGCTGGCGCAGCTCGCGCGGGCCGCGCTCGCGCAGCGGCGGCACCGGCTGCCCGCGGCCGAAACGCGCGACCGCGCGCGCGAGCGAACGCAGCGGCTGCTGCAGTTGCCATGCCGCGAACAGCGCGGCGATCACGCCGGCCGAGAAGATCGTGCCGAGCCACAGCAGCATCCGGTCGAGCGAGCGCGGCGGCCGCAGCGGCTGCACGGGTACCACGATCCAGTTGCGGTCGGTCGGCTCCTTCACCCACAGCACGGGCGGATGCCCGGGCGCGCCGATCTCGACGCGCGTGCCGGGCGGCATCCGCTCGCTCACGTCGTCGCGGAACCGCTTGAGCGACGCCGGGAGATTCGCCGGGTCGCCGTTCGGCACGTCGGCGCTGCCCGGCGTCACCAGCCGCACACGCGACGGCAGCGGCTGGTCGGGCGTGCGCTCGACGTGCTGGCGCACCGCGTCGACCAGGAATGCGGCCTCTTCGACCGCGTAACGCGTCTGCATCTGGTTGCGCTCGAGCCGCATCGCGAAAAACCACGCGAAATGCGACAGGAGCAGAACCCCGACGACGAGCAGCGCCAGCCGCCCGAACAATGAATCAATGGGTTTGCGCATGGGCCTCGCCGTCAGGCACGAACACATAGCCGCGCCCGCGTACCGTCTGGATGAAGCGCGGCGTCGACGGATCCGTTTCGAGGATGCGGCGCAGGCGCCACACCTGGACGTCGATCCCGCGATCGGTGCCGTCGTACTCGGGCCCGTGCAGCAGCTCGAGCAGCCGCTCGCGCGTGAGCGTGCGCAGCGCGTGGTTCACGAAAATCTTCAGCAGCGCGAATTCGCTGCTCGACAGCGTGGCCGGCTTGCCGTCGACCGACAGCGTGCGTGCCTGGAAGTCGAGCAGGAAGCGGCCGAACGCGAACGGCTCGCGCTGCTCGGGCGCGGCCGCGGACGGCGTCGCGCGGCGCCGGCGCAGCACGGCCTGCACGCGCGCGAGCAGCTCGCGCGGGTTGAAGGGCTTGCCGAGGTAGTCGTCCGCGCCGAGCTCGAGCCCGACGATGCGGTCGACGTCGTCCGCCCGCGCGGTCAGCATGATCACGGGGATGTCGTCGCCCGCCGCGCGCAACTGGCGCAGCGCGGTCAGGCCGTCGACGCCCGGCATCATCAGGTCCAGCACGATCAGGTCGGGGCGCTCGCGCTCGAGGCGCTTCTCGAGCGTCGCCGCGTCGTGCAGCACGGACACCTCCATCCCCTGGCGCACCAGATAGTCGCGCAGCAGGTCACGGAGTTCTTGGTCGTCGTCGACGATGAGGATCTGGGTAGTCATGGCTCGAAGTTTACCGCGCGAGGGCGGAGTCAAAGAACGAAAGAAAGGGACGAAAGGGTTACTGCGGGTTACGGCGCAAGGGAAGTGTAATGCACGGTAACCGGGCCGATGCCCCACGTAACACCGGCCCGTGCCTACATCGCTAACCTGCGTCTTACCGGATGCATGACGCGAGTTTCCCGCGCCGCATCGCCGGACCCTTTGGATACAAGGAGTTTCTGAAATGTATAAGAAGACTTCCCGCGTGGCCATCGCAGCCGCCACTCTGCTCGCTCTCGCATTCGGCTCGGCGCACGCCGCACAACCCGGCGACATGCCGCCGCCGGGCGGCCCCGGCATGCACCGGATGCACGGCGGGCACGAAGGCGGCCCGTTCGGCGTGATCATGAAACTGCACGACCAGCTGAAGCTCGACGCGGCGCAGGAGCAGCAATGGCAGACGGCCATCAACACGATGAAGCAGAATCGTGACGCGATGCGCAAGAGCCACGAGCAGATGCGCGAGCAGTTCAAGGCGCAGCAGAACCAGCCGATCCTCGACCTGAGCGCGATGCACGCCGCGCGCCAGCAGGCCGAGCAGCAGAACGCGCAACTGCGTGAACAGACGTCGGCCGCATGGCTCGCGTTCTACAACGGCCTGAACGACCAGCAGAAGACCACGGTCAGCACGGCGCTCAAGCAGCAGTTCGCGAAGATGGAACAGCGCCACGAAAAGATGAAGGAACGCTGGCAGCAGCATCGCGCGGCCAAGGCCGCGTCGGCGCCGGCGCAGTAAGCCGGCCGGCCGCTCCACGGGGCGGCCCCGAAGGGGGACGCGGGCACGAGCCCGCGTCCCCCTTTGTCATTCACGCGACGTCGAACAGCAGCACCTCGGCCGCCCGGCCGCGCGCGAACGCCACCGCGTCCACGCCGCCGATCCGCGCGCCGTCGCCCGCGGCCAGCGCGCGGCCGTTGACCTCGACGTCGCCGCGCACCACGTGCACGTAGGTGCTGCGCCCGGCCGGCACATCGAACGCCGCCGCCTCGTCGCCGTCGAGCAGCCCCGCAAATATGCGGGCGTCGGCTCGCATCGGCAGCGCACCGCCGCCACCGTCCGGCGCCGCGACGAGCCGCAGCCGGCCGCGCTTGTCGTCGTCCGCGAAGTGCGTCTGCTCGTAGCCGGGCCGCCCGCCCGGCCCGGCCGGCGCGAGCCGGATCCGCAGCAGGCGCAGCGGCCGGTCGCACGACGCATTGGTTTCGCTCAGCATGATGCCGGTGCCGGCGCTCATGCACTGCACGCCGCCCGCGCGAACGATCGCCCCGTTGCCGAGGCTGTCGCGATGCGCGAGCGCGCCGTCGAGCACGTAGGTGACGATCTCCGCGTCGCGAAAAGGCCGCATCCCGTAGCCGCGGGTCGGCGCGATGCACTCCTCGTTCAGCTCGCGCAACGCGCCGAGGCCCGGCGGCGCGCCCCTCCCGGCGGAACAGGGAAAGCTGTGCAGGAATTCGTGCCAGCCATGGCTGCGCTGGTCGCGATCGGCCGCGCGGCGGATCTGGAACATGGGGCGGACACTCCGTGAGACGCGTTGTTCTGGCATGTCCGACACTGTATGGGTGTGCCAATCGCGCCACAATCCGCCGCTCGTGCACTGCATCGTTGCATCTGCGATAGCAATCAAAGCAATGTCCCTTGCGAATACGACGATTGCCGCA
Organism: Burkholderia paludis; assembly: GCF_000732615.1. Taxonomy (GTDB): domain Bacteria; phylum Pseudomonadota; class Gammaproteobacteria; order Burkholderiales; family Burkholderiaceae; genus Burkholderia; species Burkholderia paludis. Next base: position 6,635 of record NZ_JPGL01000013.1, read on the forward strand.
ACAGCCGGTTCGACGCACCGAAGAATCAGCCGGTCGGCCCGGATTGCCGGTTTCCGGGTATCGCGTTCGGGTAAAATACCGCCCTTTTGGCGATCGCCCTTCCGGCGGCCGCCATCGCCAGAGCGCCGTCCGGCGAATTTTGGCCGTCTAGAATACGCCGCGGCGCCCGGTCCAGCCGGCCGCGAGCGCCCCCGGAAAGTCAGCAACAGAAGGATGCAAATGAAGAAGGCCGCCCTGTGCGCCGCCCTCGCCCTCGTGGCGGGCAGCGCCTTCGCGAAGGAGTGGAAGACCGTGCGGATCGGCGTCGACGCCAGCTACCCGCCGTTCGAGTCGACCGCGCCGAGCGGCGAGATCGTCGGCTTCGACGTCGATCTCACCAAGGAAATCTGCAAGCGGATCAACGTGAAATGCGTGTGGGTGGCGCAGGATCTCGACGGCATCATCCCGGCGCTGAAGGCGAAGAAGTACGACGTCATCGTGTCGTCGCTGACCGTCACGGACAAGCGCCGCGAGCAGATCGACTTCTCCGACAAGGTGTACGACGCGCCGGCGCGCATGATCGCGAAAACCGGCTCGCCGCTGCTGCCGACGGTCGCGTCGCTGAAGGGCAAGCGCGTCGGCGTCGAGCAGGGCTCGACGCAGGAAACCTACGCAAAGGCTTACTGGGAGCCGCAGGGCGTGACGATCATTCCTTACCAGAACCAGGACCAGGTCTATGCGGATCTCGGCTCCGGCCGTCTGGACGCGACGCTGCAGGACGAACTGCAGGCCGACTACGGCTTCCTGCGCACGCCGCGCGGCAAGGGCTTCGCGTTCGCCGGGCCGGAAGTGAAGGATTCGAAGACGATCGGCGACGGCACCGCGATCGGCCTGCGCAAGGAAGATACGGACCTGAAGCTCAGGATCAACCGGGCGCTGGCCGACATGCACAAGGACGGCACGTACGACCGGCTGTCGCACAAGTACTTCTCGTTCAGCGTGTATTCGGCTCCGGCCCGCTGAGCGTCGAAGCGCAGCAGCAACGGATGCGGGGGCGGCCCCGCGTCCGCGGCAGTACAGGCAGTCAACCACGCGCCGCCCGCCCCCATGCCCGCCGCCCGCGCGACGGGCTGGCCCGGCACCGTTGCCGGGGCGGACGGTCATGATACGCACGGGGCGTTCCGCGCAGCTTGGCGGGCGCGTCTTTCGCGGCGCACCGCGTGCGCCCTCAGGGACCACACCAGGGACCACATATGTTTCTACAAGGTTACGGCCCGCTGATCCTCGCAGGCACCTGGCAAACCGTCAAACTGGCGGTGCTTTCGCTTGTGCTGTCGTTCCTGCTGGGCCTGCTCGGCGCCGGCGCCAAGCTCTCGCGCAACCGCGTGACGAACGGCATCGGCACCGTCTACACGACACTGATCCGCGGCGTGCCCGACCTCGTGCTGATGCTGCTGCTGTTCTACAGCCTGCAGATCTGGCTGAACATGGCCACCGACGCGCTCGGCTGGGACCAGATCGACATCGACCCGTTCCTCGCCGGCGTGCTCGTGCTCGGCTTCATCTACGGCGCGTACTTCACCGAGACGTTCCGCGGCGCGTTCCTGTCGGTGCCGCGCGGCCAGCTCGAGGCCGGCAGCGCATACGGCATGACGAACTGGCAGGTGTTCACGCGGATCATGTTCCCGCAGATGATGCGCTTCGCGCTGCCGGGCATCGGCAACAACTGGCAGGTGCTCGTGAAGTCGACCGCGCTCGTGTCGATCATCGGCCTGGCCGACGTCGTGAAGGCGTCGCAGGACGCCGGCAAGGGCACGCTGCGGTTCTTCTTCTTCACGCTGATCGCGGGTGCGGTCTACCTCGCCATCACGACGATCTCGAACTTCGTGCTGATGTGGCTCGAAAAGCGCTACTCGACCGGTGTCCGCAAGGCTGACCTATGATCGAACTCATCCAAGAATACTGGCGCAACTATCTCTACACCGACGGCTATCGCACCACCGGCGTCGCGATCACGCTGTGGCTGCTGGTCGTGTCGATCGGCCTCGGCTTCTGCCTGTCGGTGCCGCTCGCGGTCGCGCGCGTATCGAAGAAGAAGTGGCTGTCCAGCGCCGTGTGGCTGTACACGTACGTGTTCCGCGGCACGCCGCTCTACGTGCAGCTGCTGCTCTGCTACACGGGCCTCTACAGCCTGCAGGCCGTGCGCGGCACGCCGATGCTCGACGCGTTCTTCCGCGACGGGATGCACTGCACGCTGCTCGCGTTCACGCTGAACACCTGCGCGTACACCACCGAGATCTTCGCGGGCGCGATCAAGGCCACGTCGTACGGCGAGATCGAGGCCGCGCGCGCGTACGGGATGTCCACGTTCACGATGTACCGCCGCGTGATCCTGCCGTCGGCGCTGCGCCGCGCGCTGCCGCTGTACAGCAACGAAGTGATCCTGATGCTGCATGCGACGACGGTGGCCTTCACCGCGACCGTGCCGGACATCCTGAAGATCGCGCGCGACGTGAACTCGGCGACCTACATGTCGTTCCACGCATTCGGCATCGCCGCCCTGCTCTACCTCGCGATCTCGTTCACGCTCGTGTGGCTGTTCCGCCAGGCGGAGCGTCGCTGGCTCGCTTATCTGCGCCCGCAAGGCAAGTAAGTTTTCGCAGGACTATTGATGAATTCCCAGACTCAAAAGCTTTTCGTCGACGATCTGCACAAGCGCTACGGCGACAACGAGGTGCTCAAGGGCGTGTCGCTGAAGGCGAACTCGGGCGACGTGATCAGCGTGATCGGCTCGTCCGGCTCCGGCAAGAGCACCATGCTGCGCTGCATCAACTTCCTCGAGCAGCCGAACTCGGGCCGCATCTTCGTGGACGGCGAGGAAGTGCGCACCGCGCTCGACAAGACGGGCGCGCTGCGCGCGGCCGACACGAAGCAGCTTCAGCGCGTACGCACCAAGCTCTCGATGGTGTTCCAGCACTTCAACCTCTGGTCGCACATGAACGTGCTAGAGAACGTGATGGAAGCACCCGTGAACGTGCTCGGCATTTCGAAGAAGGAAGCCGAGGCGCGTGCGCGCGAATATCTCGAGAAGGTCGGCCTCGCGCCGCGCGTCGAAAAGCAGTATCCGTCGCACCTGTCGGGCGGCCAGCAGCAGCGCGTGGCCATTGCGCGCGCGCTGGCGATGCATCCGGACGTGATGCTGTTCGACGAGCCGACGTCGGCGCTCGACCCTGAACTGGTGGGCGAAGTGCTGAAGGTGATGCAGAAGCTGGCCGAGGAAGGCCGCACGATGATCGTCGTTACGCACGAGATGGGTTTCGCGCGCAACGTGTCGAACCACGTGATGTTCCTGCATCAGGGCCGCGTCGAGGAAGAAGGCGTGCCGTCCGAGGTGTTTGCCAACCCGAAGAGCGAACGCCTGCGCGGCTTCCTGTCGGGCAGCCTCAAGTAACGCACGTCGCGCATGACGCTCGAACGGGCGCCCGCGGTTCGCCGCGCGGCGCCCGTGTCGCGTTTACGCGGCGCTCACCGGCGCGTTGTCGGCGAACGCGCGCAGGGCGTCGCCGGCGAGCCGGTAACGCACCCACTCGCTCTGCGGCGCCGCGCCGACGCTCTCGTAAAAGCGGATCGCCGGCTCGTTCCAGTCGAGCACGCTCCATTCGAAGCGCCCGCAGCCCGATTCGACCGCGATCCGCGCGAGCGCCTTCAGCAGCCGCAACCCGGCACCCGCGCCGCGAAAGCGCGGCGACACGTACAGATCCTCGAGATACAGCCCCTGACGGGCCAGCCACGTCGAATACGAGAAGAAATACACGGCGAAACCGGCCGGCTCGCCGTCGACCTCGCATATCAGCGCGCGCGCCGGCGATCCCTCGCCGAACAGGCTGCGCTCGAGCGACGCGGGCGTCGCGACCACTTCGTGCTCCGCCTTCTCGTAGACGGCCAGCTCGGTAATGAAACGCAGGATCAGCGGCACGTCGGCGACGGTGGCGCAACGGATGTCGATTTGCACGGGATGAGCCCTCCTCCGGCCCGGACTTGAAACGGAAAGCGGCGCCGCACAGCCGCGCTGGCGCCGATCGAACCGTCATGCTACGGTCATGACGCTACTGCAGGAAGTGCAGTTTCTTCATTCCGATCTGAACATGATGCATCCCGATCTGCGCCGCCTCGACCTGAACCTGCTGCTCGTGTTCGACGCGCTGTATCGCCACCGATCGGTCGCCGCGGCCGCGCACGAGCTCGCGCTGAGCCCGTCCGCATTGAGCCACGCGCTCGCGCGGCTGCGCGACGCGATCGGCGACGCACTGTTCGTACGCCTCGGCAACGAGATGCAACCGACCGTGCGCGCCGACGACATCGCCGCCTGGGCCGGCGACGCGCTCGACGCGATGTCGAAGGGGCTCGCCCGCGCACGCCGCTTCGATCCCGCGCAGAGCGACCGCACGTTCGTGTTCGCGGCGAGCGACTACACCGCATTCGCCGTGCTGCCGGCGTTCCTGGCACGCATCCAGCACGTCGCGCCGCGCTTGCGGATCCGCGTCGTGCATTCCGACCGGAAGATCTCCGTCGACGAACTCGCGGCCGGCCGCATCGATTTTGCGCTCGGCTACCACGAGGAATCGGCGGCCGATGCGCCGGGCATCGAAGACTTCGACTGGTTCTCCGACGACTACGTCGTGATCGCGAGCGCCGCGCATCCGGACATTCGCCGGCGGCTGACGCTCGACCAGTACCTGGCCGCGCGCCACGTAGTCGTCACGCCGTGGAACGAGTCGCGCGGCGTCGTCGACTACGTGCTCGACCGGCTCGGCCTCGCTCGGCAGGTCGCCGTGCAGTTGCCGAGCGTACTGGCCGCGCCGTTCGTGATCGCGGAATCGGCGCTGCTGATGACCGTGCCGAACCGCGCCGCGCAGGCGCTGCGGCACGCGGCGCCGATCCGCATCTTCCCCGCGCCGTTCGAGATCCCGCGCTACACGGTGAAGGTCTACTCGCACGCGAAGCATGCGCGCACCGATGCGCACCGCTGGATTCGCGCGCAGTTGCTCGATGCGCGGCCGGCGCCCGGCTGAACCCGGCGCGGCGCGCGCCTTGCCTTGCGTGGCGCCCCGAGACAGGCGCCGGCAGGCGACGTCCTGCGGTCGCCATTCATTACGAATTCCTTTCCAATTACTCACTTTCGGCGCTTACGCCCGCGCCCCGGCAACGTCAATAGTGGCAATCCTTGACCCATGTTCCCGGAATTCGTGTCTCCCTTGCGCGACAAGGGTTTTCCGTTAATTGCAAACCCTTGACGCCCCCGTTGCGCACCGTGTTGCATGGCAATTTGGCGACATGTGTTAGTCAAACAACGATTTCCATCGCCACAAAATTGTATTTTTGCTAAATTAGTAACCAAAGTAGCAAAACGAAGTTCGTGAAATGTAGTTTAGCTTCACGACACTACAAGGAGACCCCGCAGGCCGACCCGGCTGCGCGGGACCGCTCAACGGTTTTCCGTCCGCTTGCCCGCGTGCCGCGCTTACCGGCCCTGCACGAGGTCTCCCTGGTTATCCCGCTTTTGCCCGGGCGCGCATGCTCCGGGCATCTCGTGCAGTCTGGGTTGACTTTTTGACAGGGTATGGAGGAGATGATGAAGAAAGCTTTGGTCGCGGCCGCGCTGATGGCTGCTGGGGTGGTGACGGCGCACGCGCAGAGCAGCGTCACGCTGTATGGCCGCCTGGATGCGGGCATCGAGTACCTGAACGGCCTGCAAAACGGCCACCAAGTGCGCGCGGAAAGCGGCGACTGGGGCACGAGCCTGTGGGGCTTGAAGGGCACCGAGGACATCGGCGGCGGCAACAAGGTCCTGTTCCACCTCGAAGGCGCATTCAACACGATGACGGGCGGCTTCAGCGGCTCGATCTGGGATCGTTATGCCACGGTCGGCATCTCCAACGACCGCTACGGTACGCTGCTGCTGGGTCGCGAACTCGCGATCGCCAACGGCGTGTGGGACTTCGACCCGTTCGGCCAGTCGGCCTGGTCGACCGCCTCGCTGGTGCGCGGCCGTAACTGGAACAAGACGAGCAACAACGTTTCGTACCAGTCGCCGTCGCTCTACGGCCTCGACTTCTACGGCCAGTTCTCGTTCTCGAACTCGACCAGCTTCAACGGCAACACGACGGCCGGCCAGCCGGGCCGCGCAGCCGGCGCACAGGTCACCTATACGAACTCGCTGTTCCAGTTGCGCGGCATCTACGACGAAACGCGCGACAGCAACGGCCACTTCTCGGACGTGTTCAACTACTCGCGCGAATACTTCGCGGGCGTGAACGTGTTCCTCGGCCAGTTCAAGCTGCAGGCGGCCTACCAGGCATCGCGCGCGGACGGCAGCGGCGGCCCGGCGGTCAACGCCGGCATCACCGGCACCCAGCAGGTCTGGGGCGGCGTGACGTGGCAGGCAACGCCGGCGGCGGCGCTGATCGCGGCCGCGTATCACGTGAACGCGAACAACGGCGGCGGCAACGCGAACATCTACACGGTCGGCGGTTCGTACAACATCTCGAAGCGCACGCTGTTCGACCTGCAGGTCGCGACGGTGCGCAACAGCAAGAATGCGAACTTCGGCCTGAACGCGAACGGCGCCGGCACGGCCGTTTCGACCGGCAACCCGAATCCGGGCGGCAGCCAGACCGGCGTCTACGCCGGCATCCAGCACCTGTTCTGATCGGGCGCCGTCAAAGAACGATTCGGCAACACTTTCCACGCTGCTGCGAGAGGCGCGTATCGGTGCGGTACCCAACCGGGTATCGCACCGTTTTTTATTGGCGGGGCCCGAAACGGCCCGCGGACGAATGCGGCGCTCAGACGGCCGCTTCGTTCTCTTCGCCGGTGCGGATGCGGATCACGCGCTCGACATCCGACACGAAGATCTTGCCGTCGCCGATCTTGCCGGTGCGCGCCGCGCCGATCACCGCGTCGATCACCTGGTCGACCTGCGCTTCCGCGACGACCACCTCGATCTTCATCTTCGGCAGGAAGTCGACGACATACTCGGCGCCGCGATACAGCTCGGTGTGCCCCTTCTGGCGGCCGAAGCCCTTCACTTCCGTCACGGTCAGGCCCGTGAGACCCACTTCGGCGAGCGCTTCGCGGACTTCGTCCAGCTTGAACGGCTTGATGATGGCAGTGATGCGTTTCATGGTGGTTGTCCCCCAATGCTCGTTTGGATGAAAAATCGCGATCCCGATTGTAAGCCTGCGAGCCGCATGCGGCCCAGCGCGGCTCAATCGAGACGTTCGGTAAAACGTGACGTGACCGGGTAGCGCCAGTCGCGCCCGAATGCGCGATGCGTGACGCGAATGCCGATCGGCGCCTGGCGGCGCTTGTATTCGTTGATCTTGATGAGCCGCGTCACACGTTCGACGTCGGCCTGCGCATAACCGGCCGCGACGATCTCGGCGAGCGGCCGGTCTTCTTCCATGTACATCCGCATGATCGTGTCGAGCACGTCGTACGGCGGCAGGCTGTCCTGGTCGGTCTGGTTCTCGCGCAGCTCGGCCGACGGGGCGCGCGTCAGGATCCGCTCCGGGATCACGTCGCGCAGCACGTAGTCGGTGGTCGCGTTGCGGTAGCGGCACAGCCGGTACACGAGCGTCTTCGCGATGTCCTTGATCACCGCGAAGCCGCCCGCCATGTCGCCGTACAGCGTGCAGTAGCCGACCGCCATCTCGCTCTTGTTGCCGGTGGTCAGCACGATCGAGCCGAACTTGTTCGACAGCGCCATCAGCAGCGTGCCGCGAATGCGCGCCTGGATGTTCTCCTCCGTCGCATCTTCCGCACGGCCCGCGAACTCGCCCGCGAGCGCCGTGCGGAAGGCGTCGAACATCGGCGCGATCGCGATCTCGTCGTAACGCACGCCGACGCGCCGCGCCATCTCCGCCGCGTCGGTGGTCGAAATGTCGGCCGTGAAGCGCGACGGCATCATCACCGCGCGCACGTGCTCCGGCCCGAGCGCATCGCACGCGACGGCCAGCACCAGCGCCGAATCGACCCCGCCCGACAGCCCGATGAGCGCACCGGGGAAACCGTTCTTGCCGATGTAGTCGCGCACGCCCAGCACGAGCGCGCGATACACCTGCGCGTCGACCGGCAACTCGGGCGCGATCGTGCCGGGCAACGGCCGCGCGCCGTCGAATTCGACGATCGCGTGCCCCTCGTCGAACTGCGGCATCTTCGCGACCAGCGCGCCCTGTGCGTCGAGCACGAACGAGCCGCCGTCGAACACGAGCTCGTCCTGCCCGCCGACGAGGTTCACGTACACCATCGGCAATCCGGTCTCGCGAATCCGCGCGCGCAGGATGTCGATGCGCACCGCTTCCTTGTTCATGTGGTACGGCGAGCCGTTCGGGATCAGCAGCACCTGCGCGCCGGCCGCCTTCGCGATCTGCGCGGCCGATGCGTGCCACGCGTCCTCGCAGATGATCACGCCGTATTTCACGCCGTTCAGCTCGAATACGAGCGGCTCGGTGTCCGTCGCGAAGTAGCGCTTCTCGTCGAACACCTCGGTATTGGGCAAGTCCTGCTTGCGGTAGGTCCCGACGATCGCGCCGCCGACGATCAGCGACACCGCGTTGTAGGTGTCGGTGGGCGGCACGCCGCGCTCGATCGGCCGGTTTGCATTACCATCGACGGCTGACGCATGCGGATCGCCGCCCGGCGCGCCGTCGCCCGCGCCGCGCAGCGGATGGCCGACCAGCACCGCGAGCCCGTCGAACGCCTTCAGGGCGTCGGCGAGCGCGTCGAGCGCCGCGGCGGCGGCCGCGTAGAACGCCGGCCGCAGCAGCAGGTCTTCCGGCGGATAGCCGGACAACGCGAGTTCGGGCGCGACCATCAACTGCGCACCATCGTTGTGCGCGGTGCGTGCGGCCGCGACGATCCGCGCGACGTTGCCGGCGAAATCGCCGACGGTGACGTTGATCTGGGCGAGAGCGAGTCGGGTCTTCATGACGGGATCGGCGCAGCCCGGCGGCGCGCCCTGAACGGCTGACGAAATCATCCCGGGGGCGGGGGCCGCGCAGGCCCGCGCATCCGGCGACACAGAACGGTACGGATTCACGCTTGAAACACGAACGCATCGATTATCGCACGGGCATCCTGTCGTCCCCCGCCGAGGTGCCCGCCGCCGAATGGAACGCGCTGCTCGACGGCGACGCGCAGCCGACGCCGTTCCTGCGCCACGAATTCCTCGACGCGCTGCACGCCTCGCACTGCGCGGTCGACGCGACCGGCTGGTCGCCGCATTTCGTCACGCTGACCGACCCGCGCACGGGCCGGCTCGCGGCCGCAGCGCCCGTCTACGCGAAGCAGCATTCGTACGGCGAATACGTGTTCGACTGGGCGTGGGCCGACGCGTACCAGCGCAACGACCTGCCCTACTACCCGAAGCTGCTGTGCGCGGTGCCGTTCACGCCCGTGCAGGGCACGCGCCTCATCGCGGCCGACGACGACGCGCGCCGCCGGCTGGCCGCCACGCTGCTGGCCTTCGCCGAGCAGAGCGACGTGTCGTCGCTGCACGTGCTGTTCCCGACCGGCGACGAAGCGGCGCTCCTCGAATCGATGGGGATGATGCTGCGCGAAGGCGTGCAGTTCCACTGGGTCAACGACGGCTACCGCCACTTCGACGACTTCCTCGCCACGCTCGAGCAGAAGAAGCGCAAGAACATCCGCGCGGAGCGCCGCAAGGTGCACGATGCCGGCGTGACGTTCCGGCGCCTGACCGGCGACCGGATCACCGACGCCGACTGGCGCTTCTTCTCGCGCTGCTACCGGCAGACCTACCGCGAACACTATTCGAGCCCGTACCTGAACCTCGACTTCTTCCGCACGATCGGCGCGACGATGCCCGAGAACCTGCTGCTCGTGATCGCGGAAGCCGGCGGCCAGCCGATCGCGAGCGCGCTGGCCGTGTACCGGCGCGGCGAGCACGGCGGCGGCACGCTGTACGGCCGCTACTGGGGCGCGCTCGAACAGGTCCCGTGCCTGCATTTCGAAACGGCCTACTACCAGTTGCTCGAGTTCTGCATCGAAGCCGGGCTCGATACCTTCGAGGGCGGCGCGCAGGGCGAACACAAGCTGGCGCGCGGCTTCCTGCCGACCGTCACGCACTCCGCGCACTGGCTCGCGCACCCGGCGTTCTCGGATGCGGTCGCGCGCTTTCTCGAGCGCGAGACCGAGCACATCCACGCCTACGTCGACGAACTGCGCGAACACGATCCGTTCCGGCGCGGCACGCCATAGCCGGCACATGCGCCGGGGCGCAGCGTGCCCCGGCCCGGCCGCGCGCCTGCCGCGTCGCGGCGCCGCTCAATGCGCGGCGAGCGTCACCGTCCTCGACAGCGCCTGCGGATCGCGCGACGACGCGGCCGCCGACAACACGTAGCTGCCTGCCCCGATCCGCCACGCATGCGCATTCGCATCCCACACCGCGAAGCGTTGCGACGGCACCGCGACGCCGACCGTGCGCGCCTCGCCCGGCTGCAGCGCGACCTTGGTCCAGCCGACCAGCCGCTGCGGCGGCTCGCCGAGCGACGCGGGCAGCGACGCGTAGATCTGCACCGTCTGCGTACCGGCCCGCGCGCCCGTGTTCGTCACCGTCACGCCGACCGTCACGTTGCCGGAGGCATCGGCCTGCGCGGTCATCGCCGACAACGCATACGTCGTGTACGACAACCCGAAGCCGAACGGAAACAGCGGCTCGATCGACTTCGCATCGAACCAGCGATAGCCGTACGCGAGCCCTTCCGCATACACGGTCCGCGTGTTCGCCGGATCGATCGCCGCTTGCGGCAAGTCGGCGTCCCGCTTCGGGAACGTCAGCGGCAGGCGGCCCGACGGGTTCGCGTCGCCGAACAGCAGGTCGGCGATCGCCTGCCCGCCCTGCACGCCCGGATACCATGCGTCGAGCACCCCGTGCACGTTCGCCAGCCACGGCATCAGCACCGGGCTGCCGTTCTGGAGCACGACGATCACGCGCTTCGCCTTTGCCGCGACCGCGGCAATCAGCGCGTTCTGGTCGTATTGCTGGTTGTACGGATCGGCCTTCGCATCGGGCAGCGACAGGCTCGCGAGGTCGAGCCCTTCCGTCTGCCACTGCGTCGCGAACACGATCGCGACATCGGCCTGCGCGGCCGCGCTCGCGGCGGCATTCGCGTCGGTCCCGTCCAGATAGCTGACCGCGGCGTTCGGCGCCTTCGCGCGGATCGCCGCGAGCGGCGCGGACTTGTACCAGGTCGCGCAGCCGCCGAACATCATGTCGGCAGGCTGCCGGCAGGCCGTCACCGCATTGCCGTCGATCGCCGGCACCGCGCCCGAGCCGCCGCCCGACAGCACGCCCGCGTCCGCATGCCCACCGATCACGACGACCGACTTCAGCGCGCCGGCCGCCAGCGGCAGCACCGGCTGCGCATCGCCCGGCGCCGCCGCGTTCTTCAGCAGCACGGCGGCCTGCCGCGCGATCGCGAGCGCGTCGGCATGGCCGGCGGCTTCGTCGATCGCGCCGCCCGGCTGCGGCGGCGCGTCCATCACGCCGATGCGGATCAGCGTGCGCAGCTTGCGCTGCACCATGTCGTTCAAGCGCGCGGCCGACACGCTGCCGGCCTGCAGCGCCGCACGCAGCTTCGTGTTGAAGAACGAGCCGAGCGGCGCGTTGCCGTCGTCGGCCGCACCCGGCTGCTCCTCGTCGAGCCCCGCCTGCACGGCCGCGACGGTCGAATGCGTCGCGCCCCAGTCCGACTGCACGACGCCCTTGAAGCCCCATTCGTTCTTCAGCACCGTCGTCAGCAGATACGGGTTCTCGCACGCATACACGCCGTTCAGCTTGTTGTACGCGCACATCACGTTGCCTGGCCGGCCTTCCTTCACGCCGATCTCGAATGCGAGCAGTTCGGCCTCGCGCATGGTCCGCTCGTCGACGACCGAGTCGATCGTCATCCGGTTGGTTTCCTGATCGTTGAACGCGAAATGCTTGATCGTCGCGATCACCTTCCGCGCCTGCGTCGCCTGCGTGCGCGCGGCGCTCAGCGTGCCCGCGAGCACCGGGTCCTCGCCCATGTATTCGAACGTGCGGCCGTTGCGCGGCTCGCGCGCGAGGTTCACGCCGCCGCCGAGCCCTTCCGCGAAGCCGAGCGCGCGCAATTCGAGCGCGATGCGCGCGCCGTAGGCGGCCGCGAGCGCCGGGTCCCAGGTCGCCGCGAGCGCGATCGGCGCCGGCAGAGCGGTCACGCGGGCGTTCTGCACGTTCACGCCGCCCGCCGAATCGACGCTGCTGACCGCCGGAATGCCGAGTCGCGGCACGCCCGGGATGTAGCTCGCACCGTTCAGCGCGCCGGCCGGAAACGGGCCGCCCAGACCGAGCGAGGGCATGCCCGTGCCATGCACGAGCTGCAGCTTTTCGTCGGTCGTCAGCTGCGCGACGAGCGTAGCCGCCCGCTGGTCGGCCGCCGCATCGAGGTCGGCCGGCGCGGCCGGGTCCGCCTGGATGTCGTTGCCGCCGCACGACGCGAGCAGTACCGTGAGCGCGCACGCGGACGCGATCGTCGAACACCGGAACAGCGAAGTTTTCATTGATCCTCCAGAATCGTTCTGTTGTACTTGTCGCCACACTCCAGCGTCCGAGTCTAAGAATCGACCGGTCACCACGCTTGACCGGCAGGAGCACGCGTTGACCTCTCGCAGCGGGTACAAACCCGAACGGCAATGACGACAGGGGGCAGACATGGAGTTGCAACAGAAATCGGTATCCGTCCGGATCTACCGCTGGCTGTGCGAAGACACGCGCGCGAACGGCGTCGATCCCGCGCCGCTTTATGCGGCGCTCGGCATCGGCCCCGCCGAGCTCGCCGACGACACGCGCCGCATCGCGGGCGACCGGCATGTCGCCGCGATGCGGCTGACGCACGACTGGCCGCTGTCATGGCACCGGCCGCCGCCGCAGGTCGCGCCGTGGCTCGTGCCGTTCCCGGAGCTCGCGGGCATCACATGCAACGCGGCGACACTGCGCGACGCCCTGCACGGCTACTTGCGCTATCGCGAGCTGATCGGCAACGTCGACTGGCTCTTCGCGCACGAGAACGGCGACGCGATCGCGCTCGAATACGTGAACGAAGGGGACGGCCGGCACGCCGGCAGCGCATTCGCGAACCTCGCGATCCTCGCGGCGCTCGCGCGTCTGTACGATCCGCACGTGCGTGTCGCCGACGCCGCCTTCGCCGGCCGCGCGTTCGCGCCCGCTGCCGCGCTGCGCGACACGCTCGACGCGCCGGTGTCGTTCGACGCCGCGCACAACCGCCTCGTGCTGCGCTCCGCACACTTCGACACGCCGTTCGAGCGCTACAACGCGCCGCTCGCCGGGATCCAGCGTCATGCGGCCGACACGGCGCGCGAACGCGTGCGCGCACGCTCGACGTTCGGCTCGTCGGTCGAGCAATGCGTACGCGACTGGCTGCGCACGTCCGACGACGTCGACGCGCCGACCGATACGCTGATGCAGCACGTCTGCACGCGTTTCGCGATGTCGCGCTGGACGCTGCGCCGGCGGCTGCATCGCGAAGCGGTCGGCTTTCACGCGCTCGTCGCACAGGCGCGGCTCGGCGAAGCGCGCGACCTGCTGCTCAATACGCAATTGCCGATCGGCGAGATCGGCGTGCGGGTCGGCTTCCGTTCGACGAGCGCGTTCACGCGCTTCTTCACGCGCGAACTCGGCGCGGCGCCGAGCCGCTTCCGCGACGGCCACGGCGACCGATGGCGTTGAGCCGCGTTTTTTCTGAGACACTGACGGCTTCGCATCCCGCCGCCCTGCCATGTCCTGGTTTCTGTATCTGATCGAATGCGCCGACGACAGCGTCTACACCGGCATCACGACCGACGTTGCCGCGCGCTTCGACGAACATGCGTCGGGCAAGGGCGCGCGCTACACCCGCTCGCGCAAGCCGCGCGCGGTGCTCGCGTCGTTTCCGCTGCCCGACCGGTCGAGCGCGTCGCGCGCCGAATACTGGGTGAAACGGCTCACGCCCGCGCAAAAGCGTGAGCTGGCAGCCGGGTTGCGAACGCTGAAGTCGGTGCTGCCAGCCGAGGCGGACATCGATGCGAGCGGCGACGCGGCGGGCTCGACGGCCGACGTACGCGGGCGGAAGAAGGCGAAGGCAGCGAAAGCCGGTCGCGCGACGACGTCAGCTGATGCGGAACAGGTCGCAAAGCAGGCCGACCGGACAGGCAAGGCCGATCATGCGGGGAAGGCCGGCAAGGGCACGAAGTCTGCGAAGTCCTTAAAGACCACAAAGGCCGCGAAGGGCGGAACGGCACGCGACGCAACCCGGGCCGAGCCGGTCGCGGAGCGCGCGAAGGCCGATAGCGCCGCAGCGGCGAAAAAGACCGCGTCGCGTCGCTCGCGGCCCGATGGCGACGTGCCGGCCCCCGCTCCTTCGCCGAGAAAGAAAAAACCGGCCGCCGCCGGCAAGCCCGTCGCGAACAACCGCGAGGACGGCGCTCCCGCACCGGCCCGCCGCCGGCCGTCGGCCGCACAAGGCGCGTCCGATACGCCCCGCCGCGCGAAGGACGCGACGGACCTCGCCGCCGCGCCCGCCGCCAGGACATCGCGCAGGAAAACCCCGCGCGCAAAACAAAACCGCGCGGCCTCCTGAGGAGACTCGCGCGGTTGGCGGGTCACGCGAACCGGCCGGCGGCCGGTGCGCCGCTTACTTCTTGTAGTTCGCGGCGCCGTCGGTGATTTCCTTGTGCGCGGCGTCGATGCCGGCCCAGCCCTCGACCTTCACCCACTTGCCCTTCTCGAGCGCCTTGTATTGCTCGAAGAAGTGCTTGATCTGATCCTTCAGGTACTCGGGCACGTCGTCGATCGACTTCAGGTTCGCCGTCATCGGGCAGACCTTGTCGTGCGGCACCGCGACCAGCTTCGCGTCGACGCCCGACTCGTCGGTCATCTGCAGCATGCCGAGCACGCGCGAACGCACGATCGAGCCGGCCAGCAGCGGGAACGGCGTGATCACCAGCACGTCGACCGGATCGCCGTCGCCCGACAGCGTCTGCGGGATGTAGCCGTAGTTCACCGGATAGCGCATGCCCGTGCCGATGAAGCGGTCGACGACGAGGAGGCCCAGTTCCTTGTCCGCCTCGTACTTCACCGGATCGCTTTGCGCGGGAATCTCGATGATCACGTTGAAATCTTGCGGCAGGTCCTTGCCGGCCGGAACATGATTGAAGCTCATGAGCACTCTCTGTAGGTCGATGGGAATTCGGGACAGGGCGCCGCGGCCGATGCACCGCCGCGAGCGTCCCCCAAGGGAATACGCCATTATAGCCAATCGACCGGTGGCGTCCGGATGACGATCGGCGCGATAATCGCTCCGGATGCCCGGCCGTCGAACCACCGGCGGCACCGTACGGGGCCGGCGGCGTTCGACCGCGAAGCATGGAACCCGAGCAGGCGCTGAAGAGCTGACCCGGGTCGTCCGCAAAGCATGGGGCCCTGGCAGGCGCTAACGCGCCAACTCGAGTCGACAGGAGCAAGCATGGAAGAGGCGAAGCACTTCATCGCGGGCGAATGGACGTTGCCCGCGCAACTGGAAACCATCGCGGTCATCGATCCGTCCGACGGCCAGCCGTTCGCCACGATCGCGCGCGGCACGGCTCCCGACATCGAGCGCGCAGTCGCCGCGGCCCGCGACGCGTTCGCGGGCGCATGGGGCGCCGCAAGCGCCGCCGAACGCGGCCGCGTGCTGATGCGGCTGTCGGCGCGCGTGACCGATTCCCTCGCGGAGCTCGCCGCGATCGAGGCGCGCGACACCGGCAAGCCGCTGAAGCAGGCGCGCGCCGACGCCGCCGCGCTCGCGCGCTACTTCGAGTTCTATGCGGGCGCCGCCGACAAGCTGCACGGCGAAACCCTCCCCTACCAGGCCGGCTACACCGTGCTGACGGTGCGCGAACCGCATGGCGTCACGGGCCACATCGTGCCGTGGAACTACCCGATGCAGATCTTCGGGCGCAGCGTCGGCGCGGCGCTCGCGGCCGGCAACGCATGCGTCGTCAAGCCGGCCGAGGACGCGTGCCTGTCCGTGCTGCGGGTCGCCGAACTGGCCGCCGAGGCCGGGCTGCCGGCCGGCGCGCTCAATATCGTCACCGGCTACGGCCATGAAGCCGGCGCCGCGCTCGCGCGCCATCCGGGCATCGACCACATCTCGTTCACCGGTTCACCGGCCACCGGCAAGCTCGTCTCGCAGATGGCGGCCGAGAACCACGTGCCCGTCACACTCGAACTCGGCGGCAAGTCGCCGCAGATCGTGTTCGCCGACGCCGACCTCGAAGCGGCGCTGCCCGTGCTGGTGTCGGCGATCGTGCAGAACGGCGGGCAGACCTGCTCCGCCGGCAGCCGCGTGCTGATCGAGCGCGCGGTGTACGAGCCGCTCGTCGAGCGTCTGGCTACCGCGTTCAACGGCCTGCGCGTCGGCCCGAGCCGCGCCGACCTCGACTGCGGCCCACTGATCAACGCGAAGCAGCAGCAGCGCGTGTGGGATTTCCTGTCCGACGCGCAGCACGACGGCATCCCGATGGCCGCGCACGGGCAGGTCGTCGCCGAGGCCCCGGAAAGCGGCTTCTACCAGGCGCCCTCGCTGTTGCGCGACGTGCCGCCGTCGCACCGGCTCGCGCAGGAGGAAGTGTTCGGCCCCGTGCTCGCCGCCATGCGTTTCGTCGACGAGGACGAAGCCGTCGCACTCGCGAACGGCACCCCTTACGGCCTCGTCGCGGGCGTCTGGACGCGTGACGGCGCACGCCAGATGCGCCTCGCGCGGCGCCTGCGCGCAGGCCAGGTGTTCATCAACAACTACGGCGCGGGCGGCGGCGTCGAACTGCCGTTCGGCGGCGTCGGCCACTCGGGCCACGGCCGCGAGAAAGGCTTCGAGGCGCTGTACGGCTTCACCGCGCTGAAGACGATCGCGATCCGGCACGGCTGAACACGCGGCAAACTGGGCAAGCGGCAAGCGGCCGAGCCTGACCGGCCGCGGGTCGAAGCACCACCACTCTCATATCCGGCAGAGGAGACACACCATGCGGTTGAGCGGCAAGACGGCCATCGTCACGGGCGGCGGCTCGGGTTTCGGAGAAGGCATCGCGAAGACCTACGCGCGCGAAGGCGCGAACGTCGTCGTCAACGACCTGAACGGCGCGGCGGCCGAGCGCGTCGCGAGCGAGATCGCGCTCGCGGGCGGCAAGGCGATCGCGGTGGCCGGCGACGTCTCGCAGCAGGACGACTGGCGCGTACTGCTGCAGGCCGCACTCGAGGATTTCCACGCGGTGCACATCGTCGTGAACAACGCGGGCACCACGCACCGCAACAAGCCCGTGCTCGACGTGACGGAAGCCGAGTTCGACCGCGTGTACGCGGTCAACATGAAGAGCCTGTTCTGGTGCGTGCAGACCTTCGTGCCGTACTTCCGCGCCCAGGGCGGCGGCGTGTTCGTCAACGTCGCGTCGACCGCCGGCGTGCGGCCGCGCCCGGGGCTCGTCTGGTACAACAGCACGAAGGGCGCGATGATCACCGCGAGCAAGTCGCTCGCGGCCGAGCTCGGCGCCGACCGCATCCGCGTGAACTGCATCAATCCCGTGCTGGGCGAAACGGCGCTGATGACCGAGTTCATGGGCTGCGAGGACACGCCCGAGAACCGCCGCCGGTTCCTCGCGACGATCCCGCTCGGCCGCTTCTCGACGCCGCAGGACATCGCGAACGCGGCGCTTTACCTGGCGTCCGACGAGGCCGAGTTCATCACGGGCGTCTGCCTCGAAGTCGACGGCGGACGCTGCATCTAGTTGTACCGGGCCGTACCGGGCGGCACGCCGCCCCGCCTTGCTTCGCGCAAAATCAACGATAAACGAGGACAGGAGACAACATGGCAACATCGACGCAATCGCTGCCGGGCTCGTCCGGCGCATTCGAGGAAGCAACCTACCGCAAGGTGTCGTGGCGGCTCACGCCGCTCCTGCTGCTGTGCTACGTGGTCGCGTATCTCGACCGCGTGAACGTCGGGTTCGCGAAGCTGCAGATGGCGAGCGACCTGAACCTGAGCGACACCGTCTACGGGCTCGGCGCCGGGATCTTCTTCTTCGGCTATTTCCTGTTCGAAGTCCCGAGCAACATCATCCTGCACAAGGTGGGCGCGCGCGTGTGGATCGCGCGGATCATGGCGACGTGGGGCGTGATCTCGATCCTGACGATGTTCGTCACGACGCCCGCGATGTTCTACGTGATGCGCTTCCTGCTCGGCGTCGCCGAAGCGGGTTTCTTCCCCGGCGTGATCCTCTACCTCACCTACTGGTATCCCGCGCACCGGCGCGGCCGGATGACGACGTTCTTCATGACGGCCGTCGCGTTGTCCGGCGTGATCGGCGGGCCGGTCTCGGGCTACATCCTGAAGACGTTCAACGGCGTGAGCGGCTGGCACGGCTGGCAATGGCTGTTCCTGCTCGAAGGCATTCCGTCGGTACTCGCCGGCGTGCTCGTGTTCTTCGCGCTCGACGAGCGGATCTCGAAGGCGAAGTGGCTGACCGACGACGAAAAGGCGCTGCTCACGCGCAACGTCGAAGCGGAGGAGGCAAGCAAGGAAGACCTGCCGCTCGGCACCGTGATGTCGAGCCCGCGCGTGTGGCTGATGGCGCTGATCTACTTCTCGTTCGTGATGGGGCTCTACGGCGTCGGCTTCTGGCTGCCGACGATCATCAAGGCCACCGGCGTGACCGACACGTTCACGATCGGCCTGCTGTCGGCGATTCCGTATGCGGCCGCGGTCGTCGCGATGATCCTGATCGCGCGCAGCGCGGACAAGCGCCGCGAACGCCGCTGGCACGTCGCGATCCCGGCCGCGATCGGCGCGCTCGGGCTGGTGTTGTCGGTGATCTGGGCGCATCAGACCGCGCTGGCGATGCTCGGCCTCACGCTCGCGACGATCGGCATTCTGACGACGCTGCCGCTGTTCTGGAGCCTGCCGACCGCGTTTCTCGGCGGCACGGCGGCCGCGGCCGGCATCGCGATGATCAACTCGATCGGCAACCTCGCGGGCTTCCTGAGCCCGTACATGATGGGCTGGCTCAAGCAGGCGACGGGCGCCAACGATGCGGGCATGTACATGCTCGCCGCGTTCCTCGTGCTCGGCGGACTGCTCGCGCTGTCGGTGCCGAAGCGACTGGTCGACAGATGACCCGGGGCGCATGAGCGCCCCTCCACCCGCATAACGCCTCGCCGGCCGGAACCGCTCCGGTCGACGGGGCGTTTCTGTTTTCACGCACACCGGCCCCGGACGAAGCGGGTTCGATATCTCGCCCGCGCGCACACCTCGATTCACGTCGACCCCCCTAAAATTCCCTTATTTATGGAACAATAGGGAATATCCGAACACCACCGATCGATCATGTTCCGTACCGTCGACGAGTCCGCCGCACGCCTGCGCCTCCACCCGAAGACCGTCCTGCGCTTCATCCGCGAGGGCAAGCTGCGCGCGACGCGGGTCGGCCGCGCATACCGCATCCTCGACGCCGACCTCGCCGCGTTCGCGCCAACGACGCCCGCCGCGCCCATGCCGCGCGCGGTACGCGTCACCAGCATCGTCGACATTCCGGACGCGTCGCAGTCGCTGCATCAATACCTGTCGCGGTCGCTGCACGCGATGGCGTCGGGCCGCGCGTCCTATGCCGAACCGGTGCGCATCGACGTCGCGTTCGATCCCGCCGCGAGCCAGGTCAAGATCATCGTGGCGGCCACGCCCGCCGACACGGCCGCGCTGCTGTCGTCGCTCGAGGCGCTGCTGCGGCAAAACGCGACATGAGCGCGATCTTCAGGTCGCCGCGCCATGCGCGCGCGATTCGCGCGGCCTACGAGGCCGCGCTGTCGCACTGGCCGGTCGGGCATCGGCGCATCACGGTGCAGACGCGTCACGGCGCCACGCACGTCGTCGCGTGCGGACCGGACGATGCACCGCCGGTCGTCCTGCTTCACGGCGCACAGACCACGGCGGCCAGCTGGCAGCACCATGCGGCCGAATGGTCGAAGCACTGCCGGCTTTACGCAATCGACGCGATCGGCGAGGCGGGACCCAGCGCGCCGGCACGGCCGCCGCTCGCGAGCGACGCTTACGCGCAGTGGCTCGACGACGTGCTCGACAGCCTGCAGGTGTCGCACGCCGCGTTCGTCGGCATCTCGTTGGGCGCGCGAACCGCACTCGATTTCGCGTTGCGGCGGCCGGCGCGCGTCACGCGGCTCGCATTGCTCTGTCCGTCGGGCATCGGCAGACAGAAGCCGCTTCTGTGGTGGGCGCTGCCGCTGCTGCTGCTCGGCGATATCGGGCGTGCCTGCGTGCGACGGCGCGTGCTCGGCCGTCTGCCGCCTGCGTCGACGCCGGCCGAACGCGACGCGATCGCGCTGATGCGCGCCGTCGATCGCGGCTGCCGGCCACGCCTCGAAGCGATTCCGCTGTTCACCGACGACGCGCTGCGCACGCTGTCCGCCCCCGCACTGGTCATCGTCGGCGGCCACGACGTCATGCTCGATTCGCGCGACACGCGCGATCGCCTCACGCGTCTCGTGCCGCACGCGCAGGTCCGGTTTCTTCCGGATCAATACCACTTCATCCGCGGGCAGCGCGACATCGTGCTCGCGTTTCTCACGTCGACGAAGCCGCCCGCCATGCGCCACCGAATCGTCCAGGCCGCCGGCCGCCGCGTGCTGGTTCGCGATCCTGCCGCCGGCCTCGTACGGCACGAAAGCGATGCGCTCGACCTCGTCGCGCTCGCGCGCTCGCATGAAGCCGACTGGATCGCGATCGGCGCCGACGCGCTGCACGACGACTTCTACCGGCTCGACAGCGGCCTGGCGGGCGCCGTGCTGCAGAAGCTCGCCAACTACGGCGTCCGGCTCGCCGTGGTCGGCAACGTCGAGCGCTGGCTCGCGCGCAGCGAAGCGCTGCGCGCGCTCGTGCGCGAGTCCAATCGCGGCCAGTCGGCATGGTTCGTCGCGAGCGAGGACGACCTGCTGCGCAGGCTCGGCGCATAGCGCGGCACGCGACGAACAAAAAAATGCCCCGAAGGCCGCATGGCGTTCGGGGCAGGTTGCGCGATGTCGCGCGGCGTCAGACCACGGTGATGGCGAGCGCGCTTTCGCGGTAGTGTTTCGCCGCCTTGTCGGTTTCGCCGAGATGCTCGAACAGGCGCGCGAGCGCGCGATGCGTACGCACCTTCAGCGCCTCGTTGTCGGCCAGCTTCAGCGCCGATTCGAGGAACGACTGCGCCTTGCCCCACAGTTGCTGCTGCTGGCACAGGCGGCCGAGCGCAAACAGCAGGTCGGCATCTTCCGGGTGATCCTTCTTCCACCCTTCCGCCTTCTGGATCAGCGGCAGCGCATCGGCGCCGGCCGTATCCGGATAGCGGCGCAGCAGGCGTGCGTCCCAGTTGTGCGCGAGCGCGTCCTCGACGATGCGGCGCGCTTCGTTGCGGCGCTCGAGCGGCACGAGCAGATCGGCCGCCAGATCGGCAAGACGCGGCGACTGGCGCTCGACCGGCGACAGCGACTGCCATACCTCGAGCAACGCGTCGGGGTCGTGCCGACGTTCGCGCAGCAGGTTTTCCGCGGCCTGCTGACGCAGCCGCACGGCCGCCGCCGGATGCAGCGCCTCGCGCTTCTCGAGCGCCTTGGCGAGCTTCAGCACCTCGGCCCAGTTCTTCAGTTGCTGCTGCGCACGCAGCGCGACCTGCTGCGCGTGAATGCGCTTGCCGCCCGCCTGCAGGTCGGCCAGCGCGGCGAGCGCGCCATCGGCATCGCGCGCGTCCGCTCGCATGTCGGCGGCGGCGAGCAGCCGTGCGTCCTGCCATTCGGGCGCGTCGACCTTCGACAGCCAGTCGTCGCGGCGCGTGTACTCGTGCATCCGGTGCGCGGCGGTGGCCCCGACGAGACTCGCCGCGCCCTGGTTCGCATCGACCGACAGCGCTTCACGCGCGGCCTTCTCCGCGCGCGAGAAACGGCCCGCGTACAGGTTGGCGATGGCGTCGCGCAGCGACGCCTGCGCCTTCTCGTTGCGCGAACGCGCCCGATACGCGGCGACCCGCTGCGGCATGCGCCAGATGTTGCGCACGATGCGCAGCAGCGCGTACACGACGATGAACAGCACGACGATGGCGATCACGAACAGGTTCAGCGACACGTCGACCCGGTACGGCGGATAGACGAGCAGCACTTGCCCGGCGTCGAAACGGCCGATGGTGGCAAGTGCCGCGGCGATCGCGAACAGGATCGCGAGCCAGACGATTCCTCGAAGCGTCATCGTTACCCCCGGCTCTTGAACTGCTGAACGGCGTTCAGGCTCGTGTTCAGGTTCGGCACCGCGACCGTCAGCGACGCGCCGTCGACCTGCTTGAGCAGATCCTCGACGGTCTGCGTGTCCTTCGACGCCTGATCGAAATACTTCCCGAGCGACGCCTGCGCGGCGTGCAGGTCGGCCTTCATCGCGCCGTCGTTGCGCGCGAGCAGCGACAGCCGTGCGGTCAGCAGGCGCAGCTTCACGTTCTCGCGCACGAAGTAGCCCTGGTCGGGCGAGGCGAGCATCGCGTCCGCGTTGTCGATCCGGCGGATCTGCACGAGCCCCTTCAACTGCTGGCCGAGACCGGCCGAGAAGTCGTGCCACCACACCTTCCAGCGCGACTCGCCGGCCACAGCCGACGATGCGGCGTCGGCCGGCGCGGCCTTCGGCGCATCGTGCGGCACGACCGCCTCGCCGGACAGCGGCAGCGCGTCGATCTTCGCGATCGCGTCGTCGAGCTTGATCGCGAGGCCCGTGAGATCGGCCGCCGGTGCGGCCTTCAGCTTCTCGATGTCGAGCGCGAGCGCCTTGCGCACCGTGACGGCCTGCGCGCTCTGCGACGTGGCCAGACGCGCGTCGGCGTTCTGCAGCGCGATCAGCGCGAGCTGCGTATTGCCGGTCAGTTGAAGCTGCTGGCTCGCGCTCGACAGCATCTGGTCGACTTCCTCGAGCATCCACGCATCGCGGTTGCGCGACAGGTCCTGGTATTGCTGCTGCAGCGCCTGCTGCGCGCTCTGCGCGTCGGCGAGCTTGCCGTCGAGCTGCGCGAGCTGCGTGTCGACCTGGTGCGTGCTCGCGAGCGCCTGCTCGGTCTTCATGCGCGTCTCGGCCGTCTGTGCGTCGAGCGCCTTCTGGCGCGCGACGAACGTGCCGTCGAGCCGGTCGATCTTGCGGTTCAGCGCGTAGCCGCCGACGCCCGCCGCGCAGCCGAGCACGACGACGACGAACCACAGCACCGCACTGCCGCCGCGTCGCGCGCGCGGCTCGGGCGCGAGATAAGGAGGGCTGGACGGCGGTGCGGAGGCAGCGGCCGGCTGGGAAGCGACGCTTTTGGAATCGTTGGTATCTGTCATGCGTTTAGTCACCGGTGCGGCTGTCGCCGGTTGGACGGCCTCGTCGGCCATCGTTCGAAACGCGCGGACGATGCGCTCATCGCCCGCGCCGGTCAGCGTAATCCTATCAAAACCCAATGCGCGCGCGGTCTGCTCGATTCGCGGATGCGGCGTCACGAGCGGCGCATGCTTCAGCGCGTCGATCTCGGCGTCGTTCAGATGCGCCCGCGCGAGTTCGTGCAGGTTGCGCACGCCTTCCGAGCTCGTGACGAGCCACGCATGCGGCGCGCCGTCGAGCAACGCATGCACGCGCTCCCACGCGCCGACGCGCGGCTCGGGCACGACACGCCGGTAGGCGGCGGCGAGCGTGACGTCCGCGCCGGCTTCGCGCAGCCGCTCGGCGAGCCATTCGCGCCCGCCGTCGCCGCGCACGATCAGCACGCGCCGGCCCGCCAGCCCCTGCAGGCCGCCGAACGCGGCCTCGATGCACGCGAACAGGCTTTCCGAATCGTAGTGAGGCACGCCGCCGTCGGCCGGCGCCTGCGGCGCGATCACGCGATGCGCGGGCGCCGCGATGCCGTGCCGCGCGAGCGCCGCGACGCTGCCGGGGCCGACCACGCCGACCGGCAGCGCGTTCGGCCAGATCGCGCCGTACCGCGCGAGCGCGCGGTCGATCGCGTTCGGCGACACGAAAATCACCAGCGCGTAGTCGGCGAGCGCCGCGAACGCGGCGTCGAGCGGCGCCGGATCGTCCACCGGCGCGATGTCGATCAGCGGGAATTCGACGACCTCGCAGCCGGCCTCGGCCAGTTGCGACGCCAGCGCGTCCGACTGGCCGTCCGGACGGGTCAGGACAGCGGTGAACGCGCGCGCGCCGCCCGCCATCAGGCGTCGCCCTTGCCGGCCTGCTGCGAAGCCGCGAGCAGTGCCTGGACGATGTCGAGCGCGCCCTGCTCCTCGAGCGCGTCGGATACGGTGCGGCCGAGCGCGAGCGCATCGGCGGCGGTAACGACGGCCCCGCACGCATCGGCCGTCAGCACGCGCTTGCCGTCGGTCGTCGACACGCGGCCCGTCAGGTACAGCTCGCCCGCGCGCCACACCGCGTGCGCGGCCAGCGGCACCTCGCAGCTGCCGCCGAGCGCGCGCGACACCATCCGCTCGGCCTCGACCGCGAGCGCGGTCCGCGCGTCGTGCAGCGGTGCGAGCCACGCGGCGACGTCGTCGCGACGCGCGGCGATCTCGATGCCGAGCGCGCCCTGGCCGGCCGCGGGCGGGCTCGCCTCGACGTCGAGCAGCGCGCGGATCCGCCCGTCGAGGCCGAGGCGCTTCAGGCCGGCGGCCGCGAGGATGATCGCCGCGTAGTCGCCGCGGTCGAGCTTCGCGAGGCGCGTGTCGAGGTTGCCGCGCAGCGGCAGGACCTCGAGATGCGGATACCGCGCGCGCAGCATCGCCTCGCGGCGCAGGCTCGACGTGCCGACCACGGCGCCGGCCGGCAGCGCGTCGAGCGACGCGTAGTCGTTCGACACGAACGCGTCGCGCGGGTCTTCGCGCTCCATGATCGCGGCAAGCGCGAAGCCGTCGGGCAGCGCCATCGGCACGTCCTTCAGCGAATGCACGGCGAGATCGGCGCGGCCGTCTGCCAGCGCGTTTTCCAGCTCCTTCACGAACAGGCCCTTGCCGCCGACCTTCGACAGCGTGCGATCGAGAATCTGGT
Source organism: Burkholderia paludis (assembly GCF_000732615.1). Classification (GTDB taxonomy): domain Bacteria; phylum Pseudomonadota; class Gammaproteobacteria; order Burkholderiales; family Burkholderiaceae; genus Burkholderia; species Burkholderia paludis. The sequence continues at coordinate 31,771 of NZ_JPGL01000013.1, forward strand.
CGCCACGGGTCGTCATTCCGAGGATTTTCACGTCACAAGCTGGATATAATTTGCGCAGCGCATCACGCACATGTTCGGCTTGCCACATCGCCAGGCGGCTCTCGCGCGAAGCAATCGTCAACGTCGCGGGCGGCTGTGCCTGTTGCGGCCCGGCCGCAAGAGTCTCGGAATTCATTGCTGGAACATCGAAGGACGGGATTGAAGATCGAACAATGGTAGCACGCACGCCCCTGCCCGCCCGGGCCCGGAGCCTGCGCCCGGCCTGTCGCCGCACGGGTCGCGGCGCCGCTGTGCGGATGTGCCGCACGTAGCTGGTTGCTTGACCGCAGTTTCGCAGTTTCCGCAGTTCCTTTTGACTCGAGCTTTCCCAAGGAAACCCATCGTGAAGTCTTCCGGATCGGCGCGTACGGCGCGCCGCAATGCTGCCCTGTCCTCTCCCGACGCCTCGACGGACACCGTCGCCACCGCCGCGAACGGCCGTGCGAAAACGGCAACGAAACCGAAAGACCCGATACGTCAGACAAAACGCGCGAAGCAACCCGCCGGCCCGGCCGCCCGCACCGCGGCCCGCAAGGCCGACGCGCCGAGGCCCGCCCCCCGCACGCGCGAGGACAAGGACGGCCCGCTGTTCGACGACATCCGCTTCCTCGGCCGCCTGCTCGGCGACGTCGTACGCGAGCAGGAAGGCGACACCGTGTTCGACGTCGTCGAGACCATCCGCCAGACCGCGGTCAAGTTCCGCCGCGAGGACGACAGCGAAGCCGCGCAGACGCTCGAGAAGAAGTTGCGCAAACTGACGCCGGAGCAGACGGTGAGCGTCGTGCGCGCGTTCAGCTATTTCTCGCATCTCGCGAACATCGCGGAAGACCGCCATCACAACCGCCGCCGCCGCATCCACGCGCTGGCCGGCTCCGCGCCGCAGCCCGGCACGGTCGCGTACGCGCTCGAGCAACTGAAAACGACCGGCAATGCGTCGAAGCGCCTGCTGCAGCGCTTCTTCGACGATGCGCTGATCGTGCCGGTGCTGACCGCGCACCCGACCGAAGTGCAGCGCAAGAGCATTCTCGACGCGCAGCACGACATCGCGCGCCTGCTTGCCGAGCGCGACCAGGAACTGACCACGCGCGAGCGCCAGTTCAACGAATCGATGCTGCGCGCGCGCGTGACCACGCTGTGGCAGACGCGCATGCTGCGCGACGCGCGCCTGACGGTCGGCGACGAGATCGAGAACGCGCTGTCCTATTACCGCGCGACCTTCCTCGACGAGTTGCCCGCGCTGTACGGCGACATCGAGGCCGCGCTCGCCGAGCACGGCCTGCCCGCCCGCGTGCCCGCCTTCTTCCAGATGGGCAGCTGGATCGGCGGCGATCGCGACGGCAACCCGAACGTGACGGCCGCGACGCTCGACGAGGCGATCGACCGCCAGGCCGCGGTGATCCTCGAGCACTATCTGGAACAGGTGCACAAGCTCGGCGCCGAGCTGTCGGTGTCGAACCTGCTGGTCGGCGCGAACGACGCCGTGAAGGCGCTCGCGGCCGCATCGCCCGACCAGTCGCCGCACCGTGTCGACGAACCGTATCGCCGCGCGCTGATCGGCATCTACACGCGGCTTGCCGCAAGCGCGCGCGTGCGCCTCGGCGAAGGCACAGTGCCGGTGCGCAGCGCGGGCCGCGGCGCGGCGCCGGTGCGCGCGATCCCGTATGCGGACTCCGACGCGTTCGTCGCCGACCTGAAGGTGCTCACCGCGTCGCTCGACGAGCACCACGGCACGTCGCTCGCCGCGCCGCGCCTCGCGCCGCTCGTGCGCGCGGCCGAAGTGTTCGGCTTCCATCTCGCGAGCATCGACCTGCGCCAGAGCTCCGACATCCATGAAGCCGTGGTCGCCGAGCTGTTCGCGCGCGCGGGCGTCGAGGCCGACTACGCGGCGCTCGCCGAGGAAGACAAGCTGCGCGTGCTGCTCGCCGCGCTCGCCGACCCGCGGCCGCTGCGCTCGCCGTACTTCGAATACTCGGCGCTCGCGCAGAGCGAGCTCGGCGTGTTCGAGAAAGCGCGCGAGGTCCGCGCGCAATTCGGCGCGCGCGCGGTGCGCAACTACATCATTTCGCATACGGAAACCGTCAGCGACCTCGTCGAGGTGCTGCTGCTGCAGAAGGAAACGGGGCTGCTCGACGGCACGCTCGGCGTGCCGGGCGGCAATGCGCGCAACAGCCTGATGGTGATTCCGCTGTTCGAGACGATCCCCGACCTGCGCGACGCGTCGCGCATCATGCGCGAATACTTCGCGCTGCCGGGCGTCGACGAACTGGTCGCGCACCAGGGCGCCGAACAGGAAGTGATGCTCGGCTACTCGGACAGCAACAAGGACGGCGGCTTCCTCACGTCGAACTGGGAGCTGTATCGCGCGGAACTCGCGCTTGTCGACCTGTTCCGCGAGCGCAAGATCACGCTGCGGCTGTTCCACGGCCGCGGCGGCACGGTCGGCCGCGGCGGCGGCCCGACCTACCAGGCGATCCTGTCGCAGCCGCCGGGCACCGTGAACGGCCAGATCCGCCTGACCGAACAGGGCGAGGTGATCGCGAGCAAGTTCGCGAACCCCGAGATCGGCCGGCGCAACCTCGAGACGGTCGTCGCCGCGACGCTCGAGGCGTCGCTGCTGCCGCAGTCGAATGCCCCCGCGCAACTGCCCGCGTTCGAGGCGGCGATGCAGACGCTGTCCGATTCGGCGATGGCCGCGTACCGTGCGCTCGTCTATGAAACCCCGGGCTTTACCGACTACTTCTTCTCGTCGACGCCGATCACCGAGATCGCCGAGCTGAACATCGGCAGCCGCCCGGCCTCGCGCAAGCTGCAGGACCCGAAGCAGCGCAGGATCGAGGATCTGCGCGCGATTCCGTGGGGCTTCTCGTGGGGCCAGTGCCGGCTGCTGCTGACCGGCTGGTACGGCTTCGGCAGCGCCGTGAGCGCCTACCTCGACAGCGCGCAGGACGACGCCGAGCGCACGAAGCGCGTCACGCTGCTGAAGAAGATGAACAAGACCTGGCCGTTCTTCTCGAACCTGCTGTCGAACATGGACATGGTGCTCGCGAAGACCGACCTCGCGGTCGCGTCGCGCTACGCGCAGCTCGTTGCCGACCGCAAGCTGCGCAAGCACGTGTTCGAGCGGATCGTCGCGGAATGGGAGCGCACGTCGCGGGCGCTGGCGGAAATCACCGGGCACGAAGGCCGCCTCGCGACCAACCCGCTGCTCGCACGCTCGATCAAGAACCGCTTCCCGTATCTCGACCCGCTGAACCACCTGCAGGTCGAACTGATCAAGCGTCACCGCGCGGGCGACACGAACGCGCGGCTGCGCCGCGGGATTCACCTGACGATCAACGGCATCGCGGCCGGCCTGCGCAACACGGGCTGACCGGCAGGCGGCGCGGGCCCGTTCCGCGCCGGCCGTCCGCGCGCAAGCCGCGATACGCGACCGTACCCACGGCGCGCATCGCGGCTTTTTTCATGGGACACGGCAGCGGCGGCGGCGCGCCGCCCGTTCAGTGCGCGTCGATCAGCAGCGCGTCGTGCTCGAACGAGCCGTCGGGCTGCACCGCGTAGTAGCCGCGCACCTCGTCGGGCGCGTGCGCCCACAGCGCGCGAATGCCGGTGACGCTGTCGGCCGGCGTGCGAATGCGCGCGACCCACGTATCGAAATCGATCGGCAGCCGCCAGCGGCTGTGCACGCGTGCGTCGAATCCGGCCTCGCGGAACATCGCGAGCCATTCGTCCGCACGGTAGTCGCGTACGTGCGACGCGTCGCGCAGCACCTCGGCGGCCTGCAGGTAGGTATCGAGGAGCGGATGGTCGTTGCCCGCGATGTCGATCATCAGCACGCGGCCGCCCGGCTTCAGCACACGGCGCACCTCGGCGAGCGCGGCGCGCATGTCGTGCCAGTGGTGCGCACTCATCCGGCTCACCACCCAGTCGAAGCTCGCCGCGTCGAACGGCAGCCGCTCGGCCGGGCCCTGCCGCGTGCCGATGTTCGCGAGCCCGCGCGCACGCGCGGCCGCATCGACGGTCGCCAGCATCTGCTCCGCGAGATCGTAGGCAACCACGTCGCGCACGTGCGGCGCGACCGCGAAGCTCGCATGGCCGGCGCCGCAGCCGAGATCGAGCACCGCGGCATCGGGGGTCGCGCGCACCGCGTCGGCGAGCGTCTGCAGATCGGCGCCCGTCGCGTGCACCGTGCTCGTCAGGTAGGCGGCGGCCGTCGTGCCGAAGGCATCGGCGACCTGGTCGTGGTGTTTCATCGTTCGCTCCTTTCTCTTGCGCCGTTGCGGGCGCGAGCGCTTCGGCGCTCGTTCCGGCCCCATGCGACGCGTTTTGCGGGGCGCCCGCTGCCCTGGCAGCGCGCGAACCGCTACAATAGGCCTGCGCCTGTACCGGTACAAGTCAACTGGTTATCCCGGTATTCGATCCACCCGTCTGGCCGTTTTCACGTCCCCGATTCCATTTCGCCGTTTCCGCATGAACCTGCCGTCCTCCGCTCCCGTCCCGCCGCTCGACGCCACGCCCGCCCGTGCGCTCGGCGAATTCATCCGCGCCCACCGCGAGCGGCTGTCGCCGCAGGCCGTCGGCCTGCCGCCCGGCCCGCGGCGCCGCACGCCGGGGCTGCGGCGCGAGGAAGTCGCGCAGCTGTGCGGCGTCAGCCCGACCTGGTACACGTGGATCGAACAGGGCCGCCCCGTGTCGGCGTCGGCCGACGCGCTCGCGCGGATCGCCGTCGCGCTGCAACTGTCGAAGGCCGAGCGCGCGTACCTGTTCGAACTGGCCGCGCAGCGCGACCCGGCCGAGCCCGACGTCGCGGCCGGCGACCTGCCGCCGACGCTTGCTGCAACCGTCGCGGCGATCGCGACGCCCGCGTACGTGCTCGACCGGCAATGGAACGCGCTCGCGTGGAACGCACCGGCCGCCGCGCTCTTTTCCGGCTGGCTCGACGGCGAGCACGACCGCAACCTGCTGCGCTTCACGTTCATGGCGCCGGCCGCGCGCACGCTGATCGTCGACTGGGAAACCCGCGCGCGACGGCTCGCGGCCGAATTCCGTGCCGATTCGATCCGCCACCTGGCCGACGCGCCGACGCGCGCGCTGATCGACGCGCTTGCCGCCGGCAGCGACGCCTTCGCGCAGTACTGGGCGTCGCAGGACGTGTTCGAGCGCGAGGGCGGGCTGCGCGAATTCGATCACCCGGCCGACGGGCGTCTCGTGTACCAGCAGATCACGCTGAAGCCCGCGCACCGCGAGGACCTGAAGCTGGTCGTGCTCGTGCGCGACTGAGCCGGCCGGCCCGCGCCGTCGCGGCCGGTGGACGGGCCCGCGAATGTTAGAATCGCGGGATTCCCTCGGCGGCGCACGCCGCCCAACATCCCCTTCGAAGAATCGCCATGACGTCCCAACTGCACAAAAAGGGCGAGGCCTGGTCGGCCCGCTTCTCGGAACCGATGTCGGAGCTGGTCAAGCGCTACACGTCGTCGGTATTTTTCGACAAGCGCCTCGCGCTCGTCGACATCGCCGGCTCGCTCGCGCACGCGAACATGCTCGCCGCGCAGAAGATCATCAGCGCCGACGACCTGGCCGCGATCGAACGCGGGATGGCGCAGATCAAGGGTGAAATCGAGCGCGGCGAATTCGAATGGCAGCTCGACCTGGAAGATGTCCACCTGAACATCGAGGCGCGCCTCACCGCGCTGATCGGCGACGCCGGCAAGCGCCTGCATACGGGCCGCTCGCGCAACGACCAGGTCGCGACCGACATCCGCCTGTGGCTGCGCGGCGAGATCGATCGCATCGGCGGCCTGCTGAACGACCTGCGCGGCGCGCTGCTCGACCTCGCGGAACAGAACGCCGACACGATCATGCCGGGCTTCACGCACCTGCAGGTCGCCCAACCCGTCACGTTCGGCCACCACCTGCTCGCGTACGTCGAGATGTTCTCGCGCGACTCGGAACGCATGCGCGACTGCCGCACCCGCGTGAACCGCCTGCCGCTCGGCGCGGCCGCGCTGGCAGGGACGAGCTACCCGATCGACCGTCACGCGGTGGCAAAGACGCTCGGCTTCGACGGCATCTGCGCGAACTCGCTCGACGCGGTGTCCGATCGCGACTTCGCGATCGAATTCACGGCCGCGTCCGCGCTCGTGATGACGCACGTGTCGCGTTTCTCCGAAGAACTCGTGCTGTGGATGAGCCCGCGCGTCGGCTTCATCGACATCGCCGACCGCTTCTGCACCGGCAGCTCGATCATGCCGCAGAAGAAGAACCCGGACGTGCCGGAGCTCGCGCGCGGCAAGACGGGCCGCGTGAACGGCCACCTGATGGCGCTGCTGACACTGATGAAGGGCCAGCCGCTCGCGTACAACAAGGACAACCAGGAAGACAAGGAACCGCTGTTCGACACGGTCGACACCGTTGCCGACACGCTGCGGATCTTCGCCGAGATGGTTGCCGGCATCACCGTGAAACCGGACGCGATGCGCGCGGCCGCGCTGCAGGGCTTCTCGACCGCCACCGACCTCGCCGACTACCTCGTGAAGCGCGGCCTGCCGTTCCGCGATGCGCACGAAGCCGTCGCGCACGCGGTGAAGATCTGCGACGACCGCGGCATCGACCTGGCCGACCTGACGCTCGACGAGATGAAGCAGGAACTGCCGAACGTCGCGCACCTGATCGGCGACGACGTGTTCGGTTACCTGACGCTCGAGGGATCGGTCGCGAGCCGCAACCACCCCGGCGGCACCGCGCCCGACCAGGTGCGCGCGGCGGTCAAGGCGGCCCGCGCCGCGCTCGGCCGGTAAGCCTGCCGCTCCCGACGGACGCCTTCGGCGTCCGTTTTTCATTCGGGCGGCCGTCGCGCCGCCCGTCGCCCGTCCCGCCTCCCGGATGCACCCGATGACCTTTTCCGCCGCGCTCTTCGACATGGACGGCCTGCTCGTCGATTCCGAGCGGACCATCATGAACACGTGGATCGACGTGTCGAACGCGCACGGCGTCACGCTGACCGTCCCCGATTACCTGCAGATCGTCGGCCGCTCGTTCGCCGAGGGCCAGGTCATCCTGGCCCGGCTGATCGGCCATCCCGATACGTTCGATGCCGTGCGCACCCGCGTGCGCGAGCAACTCGCGGCGCCCGAACCCCATCCGAAGTTTCCGCTGAAGCCGGGCGCGCTCGCGCTGCTCGATGCGCTCGCGCAGGCCGGCATTCCGTGCGCGGTCGCGTCGTCGTCCGCGGGCGACGTGATCCGCGCGCGGCTCGATGCGGTCGGCGTGCTGCCGTTCTTCCGCGCGATCGCGGGCGGCGACGAAGTCGCGCGCGGCAAGCCCGACCCGGCCGTCTACCGGCTCGCGGCCGAGCGCCTCGGCGTGCCGGCGCACGCGTGCGTCGCATTCGAGGACAGCGACTTCGGCGCGCAGTCGGCCGCCGGCGCGGGCGCATCGGTCGTCACCGTGCCCGACCTGAAGGCGCCGACGCCCGAAATCGTCGCGCTGAGCCTGCACGTGCTCGGCTCGCTCGACGAGGCGGTCGCGCTCGTGCCGTCGTGGTTCGGCCGGCACGATACGCAACGGCCCGCGTAGGTCGCCTGCCGCCCAATGCGAAACGGGCACCCTCGGGTGCCCGTTCCATCCTCTCGCGCCGGCCAGCCGGCCTGTGGCGATCGCGCCTACTGGTTGCCGGCCGTCTCCGACAGCCGCTTCATCGTCGCGATGCGCGCGCCGATCAGGTCGACGCGCCCGTCCTCGCCGACGAGCGGCGCGGTCGCGTCGCGGAACGCAACCCATGCACGCTGCGCGCGCGCGAGCGTCGCGGCCGAATGCGCGGGCATCTTGCGACGCAGCTTCTGGTAATAGCGGTTCAGGTCGAACAGCGCGTGTTCGCACGCGGCATCCCGTTCGCACGGCCGCACTCGGCCCACGGCCGGATCGCGCGGCGCGCCGGCCGGCTTGCCGTTCGCCTGCGCCACCCCCTGGGCCCCGCCCTGCGCACCGCTCGCGGCCGCGGCAGGCGCGGCGGCCGGCGGCGGCGCATAGCGATCGGCCGCGCCGCGCAACGCCAGCGCGCGATCGCGCACGGGCTGCAACTGCAGGTCGGCGCTCGACATCGCGTACGCCGTGCCGCGCGTCGTGTCGTACACGGCCTTCAGCAGATGCATTTCGTCCTTGCGCCACGTGACCCAGCGGCGCTGGCTGTCCTGCCAGCCGCGCTTCGCGGCGGCCGGCGCATCCTTCAACAGGCGCTGGTACGCGCCCTCCATCACGGCCTGCCACTGCTGCCGCGCTTCGCCCATGCACTGGATCTGGCCGGCCGTCGACGACCGGTCGCGCCGCGCGAGGCATTGCCGCATCGCGACGTCGATCGGGTCGGCCGCCGCGACTTCCGCATGGGCGGCACTCGCCCCCGCCAGCCCCGCCGCCCAGACGACGAGCGCGGCTGCCGCCGCGCGCATCGCCCGGATACGTCCGTGCGCTGCCATCAGTCGCGCACGCAGTCGACGAAGTACTCGACGCGGCCGTTCACCTCTTCCGCGACGAGACCGTGGATGTCGGTGTGGAAGCCCGGGAAACGCTCGTTGAAGTCGCGCGCGAACCGCAGGTAGTTCACGATCGTCTTGTTGAAGCGCTCGCCCGGGATCAGCAGCGGAATGCCCGGCGGGTACGGCGTGAGCAGGATGCTCGTCACGCGGCCTTCGAGCTCGTCGAGCGGCACGCGGTCGATCTTGCGGTGCGCAAGCTTCGCGAACGCGTCCGACGGCTTCATCGCCGGCTCCATGTCCGACAGGTACATCTCCGTCGTCAGGCGTGCGATGTCGTTCGCGCGGTACACGTCGTGGATCTGCGTGCACAGGTCGCGCAAGCCGACGCGCTCGTAGCGCGGATGCTGCGCGACGAATTCCGGCAGCACGCGCCACAGCGGCTGGTTGTTGTCGTAGTCGTCCTTGAACTGCTGCAGCTCGGTCACCATCGAGTTCCAGCGGCCCTTCGTGATGCCGATCGTGAACATGATGAAGAACGAGTACAGGCCGGTCTTCTCGACGATGATCCCGTGCTCGGCCAGGTACTTCGTGACGATCGCGGCCGGAATGCCGGTCTCGCCGAACTCGCCGTCGACGTCGAGCCCCGGCGTGATGATCGTCGCCTTGATCGGGTCGAGCATGTTGAAGCCTTCCGCCAGCGGGCCGAAGCCGTGCCAGTGGTCGTTCGGCTTCAGCATCCAGTCGTCGCGCGAGCCGATGCCCTCTTCCGACAGGGTGTCCGGGCCCCACACGCTGAAGAACCAGTCGTCGCCGTATTCGGCGTCGACCTTGCGCATCGCGCGGCGGAAATCGATCGCCTCGGCGATCGATTCCTCGACGAGCGCGGTGCCGCCCGGCGGCTCCATCATCGCGGCCGCGACGTCGCACGACGCGATGATCGCGTACTGCGGGCTCGTCGACGTGTGCATCAGGTACGCCTCGTTGAAGCGGTGCTTGTCGAACGTGCGGTTCTCCGAATCCTGCACGACGATCTGCGACGCCTGCGAGATGCCCGCGAGCAGCTTGTGCGTCGAGTGCGTCGCGAACACGAGCGCGCCCGTGCGCGGACGGCCGTCGCCGATCGCGTGCATGTCGCGGTAGAAATCGTGGAACGTCGCATGCGGCAGCCACGCTTCGTCGAAGTGCAGCGTGTCGAGCAGGTCGCCGAGCAGGTCCTTGATCATCTCGACGTTGTAGACGACGCCGTCGTACGTGCTCTGCGTGATCGTCAGGATGCGCGGCTTCAGGTCCGGGTTCTCGCGCATCGCTTCGCGCGCGAACGGGTTCGCCTCGATCTTCTTGCGGATGTTCTCCGGCTTGAATTCGTCGCGCGGGATCGGCCCGATGATGCCGAAATGGTTGCGCGTCGGCGTGAGGAACACGGGAATCGCGCCCGTCATCGTGATCGCGTGCAGGATCGACTTGTGGCAGTTGCGGTCGACCAGCACGATATCGCCCGGCGCGACCGTCGCATGCCAGACGATCTTGTTCGACGTCGACGTGCCGTTGGTCACGAAGAACAGGTGGTCCGCGCTGAAGATGCGCGCCGCGTTGCGCTCGGACGCCGCGACCGGGCCCGTGTGATCGAGCAGCTGGCCGAGTTCGTCCACCGCGTTGCAGACGTCCGCGCGCAGCATGTTCTCGCCGAAGAACTGGTGGAACATCTGGCCGAGCGGGTTCTTCAGGAACGCGACGCCGCCCGAGTGGCCCGGGCAGTGCCACGAGTACGAGCCTTCGTCCGCGTACTTCACGAGTTCCTTGAAGAACGGCGGCGCGAGCGAGTCGAGATAGACCTTCGCCTCGCGGATGATGTGGCGCGCGACGAACTCCGGCGTGTCCTCGAACATGTGGATGAAGCCGTGCAGCTCGCGCAGGATGTCGTTCGGCAGGTGGCGCGACGTGCGCGTCTCGCCGTACAGGAAGATCGGGATGTCCGCGTTGCGGCGGCGCACTTCGGTCACGAACGCACGCAGCTCGATGATCGCGGTCGCGAGCTCGGGCAGTTCGCCGTCCGGGCCGGTTTCGCCGAGCATGAGTTCGTCGTCGTCGATCGACAGGATGAAGCACGACGCGCGGCTCGACTGCTGCGCGAACGACGTCAGATCGCCGTAGCTCGTGAGGCCGAGGACTTCGACGCCCTCCTTCTCGATCGCTTCGGCCAACGCCCGGATGCCGGAGCCCGAGATGTTCTCGGAGCGGAAATCTTCGTCGATGATGACGACGGGGAAACGAAACTTCATGGGCGATTCTCCAAAAAGAACGACCGCGGCGCGTCACGCGCAGCGGTCACCCGGAAACTGGTGAGACGTTATGCAAACAGATCAGGTTTTCGGCAGCGTGACACCGCGCTGCCCCTGATATTTGCCGCCGCGATCGGCGTACGACACGTCGCACACTTCGTCGCTCTCGAAGAAGAGCACCTGTGCGACGCCTTCGTTCGCGTAGATCTTCGCGGGCAGCGGCGTGGTGTTCGAGAATTCCAGCGTGACGTAGCCTTCCCACTCGGGTTCGAACGGCGTCACGTTGACGATGATCCCGCAGCGCGCATAGGTCGACTTGCCGAGGCAGACCGTCAGCACGGTGCGCGGGATGCGGAAATATTCGACGGTGCGGGCCAGCGCGAACGAGTTCGGCGGGATGATGCACACGTCGCCCTTGAAATCGACGAACGAACCCTCGTCGAAATTCTTCGGATCGACGATCGTCGAGTTGATGTTCGTGAAGATCTTGAATTCGTCCGCGCACCGGATGTCGTAGCCGTAGCTCGACGTGCCGTAGCTGACGATCCGGCGGCCGTCTTCGGACGCGCGAACCTGATCGGGCACGAACGGCTCGATCATCTTGTGCTCTTCGGCCATGCGCCGAATCCATTTGTCGGACTTGATGCTCATATCAGGGCGCCAGGAAACGCTGCGCGACGGTCAGCGTGAGAATCGGGAAGCGCCGCTCGCGCGAGGCGGCGGCCTGGAAAGGCGCACATTTTACGCGATCATCGGTCCGTGCACGCGGCAGCGATCAACGGATCACGCCGCACGCAAGCGCCGGGCCCGCGCCATGCTGCGGAAACGCGGGATCGCTCGGGTCGCGGTGCACCAGTACCGCTCGGTTCAGCGCCGAGCGCACGCCGTCGAGGGCCAGATCGGGCGCGACGATGAAGCCCGCCGCGACGCCGTTCGCGTCCGCATGGATGTTGCCGAGATCGCCTGCGACGCGGGCGCCCGCGCGCAGGCGGTCGGCGGCCGGCGCGAACACCTGGCCGGCGCTCGAGCCATCACCCGCGTTGCAGTCGCCGCGCTCGTGAACCTGCAGCGCGTGATCGCTGTTCGGCGGCAGGCCGGCCAGGTTGTAGGTGACCTGGACGCCGTCCGGACGCTCGACGAACGTCACCGCGCCGCGCGCCTGCGAGCCGACCGTGGGCTGCAGTTGGGCATCGGCCCGTTTTTCGTGCGACGAGGAAAAGGAGGTACAGCCGGCCAGCAGGCCCAGCGCGGCAGCGGCCAGCAGCGCCCGCCGCGCGCGGCCGGCGCGTACGCCGTGATGTCGTTGTTTCATTCGATCCTCATGCCGGCTGGCGGCCGTTTGACACGACGGCCGCGCCGGGCGGGTAAAGGGACCCGGTAAAAGTCGCCATGATACCGCGCCTCGCGGCGCCGTAAACAGCGTAAGGTCCCGCCCCGCAAGGGTTTTACGTATTTTGAACAACGATGGACGGGAACTTCGAGGTCATGTCGCGCGAACGCTCGGCGATTGCCAGCGCGACCCCGCGCGCGATATCGCGGTAGCGACGCGCGAGCGCGCCGTCGGGATCGGCCACCACCGTCGGTGTGCCGCTGTCGGCCCGCTCGCGAATCGCGATGTCGAGCGGCAGGCTGCCGAGCACGGTCACGTCGTAGTCCTTCGCCATCCGCTCGGCCCCGCCCGCGCCGAAGATATGCTCCTCGTGGCCGCAGTTCGAACAGACGTGGATGCTCATGTTCTCCACGATGCCGAGGATCGGAATCCCGACCTTCTCGAACATCTTCAGGCCTTTCTTCGCGTCGAGCAGCGCGATGTCCTGCGGCGTCGTCACGATCACCGCGCCCGTCACCGGCACGCGCTGCGCGAGCGTGAGCTGGATGTCGCCCGTGCCGGGCGGCATGTCGACGATCAGGTAGTCGAGCTCGCGCCAGTTGGTCTGGCGCAGCAGCTGTTCAAGCGCGGAGGTCGCCATCGGGCCGCGCCACACCATCGGGTTGTCTTCCTCGATCAGGAAGCCGATCGAGTTCGCCTGCAGCCCGTGGCCGACGAGCGGATTCATCGACTGGTTGTCCGGCGACTCGGGGCGCTGGCCGTGGATGCCGAGCATCGTCGGCAGCGACGGGCCGTAGATGTCCGCGTCGAGGATGCCGACCGACGCGCCTTCCGCGGCAAGCGCGAGCGCGAGGTTCACCGCCGTCGTGCTCTTGCCGACGCCGCCCTTGCCCGACGCGACCGCGACGATGTTTTTCACGTTCGGCAGCAATTTCACGCCGCGTTGCACGGTGTGCGCGACGATCTCCTGCGACACGGCGATGCGCGCATCGCGCACGCCGGGCACGGCCCGCAGCGCCGCCGCGATGCGCGCGCGCACGTCGTCGTGCTGGCTGCGCGCCGGATAACCGAGCACCACGTCGAGCGCCACGACGTCGCCGTCGAGCGCGACGTTGCGCACGCCCTTGTTCGCCGCGTACGGACGGCCGGTATTGGGGTCGACGACAGCCGCCAAAGCGGCGTCGACTTGTGCCCGGTCAATGCTCATCGAAACTCCGTGAAAACGTTTTTCTCGCGTACGATCGTAAAAAAATATCAAATTACGCTGCGAAAATCGGGAAAAGTGAAAGAATCTGTTGCATACCATTGCGCGGACGCGCAACCCGGCGCACTCTTCGCGTGCGGCATGCTATGGGGCCAAATCGGCCACTAACCGCCTATATTGTAGAGGCTGACGCGTCGCCCTGCCCGAACAGCCACGCTGACGGGCAGGGCAAGCGGCCGCCTCGGCGGCTGCCGCGTGCGCAGGCCTGCCCGCGTTGTCGGGCGGCCCGTGCGGGGAGCCGTAACTGTTGTCGTCGTTATCGACTCGTTCAACCAAGAGAGGAATCCAAGATGAACATGAAAATCGCGACTCGCCTGTCCGTCTTCGCCCTGGCCGGCGCACTGCTGGCCGGCTGCGCAACGCAGCAAGGCACCAACACCGCCGTCGGCACCGGCACGGGTGCGGCGCTGGGCGCAGGCATCGGCGCACTGGCTGGCGGCGGCAAGGGCGCGGCGATCGGCGCAGGCGTCGGCGCACTGGTTGGCGGCGTGACGGGTTACAACTGGCAGGCCATCAAGAACAAGCTCGCACCGTCGGCGGCGCAGACGGGCACGCAGGTGACCGAGCAGCCGGACGGCTCGCTGAAGCTGAACGTGCCGAGCGCGGTGACGTTCGCGACGAACCAGTACGCGATCACGCCGGCGTTCACGCCGCTGCTGAACGATCTGGCCTCGACGCTGACCCAGAACCCGCAAGTGACGGCATCGATCGTCGGCTACACCGACAGCACGGGCTCGGCGCAGCTGAACCAGACGCTGTCGCAGAACCGCGCGCAAAGCGTCGTGAACGCGCTCGCGCAGCGCGGCGTCAACGCCGGCCGCCTGTCGGCGCAAGGCATGGGTGCGTCGAACCCGATCGCGGACAACGCGACGGAAGCCGGCCGCGCGCAGAACCGCCGCGTCGAAATCTACCTGCGCGCCGCGCAGCAGTAAGCACCCGACGAGGGGAAGGCGCGGGCGGGCTGCCCGCGCAGCCCGCCGGGCAAGGCTTCCAGCCAAGCCGCACGCCGCGCGAAAAATATTTCGAACTTCTGCCGCTCGCCGTGGTCAGTATTTACGGTACGCGGCTGGTGTTGCCGGCGCGTCACCATTCTCCTCTTGTCGTTGTTGCTCCGGGGCCGTATCCGCCCCGGTTTTTTTTCGCCCGCGGAATTCATGCTGCATCGCAGCACGACGCCATCGGGTACGCCGCCTGCGCGGCCCCGCCCCTTCCGGCGCCCGGTCCGCGGCGCCCGCCCGCGTCGCTGGCGCGCGCCCCTGCTAGAATCGCAGTTTCCCGTCGTTTTTCCGCCGTTCCTCTACAGACCCTATGTCCGCATCCGACCTCACTTCCGTGCAGGCTGCGGCGCCGCAAGGCGGCCGCCAGATCCTCGTTACGTCCGCACTGCCCTATGCCAACGGGCAGATCCACATCGGCCACCTGGTCGAGTACATCCAGACCGACATCTGGGTGCGGACGCTGCGAATGCACGGCAACGAGGTCTACTACATCGGCGCCGACGATACGCACGGCACGCCGGTCATGCTGCGCGCGGAGAAGGAAGGCCTGACCCCGAAGCAGCTGATCGACCGCGTGTGGACCGAACACAAGCGCGACTTCGACAGCTTCGGCGTGTCGTTCGACAACTTCTACTCGACCGACTCGGACGAGAACCGCGTGCTGAGCGAGAAGATCTACCTCGCGCTGCAGGATGCCGGCCTGATCGCCGAACGCGAGATCGAGCAGGCCTACGACCCGGTCAAGGAAATGTTCCTGCCGGACCGCTTCATCAAGGGCGAATGCCCGAAGTGCCACGCGAAGGACCAGTACGGCGACAACTGCGAAGTGTGCGGCTCGACCTACCTGCCGACCGAGCTGCTGAACCCGTATTCGGTCGTGTCGGGCGCCACGCCCGTGCGCAAGACGTCGAAGCACTACTTCTTCCGCCTGTCCGACCCGCGCTGCGAGACGTTCCTGCGCAACTGGGTGAGCGGCCTCGCACAGCCCGAAGCGACCAACAAGATGCGCGAATGGCTCGGCGACGCCGGCGAAGCCAAGCTCGCCGACTGGGACATCTCGCGTGACGCGCCGTACTTCGGCTTCGAGATCCCGGGCGCGCCCGGCAAGTATTTCTACGTGTGGCTCGACGCGCCGGTCGGCTACTACGCGAGCTTCAAGAACCTGTGCGACCGCAGCGGGATCGACTTCGACGCGTGGATCCGCCCGGGCTCGAAGGCCGAGCAGTACCACTTCATCGGCAAGGACATCCTGTACTTCCACACGCTGTTCTGGCCCGCGATGCTCGAGTTCTCGGGCCACCGCACGCCGACCAACGTGTTCGCGCACGGCTTCCTGACGGTCGACGGCGCGAAGATGTCGAAGTCGCGCGGCACCTTCATCACCGCGCAGAGCTACATCGACACGGGCCTGAACCCCGAATGGCTGCGCTACTACTTCGCCGCGAAGCTGAACGCGACGATGGAAGACATCGACCTGAACCTCGACGACTTCCAGGCGCGCGTGAACAGCGACCTCGTCGGCAAGTACGTGAACATCGCGAGCCGCGCGGCGGGCTTCCTGATCAAGCGCTTCGACGGCCGCGTGCAGGACAGCGCGATGAACCATCCGCTCGTCGCGAAGCTGCGCGATGCGATTCCGCAGATCGCCGCGCACTACGAGGCACGTGAATACGGCCGTGCGCTGCGCCACACGATGGAACTCGCGGACGAAGTGAACGCGTACGTCGACGGCGCGAAACCGTGGGATCTCGCGAAGGATCCGGCCAACGCGGTCGCGCTGCACGAAACCTGCAGCGTGAGCCTCGAGTCGTTCCGCCTGCTGTCGCTCGCGCTGAAGCCGGTGATGCCGCGCGTGGCCGAGGCCGTCGAGGCGTTCTTCGGGATCGCGCCGCTCGCGTGGGCCGATGCGACGAAACCGCTGTCGTCGGAACAGCCGATCAAGGCGTACCAGCACCTGATGACGCGCGTCGATGCGAAGCAGATCGAAGCGCTGCTCGCGGCGAACCGCGATTCGTTGCAGGCGGATGCGGCCAGTGCGGCCGCCGCCGGCGCAAACGCCGCGAAGGATGCGAAAAACGCCAAGGCGAACGCAAAGCCGGCCGCCGTGAACGGCGCCGACGATGCGCCGATCTCGATCGACGATTTCGCGAAGATCGACCTGCGCATCGCGAAAATCGTCGCGTGCCAGGCCGTCGAAGGCTCGGACAAGCTGCTGCAGCTCACGCTCGACGTCGGCGAGGAAAAGACCCGCAACGTGTTCTCCGGCATCAAGTCCGCGTACCAGCCCGAGCAGCTCGTCGGCAAGCTGACGGTGATGGTCGCGAACCTCGCGCCGCGCAAGATGAAGTTCGGCCTGTCGGAAGGGATGGTGCTCGCCGCGTCGGCCACCGATGAAAAGGCCGAGCCGGGCCTCTACATCCTCGAGCCGCACAGCGGCGCGAAGCCGGGCATGCGCGTGAAGTAAGCCGGCGCCCCGCCGCCCGCACGAAAAAAAGCCCCGCACGCCTGTTGTCGTGCGGGGCTTTTCACATGTGCGGCGCCTGCCCGGCGCCGGCCTTCACCGTTGCCCGAACCAGCGGTCGAAGCGCCGCGTGTAGTTCAGGTCGACGCCCTGGAACGTGCCGCCGTACGCGGACACCGACCAGAAGCGCGTCAGGTTGATCGTCGCCTTGAACGCGTTGCTCGCCGATTGCAGGCCCTGCTCGAAACCGAGCACGAAGCGCTCGTTGATCGCCTTCGACACCAGCACCACCTGCGGATCGGTCAGGCCGACTTCGCTGCGGCCGATCGACACCTCGTCGAGACCGAAGGTTTGCGCAACGCGCTTGCCGGTCACGCTGCCGAGCAACCCGAGGGCCGCCGTCATCGCACCCTGCTGGCCGACGTTGTTGCCTTGGTCGGTGCCGTGCCCGAACAGCAGCCACGACAGCTTTTCGTTGTCCGTGACATTCGGTTCCGACACGAGCTTGACCGTCAGCGACTGGATCGTGCCCGTCACCTGCACGCCGGCCTCGACCTCCTGGTTACGCCGCATCGCGAGGATGTTGACGCCCGGGTTCGACACCGGCCCGTTGAACGTGAAGAAACCGTTCTCGATCGCCAGCTTGCGGCCGAACGACGTGTACGTCGACCCTTCGGTCACGCGAACGTTGCCGACCGCGCGCAGCGGCAAGCCTGGCGCGCTCATCACGGTGATCGTGCCGCGCAGCCCGAGATCCGCGCCGTGGCCCTTGAAGCGGAAGTTGTTGCCGAGATCGATGTCGATGTTCGCGCGCGGCGCGAGCGACGGCGCCGGCTTGTTCGCGGCCGGCTGCGGCTTCGCGACCGCGGTGCCGGTGGGCGTCTCGCCGCGCACCGTGCCGTCCGGCTGCACGATCACGACGTCGTCGGACAGGTGCGGCGCCGACTCCTCCGGCAGATCGAACAGCGCGCGATCGACGACGAACTTGCCGTCGATCGACAGCGCGCCGCGCGGCCCGTCGTTCGCGACCGTCGCCTTGCCCGACAGCGACAGCTTGCGGTCGGGCGCCGCGAACACTTCGAGCTTGTCCGCGACGATGCTCGCGGTCAGGTCCGACGCCGCGCCGTCGAGACGCACGCGGCCGAGCGCGCGCAGCGTGCCGTCGCCGCCGTGAAACTCGACCTGCTGGAATTCGACGAGGTTGTCCGACAGCTTCACGCGCACGATGCCGTCCTTCAGCTGCACGCCCTGGTCGATGAGCGTCGCGGACAGGTCGTCGCCCGTCAGCATTCCCGACAGGTTCGGCTTCGCCGGCGTGCCGGCGACCGTCAGCTTCAGCGCCGCGCGTCCGCCGAGCAGGTAGCTCGGTCCGAACAGGTTGCCGGTCGTCTTCAGCGCAGGGATGTCGGCGTCGACGCGGCCCGACAGCGGGCCGTCGTCGACGACGCCGAACACGCCGTCGCGCAGCGCGAACGGCACCGCGACGCTCGCATCGAGCGTACCGATCCGGTTCGCCTTCGCCTGCGCCGTCACGTTGAGCCGGTTGCCGGGCGCGAAGCTCGCGCGCGCCGACAGGTCGGTCAGCCCGAGCGACGCGATGCCGCGCCCGCTCTCGATCGTCACGTCGCCGCCGCGGCGCTTCACCTGCACGTAGCCCGTCGAGTTCGCGCCGAGCGAGAAATCCCAGTCGGCGTCGAGTACGACGTCGGTCCGAACCGGCGAGCGCTGGCCCGTCAGTTCCTGGCGGACTTCGAGCAGACGCGCAACCGACGCGCCGCTCACCGAGCCCGACGAGCGCAGTTGGCCACGATCGAAGACGAACGATTTCAGGTCGATCGCGGCGCCCTCGAGCGTGAGCCGCGTCGCACCGAGCGTCACGCGATCGGCGCCGGCCGACACGGTCAACGGCGCCTGCAGCGCAATGGCCGGCGTGCCGCGGTTCGCCAGACGCGTAACGGTGCCGTCCCAGCGCATCCCGTCGCGGCCCTCGGTCACGCCGCCGTTCGCCGCGAGCGTCACGTCGATCACGCGGCCGCCGGCCGTCCCGAGCGCCGACGCGTCGAGGGTGTGCTTCGCGCGCGTACCGTCGAGATTCGCGCGCAGCGATTTGAGCTTCAGCGAACCCAGCGCGAGGTCGGATGCGTCGGCCGTAAATACGAGGGCGCCATGCGCGCCGTCGCGGATGTCCGCGCGGCCATGCGCGGCGCCGATCCGGTTCGAGCCGACGACGACGCCCTCGGCCTTGTAGTCGGCCGTGACGTTCGGGTGCGCGAAGCTGCCGGTCAGGTCGCCCTGCGCCTGCACGAGCCCTTCCACGCCGAAGCCGAGCCGGTCGAGCCGGGGCGCGTCGATGACGAAGCGCAGCCGGTCGCCGGGCGCGCCGAAGCTGCCGCGCAGGTCGACCTGGTTGCCCGCGATCGACAGGTTCGCGTTGCTCGGCAGGATTCGCGAGCCGGCAAGCTGCACGACGCCGGCGCCGGTCAGCGGCACGCCGTCGTACAGGCTGTCGCCGAGCTTGAAGGTCGCCTTCGTCGACACCTGCGGCGCGAACGCGCCCGATGCCGTCAGCGTGCCCGACACGCGCGTGTCGCCGCGCGTGGCCGGGGCGGCCTTGGCCGACGCCTTGCCGCCGGCCTTCGGCGCCTGCAGCGCGGCGAGCAGGAGCGGATCGAACGCCGTCAGCGTCGCTTTCGCGTCGTAGCTCGAATGCGCATCGTGACGGAACACGCCGGTCAGATCGATACGGCCCTTGCCGGCCGTCACGCGCGCATCGGTCAGCACGGTTTGCTGCGCGGCCAGCGCGACCTTCGCGCGCGCGCCGAGCGCGAGCTTCGGATCGTTCAGGTCGAAATCGACGGTCGTCACGTCGCCCGCGAGCGTCACGCCGAGCGGGCCGCCGAGGCGCATCGGCCGCAGTTCGGCGACGAACGCGTTCAGGTCGAGGTTCGCGACCTTCAGGTCGAAGCGGCCCTTGCCGCCCGTCAGCGTACCGCTGCCCGCCACGCTGCCGTCGCGGATCAGTTTCAGCGCAAGCCCGTCGATCCGCTGCGTGTGTGCATCGAGATGCACGTTCGCATGCGCATCGATCACCGGCAGCAGGTGGTCGCCGAGGATGCCCGGCTTCGCGTTGACGATCGACACCGGGCCCGTCACCGCGAACGCCTGCGCGTGCGCCGTGCCGGCCGGCGCGGTCACGGGCGCGAGATCCGCGCGCACCGCGAGATCGGCGGCCGGCGCGCCGGGCGCGAGCGCCTGCGGATTCACGTGATCGAACGCGAGCGACGCGCGCGTGAGCGGCACCGGGCCGAACGGCGCGGCCTCGACATGCGCGCGCCCGTTCAGCTTCATCCCGCTCGCGTCGATTTCGGCGACCAGCGCCTCGAGGGAGCCCGACACGCGGGCCCGGGCGTCGACCGGCTCGTCGGACAGCTTCCCTGCGTAGGTGGCTTCGCCCGTCAGCGCGAACGGCTTCACGCCGTCGAGCTGCGCGCGCGCCGTCAGCGCGCCGAACGGCGTATCGACGCCGTCGAGCACGAGTTCATGATGACGGCCGTCGCTGCGGCCGTTCAGCGCGATGTGGTCGAGCTGCGTCGTCGAGCCGCCGTCGTGGATCGCGAGACGGTCGACGCGCAGGTCGTCGATCCGCAACTGCAGCGGCAGGCTCAGGTCCTGCGGCGGCGTACCCGGCGTCGACGGCCCCGGTGCGATCCGCACGTCGACCGTGCCGGCGCGCAGATGGGCGATGGACAGCCGCCACGGCGCGCGGGTCAGCGCCCAGCGGCCGTCGAGCCGGTCGATGCGGACTTCGGTGCCGGTGCCGTCGGGGCTGGTCCACGCGAACCCGCGCAACCGCACGCCGGTCGCGAGCGAACCGCCTTCGAGCGTGCCCGCGAGCCGCGCGCCGAGCACGCGCTCGGCCGCCTGCCATGCGAGCCGCGTGCCGGATTCGGTCGTCACCGCGGCCAGCACGAGCCCGAGCGCCAGCACCACGAGCAGCACGACCGTCGCGAGCGTCCATGCGGCGGCGCGCCCGACGCGTGCGGCGAGCCCGCGGCGCGGCACGCGCGGCGGCGCGTCGGGCGCGCCGTCGGGTGCGTCCGGATCGTGAGGCGGCGGCGTGTCGTTCGGGTCCTTCGTCATGCGGTTCGTCGTCGATGATGCGGTTCGTTCAGAAAGCAATGCCGAGCGTCAGGTACGGGCGCACGCTATGGTTGCGCATCCCGTACGCGACGTCGACGTTGATCGGGCCGACGGGGCTGCGCCAGCGCGCGCCGACGCCGACACCGGGGTAGAACACGCGCTCGCCCCACGCATCGGTGGCAGTGCCGATGTCGAAGAACGTCGCGGCGCCCCAGTCGCGGTTGAACCAGTGCTGGTATTCGGCGGTGCCCGTCATCAGGTATTTGGTCGGCAGCACCGAGCCGTCGACGCTGTTGCCGATGCTCTGGTAGCCGTAGCCGCGCACCGAGTTCGAGCCGCCCGCGCGGAACAGCAGCGATGCCGGCACGCCGGCCGAGCTGCCGCCCGTGAACACGCCGCCGAGCTCCGCGCGGAACACGAACAGGTCGCGCTTGCCGATCGGCAGGTACTGCTGGCCGCGCGCATAGCCGCGGACGAAGGTCTGGTCGGTCAGCACGCCCTTGATCGCGAAGCCGGCCTCCGCGTGGATCAGGTTGCCCGAGCGCGGGAACAGCTGATCGTCGACGTTGCGGCGCGTCCAGGCCCATTGCGGCACGAGGGCGCGGCTCGTGGTCGGCCCCGCGCCGTTCTGGTCGAGCCGGTCCTGGTAGAACATCAGCGAGTACGAATAGTCGATGAACTGGCCCGTGCGTGTGCGCTGCGCGCCGACCCGCCCGCTGTAGATGCGCGTATCCGACACGTTGGTGTTGGTGTAGGACGCAAGCACGCTGTTGGTCCAGCCCTTCTCGCCCGGCGGCATCGACAGCTGGACCTGGCCGTACTGCTGGATCTGGTCGAGCCGGCCCGACACGGTCAGCGGCCACGCGGCGCCGAACGTGTCGAGATACGTGTAGGAGCCCTGCACGTGCGGGCCCGTGTCGGTGGCATAGCCCACGCCGCCGCGAATGTTGTTGTACGGAAACTCGCTGACCTTCACGTGCACCGGCGTGCGCTCGGGCTTCGTCGCATCGTCGCCGACGTCGATCGCGACGCTCGCGTAGTACGGCGTGTTCTGCAACTGCCGCTGCAATTCGGTGATGCGCTGCACGTCGTAGATCTCGCCCTCGGACAGCGGATTGACGTTCGTGACGATCTTTTCCGGATAGCGCCGCACGCCGTCGACATCGACCTTGCCGATCGTGAACGTCGGGCCGCTGTCGAACGTGACCGCGAGCGTCGCACGCTGCGTGCGCGGGTCGATGCGCGCCTCGGACGACACGATCTTCGCGCCGAGATAGCGGCGCGACTGCAGTTGCTTGAGCGCGGCGCCCTTCGCGCCGTCCCAGTCGGACTGCGTGAACGGGTCGCCCGGCTTCAGCGAGAACGCGAACCGGGTCGCGGCTTCCTGCTTCGGGTCCTCGGTGTCGATGGGCCCGTTGAACGTCAGGTCGACCGTCGACACGACGGTCTGCTTGCCCGGATCGACCGCGATGCGCACGTCGCGCTTGCCGTCGTGCGTGCGGACGTCGGTGCGCACGACCGGCGAGAAATAGCCGGCCGTCGCGGTCAGGTCGCGCACCTGCTGCGGCGTGGCGGTGACGAGGAAGTCGAACTGGTCGTCGTTGATGTCGTCACGCTTCGCGAAGCGCGCGATGTCGAGATGCGACTTGAGCAGCTTGCGGACCGAGCGCGGCGCGTCGATGTCGACGTCGTACTTCGCGTGGGCCGGCAGTGCGAAGAATGCCGCGAGGCAGCCCGCGAGGGCCGCCCGTGCGATGCGGGGCGCGGCGCCGGCACGATTGCGTGCCGCGCGCGAGCCCGCGCCGGTTGCCATGTGTGCTTGCTGGTTCGACTGCCCCGCCAAATATGACCTCGCCCTCGGTTATCGCGTTTTGGTGGAAAACCCCGTATTTGACCACAGGGCGCAAGCGTCAAAGCTTAATGTTTGTAAGCTGCCTCGCGGGCGTGCGGGCGCGGCGCGATGCCTGCCGGCAGGCGCCCGGGCTGCCTGCCGCGCGGCAGCTCGCGGGTTCGACGCGCGATTGACGCCGGCTGTTCCCGCGATGCGGTAAAATCCCGCCATCGTGAATCCGGCGCATCGTGCGCCGCCCGAAACGGAAACTCCAGCCATGCCGTACCAGTCCGACGTCACGCAGTTCCTGAACCAGCTCAAGCAACAGAAGCCGACGCTCGAGGAAGAGCAGCGCAAGGGCCGCTCGCTGCTGTGGGACAAGCAGCCTATCGACCTCGAGGAGCGCGCCGAGCAGCAGGAATCGCGCGTGAAGCAAACCTCGTACGTCTACTACCAGAACTTCTGACGACGTGAGCGCCGCCGACGAGGCCAGCGCCGCCCGGCAGGACGACGCGATCGCCGCGCCCGCGGGCGCCGATTCGACGCCCGACACGGTCGACGGTGTCGCGGCGTTTGCTCGCCTGTACGGCGAGCCGCTCTTCAAGCTGCCGCAGGATCTCTACATCCCGCCCGATGCGCTCGAGGTGTTCCTCGAAACGTTCGAAGGCCCGCTCGACCTGCTGCTCTACCTGATCCGCAAGCAGAACTTCAACGTGCTCGACATCCCGATGGCGCAGGTCACCGCGCAATATCTGGGCTACGTCGACCAGATCCGCACGTCGAACCTCGAGCTGGCGGCCGAGTACCTGCTGATGGCCGCGATGCTGATCGAGATCAAGTCGCGCATGCTGCTGCCGGTCAAGAAGGCCGATACCGGCGAGGAAGCCGAGGATCCGCGCGCGGAACTCGTGCGCCGCCTGCTCGAATACGAGCAGATGAAGCTCGCCGCGCAGCGGCTCGACCGGTTGCCGCAGCTCGGCCGCGATTTCCTGCGCGCCGAGGTCTATATCGAGCAGAGCGTCACGCCGCGCTTTCCCGACGTGAACTCGGACGATCTGCGCGCCGCGTGGGCCGACGTGCTCAAGCGCGCGAAGCTCGTCCAGCACCACAAGATCTCCCGCGAGGAGCTGTCGGTGCGCGAACACATGAGCCTGATCCTGCGCCGGCTGCAGAATGCGCGCTTCATGGAGTTCGCCGAACTGTTCGATACGTCGCGCGGCGTGCCGGTCGTCGTCGTGAATTTCATCGCGATGCTCGAACTCGCCCGCGAATCGCTCCTCGAGATCACGCAGGCCGAGCCGTTCGCGCCGATCTACGTGCGCCTCGCGTACCTGCCCGCGTAAGGCCGGCACTCTCCCGCCTTCCCTGTTCACCCGCATGCATGCGTCGTTGCGCCCTGACCCGGCACGGCCCCGCAGACCGTTGCCGGCACGCCCCGCCAAAAAATGAACGATCGTTCTTTTTTCGATGCGTTTGACGGCCAAATCCTCTACAATCCGCCGACGCCCGATGCGCCGCCCGCGCGCCGGCGTTCTCCGCTTCGACCCCGACGCCGCTGCTGCGGCGCCAACGCGCGCATGCGCGAGGAACCCGCTACCCGATCATGAAAGTCATCAGCTCGATCCATGAACTGCGCGACCAGTTGCGCGGCCAGAACCGCACGGCGTTCGTGCCGACGATGGGCAACCTGCATGAAGGCCATCTGTCGCTGATGCGCCTCGCGCGCCAGCACGGCGACCCGGTCGTGGCGAGCATCTTCGTCAACCGGCTGCAATTCGGCCCGAACGAGGATTTCGACAAGTACCCGCGCACGCTGCAGGACGATATCGAGAAGCTGCAGAAGGAAAACGTCTACGTGCTGTTCGCGCCGACCGAGCGCGACATGTACCCGGAGCCGCAGGAATACCGCGTGCTGCCGCCGGACGATCTCGGCGGGATTCTCGAAGGCGAGTTCCGGCCCGGCTTCTTCACCGGCGTGTGCACCGTCGTCTCGAAGCTGATGGCCTGCGTGCAGCCGCGTGTTGCCGTGTTCGGCAAGAAGGACTACCAGCAGCTGATGATCGTGCGCCGCATGTGCCAGCAGCTCGCGCTGCCGGTCGATATCGTCGCCGCCGAAACCGTGCGCGACGAGGACGGCCTCGCGCTGTCGTCGCGCAACCGCTACCTGTCGGCCGACGAGCGCAAGGAAGCGCCCGAACTCGCGAAGACGCTGCAGCGCATGCGCGAAAGCGTGCTCGGCGGCGAGCACGACCTCGGCAAGCTCGAGCAACAGGCGCGCACGCACCTGGCCGAGCGCGGCTGGGCGCCCGACTACCTGTCGATCCGCCGCCGCGCGAACCTGATCGCGCCGAGCGCCGCCGAACTCGAAGCCGGCGAGCCGCTCGTCGTGCTCGCGGCCGCGAAACTCGGCGCGACGCGCCTCATCGACAACCTGGAAATCTGACGGGCCGCCCGCCCGCGCCTCTCACGACGCATCACGGAGAAATCATGCAGCGCCACATGCTCAAATCGAAGATCCATCGTGCCGCAGTCACGCACTGCGAGCTGCACTACGAAGGCTCGTGCGCGATCGACGAAGACCTGCTCGAAGCATCGAACATCGTCGAGAACGAACGGATCGACATCTGGAACATCAACAACGGCGAGCGCTTCTCGACGTACGCGATCAAGGGCGAGCGCGGCAGCGGAATGATCTCGCTGAACGGCTCGGCCGCGCGTCGCGCGCAGCTCGGCGACCTCGTGATCATCGCGGCATTCGCGATGGTCGACGAAGCCGAACTGCAGGCCGGCTGGAAGCCGAAGCTCGTGTTCATCGACGACGGCAACAAGATCAAGGGCCATCGCGATCACGTGCCGACGCAGAACTGGACGTAATCCGCCCGCGTGGCCGGCCGCCCGCGCGCCGTGGCGCGCGGCGCGTGACGCGGCTGCGGCGTTCACGGTAAAAGGGCCTGATTCCGTATCGCACGGGATCAGGCCCTTTCTCGTTTCATCGGGCGCGGCCCGCCCGGGTGCGATGCGATCAGGCCCCCTTGGCGGCCTTCTCCGGCTTCTCCGCCTTCGGCTCGCGGCGTTCGGCCCATTCGACGATCGGCCGCCACTGTTCGAGATCCTTCTCGACGCGGCTCTTCGCGACGTCCCACAACGTGAGGCCATGCGCGGCGATCTGCACGTAGTTCTGCGTGTCGCGCACATAGCCGAGCACCGGCAGGCCGAGCCCTTCGACGAACCGGTGAAGCTGGTCGGACGAGCGCGTGCGCGCATCGACCCGCATCCCGACGATCCCGACCTCGATATTGCCCTTGCGCACGGCCTTCTCGCCGGCGAGACGCTCCAGGAACTGCTGCGTGGCCAGGATATCGAACATCGACGGCTGCAGCGGCACGATCACCTTGTCGGCCAGTTGCAGCGCGACGTTGAGCCGGTTGCCGTGCAGGCCGGCCGGCGTATCGATCACCGCATATTCGAGGCCGCGCGGCGGCTTCGACGGCGCATCCGGATCGAGCGCCCACGCCTCGATCGCCGGCAGGCCGGACGGCCGCAGGTCGAGCCACGCATGCGCCGACTGCTGCCGGTCCAGATCGGCGAGCGCGACCCATGCGCCCTGCGCCGCGAAATAGCCGGCAAGATTGGTGGACAGCGTACTCTTCCCCACGCCGCCCTTCGGATTCGCCACCACGATCACCGTCATGAATTCCCCCCGAAAAAGCCACGCGGCGCCCGCCGCATGGCCGGCGCCGCTCGATTGCGGATACAGGGAGCGATGATATCGGCAAACGGGGCGTCACCGGAACGGGTTGGCCGAACGGCTCGCCGCCGGCTCGCCCCGGCCCGCCGTTATGCGGGCCGACCCACGGCCTCCCGCGCGCCGATCGCGAACGCGCCGCCGCCCAGCAGCGCCTGCACGGCCAGCGTGACGGCCCAGAACGCCGGATATTCCCAGCCGCCGTTCGGCGACGCGAAGCTCCAGCCGTTCGGCAGATGCGCGGCGGTCGCGCCGAGCATGAACGGCAGCAACACGAGCGCCGCGACGCGCACGCGGAAGCCCGCGAGCAGCGCCAGGCCGCCGGCCAGTTCGACGAACGTGGTCAGGTACGCGAGCCAGCCCGGCAGGCCGATCGACGCGAAGAACTGCGCGGTGCCGGGCAACGTGAAGACGAACACCTTCTGTGCGACGTGTGCGAGGTACAGCACGCCGAGCGCGACGCGCAGCAGCGTCGCGGCGAAATCGTTCAGGCGATGGGAGGTCATGACGGGTTCCTTCGTGAGTGGATGAGAATGAATCGCACTCTATTCGAATCCGTTTGACCGATAAACACGCAAATTCGCTTTAACTCGTTCCCACCTGGAATCAATTCGATCGAAAAAAAGGGCATGACCGATCATGCCCCTCCTGCCCGCGTCAGTAACCGCTCTTGCCTTGCGTGGCGTCACCTGAACCGGGCTGGCCGCCGCCCGATCCGGACGCGTCGCAGGCGTGCGCAACCGCCGACACGCCCAGCAGCGCCGCGAGCAGCACGCTCCACCACCATCGAGCCTTCATCGTCGCACTCCTCCAGGCGGACCTCCGCCCTCCTCTGTTGTACGCGATCGGACGGAAAAAGCGAGCGCGGCCCGGCGCCGGCTCAACGAAACTCGGCGTACAGCGCGTCGAGGTCGAGATGCGCCGCGAACGTCTCCGCGAGCCGCTCGAGCGACGCCTCGCGCAGCGCCGGATAGTCGATGCGTTCCGCGCCGTCGAGTCCGGCCCATGCGAGCAGCGCCGCGCACGCGTCCGGCGCGTCGAACAGCCCGTGCAGATAGGTCGCGAGAATCTGGCCGTCGGCGGAAACCGCGCCGTCCGGACGCGCAGCGTCCTGCGCGGCGTCGGCGGCCAGCGCCAGCGCAGGCGACGCGAGCGCCGGCCCGCGCGTGTCGCCCATGTGGATCTCGTAGCCGCGCACGGCGGCCCCGCCCGGCAGCGCGAGTTGCCCCGTCACGTTCCGGAGCGTCTTGTCGGGCTGCAGCGTCGTGTCAAAATCGAGCAGCCCGAGCCCCGGCATGCTGCCGGGCGCGCCCTCCAGGCCGAGCGGATCGTCGAGCGTGCGGCCGAGCATCTGCATCCCGCCGCAGATGCCGATCACCTTGCCGCCGTAGCGCAGGTGGCGGCGGACCAGCGCGTCCCAGCCCGCGTCGCGCAGCCACGCGAGATCGCGCTGCACGCTTTTCGAGCCGGGCAGGATCAGCAGGTCGGCATCCGGCACGGGGCCGCTCTTCCAGTACGTGAATTCGACCTGCGGATGCGCGCGCAGCGGATCGAAATCCGTGTGGTTGCTGATGCGCGGCAGCGCGGGCACGACGACGCGCAGCACGCCTGTCTCGCCGCGTGCGGCGGCACTGCGCGCCTGGGCGGGCAGCATGTCCTCGGCGTCGAGCAGCAGCCCGTGCAGGTACGGCAGCACGCCGAACACAGGCTTGCCGGTCTGCGCGCGCAGCCAGTCGAGGCCCGGTTCGAGCAGTCCGATATCGCCGCGGAAGCGGTTGATCACGAAGCCGCGCACGCGCGCGCGCTCGCTGTCCGACAGGCACGCGAGCGTGCCGACCAGGTGCGCGAACACGCCGCCGCGGTCGATGTCGGCGACGAGCACGACCGGGCAGTCGACGCGTTCGGCGAACCCCATGTTCGCGATGTCGCCTTCCCGCAGGTTGATCTCGGCCGGGCTGCCCGCGCCCTCGACGATCACTGCGTCGTAGCCGGCGCGCAGCCGCGCATACGATTCGAGCACCGCGTCGAACGCGACCGGCTTGTAGTCGTGATACGCCCGCGCGTCGAGGTTCATGCGCGCCTTGCCGTGAATGATCACCTGCGCGCCGCGGTCGCTCGTCGGCTTCAGCAGCACGGGGTTGAAATCCGTATGCGGCGCAACGCCCGCGGCGAGGGCCTGGAGCGCCTGCGCGCGGCCGATCTCGCCGCCGTCGGCCGTCACCGCGCTGTTGAGCGCCATGTTCTGCGGCTTGAACGGCGCAACGCGCACGCCCGCGCGGCGCGCCAGCCGGCACAGGCCCGCGACGAGCGTGCTCTTGCCGGCGTCGGACGTCGTGCCCTGGATCATCAGCGTGCCGCGCGGCCGCGGCTCGGGTGCATTCATCGTGTCAAGGTGGTCGCGAGGCAAAGGCCGCATTATCTCCCGCGCCGGCGCCGCCGCGCCGTTACAATCACGCGATGATTCCGCACGACCTCACCTTCGTCCTCGGCGGCGCGCGCTCGGGCAAGAGCGTGCATGCCGAGCGGCTCGCCGCCGACAGCGGCCGCGCCGTCACCTACGTCGCCACCGCGATCGCCGCCGATGCCGAATTCGCGCAACGCGTCGCGCATCATCGCGCACGCCGGCCGGCCGACTGGGGTTTCGCCGAAGCGCCTGTCGACCTCGCCGGCACGCTCGCGCGGCTCGACGATCCGCACGCGTGCCTGCTCGTCGACTGCCTGACGCTGTGGCTCACGAACCTGCTGTGCCCGGCCGACGGCGAACCGCTCGACGACGCGCATTACGCGGCACAGGTGGAGCGGCTCGAACACGCGTTGCGCGGTGCGCGCGCGAAGGTGATCGTCGTCAGCAACGAGATCGGGCTCGGCGTCGTGCCGCTCGGGTCGGTCACGCGCCGCTACGTCGACGAACTCGGGCGCCTGAACCAGCGCATCGCCGCGCTCGCGACGCGCGTGACACTGCTCGTCGCCGGGCTGCCGCTCGAACTCAAACCCGGAGCGCCGTCATGCTGATGCTGTCGCTGCCTGTCGTCGCGATGCTCGCGGTCGCGGCCGCGATCGTCGACCGCGCGATCGGCGAGCCGGCCGGCTGGCATCCGCTCGTCGCGTTCGGCCGCCTCGCCGCGCGCATCGAAGGCGCGCTGAACACGGGCCGGCGCGGCCGCGTGATCGGCGTCGCCGCGTGGCTCGCGGCGGTCGTGCCGCCGGTAGCCGTCGCGGCGTGGCTCGCGGCCGTGCTGCCGTGGCCGCTCGCCGCCGCGCTGCACGTCGCGCTGCTGTGGTTCGCGCTCGGGGCGAAAAGCCTCGCCGACCACGTCGCGCCGATCGCCGCGGCACTGCTGCGGCACGATCTCGGCGCCGCCCGCGCGCTGACCGCGCGCATCGTGTCGCGCGACACGAGCAACGCGGACGAAACCGCGCTGTCGCGCGCGGCCGTCGAATCGGCGCTCGAGAACGGCAACGACGCGATCTTCGGCGCGCTGTTCTGGTTCGTCGTCGCGGGCGGCCCGGGCGCACTGCTGTTCCGGCTCGCGAACACGCTCGATGCGATGTGGGGCTACCGAACACCACGCTTCCTGACCTTCGGCTGGGCCGCCGCCCGCCTCGACGATGCGCTCAACTGGATCCCCGCGCGCCTCACCGCCGCGAGCTATGCGCTGCTCGGCGACACGGCCTCCGCGTGGCGCTGCTGGCGCACGCAGGCGCGCCACTGGGACAGCCCGAACGCGGGCCCCGTGATGGCCGCCGGCGCCGGCAGCCTGAACGTACAGCTCGGCGGCCCGGCCGTCTATCACGGCGAGATCGAGGATCGCCCGGCGCTCGGCACCGGCGCGACGGCGACCGCCGTCCACATCGTCGCCGCCCTGTCGCTCGTCACGCGCACGCTGGCCCTGTGGCTCGCGCTGCTGGTCGCGAGCGGCGCCCTCGCCATGGCCACCCATCATGTCTGACACCCGCATCGCGCACGGCGGCAACCTGCACGAAGCCGCCCGCCGTCACGGCATTCCGTACGACGCCTGGCTCGACCTGTCGACCGGCATCAACCCGGCCGGCTATCCGGTGCCGCCCGTCCCGGCCGACGCCTGGCGCCGGCTGCCCGACGACGGCGACGGCCTCGCGGCCTGCGCCGCGCGGTATTACCGCGCCCCCGATCCCGCGCACGTGCTGCCGGTCGCCGGCAGCCAGGCCGCGATCCGTGCGCTGCCCGCCCTGCTGCCGGCCGGCGACGCCGGCATCGCGGCGCTTGCCTACGGCGAATACGCACCCGCGTTCGCACGCCACGGCCATCGCGTCGTCCCGCTCGACATCCACGCGAATACGCTGCCCGCGACACTGCGCCACATCATCGTCGGGAATCCGAACAATCCGACCGCCGACTTCGTGCCGGCCGAGCGCCTGCTCGGCTGGCATGCGCAACTGGCCGCGCGCGGCGGCACGCTGATCGTCGACGAGGCGTTCGCCGATACGGGTGCGACCCAATCGCTCGCGCCTCAGGTCGACCGCCCGGGGCTCGTCGTGCTCCGCTCGGTCGGCAAGTTCTTCGGGCTCGCCGGCATCCGGGCAGGCTTCGTGCTCGCCTGTCCCGGGCAGATCGTCGCGCTGCGCGACCTGCTCGGCGCGTGGACCGTCAGCGGCCCCGCGCGCCACGCGGTCGACGCCGCGTTCGCCGATCGCGCATGGCAGGCGGCCACCCGCGAACGGCTCGCAGCCGACGGCGAGCGACTGGCCGGACTGCTGCGCACGCACGGCTTCGCGGTTCGTGCGACACCGCTCTTCAGCTGGACCGACGACCCGCGCGCCGCCGCGCTGCATGCGGCACTCGCGGCACACGGGATCTGGACACGCTATTTCGCGACACCGTCGAGCGTGCGCATCGGCCTGCCGGGCAGCGCAGTCGAATGGCAGCGCATCGACGCCGCGCTCGCGCACTGCGTACCGCTGCTGCAACGAGGCGTCGCATGACGGCACACCTGTTGCGCCGGCTGGCGCCGGTCGCGGCGCTGGCCGCACTCGCTCACGCGCTGCCCGTGCATGCCGAGGTCGCCACGCGCGACGACGCCGGCAACACCGTCACGCTGCCCGCCCCCGCGCAGCGCGTGATCAGCCTCGCGCCGCACGCGACCGAACTCGTCTACGCGGCCGGCGGCGGCGCGAAGCTCGTCGGCGCCGTCACGTACAGCGACTACCCGCCCGCCGCGCGCGCGGTGCCGCGCGTCGGCGACAACAAGGCGCTCGACCTCGAACGGATCGCCGCGCTGAAGCCCGACCTGATCGTCGTCTGGCGGCACGGCAACGCCGAGCGGCAGACCGATGCGCTGCGGGCGCTGCACATTCCGCTGTTCTTCAGCGAACCGAAACATCTCGACGACGTGGCGTCGTCGCTGCGCCGCCTCGGCACGCTGCTCGGCACGCAACCCGCCGCCGACGAGGCCGCGGCCGCCTTTACGCGCGACATCGCGGCGCTGCGCACGCGCTACGCCGCCCGTGCGCCCGTCACGATGTTCTTCCAGGTCTGGGACCGTCCGCTGATGACGCTCAACGGCACGCATCTGATCAACGACGTAATCGAACTGTGCGGCGGCCGCAACGTGTTCGCGGCGCTCAAGCCGCTCGTGCCGGCCGTGACCGACGAGGCCGTGCTCGCGGCGAATCCGGAGGCGATCGTGACGACCAGCGCGGGCGCGACGCGCTCCGACGAACCGCAGCCGAGCCTGGCGCGCTGGCGCGCGTGGCCCGCACTGACTGCCGTGGCGCGCAACAATCTGTTCGCGATCGACGGCGATCTGCTGACGCGACCGTCGCCGCGCATCGCGCAAGGCGCGGCCGTGCTGTGCGAGGATCTCGATGCCGCGCGGGCGCGGCGGCCGACGCGCTGATCGGCGGCGATTCCCGCGCTTCGAGCGATGCGGCGCTTCGGTCGGCGTGGGCCCGCACGTCGCATCGCCGACATCCGGGCCATGCCGGCCTATTCGTCCCAGCGGACGACTTCCCACGCTCTCGCGCCCTCGCTCGCGCGCAGCCACACGACACCGCCCGTCGGCACCGGCCGCGACAGCAGCGTATCGAGCGGCACGTCCAGTACGTGCGATGCGAACGCGCGGATCACGCCCGCGTGCGTGACGGCCCAGTGCGGCCCGTCGAGCTGCGCAAGCGCATCGGCCCGCCTCGCCACGCGCGCGGCGAACCGCGCAACGCTTTCGCCGCCATGCGCGCACGCATGCATCAGGTCGGCCGCCCACGCATCGAGCGCCGCACGGCCGATATCGTCCCAGCGGCGCATTTCCCACGCGCCGAAATCCATTTCCTGCCAGGCCGCATCACGCCGCAGCGGCACGTCGAACGCACGCGCGAGCCGTTCGGCGACCGTGGCGCAGCGCGCCAGCGGACTCGTCCAGACCTGCCGGGGCGGCGGCGCACCGGCAGCCGCCAGATGCGCGAGCACGGCCTGCGCGCCGGCGTCGGCCGGTGCGGCGAGCGGCACGTCGCTGCGTCCGTAGCAGATGCCCGGTTCGACACCGACGGCCGGATGACGGATCAGGACGACGTCCATCCGAGCACCACCAGATAGATCGCGAGTTCGCTCAACTGCTGCGCGAAGCCGAGACAATCGCCCGTGTAGCCGCCGATCCGCTTCACGAAATAGCGGGCCGCCCACGCGCGCACCAGCACGAGCGCGACGCAAACGGCCACGCCCATGCGCCAGTCCGGCCAGAACAGCCAGGGCAGGCCGAAAGCCGCCGCGATGCACGCCGCACGCGCGCCCATGCGTTGCGCGACCGGCTTCGCCTTGCCCTCGGGCCGCACGTAGTCGAGCGACATCAGCAGGCTCACGGCCGCCGCCCGGCTCGCCGCGTGCGCGGCGATCATCGTCCATGCCGCGCGCAGCGGCGGCATGGACGCGAGCGCCTGCCATTTCAGGCCGAGCGCGATCACGAGCGCGACCGCGCCGAACGTGCCGATCCGCGAATCGTGCATGATGCGCAGCACGTCGTCGCGCGTATAGCCGCCGCCGAACGCATCGCAACTGTCGGCGAGGCCGTCTTCATGGAATGCGCCGGTCGCGAGCAGCGTCGCGGCCATCGACAGCCCGACCGCGATCGACGCGGGCAGCACGCGTACCGTGGCGAGATAGACGAGCGCGCCCCACGCACCGACGCAGGCGCCGACGAGCGGAAAATAGCGCGCGGCCTGGTCGAGATCGCCGGCCGCGTAGCCGATCGCGCGCGGCACGGGCACGCGCGTGAAATAGCCGAGCGCGACGAAGAAGTAGCGCAGTTCGGCACGCACGCCGCGCGCGCGATCAGGCATCACGATTGTCGACGCCGGCGGATTCGAAGCTCGCCATCTCGCGAAGGAACGCGGCCGCCGCACGCACGAGCGGCAGCGCGAGCGCCGCGCCCGTGCCTTCGCCGAGCCGCAGGTCGAGCGCGAGCAGCGGCTTCGCGCCGAAATGCTCGAGCATGCGCCGGTGCCCGGCCTCGTGCGACGTGTGCGAAAACACGCAGTAGTCGCGCACGGCGGGGACGAAGCGCTCCGCGACGAGCAGCGCGGCCGTCGCGATGAAGCCGTCGACGAGGATCGTCATCCGCTCGCTCGCGGCCGCGAGATACGCGCCCGTCATCATCGCGATTTCGAAGCCGCCGAACGTCGCGAGCACGTCGAGCGGCGCGATCGCGTGCGAATGCTTGACGAGCGCGCGCCCGAGCACCGCGCGCTTGTGCGCGAGGCCCTGGTCGTCGAGGCCGGTGCCGCGCCCGACGCACGCGTCGACCGGCACGCCGAGCAGGCGGCTCATCAGGCAGGCGGCCGACGACGTGTTGGCGATCCCCATCTCGCCGAAGCCGATCACGTTCGTGCCGAGCGACGCATGCAGGCGCACGCGTGCAGCGCCGGCCGCGAGCGCGGTCATCGCCTCGTCGCGCGTCATCGCCGGCTCCGCCGCGAAATTGCGGGTGCCGCGCGCGACCGGCAGCGACACCAGCCGGTCCGACACCGGCAGCGGCGACGCGACCCCTGCGTCGACGATCTCGAGCGTGCTCTGCGCGACGCCCGAGAACGCGTTGATCGCCGCGCCGCCGGCCAGGAAGTTCGCGACCATCTGCGCGGTCACCGCTTGCGGATAGGGGCTCACGCCCTCCGCCGCGATCCCGTGGTCGCCGGCGAACACGATCATCGCGGGGCGTTGCACGACCGGCCGCTCGGTGCGCTGGATCAGGCCGACCTGCAGCGCGATCGCCTCGAGCTGGCCGAGGCTGCCGGGCGGCTTGGTCTTGTGGTCGATCACATGCTGCAGGCGCTTGCGCAGCGCGTCGTCGAGCGGCGCGATCGCGGGCGGAAAGGGAGTCGGTGTCGTCATCGAGGAGCCGTGTCGTTGGCGCGGCATGCGCCGCGCATCGCAGGGGAAACCGTCATTGTCGCTCGGGCCACGCCGGCAGCAGCGCATCGCGGCCGTTCTCGCGGATCAGCACGAGCGGATAGCCGAACGCCTCGCTCGCGCGCTCCGGCGTCAGGACGTCGTGCACGGGGCCGGCCCACGCATGGCCGCGGCCGTCGAGCAGCAACGCATGCGTCGCGAAACGCCGCGCGAGATTCAGATCGTGACACGAGAACAGCACCGTGCGCGGGCCCGCGTCGAGCCATTCGGCCAGTGCGGTCAGGCAATCGATCTGGTGATGCAGGTCGAGATGCGCCAGCGGCTCGTCGAGCAGCATCAACGGCGCATCCTGGCACAGCGTGGCGGCCAGCGCGACGCGCTGCCGCTCGCCGCCCGACAGCGACAGCACGTCGCGCGATGCAAGCGCGGCCAGATCGAACGTCGCCAGCGCATCGCGCGCGGCCGCGCGGTCGCCGTCGCGCTCCCATCCCCAGCCGCCGAGATACGGAAAGCGGTTGAGCAACACCGTGTCGAACACGGTCGCGCTGAAAGCGTCATGCAGTTGCTGCGGCATCAGCGCGCGCCGCTGTGCAAGCCGATCGGGCGGCCATGCGGCAAGCGGCCGGCCGTCGATCTCCACCTGCCCGCCGGCCGGCTGCTGCAGCCCCGCGAGCGTCGCGAGCAGCGTCGTCTTGCCCGCGCCGTTCGGCCCGGCGACGCACCAGATCTCGCCCGGACGGAAAGCCTGGGAGAAGCCGTCGAGCAGCGTGCGGGCGCCGGCCTTCAGCGTCACGTCGACGGCCGCGTAGTTCAGGCCGCCGGTGTCGGCGGATGCTGCGGCCCACGTCATCGCGTCGGCCTCCTCAGCAACATCCACAGGAACACCGGTACGCCGATCAAGGCGGTCATCACGCCAACCGGCAACTGCGCGGGCGCGATCGCGGTGCGGGCAAGCAGGTCGGCCGCCATCACGCCGCCGCCGCCCGCGAGCATCGCGGCCGGCAGCAGCATGCGCTGGTCGTTGCCGAACGCGATACGCAGCGCATGCGGCACGACGAGGCCGACGAAGCCGATCGTGCCGGCCGTCGTCACCGCGGCCGCGGCGGCCAGCGACGCGACGAGATAGATCCGCACGCGCAGGCGCGCGACGGGCACACCGAGCGCGAGCGCGGTCGAGTCGCCGCGCAGCAGCACGTTCAGTTGCGGCGCGGCCGGCAGCGCGACGCATGCGGCCAGCAGCAGCGCACCCCACGCGAACCACGGCGCCGTCACGCCGTTCAGGTCGCCCGTCAGCCAGAAGATGATGCCGCGCAGCCGCGCATCGGGCGCGAGCGACAGCAGCAGCGTAACCAGCGCGCCCCACCCGGCCGCGATCACGACGCCCGTGAGCAGCAGTCGCGGCGACGCGTCGCGAGAATCGCCGCGCCACAGTTCGCGGCGCGCGAGACCGAGCACGAGCGCGACCGACACGAGCGCGCCGGCGAACGCCGACGCATCGACGAGCCACCACGCGCCACCCGCGATCATCGCGACGAGCGCGAAGCCGGCCGCGCCGCCGGACACGCCGAGCACGTACGGTTCCGCGAGCGGGTTGCGCAGCAGCACCTGCAGCAGCGCGCCGGCCAGCGCGAGCAGCGCGCCGCACGCGAAGCCCGCGAGCGCGCGCGGCAGGCGCAGCGTGCGGACGATGTCGGCGAACAGCGCGTCGCCGCCATGCGGCACGAGCGACGCGAGCGCCTGCCACGGCGACATCGGCACGCTGCCGATCGACAGCGACGCGACGAACAGCAACGCGACCGCCGCGGCCAGCGTCGCCCAGATCGCGGTGGCGCGCGCGGCGCTCATGCCGCGCGCAGCCCCGCGCGTGACGCGCGGCGCACCCGCCTGTTGCTGCCGGACAGACACGACATGGGCGCCGCGCGGACGATTGGGGTCAGCATCGAAGAAGATTCCGTGAAGCGTTGCGCGCCCTGCCTCCCCGCGGGCCGCGCGTCCCGAAGCCCGTGCGGGCTCCCCGTCTCGGCCGGTATCCGGGCTGGCGGCGGTCCGGCTCGCCTTCCCGCGCGATGACGCGCAGTGGCCCGCGTTCCGCGTGCGAAAGCCGCGTGCGAAACGCGCCCGAGCCGGCCTGCGTCACGGGACGCGGCCGCTTACCGTTGCGGGGGCAGCGCAGGCTGGCGGGCTTCGCGCCCGCGCCCTGCTTCCCGTTTAACCGCGCGTTCCACGCGCGAGCACCGAGGCGGCGCCAGTTTAGGAGCGGGTCGCGCGAGCGTCAAGGAAACGCCCGGAGACGTGCGCGACGCGTCGATTCGCGGCAAGAAGGGGGGAAGTTACGACTGGAAACGTTACAGATGTCGGATTGCGCGTTATTCCGCGCTAAAATGCTGGGTCTTTAGAGGACGCAGCAAATGCTCAACGAACTCGAAACCCTATCTCAAAATATTGGCCGTCTGATTTCGCTGAACAAGCGCTATCACTCGGAACGGCTCGCGCTCGAGGAGCAGGTCGCGCAATTGCGCGCGGACGCGGACACTGTCCGCGCGGAACTCGCACAACTGCGCGAGGAACGCAATGCGCTCGAAGCCGAGCGCGACACCCTGTCGGCAAAGATCGACGACGCCCAGGTGAAACTGAACGCGATTCTCGAAAAGCTGCCGCGCTCGAAAAGCGCGGAACAGGCCGACAACCAGCTCGACCTGCTGGATGCGCAGGCGCGCAAGGATGGCGATGACGCGGCCAGCCACGGAGAACATGCATGAGCACCAAGCAGATCGAAGTCTCGATTCTCGGTCAGGCCTATCGGCTCGCCTGCTCGGCCGAGACCGAAGCGGCACTGCTCGAAGCCGTCGCGCGTGTCGACGCCGAAATGTCGAAAATCCGCTCGAACAGTTCGGTGCGCGGTACCGATCGCATCGCCGTCATGGCGGCGCTGTCGCTCGCATCGGAGTTGCTGCGGCTGCAAACCAGCGTGCGACACGGTGAAGCATTTCCGGCGGAGGAAATCCGTCGTACAATGCACCAGATGAATGAACAGCTCGGTGCGGTGCTCGCACAGCACGAGACGCAGTAACGTTTCAATCGATGTGTCGATTCCGCTTGATCTCGGCGATCAACGGTGGTCAAATTGGCGCATCGAATCACAGTTCAGTCAGCTTCCCTGCCTGGTTCGCCAAGGTCATATATTCCTTGAACCAATGCCATGTGCACGGTTGCGGAAATTTGTAGCACGGGCGCGCGCGTCACTCTGTCTGATGTACCCGAAGTGCTGCTAACTGCGACCAATTCTGAACCTCAGGTTCAGGATGCCGGCCTAGCGGCCAAGGCGGGGGCCTATCCAACGGCATCGGGCAAGTCCCGGTGCCGTTTTCTTTTGTAGCAGCCTCTTTCTGCGTCGATCACGATCCATGCAATACTGGCTGATGAAGTCCGAACCGGACGAAGCAAGCATCGACGATCTGGCCAACGCCCCGCAGCGTTCGCTGCCCTGGACCGGCGTGCGCAACTATCAGGCGCGCAACTTCATGCGCGACACGATGAAGATCGGCGACGGCGTGCTGTTCTATCACTCGAGTTGCCCCGAGCCGGGCATCGCGGGCCTCGCCGAAGTATCGTCGACACCCTACCCCGATCCCACCCAGTTCGATCCGGACAGCCCCTATTACGATCCGAAGTCGACGCGGGAAACGCCGCGCTGGCTGCTCGTCGACGTGCGCTACGTGAAGAAATCGCCGCTCGTGCCGCTCGCCGCACTGCGCGAGCACGATGCGCTCGCCGACATGCGCGTGCTCGCACGCGGCAACCGGCTGTCGATCACGCCCGTCACGCGAGCCGAATGGCGCTTCATCACCGAAAAGCTGATGAAGTAGGCGCACGCCAAAGGTCAAATCCGGTCGGCACGCGCTGCCGCCGCGGAACTCGCGGCACGTTCGCGCGGCCTAAGCAACCGCTGTCGGCCGATCGGGCCGGCCGTTTTTTCCGTCGCGCGGCATGCCCGCGTCGCGCACGCGCAATCCGCGTGCGCGCCCTCGCACAAGGAGTCCAACAATGACCAAGAAATCCGCACTCGCGCTGTCGCTCGCCCTCGCCGCCGCCGTTCCCGTCGCGCTGACGCTCGCGTCGCCCGCCGCGCATGCGCAGACCGCGAACCCGCACTTTCCCGAGCCGGCGGGCGTGCTGTCGCTTTCGTCGCAGGCCAGCGCCGACGTGCCGCAGGACATCATCCACATCACGCTGTTCTACGAACAGCAGGCCAAGGATCCGGGCAGCCTCACCGCGCAGTTGAACCAGCGCGCCGACGCAGCGCTGTCGCAGGCGAAGGGCGTATCGGGCGTCACTGCGCACACGGGCGCCTTCTCCGTCTATCCGAGCACCGATCGCGACGGGAAGATTTCCGCATGGCGCGGCCGTACCGAAGTCGCGCTCGAATCGCGCGATTTCGCCGCGGCGTCGAAGCTCGCGGGCCAGTTGTCGAACCTGATGCAGGTCGCGAACGTCGAGTTCTCGCTGTCGCCCGAGGCACAGCGCGCGGCCGAGCAGAAGCTCACGACCGAAGCGATCAAGTCGTTCCGCGCGCGCGCGGACGAAGCCGCGAAGGCCTTCGGCTACAGCAGCTACACGATCCGCGACGTGAATGTCGGCGGCGGCCGCAACGTGCAGCCGTATCCGCGCATGATGGCGATGGCCGCGGCGCCGATGGACAGCGCGAAGATGAGCGCACCGATCGCGGTCGAAGGCGGCAAGGCCACCGTGTCGGTCACCGTCAACGGTTCCGTGCAGATGAAGTAACGCACGGCGCGCGGCAGTCCGAAACAAAAACGCCGGCCCTCGGGCCGGCGTTTTTCATTGTGCGTGCGTACTGTCGATGCACGCGACGAACGCGCGCGCATCGACGTCGCGTCACGCCGCCGCGTTCGCCGCGCGACGGCGATACGCCCAGACCATCAGCGCGACACCCGCGAGGATCATCGGCAACGACAGCCACTGCCCCATCGACAGGCCGAGCGCGAGCAGGCCGAGGAAGTCGTCGGGCTCGCGCGCGAATTCGACCGTGAAGCGCGCGAGGCCATAGCCGATCAGGAACAGTGCGGACACGGCGCCCATCGGCCGCGACTTGCGCGAGAAGAAGAACAGCGCGAAGAACAGCACGATGCCTTCGAGTGCGATTTCATAGAGCTGCGAAGGATGGCGCGGCAGCATCTGGTATTGCATGAACACGTCGGCAAGATGCCACTTCTCGACGAGCACCGGATGCTTCGGCAGCCATGCCGCATCGTCGCGCATCGCGCCCGGGAACAGCATCGCCCACGGTGCGGACGGATCGGTCACGCGCCCCCACAGCTCGCCGTTGATGAAGTTGCCGAGCCGCCCGGCCGCGAGCCCCGTCGGCACCATCGGCGCGACGAAGTCGGTGACCTGCAGCCAGTGGCGCTTGCGTTGCCACGCGAACAGCATCATCGCGAGCGTCACGCCGAGGAAGCCGCCGTGGAACGACATGCCTCCTTCCCACACCTTGAACACGTCGAGCGGATGCGAGAAGTAGAAATCGGCCTTGTAGAACAGCACATAGCCAAGCCGGCCGCCCAGCACGGTGCCGAGCACGCCGTAGAACATCATGTCGTCGATGTCCTTCGCGGTCCAGCCTTGCGCCGCGACGTGCGGCAGCTTCAGGCGGACCCGGCCGACGACGATCGCCGCGATGAAGCCGACGAGATACATGAGGCCGTACCAGCGCACGGCCAGCGGCCCGAGATGGATCGCAACGGGGTCGAAATTCGGGTGAATGATCATGGGTTAGCGAAGAAGTTTTCGAATGCGGTCCGGCCGTCGCACACGCACGGCACCGCGCTTTGGACGGCGCCGGCGCGCCATCGTTCACGTCACGCGGCGAAGCCCTGCAGCCGGCATCGGCAAGGCCGGCGAGCGCCGGGCTCACGTCGCCCGTGCGCCATGCACGGCCCGTCTCGACGAGCGGCGCATGACCGGCAAGCGGCCGGCCGACCACGCCGGTGCGCCGCAGGCTACGCAGCGATTGCGGCACCCGTGCGACGCCCGTGCCGGCCGGCACGAGGCTGGCGATCGTCCGCAACCGGATCGCCGCCCGGCCGATGCGCGGGGTTTCCCCCGCCGCGCCGCGGCAGGCCGTAATGATGTCATAAAAGCCGGGCGCCAAACGCGCGCGGCCGCGACAACGGCGCGCGGTCACCGGCGGCCGGCGCGAACGCGCGCGACAGCGGGCCGGCTTCGCCGCGCGCGAACCCCGGCCACGGACGCCGGGCAACGCCGCACGCGCCGGTCGAAAATCCTATCGATTTCACTCAATCCATTCAAAAAAACGACTGAATCGGCCTTCAACAATAGATTGGACATCCCCATCCGGACACTCCATGCTTGAACGATACGAACCGGCGCGCCGGTCGCCGGCGTTGCCCAGACATCGATGGAGTCCGCCATGGCTTACAACCGTCGCTCCCAGCACATCACGCAAGGCGTGGCCCGCTCGCCGAACCGTTCGATGTATTACGCCCTCGGCTATCGGAAGGACGATTTCGACAAGCCGATGATCGGCGTCGCGAACGGCCACTCGACGATCACGCCGTGCAATTCCGGCCTGCAGCGCCTGTCGGACGCGGCCGTCGAGGCCGTGAAGGCGTCCGGCGCGAACCCGCAGATCTTCGGTACGCCGACGATCTCGGACGGCATGTCGATGGGTACCGAAGGCATGAAGTACTCGCTCGTGTCGCGCGAAGTGATCGCCGACTGCATCGAGACCTGCGTGCAGGGTCAATGGATGGACGGCGTGGTCGTGGTCGGCGGCTGCGACAAGAACATGCCGGGCGGGATGATCGCACTCGCGCGCCTGAACGTGCCGGGCATCTACGTGTACGGCGGCACGATCCGCCCCGGCCACTGGAAGGGCCGGGACCTGACGATCGTGTCGTCGTTCGAGGCCGTCGGCGAATTCACCGCAGGCCGGATGTCGCAGGAGGACTTCGAAGGCGTCGAGCAGAATGCCTGCCCGACGTCGGGGTCGTGCGGCGGCATGTACACCGCGAACACGATGAGCTCGTCGTTCGAGGCGCTCGGGATGTCGCTGCTGTACTCGTCGACGATGGCGAACCCCGACCAGGAAAAGGTCGATTCGGCCGCCGAATCGGCGCGCGTGCTCGTCGAGGCCGTGAAGCGCGACCTGAAGCCGCGCGACATCATCACGAAGGAATCGATCGAAAACGCGGTATCGGTGATCATGGCCACGGGCGGCTCCACCAACGCGGTGCTGCACTACCTCGCGATCGCGCATGCGGCCGAGGTCGACTGGACGATCGACGACTTCGAGCGCATCCGCAAGCGCGTGCCCGTGATCTGCGACCTGAAGCCGTCGGGCAAGTATGTCGCGACCGACCTGCACCGGGCCGGCGGGATTCCGCAGGTGCTGAAGATCCTGCTCGATGCGGGGCTGCTGCACGGCGACTGCATGACGATCACCGGCCGCACCCTCGCCGACGCGCTGAAGGACGTCCCGGGCGTGCCGCGCGCGGACCAGGACGTGATCTTCCCGATCGACCGCGCGCTGTACAGGGAAGGCCATCTCGCGATCCTGAAAGGCAATCTCGCGGAGGACGGCGCGGTCGCGAAGATCACCGGCCTGAAGAACCCGGTGATCACGGGCCCGGCGCGCGTGTTCGACGACGAGCAGAGCGCAATGGATGCGATTCTCGGCGACCGGATCCGCGCGGGCGACATCCTCGTGCTGCGCTACCTTGGCCCGCAGGGCGGCCCCGGCATGCCGGAAATGCTCGCGCCGACCTCGGCGATCATCGGCAAGGGGCTCGGCGAATCGGTCGGCTTCATTACGGACGGCCGCTTCTCGGGCGGCACCTGGGGCATGGTGGTCGGCCATGTCGCGCCCGAGGCGTTCGTCGGCGGCACGATCGCGCTCGTGCAGGAAGGCGACTCGATCACGATCGACGCGCATCGGCTGCTGCTGCAACTGAACGTCGACGAGGCGGAACTCGCGCGCCGCCGGGCGGCATGGCGACAACCGGCGCCACGCTACACGCGCGGCGTGCTCGCGAAATTCGCGGCGCTTGCCCGGCCGGCGAACCAGGGCGCCGTCACGGGCTGACGTGCGTGCGTCGCGGCATGCGACCCCATCAACCCGGGCGCCGGGGAAACGCCCAAAACGTGCTTTCCCTTTGCTTTTATAATGCGCGGACCATGAAGCCGGCTGTCCCCGCCGGTGGAGAACCGCATGAAACACACGATACTGCGCGTCCTGCTCGCCACGCTGCTGACCGGCGGTGCGGTGGCGGCGCGCGCCGACCAGGCCGACGGGCTCGCGCTGGCGCAGCGCAAGAACTGCATGGCCTGCCACGCGATCGGCAAGCCGTTGATGGGTCCGTCGTTCCAGGACATCGCCGGCAAGTACGCGGCGCGCGGCGACGCCGCCGATTATCTTGCCCAATCGATCGTGAAAGGCAGCGTCGGCGTATGGGGCAACGTGCCGATGCCCGCCAATACGCAACTGACGAACAGCGAGGCCCACACGCTCGCGCAGTGGGTGCTGTCGGTACGCTGAACCGGATGCGCCGGACGGGAATGGCGCAGCGTGCCGGGCTCCGCCGGCAGGCGCCCCTGCCCCGGTTGATCCACGCCTCGCCGGCGGATGCGCCGGCCCTCGCCGGAAATCGCCCCGCCTTGTCGCCGGGGCCGCCGCGCACTCAGCCGGAATGACCGGTGCGGCGGCGGGCGATCTCTTCGTCGACCGCGTCGCGAACCCAGTCCATGACCTCGGTTTCGAGCGCCAGCGCAACCTCGCGCGTGATCTGGCCGACCAGCCAGGCCGAATGCTCGTGCAGCGCGTCGCGGCAGCGGGCCTCGACGGCCTCGCGCCCCGCTCCGGTCAGATAGTTTGTCAGCCGATGACGCAGGCGCGCTGCGATGTGCTGCGCGTCTTCCGGCGTCAGCCCTGCCGCGGCCCGTGAATCCGGCTGCGGCACCGCGTCCGGCTCGACGGCCTCCTGCACGCACGCTTCAGGCGCGTGCGCGACCGCCTCATGCGCCGGTTCGGCGAACGCGGGCTGCGGCAAATCGTCACTGGCCAGCGACGATCGCAGCGACGCACGCATCGCCGCCGCATCTTCGGCGACCACACGCTCTGCCGCGCCGGGTTCGGGCGGCGCATCGGTCTCGCCCACCTTCGGCGCATCGGCCGTGGCCGCTTCGACCGTAGTCGCCTCGACCGTTGCCGTTTCGACCCAGGGCGTTTCGACAGCAGCCGCTTCGACCGTGGCCGTTTCGGCCGTAGCCGTTTCGATCGTGGTCTTTTCGGCCGTAGCCGTCTCGACCGTGGCCTTTTCAGCAGTAGCCGTTTCGACCGCAGCCGTTTCAATCGTGGTCTTTTCGGCCGTAGCCGTCTCGACCGTGGCCTTTTCAGCAGTAGCCGTTTCGACCGCAGCCGTTTCGATCGTGGTCTTTTCGGCCATAGCCGTCTCGACCGTGGCCTTTTCAGCAGTAACCGCTTCGACCGTGGCCTTTTCGACCGCAGCCGCCTCGACCGAGGCCATATCGGCCGGCAATTCAACCGCCGGCACGTGCGGCGTCGGCACGGGTTCGACCACGACGGCCTCAGCCTCGGGGTCGGGCACGTTTTGCATGAAATCGGTCGACGCCTTACCCGCGGCGGGCGGCACGATCACGTCGGCCAGTACCGGGATCGCCGCACTGTCATAAGGCTTCGGCGCCTCGGGCGCGGGTGAGCGCGCCGGCACCGGTTTGCCCGGCACCAGCACATCGGTCAGCG
Source organism: Burkholderia paludis (assembly GCF_000732615.1). Classification (GTDB taxonomy): domain Bacteria; phylum Pseudomonadota; class Gammaproteobacteria; order Burkholderiales; family Burkholderiaceae; genus Burkholderia; species Burkholderia paludis. The sequence continues at coordinate 76,499 of NZ_JPGL01000013.1, forward strand.
TCGGGATGGAGGATGAATCGGCTTCTGTCACGGGAACACTCCGTCGACGGGTGCGGCTAGCTGCCCTGCTTGTAGTTGTTCAGCGCGTATCCGCGGTCGCGGTAGAACCGGTAGCGGTCGCGGCCCGCGGCCAGCTCGTCCGGCGCATTGCCGACCACTTCGAGCAGGCGCTCGAAGCGGGCGAACTGCGCGGGCACGGCCGCGCCGAGATTCAGCAGCACGTGATGATGCGGCGCGCGATCGAGATCGGCGGCCAGCACGATCGGCGTGCCGTCGACGTGCTCGCTGTCGACGCCGCAATGCGGGATGAAGTCGAGCGGCGAAAACGTCCAGAGCCGCTCGTCGAGCGCGCGCAGGCGCGCGGGCTCGGCCAGCACGACGACCGGCTGCCCGGCCTGGTAGGCCTTGCGCAGCAGCCGGCATGCGTACGCGAGCGAATCGCCGACGTTCGAATGAAAATCGATCCGCGTCATTGCCCGCGCACCCGCATCGTCGTCAACCCCGCCATCACTGGCCGGCGCGGTCGATCAGGAACTGCGCGAGCAGCGGCACCGGGCGGCCGGTCGCCCCCTTCGCCGCACCGCCCTTCCACGCGGTGCCCGCGATGTCCAGGTGGGCCCACGGATAGCTCTCGGTGAAACGCGACAGGAAGCACGCGGCCGTCACGGCGCCGGCCGGGCGCCCGCCGATGTTCGCGAGATCCGCGAAGTTCGACTTCAGCTGATCCTGGTACTCGTCGTCGAGCGGCATGCGCCATGCCGGGTCGCTCGCCTCGCGCGACGCGTCGAGCAGCTCGCCCGCGAGCGCGTCGTTCGTCGAGAACAGGCCGCTGTTGTGGCCGCCCAGCGCGATCACGCAGGCGCCCGTCAGCGTCGCGACGTCGATCACGGCGGCCGGCTTGAAGCGCTCGGCATACGTGAGCGCGTCGCACAGGATCAGACGGCCTTCGGCGTCGGTGTTCAGCACCTCGATCGTCAGGCCCTTCATGCTGGTGACGATGTCGCCCGGCTTCGTCGCGTTGCCGCCCGGCATGTTCTCGCAGGTCGGCACGATCGCGACGACGTTGATCTTCAGACCCATCTCGGCGACCGCGCGGATCGTGCCGAGCACGGAGCCCGCGCCGCACATGTCGTACTTCATCTCGTCCATGCCCTCGCCCGGCTTCAGCGAGATGCCGCCCGTGTCGAACGTGATGCCCTTGCCGACCAGCACGACCGGCGCGGCCTTCGCGGCGGCGCCCTGGTAATGCAGCACGATGAATTGCGGCGGTTCGACCGATGCGCGCGCGACCGACAGGAACGACCCCATCTTCAGCGCCTGGATCTGCTTGAGCCCGAGGACTTCGGCCTTCAGGCCCCAATCCTTCGCGATCTGCTTCGCGGTGTTGCCGAGGTAGGTCGGCGTGCAGACGTTACCGGGCAGGTTGCCGAGGTCGCGGGTGAGATCCATCCCGTTGGCGAGCGCGACGGCCTGCTTGACGGCGACCTTCGCGGCCTTGTCGTCGGACGGATCGACGCTGAACACCACGCGCTTGAGCGTGTGCGACGCCGGTTCCGGCTTGCTCTTCATCTGCGTGAAACGGTAGGTCTCGTTGCGCAGCGCGAGGATCGCGGCGCGCACGCCCCAGTCGGAGCTGCGCTCGTCGACCGGCAGCTGTGCGAGCGTGAACGTGACCTGGACGACCTTGGTCGCCAGCAGTGCGCGCCAGGCGGCCGTGGCGGCGTCGTTATAGGCTTTCTGATTGAAAGCATCCTGCTTGCCGAGGCCGACGAGCAGCACGCGCGACGCGCCGATGCCCGACACTTCGTGCAGGAACAGCGTCTTGCCGCGCTTGCCGTCCATGTCGCCGGCCTTCACCACGCGCGAAATCAGTCCCTTGGTGGCCGTGTCGATGTCGAGCGCCGCGCCCGACAGGGTCTGCGCCTCGAAGATGCCGAGCACGATGCAGTCGGACTTCCCGGTCAGGAACCCCTTCGCCTCGCCTTTGCTCCAATCACAGCCTTTTATGCTAAAGTCCATCGCGCTTGTCCTCGGATAAAATCTGGGCTAAGGATGAAAGCCGCAATTATCCGCTATTTTTCCCGTGGCGGCGCGAGCGCTCCACCACGCGTGCGCAGCCTCCCGCCCTCTTCTCATCAAGAATGATCTTCGAACGCTCCCTCCAGCGCGAGCTTGCGTATACGGCTGGCGCCGTGTTCATGGTGCTGCTCACGATCATGCTCACGACGATGATGATCCGCATCGTCGGCTACGCCGCGTCCGGTGAAATCGACCCGCGGGACGTCCTCGTGCTGATCGGCCTGACCGTGATCGGCTACCTCGCCGTGATGCTCGTCGTCACGCTGTTCGTGTCGATCCTGTTCGTGCTGACCCGGTGGTACCGGGATTCCGAAATGGTGGTGTGGCTGGCGTCGGGCGTGAGCCTCACGCGCCTCATCAAGCCGATCGGCGTGTTCGCCACGCCGATCGTCCTGCTGATCGCGTTCTTCGCATTCGTCGGCTGGCCTTGGTCGAACCAGCAGAGCAAGATGATCAAGGCGCGGTTCCAGCAGCGCGACGAAATCTCGCTGCTCGCGCCGGGCCAGTTCCGCGAGTCGGCCACGAACCATCGCGTGTTCTTCATCGAGAAGATGACGCCCGACCAGAGCAAGGTGCAGAACGTGTTCGTCACGTCGACCGAGAACGGCAAGGTCAACGTGGTCGTCTCGCAGACAGGCCACACGGAAACGCGCGACGGCAGCCGCTTCGTGGTCCTGGAGGACGGCCGTCGCTACGACGGCACGCCCGGCCAGCCGAACTTCAAGATCATGGAGTTCGAGCGCTACGGCGTGAAGATCACGAGCACGCCGGTCGTCAACGTGCCGACCACCAACAGCACGCCGACGCCCGACCTGCTGCGCAACCCGACGCGCGACAACCTCGCGGAATTCGCGTGGCGCGCGGGGCTGCCGCTGATCGCGATCAACCTGATGGTGCTCGGCATCCCGCTCGCATACCAGAACCCGCGCCGCAGCCGCACGATCAACCTCGTGATGGCCGTGCTGATCTATCTCACGTACTCGAACCTGCTGAACGTCGTGCAGTCGCAGATCGAGCAGGGCAAGATGTCGTTCGGCGTCGGCCTCGTCGGCCTGCACCTGGTCGTCGCGGCGATCGTCGCGTTCATCTTCTGGTTGCGCGTGCGCAATCGTCCGCTGTTTACACGCGCGCTGTTCGGCCGCTCGGGAGCATGATCGATGCGGCTCTATGAAAAGTATTTCGCGCGACAGATCTACGTCACGTTCGTCTTCATCCTGTTCGCGTTCTCGGGCCTGTTCTTCTTCTTCGACCTGATCAACGAACTGAACTCGGTCGGCCACGGCAACTACAAGTTCGGCTACGCCGTGCTGCGCGTCGCGCTGCAGACGCCGTCGCGCTTCTACGAGATCATCCCGGTCGCCGCGCTGATCAGCGCGATCTACGTGTTCGCGCAGATGGCCGCGAACTCCGAATTCACGATCTTCCGCGTGTCGGGCCTCGCGACCAACCAGGCGTTGCGCTCGCTGCTGAAGATCGGCGTGCCGCTCGTGATCGTCACCTACCTGATCGGCGAATTCGTCGGCCCGTACGCCGACCAGCTGTCCGAGCGCGTGCGGCTGCAGGCGCTCGGGGCGTCGGTGTCGTCGAACTTCCAGTCGGGCGTGTGGGTGAAGGACACGCTCACGGCACGCGACAACGGCGAGCAGGTCACGCGCTTCGTCAACGTCGGCAGCCTGTCGCCCGATTCGACGATCAGCAATGTCCGCATCTACGAATTCGACTCGAAATTCCAGCTGCGGAACGTGCGGATCGCACAAACGGGCCGCTACGAGCCGCCCGGCCACTGGCTGCTGACGGGCGTCACCGAAACCGAGCTGACGCCGATCAAGCCGGTCGGCGGCCAGCCGGCCGATGCGCTGAATCCCGTCTACCGGTCGCAGCAGGTGTCCCTGCCCGAATACCGGCTGCGCTCCGACCTGACGCCGCAGATCCTGTCGGTGCTGCTCGTTTCGCCGGAGCGCATGTCGATCATCAACCTGTTCCGCTACATCCAGCACTTGCGCGAGAACCAGCAGGACACGCAGCGCTACGACATCGCGCTGTGGCGCAAGCTGCTGTATCCGTTCGCGGTGTTCGTGATGCTCGTGCTGTCGCTGCCGTTCGCATACCTGCACACGCGTGCGGGCGTGGTCGGCGTGAAGGTGTTTGGCGGCATCATGCTCGGCATGAGCTTCCAGCTCCTCAATACGCTGTTCTCGCACATCGGCACGCTGAACACGTGGCCGGCGCCGCTCACCGCCGCGACCCCGGGCCTCATCTATCTCGCGCTCGGCCTGTTCGCGCTCAAGTGGGTCGACCGGCACTGAGCGCCGCGTCACGACGGAGGCTTCGACATGAGTTCGCACGGCATCGTCCTGTTCGGCCATGGCGCCCGCGATCCACGCTGGGCCGAGCCGTTCGAGCGGCTCGCCGCGCGGCTGCGCGTCGCCGGCTCCCCGGCGGCGCACGTGTCGCTCGCGTTCCTCGAACTGATGACGCCGTCGCTCGGTGACGCCGTGGCGGCGCAGGTCGCCGCCGGCTGCACGCGCATCACCGTGGTGCCCGTATTCTTCGGCCAGGGCGGCCACGTCCGCCGCGACCTGCCGCAACTCGTCGACGCATGCCGCGCGGCGCATCCGGGCATCGAGATCCGCTGCGCGACGGCGGTCGGCGAAGACGACGGCGTGCTCGACGCGGTCGCGCGCTACTGCATCGGCCAGATCGGCGGCGACGCGTAAAACGACGCAGCCACAGCCCCCAAAGACAAAGCGCCGGCTTCCGCCGGCGCTTTTTTCGTTCCGGACGACGGCCGGCGCCCGCTCAGGCGGCGTCCCGCATCCGGTCGACCTTCCCGGCCTGCCCGGCGCGTTCGGCGAACGCTTCGCCGATCATCAGCAGGCTCGGCTCCGCGGGATCGAGCCACGCCTGCGCGTCACCCGCCGCCATCTGCGCGAGCGTCAGCGTCAGCGAGCGCTCGCGCGCGGTGCTGCACGCCTCGACGATCGCCACGGGCGTCGCCGGCGCACGGCCGGCGTCGATCAGTTCCTGCGCGATGCCGGGCGCGCTGTCGCGGCCCATGTAGTAGACGATCGAATCGGCGCGCGCGGCTTCGCGGATGTCGTCGCTGCCCGGCGCGCGGCTGTGCGTCGCGAACGCGACGCTGCGCGACACGCCGCGCAACGTCAGCGAACGCTTCAGCGTCGCCGCGCCAGCCAGCGCCGCGGTGATGCCCGGCACGACCTCGTAGTCGATGCCGGCCGCCTCGAGCGCACGCATTTCCTCCTCCGCGCGGCCGAACAGCATCGGATCGCCGCCCTTGAGCCGCACGACGCACGCGTGCTCCTGCGCCGCATCGACGATCTGCTTGTTGATGAAATGCTGCGCGGTCGAGCGCTGCCCGCAGCGCTTGCCGACCGCGATCCGGCGCGCGTTCGGCGCGTAGTCGAGCATCGCGGGCTCGACGAGCGCGTCGTGCAGCACGACGTCGGCCTGCGCGAGCAGGCGCGCGCCGCGCACCGTGATGAGGTCGGCCGCGCCCGGCCCTGCTCCGATCAGATACACCTTGCCCATGTTTGTCGCTTCGCTTGGTCCCTGCGAACGGCTGGTCCGGCGCGCGCCGCCCGTGGCGGCGCGGCTTGCCGCGCAGATTGACGATTACGCCGAGAACGCGCGGATCATGCCCGCGGCGACCGTGTGGTGCGTCGCCTCGTCGATCAGCACGAACGCGCCCGTGCCCGGATGCGCGTCGTACGTATCGCAGACGATCGGCTTCTGCAGCGTCAACTCGACGCGGCCGATGTCGTTCATCTTCAGGTCGTGGCGATCGGTCGCGTGCGACAGCGTATGCACGTCGAGCACCTGCTTGACGCCGCCGATCTTCGCGAACACCGTGCTGGTGGTCTGCTTCAACAGGTACTTGCGCTGCGGCGACAGCGGCGTCTCGTCGAACCAGCACAGATCGGCCTCGAGCTTCTTCGCCGGCGCAACCGGCTCGGCGGCCGTGACGAACATGTCGCCGCGCGACACGTCGACGTCTTCCGCGAGGCGGATCGTCACGGCCTGGCCCGCGAATGCGTGCGCGATCGACGCGGTGCCGCCCGGCACCGGCGCGACGATCTCGGCGACCGTCGCGGTGCGGTTCGACGGCAGCACGACGATCTCGTCGCCGAGCTTCACTTCACCCGATTCGATACGGCCCATGTAGCCGCGGAAATCGTCGGCCGAGCTGCCGTCCTGGCGCGCGACCCACTGCACCGGGAAGCGCAGCGCGTCATGCGCCTGCGTCTCGACCGTCAGCGATTCGAGCACGTCGAGGAGCGGCTCGCCCGCGTACCACGGCATGCGCTCGCTCGCGCCGACGATGTTGTCGCCCTTCAGCGCCGACACCGGCACGAAACGCACGTCGGCCAGGCCGAGCTGCTTCGCGAGCGCGACGTACGCATCGCGGATCTCGTTGAAGCGCGCTTCGCTGTAGTCGACGAGGTCCATCTTGTTGATCGCGACGATCACGTGCTGCAGCGCGAGCAGCTTGACGATCGCGCTGTGACGCTTGGTCTGCGGCAGCAGGTCCGCGACGCCGTTCTCGACCGTCACGCGCGTTGCGTCGATCAGGATGATCGCTGCATGGGCGGTCGATGCGCCCGTCACCATGTTGCGCGTGTACTGCTCGTGACCCGGCGTGTCGGCGATGATGAACTTGCGCTTCGCGGTCGCGAAGTAGCGGTATGCGACGTCGATCGTGATGCCCTGCTCGCGCTCGGCCTCGAGGCCGTCCGTCAGCAGCGCGAGGTCGAGCTCGTCGCCGACGGTGCGCTTGTTCTTCGCGCGCGACAGCGCGGACAGCTGGTCGGACAGCACCGCCTTGCTGTCGTACAGCAGGCGGCCGATCAGCGTGCTCTTGCCGTCGTCGACGCTGCCCGCGGTGATGAAGCGCAACACGCCGAGGTCTTCGGTGTTCTCGATGATGCTCATGATGTGAATGTCCTCGTGTGCTTCAGAAATAACCTTGCTTCTTGCGCTGCTCCATCGCGGCTTCGGAGGCCTGGTCGTCCATCCGCGTCGCGCCGCGCTCGGTGATCTCGGTCACCGCTGTCTCGGCGATGATCTTCTCGACGTCGTCCGCGTCGCTCTCGACCGGGCACGTGCAGCTGATGTCGCCGACCGTGCGGAAGCGCACCTGCGCGAACTCGCTCGTCTCGCCGTCGCGCATCGGTGTCAGCGGCGTGACCGGCACGAGCAGCCCGTTGCGGCGCACGATCTCGCGCTGGTGCGCGTAATAGATCGACGGCAGTTCGAGGTTTTCGCGCGCGATGTACTGCCACACGTCAAGCTCGGTCCAGTTCGAGATCGGGAACACGCGCAGGTGCTCGCCCTTGTGCAGGCGCGCGTTGTACAGGCTCCACAGTTCCGGGCGCTGCGCCTTCGGGTCCCACTGGCCGAATTCGTCGCGGAACGAGAAGATGCGCTCCTTCGCCCGCGCCTTCTCTTCGTCGCGGCGCGCGCCGCCGATCAGCGCGGTGTAGCCGTGCGCCTCGATCGTCTCGAGCAGCGTGACGGCCTGCGCGGCATTGCGCGAATCGGTCTCGCGGCGCAGCACGACCGTGCCGCGCTTGATCGAATCCTCGACGTGGCCGACGACCAGCTCGGCGCCGAGCTCCTGCGCGCGGCGATCGCGGAAATCGATCACTTCCCGGTAGTTGTGGCCCGTGTCGATGTGCACGAGCGGGAACGGCAGCGTCGTCTTGCGGTTCGCGCCGAGGCCGAACGCCTTAAGGGCCAGATGCAGCACGACGACCGAATCCTTGCCGCCCGAGAACAACAGCGCCGGCTTGCTGCATTCGGCGACCAGTTCGCGCAGGATGTGGATCGACTCGGCTTCGAGCCAGTCGAGGTGGCCCATGCGGCTGTCGGCACCGGCGGGCGGGGCAAAGGCGGATTGCTCGAGCGTCGTGCTCATGGTTTCAGTCCTTCTCTTCCGGGTTCGTGCCGCCCGCGGTCTGTCGCTGGCGGCGCAATATTCAGTTTTTTGTCAGGCTTTCAGTGTGCGGCGCCGGCCTCGGCGGTCGCGGGAAGCGGCGTGATCGTGATGTGCAGGCCGCATTCCTTCGTGTCGCGCGATTCCCACCACCAGCGGCCCGCGCGGCTGTCCTCGCCGGGGCGGATCGCCCGCGTGCAGGGCTCGCAGCCGATGCTCGGGTAGCCGCGTGCGTGCAGCGGGTTCACCGGCACGTCGAACGCCTCAAGGTACGCCCATACGTCGCTTTCGGTCCAGTCGGCGAGCGGATTGTACTTCGCGATCCCGCGCGCTTCGTCCTGTTCTTCCTCGTGCAGCTCCGCCCGCGTGACCGACTGCTCGCGGCGCTGGCCCGTGACCCATCCGCCGACGTCGGCCAGCGCGCGATTCAGCGGCTCGACCTTGCGGATGTGGCAGCACGACTTGCGCAGCTCGACGCTCTCGTAGAACGCGTTCAGGCCGTGCTCGGCGACGTACCTGTCGATCGCGTCCTGCTGCGGGTGGAACTGCTCGATCTCGTAGCCGTAACGCTCGCGCACGCGATCGATCATGCCCAGCGTTTCCGCATGCAGGCGGCCGGTGTTCAGCGAGAAGATGCCGATCGGCACGCCTTTCGACAGGATCGCGTGCGTCAGCAGCATGTCTTCCGCCGCGAGGCTGCTCGCGAACTTCACGCGCTCGTGACGCTCGCCGATCTGCGCGAGCAACGCGTCGAGGCGCTCGACCTTCGCGGCAAGCTCCGGCGTCAGCACGGTGGCGGTCGCGGCGCTCATGCGCTCACCTTGGCGCTGGGCGCCGCCCCGTCGGCCGCGGTGGCGCGGCGGCGAAACAGCGGCGCCGGCTCGTCGAACGCGCCCTGGTAGCGCTGCGTGAATTCCGTGAACGCGTTCAGCGCGTCGTGGATGTCCTTGTCGGCGCGCACCGCGAATGCGTCGAAGCCGCAACGCGACATGTACAGCAGTTGGTCGCGCAGCACGTCGCCGATCGCGCGCAGCTCGCCCGTCCAGCCGTGGCGCTCGCGCAACAGGCGCGCGATGCTGTAGCCGCGGCCGTCCGCGAAGCGCGGAAAGTCGACCGCGACGAGCGAAATCGCGCCGAAATCGGCCGCGAGATCGGCCGGCTCGCTGTCCGGAGCGAGCCAGACGCCGAGTTCGTCCTTCGTCTTCGCGGCGACGAGCGCCGCGCGCTCGGCCTGCCACCACGCGAGCGGCACCAGTACCTTGCCGGCCGGCAGCGCATCGACCGCGGGCAGCGCACCGTCTTCCGCCGCGCGCACGACCTGCCATGCATCGTCGATCACTGCGCGGTTCTTGATAATCGAAGCCATCTGCTAATTCCTTCTACCCGGTTGGTTACGCGTTCACCGCCTGGCGCGCCGCATAGACGCGCTCCTTGAACGGCGTGAGGCCGATGCGGTCGTACGTGTCGACGAAGCGCTCGCCGTCGACGCGCGATTCGACGAACGTGTCGATCAGCTTCGCGATGACGTCCGGCACTTCCTCCGCCGAGAACGACGGCCCGATCACGCGGCCCAGGCGCGCGCCGTTGCGACCCGTGCCCTGCTCGCCGCCGAGCGACACCTGATACCACTCCGCGCCGTCCTTGTCGACGCCGAGGATGCCGATGTTGCCGACGTGGTGGTGACCGCACGAGTTCATGCAACCGGAAATGTTCAGCGACAGGTCGCCGAGATCGTATACGTAGTCGAGATCGTCGAAGCGCTGCTGGATCGCCAGCGCGATCGGGATCGACTTCGCGTTCGCGAGCGAGCAGAAGTCGCCGCCCGGGCACGCGATGATGTCGGTCAGCAGGCCGACGTTCGGCGTGGCGAAACCGGCCGCCTTCGCCTTTTCCCACACGGCGAACAGGTCGCGCTTCTTGACGTTCGCGAGGATCAGGTTCTGCTCGTGCGACACGCGCAGCTCGCCGAGCGAGTAGGCGTCGGCCCAGTCCGCCACCTGTTCCATCTGCTGGTCGGTCGCGTCGCCCGGGGCCACGCGGTGATCCTTCAGCGACAGCGTGACGGCCGCATAGCCGGCCACCTTGTGCGGCGCGACGTTACGCTCGACCCAGCGCGCGAACGCCTTGTTCTCGAGCAGATGCTGCTCGAACGATGCGTCGGTGTCGGCCAGCTTCTCGTATACGGGCGGCTGGAAGTACTGCGACACGCGATCGACCTCCGCCTGCGTGAGCGTCGACGGGCCGTCCTTCAGGTGTTGCCACTCTTCCTCGACCTGCTGCGCGAACTTCGCGGGCGACAGCGCCTTCACGAGGATCTTGATGCGCGCCTTGTACAGGTTGTCGCGGCGGCCGTAGCGGTTGTACACGCGCAGCACGGCTTCGCAGTAGGTGAGCAGGTGCTGCCACGGCAGGTCTTCCTTGATCACCGCGCCGATGATCGGCGTACGGCCGAGGCCGCCGCCCGCGAGGATGCTCGCGACCACCTCGCCCTGCGCGTTCTTCTTCAGGTAGACGCCGAGATCGTGGATCTGCACGGCCGCGCGGTCGTCCCTGGAGCCCGACACGGCGATCTTGAACTTGCGCGGCAGCCACGCGAATTCGGGATGGAACGTCGACCACTGGCGCAGGATTTCCGACCACGGACGCGGATCGATCTCCTCGTCCTGGGCGACGCCCGCGAACTGGTCGGCCGTGATGTTGCGGATGCAGTTGCCCGAGGTCTGGATGCCGTGCATCTGCACCGACGCGAGCTTCGCGAGGATCTCGGGCGTCTCTTCCAGCTGGATCCAGTTGAACTGGATGTTCGAGCGGGTCGAGAAATGGCCGTAGCCGCGATCGTGTTCGCGGGCGATGCGCGCCAGCATCCGGAGCTGGTCGCTGCGCAGGTTGCCGTACGGAATCGCGATGCGGTGCATATATGCGTGGCGCTGCATGTACAGGCCGTTCTGCAGGCGCAGCGGACGGAACTCGTCTTCGCTCAGCTCGCCCGACAGCCGGCGGCGCACCTGATCGCGGTACTGCGCGACACGTTCGTCGACGATCGTCTGGTCGTATTGGTCGTACTGATACATTCGGGGACCCCAGGGTTTTCGTGGTGACCGCGCGACGTCCTAGCCACGTCGCGCCCGAATCTCCGTTCCGCCGTCACCGCCGCCAACCACTGCCGGGTGGATTGCTAATGACGAAAACAGATATCCATATTTGAAAAACTCCGGTGAATCGTAATAAACTCGCCTTATATTTCAAACGACTAAAAAATTCTGTTGATATGCGGAAGGGTTATAAATGAACCTGCACCAATTTCGCTTCGTGCGCGAGGCCGTCCGGCAGAATTTCAATCTCACCGAGGCCGCGAAGGCGCTCTACACGTCGCAACCGGGGGTATCGAAGGCGATCATCGAGCTCGAGGACGAGCTGGGCGTGGAGATCTTCACGCGGCACGGCAAGCGCGTGCGCTCGCTCACCGAGCCGGGCCGGATCATCCTCGCGTCGGTCGAGCGGATTCTCCAGGAGGTTGAAAGCCTTAAAAGGGTCGGGAAAGATTATGCCGCGCAAGACCAGGGCAACCTGACCATCGCGGCCACCCACACGCAGGCCCGCTACTCGCTGCCGGCCGCGATCGCCGAGTTCAAGAAGCGCTTCCCGAAGGTTCACCTGTCGATCCTGCAGGGCAGCCCGACGCAGGTAGCCGAGATGGTGATCCATGACCAGGCCGATCTCGCGATCGCCACCGAGGCGATCTCCGACTATAAGGAGCTCGTGTCGCTGCCCTGCTTCCAGTGGCATCACGCGGCCGTCGTGCCGGCCGACCACCCGTTGCTCGAACGCAAGCCGCCGACGCTCGACGATCTCGCGCAGTACCCGCTGATCACCTACGACGATGCGTTCGCGGGCCGCAAGAAGATCAACCATGCGTTCGCGCTGCGCGGGCTGTCGCCGGACATCGTCCTCGAGGCGATCGACGCCGACGTGATCAAGACCTACGTCGAACTCGGCCTCGGCGTCGGGATCATGGCCGACATCGCGTTCAATCCCGAGCGCGACCGCAGCCTGCGGCTCATCCCGGTCGGCCACCTGTTCGGCAGCAACGTGACGCGCGTCGCGCTCAAGCAGGGCGCCTATCTGCGCAGCTATGTGTATACGCTCGTCGAACTGCTGTCGCCGACGCTGAACCGCAAGCTGATCGAGCAGGCGCTCAAGGGCGAATCCGAATCGTACGAGCTTTGACCGGCGTGTATAAACGCAGGGGCGCCGGCTTCCCGTTCGGCGTCCTGTTCCGCTGCCCGACGGAGATTCCCGCATGACGCTTCCCGCCCTGTTGCGCCGCGCCGCCGCCGGCGCCCTCGTGCTGGCCTGCACGGCCGCGCAGGCCGACCTGAAGGTCGGCGTCGACCTGTCGTCGACCGGCCCGGCCGCCGCGATCGGCATCACGAGCAAGAACGCGATCCTGATGTGGCCGAAGACGATCGCGGGGCAGCCCGTCCAGGTGACGGTGCTCGACGACGCCTCCGACCCGGGCACCGCGGTGCGCAACATCCGCAAGCTGGTCGACGAGGATCACGTCGACGTCGTGGTCGGGCCGAACATCACGCCGGCCGCGCTCGCGGCGCTCGACGCGATCGCCGCCGGGCAGACGCCGATGGTCACGCTGGTCGGCTCCGGCGCGATCGTCGAGCCGCAGGAAGGCGCGCGGACCTGGGCGTTCAAGATGGCGCAGAGCGACCGCGCGATGGCCGACGTGATGACGCGCTACATGGCGAACCATGGCGTGAAGACGGTCGGCTTCATCGGCTTCGCGGACAGCTACGGCGACAGCTGGCTGAACGAGTTCACGCGCTTCGCCGAGCTGCGCAAGATCCGCGTCGTCGCGACCGAGCGCTTCAACCGCACCGACGCGAGCGTGACCGGCCAGGCGCTGAAGCTGATCGCGGCGAAGCCCGACGCGATCCTGATCGCGGGGTCGGGCACGCCGGCCGTGCTGCCGCAACGCACGTTGATCGAGCGCGGCTACAAGGGCCCGATCTACCAGACCCACGGCATCGCGACGCCCGAATTCATCAAGCTCGGCGGCAAGGATGTCGACGGGACGCTGTTCCCGACCCAGCCGGTGGTCGTCGCGCGCACGCTGCCGGCCGGGCATCCGGCCCGTCAGGCCGCGCTCGCGTTCGTCGACGCGTACGAAGCGAAATACGGCGCCGGCACCGTCACGCAGTTCGCGGGCGACGCGGCAGGCGTCTATCCGCGTCTCGCCGATGCGGTCGGCCGCGCGCTGAAGACCGCGCAGCCCGGCACCCCCGCATTCCGCGCGGCGCTGCGGCGCGAGCTGGAGCGCGCGCACGAACTCGTCGTGCCGAACGGCGTCGTCAACACGAGCGACAAGGATCATGTGGGGCTCGATCAGCGGGCGAGCGTGATGGGAATCGTCAAGCAGGGCCGGTTCGTCTACCTGAGCCAGTGACGAGCGTGCCGGATGTCGTGCAGCTTGCCCGGCATCCGGATTTCCGCCATAATCCGCCTTTCGCCGCGCACGGCCTCACGCGTGGCCACGATCAAGCCCAGGTGGTGAAATTGGTAGACGCAGGGGACTCAAAATCCCCCGCCGCAAGGCGTGCCGGTTCGATTCCGGCCCTGGGCACCAGTATTTAGCAGCGTCTCACGATGCCGCAGACGAAACCCGCGCAAGCTCGCCGCTTCGCGGGTTTTTTGTTTTTGCCGAGCACGCCGCAACGCGTGCCCCTGCGCGACGGCCCGGCCATCCAGAGGACGCGCGGCACGAAGGCACGCAATATCGGTGCGCCCGATACCGTCTCCGCCCTCCCCCGGCATGCGCGTCATGGCGCGCTTGCTCATCGCGGACGGAAACGACGTGCCGAGCGCCCGAATCCGCTCCCGGACGCCATCCCGTATCGTCCCGAACGAAAGGCCCCAACCGGCCATCGTCCACCTCCCCTGCGCACGCCATCGACACCCGCGCGAAATCGTGTAACGCAGGCCGAGCAGCGCACCCCGCGTCGCCGACCGTCACCGGCCGACAGCATCAGCCGTGCCCGCAGAACCCGACGATCGCATCGGCGACCGCCGCCGGCGCCTCGCGCTGCGGAAAATGGCCGACACCATCCAGCACGGCGCGCGCATAGCGGCCCGAGAAGAACCGCTCGCGCCCGGCGGACGTATCCGCGGCATTGCAGGTATCCACGGCGCCGTGCAGCACGAGCGTCGGCACCGACAGCACGGGTGCGGGCGTCAGCCGCGCCTCGTCCTCCGCGTACGCGGCCCCGCCGTCGACGAATCCCCAGCGATAACGGTACGAATGCAGCACCACGTCGATCCAGTCAGGCCCGTCGAACGCCGCGGCAGCCGCGTCGAAGTCGCGCTCGTCGTACCAGCCGGCAGGCGACCACGTGTCCCACATCAGGCGCGCGAATGCGCGACGATCGTCGCGCAGCGCGCGCTCGCCGCGCGCCGTCGCCATGAACCAGTGATACCAGTAGTTGCGCGCCTGCGGCAGCGACAGCGGCTGCGCCGGATCGTTCGTGCCGTAACCCACCGACAGCATCACCAGATGCGACGCCGCGGCGTTGTCCAGTCCGCACGCGTTCGCGACCGCACGCGCGCCCCAGTCGTGCCCGACCAGCACCGGCCGCGCGATGCCGAGTGCGTCGTTGAATTCGAGCAAGTCACGGCCCAGCGCCGCGAGCCGGCCGCTGCGCGGCGTGGCGGGATCGCGAAAGCGCGTCGGCGCAAAGCCGCGCAGCGCGGGCGCGAGCACGCGGTAGCCGCGCGCCGCGAGCGCCGACGCCACGGCTTCCCAGCCGACCGGGCTGTCCGGCCAGCCGTGCAGCAGCACGGCCACGCGCTCGCCGCGCGGGTTCCATTCGAGATAGGCGATATCGAGCGACGCGGTCGTCGCATACGCATAGGCAGTCATCGTGCACTCCGTTGGTCAAACTGAGCGCACGATGGTAGGTCGGTCTTTCAACACGATTCACGGAGTATCATCACTCATTCTTCGAGTATTGCGTTGAATTGACCGATGGAACCGTTGACCGATCCCGCGTCGAGCTCGCTCGACATCACGCTGCTGCGCACCTTCCTGGAAGTCGTCGACAGCCGCGGCTTCGCGCCGGCCGCGGAACGCCTCGCGCTGACGCCGTCCGCCGTCAGCGGCCACATCAAGCGGCTCGAACAGGCGGCCGGCACCGTGCTGCTCGCGCGCACGACGCGCCGCATCGCGCTCACGCCGGCCGGCGACACGCTGTACGCGTACGCCCGCAACATCGTCGACATGGAGCGCGAAGTGCGCGCGCGGCTGCGCGGCGCGCCGGCGCACGGACGGCTGCGGGTCGGCGCATCGGAGGATTTCGCGGGGGCGTGGCTGCCGCACGTGCTGCGCACGTTCCGCGACCGCCATCCGCATACGTCGATCGAGCTGAAGGTCGGGATCACCGCGTCGCTGCTGCACGAACAGACGCTCGGCCGGCTCGATGTCGTGTTCGGCAAGCAGTGCCGGCAGGTCGACGCGCCCGGCGAACTGCTGTGGGAAGAACCGCTCGTATGGGCGTTCGCGTCGGATTGCCCGCTCGACGCCCGCGGCGAAGTGCCCCTCGCGCTGTTTCCTCAGCCGTGCGTCTATCGGGAAGCCGCCGTCGCGGCGCTCGCCGCCGCGCTGCGGCCGTTCCGCGTGCTGTTCGAGAGCGGCAGCATGGCCGGCTGCGTGTCGGCCGCGCTCGCGGGCTTCGCGGTCACCGCGCTGGCGCGCAGCCAGCTGCGCGACGGCCTGCGCGCATGCGGGGCGCCGGACGGGCTGCCCGCGCTGCCGGCCGCGCGCTTCTACGCATTCGCGGCGAAACCGGACGGCGTCGGTTCAGCCTTGATCGACGCAGTACGGGAGGCCGGGCGCGGCCGGCGGTTTGCAACGCAGCCCGGTTGAAAAAACGCGGCGGCGCCCGGCGCACCCGCCATCAGCTCCCCGAACCACTCGATGAATGCGTTGAGCCGACGCGACCGGTGGCGCCGGTGCGGATACACGACCGACACGTCCATCGGCGCGGCGCGATAGCCGGGCATCACGTCGACGAGCGCGCCGCTGTTGAGCAGGTGCGCGACGTCGAAGCGCGGGATCTGGATCAGCCCCATCCCGGCGATGCAGGCGGCAATATAGGTTTCGGCGTTGTTGACGATCACGCGGCTCGGCAGCGTCAGCGCGTGCCGCTGGCCGTCCGTGCAGTACTCCCAGTCGAGCTCGCGCCCCGTCGTCGGCGACGCATAGCCGATCGCCCAGTGCCCGCGCACAAGCGCATCCGGGTGCTCGGGCACGCCGCATTCGCGCAAGTAGTCGGGGCTCGCGCAGTTGATCAGCGTGAACTGTCCGAGCGGCCGCACGACGAGGCTGCTGTCCGCGAGCCGCCCGACGCGTATCGCGCAGTCCACGCCCTCCTGCACGAGGTCGATCGAACGGTCGGTCGAGCCGAGCGACAGTTGCAGCTTCGGGTAACGCTGAAACAGCGAAGGCAGCGCGGGCGCGACCACGCGGCGCGCGATCCGGCTCGGCACGTCGACGCTCAGCCGGCCGATCACGTCGCGCTCGCGGCGGCGGAACAACCGGTCGAGTTCGTCGGCCTCCGCGAGCAGACGCCGGCCGCGCTCGAGCAGCAGCGCGCCGTCGGCAGTCAGTTGCACCTGGCGCGTGGTGCGATGCAGGAGGCGCGTGCCGAGCCCCGTCTCGAGCTGCTGGACGGCCGCCGATACGGTGGCGCGCGGCACGTCGAGCGCATGCGCGGCCTTGATGAAGCTGCCCATTTCGGCAACCTGCAGGAAGATTCTGACCTGGTCCAGCTTGTCCATCGACGGGAAACGTAGGTTCGGACGATCGCCGCCGCCCGCCGTCGCGCACGGCGCGGCAAGGCCCGGCGGCACCGGGAGAGGGTGCGCGGCCCGATGGCGGCGCACCCGTCCATTGTCCACGCAAACGCGCCATTGCGGCGCGCCGCGCGCTCGCGCCGGTTGCCGGCGCGGCCCGCTGCACGGCGGGTTACTTGGTCGTGTAGCCGCCGTTGATCAGGATCGTCTGGCCCGTGATCCACCAGCCGTCGGTCACGAGATGGCGGATGAACGGCACGACGTCCTCGATGTCGGTCAGGCCAGTCTTGCTGAACGGCGACAGCGCGGCGGCCGTCTTGTGATACGCGACCGCATCGGCGCCTTCGGCCGGATAGAAGAACGGCGTGTCCATCGGGCCCGGCCCGACGGCCGTCACCGAGATCCCGCGCGCGCCGTATTCCTTCGACGCCGCGCGCGTGAAGTGTTCGACCGGCGCCTTCGACCCCTCGTACGCCGCATAGAACGGCGTAAATGCGCCGAGCAGCGACGTCACGAGCGTGACGAGCTTGCCGTGATCCTCGAGGTGCCGCCCGGCTTCCTTGATGAAGAAGAACGCCGACTTGCTGTTGACCGCGAACATCTCGTCGTATTCGGCCTCGCTGATCTCGGTGAACGGCTTCTTCAGCACCTTGCCGACCGTGTTGATCGCGATGTCGATCTTGCCGAAGTGCCGCTTCGCGTCGTCGAACAGCTTCTCGACCGCGGCGGCCGTCGTCAGGTCGGCCTGGAACGTGGCGGCTTGCGCGCCGGCCGCGCGCACCGCGGCGGCCGTCTCCTCGGCCTGCGCCTGCGACGCCGCGCTGTTGTAGTGAATCGCCACCGCTTTCGCGCCGTGGCTCGCCAGATCCCGGGCGATCAGCCCTCCAAGATTCTTTGCGCCGCCTGCGATCAGGACGACCTTGTCTGCGAGCGTATGATTTGCCACGGGTAACTCCTTTTTCGGTGAACGAAGCTAGCAGTGTAGGCACGCGCAAGACGCCGGTCAGCCGGTCGCGGCTGGATGGATTATCCATAAAAACCGGCCAATCGGAGTCGCGTACCGTGCGCTGCCGTACCGACAAGCGCCCCGGATTCCACGCACGACCGCGCTATTGCCGGCCGGCTTCGCGCGCGTGCCGCGCCGCGTCGATCTTGCCGAGCAGCCACTGCATGCCGGCCAGATGCTGCTGGTCGTGGCTGCACAGGTAATGGACGAGCCCGCGCACGGTCAGCGCCCCGTAGCCGTCGAACTCGCCGGTGCGAGCCAGCTGTTCGGGCGTCAGGCGCGACACGAGGTCCAGCGTCTCGCGCCGCGCTTCTCGAATGGCCGCAAGCACGTCGGACGAATCGGCATCGTCATAGCGACGCTCGATCGCGAGCGCATCGCCGTCGACCGACACGAGCAGCGGCCGGTCTTCGTCGAGCATGCGGCGCAGCCGCACGTGGTAGCCGTCGATTTCGATATCGCGCACGTGGCAGAGCTGCCCGAGCGGCGAGAAATGTTCGCTCGGAATCCCGGCCCAGTCGTCGGGCGTCCAGCGCGCATAGCCGTCGGGCACGGCGGCGAAATGGGCTTCGAGCAGCCGGGGGAAATCGGCGAGTGCGGCGAGCGTCGTCGGGTTCATGCGGATTCCCCTGTCGGATGCGGGCGGCGGCCCTGGCACGGCCCTGCCGCCGCTGCGTTACTTCACGTTGAAACCGTACGAACCCTGCGTGCGGTGCCCGTCGGCCGCGACGGCCACCCATTTCACCGTATAGGCGCCCGTGCCGACCGCGGTGAGCGGTATCGTCATCCGCTTGCGGTTCGACGCGTCGATGCGCGCCTTGCCGTCCGACACCGTCTTGCCTGCGTTGTCGACGACGACGATCGAGCTGAACGCCGGCTCCAGCGGCTCGGTGAAATCGATCGTGACGGCGGCCGGTGCGGCTGCCACCGCAGCACCTGCCGCCGGGTCGCTCGTCGCGAGATGCGCATGCGCGAACGCAGCCGACGAAACGGTCGCGGCAAGGATGGCGGCGGCCGCCTGGCGGCCGAACGGGAACGAAGCGATGAGCATGGGCTTTCCGTGAAAAATGAACGGGCGCCGCGCACCGCGCGGCGTTACGGCAGCTTACCAGCGCAAATGCGTTCATGCCGGCCGCGGCGCGGCGCCGCTTGATAGAATGCGCGCGCTATGGATCTCGAAAGCATTCTCTACACCCAGGGTTTCGGCTCGCGCCGCCAGTGCCGCGGCCTGATCGAAGCGGGCCGCGTGGCCGTCGCGGGCGCCTGCGCCACCGATCCCGACGCCGCGTTCGACACCGAAGGCCTCGTGTTCTCGGTCGACGATACGGCGTGGCCGTTCCACGCGCAGGCATACCTCGCGCTCAACAAGCCGGCCGGCTACGAGTGTTCGCGCGATCCGCAACACCACGCCAGCGTGTTCAGCCTGCTGCCCGCGCCGTTCGTCGCGCGCGGCGTGCAGTGCGTCGGCCGGCTCGACCAGGACACGACGGGCCTGCTGCTGCTCTCCGACGACGGCCAGTTCGTGCACGCGTACACGTCGCCGAAGCGCAAGGTGCCGAAGACCTACGTGGCGACCGTACGCCATCCGCTCGACGATACGCAGTTGCAGGCGCTGCGCGCCGGCGTGCAGCTGCACGGCGAGCCGAAGCCGATCGCCGCGGTCGCCGCAGACGCGCGCGGCCCGCATGCGCTCGCGCTGACCGTCCTCGAAGGCAAGTATCACCAGGTCAAACGCATGGTCGCGGCGGCGAGCAACCGCGTCGAGCTGCTGCACCGCGAAAGCATCGGCGGCTTCGCGCTGCCGGACGACCTCGCACCCGGTGCGTGGCGCTGGCTCGATGCCGCCGACCTTTCAGCGCTGCGCAATCCCGTCAAAACCCTGTAAGGGAAAATCCGCACGACCGTTCGGTGTCCGGCCGCGTCCCGGCCGCATGATCCCCCGCTATACTGAAATCACAAGCTGTACGAGCAGCGATGCGGGGGAGACATCATGAACATCAACCACACCTGGGAACTGTCATACGTGATGATCGCGTTCGCGGTCATCGGCGTCGTCGGGATCGGCGGCCTGCTGGCCGCGATGCACCTGAGGCACAGATATCATCCGAACCTGATCGGCGCGCTGATCGGGGCGCTGCTGTGCTTCCTGCTGATCGAGGCGTTACCGGCGCTCACCTGACGCGCTGCCCGGCGCGAGCGTTTGAAGGAAATCGTCTACGGTCGGATACCGCAACGTCACGCACAATTCGGCCTTGAGCCGTGCGTTGGACAGTCGCCTCGATTCGCGCATGAACGACAGCAGCGTCGGTTCCAGTTGGCGTTCGGCGTCCGCGCGGCTCACGCGCGGCGGCTTCGGCAGGCCGAGCACCTGCGCGACCCGGTCGAAATACTCCCCCATCCGCAGTTCGGTGTCGTCCGACGCGTGCACGGCCCGCGCGGGCTTGCCGCGCTCGGCCGCGCGGCGCAGTATCGCCGCGAGATCGTCCGCGTGGATGTGGTTCGTATAGACATCGTCGGCCGGCTCGAGCGCCGGCGTGCCGCGCTCGAGCCGTGCGACCGGCAGACGGTTCGCCGCGTAGATGCCGGGGATCCGCACGATGCGTGCGGACAGCACGCCGCGCACCGTCGCCGCGCGCAGTTGCCGCTCGGCCGACACGCGCCGGAACGCGCGCGGATTCGCGGGACGCAGCGGGTGCGTCTCGTCGATGCACGCGCCGCCGCAGTCGCCGTACACGCCCGTCGTGCTGGCGTATACGAGCCTCGGCGCGCGAGGGCCGTCGGGTACAATACGCGCTGCCCGAACGGGCGCGCCGGCCCGCCGGGCAGCGGTGCGCAGCGTCCGGAGCCGGCCGACCGCCGGTGCTGCGGGCGCCGGTGGCCGCCGTGCAGGCACGGTCGTTGCGGCGATCAGCGCACGCGTGCGCCTGTCGTCGCGTCCGTCGGACTGCGGCGGCGCGAGGTGCAGGATCGTGCGGGCCAGCCCCGCGAGGCGGCCAAGCGTCGCCCGGCGATCGAGGTCGCCGACGATCGGCGTCGCGCCCGCGGCGCGCAGCGCGTCGCGGCGGGCCGGGTGGCTCGTCAGCGCGAAGATCCGCAGGTTGCGGCGCGTCTCGCGCCATTGCGCGACGCAACGCATGCCGACGTCGCCGCAGCCGACGATCAGTGCGCGCGGCCGGCGCAGGATTCGTGTCGCGATCATATTGGTTGCGAAGAAATCAGTAGCCATCGTTGCGCGGCGCGCAACGGGTTTGCATTGTAGCTGCCGTGCTCCAAATGCACGGTCCCCACATTTTGTTCTAGTTTGGTTCTATGGCATTCAACGTCACTCTCAAGCAAAGCGGCCGGCAATTCCAGGTCGAGTCGGACGAAACCGTGCTGGCGGCCGCGCTGCGCCAGAACGTCCATCTGCCGTACGGTTGCAAGAACGGCGCGTGCGGCTCCTGCAAGGGCCAGATCGTGTCGGGACAGATCGAACAGGGCCCGCACGCCGCGTCGGCGCTGTCCAACGACGAACGGACGCGCGGCCTCGCGCTGCTGTGCTGCTCGAAGGCGCAGTGCGATCTCGAGATCGACGTGCGCGAGATCGCCGGCGTCGACGGCGTGCAGGTCAAGAAGCTGCCGTGCCGGATCGCCGCACTCGAGCGCAAGGCCGACGACGTGATGGTCGTGAAGCTGCAGTTGCCCGCCAACGAACGCCTGCAGTACCTCGCGGGCCAGTATGTCGAGTTCATCCTGAAGGACGGTTCGCGCCGCAGCTACTCGATGGCGAACGCGCCGCACGAGGAAGGCCCGATCGAGCTGCACATCCGCCACATGCCGGGCGGCAAGTTCACCGACCACGTGTTCGGCGCCATGAAGGAGCGTGACATCCTGCGCTTCGAGGGCCCGCTCGGCACGTTCTTCCTGCGCGAGGATTCCGACAAGCCGATCGTGCTGCTCGCATCGGGCACGGGCTTCGCGCCGATCAAGGCGATCATCGAGCACGTGAAGCATACGGGCATCACGCGCCCGATGACGCTCTACTGGGGCGCCCGCCGCAAGAAGGACATCTACCTCGGCGAACTCGCCGAGCAGTGGGCGCGCGAGATCCCGAACTTCAAGTACGTGCCGGTGCTCTCGGAGCCGGACGCCGCCGATCAGTGGACGGGCCGCACGGGCTTCGTGCATCGCGCGGTGATCGACGACCTGCCCGACCTGTCGGGTCACCAGGTGTACGCATGCGGCGCGCCGGTGATGGTCGAGTCCGCCCAGCGCGACTTCACGCAGCACCACGCGCTGCCAGCCGACGAGTTCTACGCGGACTCGTTCACGAGCGCCGCCGATCTCGCGCATCCGGTCTGACGCCCGCGCGCCCGCGTCCCGCGCCGCGATGTCACATCCGTGGCATCGCGGCGGTTTACAGTGGGGCGCGGGATGCCTTATGCTTGCGCACATGAACCGCTTCCTGTCCGCTCTCCGACGTCGCCGCTCGCCGCTCCGCCCGGATGCCGCAGGCTCGTCACGGACTCGCGCGTAACCCCCACCGCTTCACCGGTTACGCACAAGCTGTTCGAACCCACCAGCCACGGCCTTCCGTGGCTTTTTTATTGCCCGTTTCCCTTTCAACGTCCGCTGGAGTCTGCTGCCATGCCCCTGAACGATTATCCGATCGACTCGCTGATGTACATCACGAACCGCCCCGACATCGTGTTTACGCACGGCAAGGGTTCGTGGCTCTACGATCACACCGGCAAGCGCTATCTGGACTTCATCCAGGGCTGGGCCGTCAACAGCCTCGGCCACTGCAACGATGGCATCGTCGAGGCGCTGAAGACGCAGGCGGACAAGCTGCTGAACCCGTCGCCGGCGTTCTACAACGAGCCGATGGCGAAGCTCGCGGGCCTGCTCACGCAGCACAGCGTGTTCGACAAGGTGTTCTTCACGAACAGCGGCGCCGAGGCTAACGAAGGCGCGATCAAGCTCGCACGCAAGTGGGGGCGCAAGTTCAGGAACGGCGCGTACGAGATCATCACGTTCGACCACAGCTTCCACGGCCGTACGCTCGCGACGATGTCGGCCAGCGGCAAGCCGGGCTGGGACACGATCTACGCCCCGCAGGTGCCGGGCTTCCCGAAGGCCGAGCTGAACGACATCAACTCGGTCGAGCGGCTGATCACCGACAAGACCGTCGCCGTGATGCTCGAACCGATCCAGGGCGAAGGCGGCGTGATTCCGGCGACGCGTGAATTCATGCAGGCGCTGCGCGCGCTGACGAAACAGCACAACCTGCTGCTGATCGTCGACGAGGTGCAAAGCGGCTGCGGCCGCGCGGGCACGCTGTTCGCCTACGAACTGTCGGGCATCGAGCCGGACATCATGACGCTCGCGAAGGGCATCGGCGGCGGCGTGCCGCTCGGCGCGCTGCTGTCGAAGGCCGACGTCGCGGTGTTCGAGGCCGGCGACCAGGGCGGCACGTACAACGGCAACCCGCTGATGACGGCGGCCGGCCATGCGGTGATCTCGCAGCTCGTCGCACCGGGCTTCCTCGAAGGCGTGCGCGAACGCAGCGAATACCTGAAGCGCAGGCTGCTCGAGCTGTCGGAGGAGCGCGGCTTCGAGGGCGAACGCGGCGAAGGCCTGCTGCGCGCGCTGCTGCTCGGCAAGGACATCGGCCCGCAGATCGTCGAGAAGGCGCGCGACATGCAGCCGGACGGCCTGCTGCTGAACGCCGCGCGGCCGAACCTGCTGCGCTTCATGCCCGCCCTGAACGTGACGACCGAGGAAATCGACCAGATGATGGCGATGCTGCGGTCGATCCTCGACACGCTCTAAGGAGACCGCCGCGATGGACGCCGCCGCAACCGACGCAATCGCCATCCGCCCGTTCGAACGCGCCGACACCGACGCCGTGCTCGCGGTATGGCGCGACGCGTTCCCGCAGTACGACGAAGACGGCGCGCCGCCGCACCGCGACCCGCTGCGATCGATCGCGCTGAAGCTCGCGACGCAGCCGGAGCTGTTCTTCGTCGCGACGAGCGGCACGCGCGTCGTCGGTACGCTGATGGCGGGTTTCGACGGACATCGCGGCTGGCTCTACTCGTTCGGCGTCGCGAACGACGCGCGGCGGCTCGGTGTCGGCCGCGCGCTGATCGCGCATGCGGAACGCGCGCTCGCCGCACGCGGCTGCCTGAAGATCAACCTTCAGGTGCTGCCCGGCAACGACGATGCGTGCCGCTTCTATGCGGCCCTCGGCTATCGCGTCGAGGAGCGCATCTCGTTCGGCAAGACGCTGCCGGCTGCGTAATACCGCCGCCGGCCCGACTCAGCGCGTGATCGGCCCCGCGCCCGGCAGCGGATTGCCGAGCGCGTCGGTCGGCACGGCCTGCTGCTCGAACGCCGCGAAATACGCGGCCCATTGCGTGTCGTTCACGCGCACGATCAGCGCGCCGTCCTGCCAGACGTCGTTGTGGTCGTTGTGGTCGTCGCCCTCGCGGTGCAGATAGTTCGAGCCGGTCGAGCCCTGGTTCATGTGCGTGTCGTGGATCCCGTTGCCTTCCGCATACGAGCGGCCGAACACGACGACGTCGAGCCCCTGCGACTGCGCGGCGTTCACGAGCCGCAGCAGCGACGGGATCGGCTCCGGGTTTTCGGTGCCGTCCATCACCTCACTCGCGCGCCACGCGCCCGTTTCGCTCAGGATGTCGCTGCGCAGGTAGTCGAGCGCGGGCAATGCCGCCTGCCCCGTCAGGTCCGTATAGCCTTCGGCCGCATCCGCGAGCGTCTGCGTGATCGGGTGGTGGAAATCGTAGACGAGCTTGTAGTTCAGCAGGTCGTCCGCGTCGCTGGTGCCGACGTTGATCGCGACGTCCCAGTCGCCGCCGGGCAGCGCCAGCGTCAGGTGGATGTGATACTGGATCTCGTTGCCGTGCGGCGAGCCCTTCAGCTTCGCCACCGATGTCACCTTCGCCTTCACGAAACCATAGTCGAGACTCATGCGTGCGCTCCGTATTTCGCCGGGCCTTCGATGCTACGCGGCCCGTGTGTCGATTTGCCGGCAACCCGCTGCCGGCGGCCGGCGGCCGGCGGCCGGCATCGAACGGCCGCCGCGGGCCCGGCGCAACAGTCGCATGGAGTCGCTTCCGCACGGACAAGTTCGCCGCGAATCGCCGGAAGACGAAAAAAAAGGCTGTCACGGCATTCCGTGACAGCCTTTCGAAAGCCCGCGTGCGACGCGCCCGGCACTCGCCGTCGCGCGCTACCGGGCCCGCTCATTCACTCGCTCATTCACCCAGATACGCGGCACGCACCTTCGGATCGTCGAGCATCTGCTTCGCGTCGCCTTCCATCGTGACCGTGCCCGAATCCATCACGTAGCCGCGGTCGGCCGCCTGCAGCGCAAGCCGTGCGTTCTGTTCGACGAGCAGCACCGTGATGCCCTCCTTCGAGATTTCACGCACCACCTCGAAGATCTTCTCGACCATGATCGGCGACAGGCCCATCGACGGTTCGTCGAGCAGCAGCAGCTTCGGCTTCGAGAGGATCGCGCGCGACATCGCCAGCATCTGCTGCTCGCCGCCCGACAGCGTGCCCGCGAGCTGCGTCGCACGCTCCTTCAGGCGCGGGAAGAAGCCGAACATGCGGTCGACGTCCTTCTTGATCTGGTCGTTGTCGTTGCGCAGATACGCGCCCATCTGCATGTTCTCGATGATCGACATCCGCGCGAAGATCCCGCGGCCTTCCGGCACCATCGCGAGGCCGCGCTTGAGCAACTCGTGCGACGGCACGCCCTTGATCGACTTGCCGTCGTACTCGATGTCGCCCGCCGAATACGCCTTCAGACCCGTGATCGCCTTCATCGTCGTGGTCTTGCCCGCGCCGTTCGCGCCGATCAGCGTCACGAGCTCGCCCTGACGGACTTCCATGTCAACGCCCTTGACGGCCTGGATGCCGCCGTAGTTGACCTGCAAGCCCTTGATTTTCAACATTGCCGCTGCCATCAGTGCACCCCTGCGCCGAGATATGCCTCAATCACCTTCGGATTCTTCTGCACGTCCTGCGGCAGACCCTCGGCGATCACCTTGCCGTAATCGAGCACCGTCATCCGGTTGCACAGCCCCATCACGAGCTTCACGTCGTGCTCGATCAGGAGAATCGTGCGGCCGTCCGAACGGATCTTGTCGAGCAGGCGCGTGAGTTCGACCTTCTCGGTCGCGTTCATCCCGGCCGCCGGCTCGTCGAGCGCGAGCAGCTTCGGATCGGTCGCCAGCGCGCGTGCGATTTCCAGCCGGCGCTGGTGGCCGTACGACAGGTTGCGCGACGTGTAGTCGGCGTACTGCAGCACGCCGACGTAGTCGAGCAGCTCGATCGCGCGTTCCTTGATCTCGCGCTCTTCCTGGCGTTCGGCCGGCGTCTGGAACACCGCGCCGAGCAGCCCGTGCTTGGTGCGCACGTGGCGGCCCACCATCACGTTCTCGAGCGCGGTCATCCCGCCGAACAGGCGGATGTTCTGGAACGTGCGCGCGATGCCGGCCTTGGCCACCTGGTGCACGGCCGTCGGCGTGTAGTTCTGGCCGTCCAGCTTGAAGTCGCCCGAATCCGGCGTGTAGAGGCCCGTGATCACGTTGAAGAACGTGGTCTTGCCGGCGCCGTTCGGGCCGATCAGGCCGTAGATCTCGCCTTCCTTGATCTGCAGGCCGACGTCGGACAGTGCCTGCAGGCCGCCGAAGCGTTTGTTCACGCCCTGCACGGACAGTCGGATTTGCTTGTCGCTCATGTGTGTATCCCCTGTGTCCGTAGGTTAAGCGCGCACCGGCTTCTTGCTGTTGCGCTTCGCCAGTTTCGCGATCTTGTCCTCATGCTTCGGCGCGGGCCACAGACCTTCCGAGCGGTACAGCATGATGACCACCATCGCGAGGCCGTACAGCGCCTGACGGATCACTTCCGTGTCGACGATGTCGTGACCGAACAGCGCGTGCTGCAGCGGGCTCATCGTCGAGCGCAGGAATTCCGGGAAGATCGCGAGCAGCACCGCACCCAGGATCACGCCCGGGATGTGGCCCATGCCGCCGAGCACCACGCACGCGAGCACGACGATCGATTCCCAGAACGTGAACGATTCCGGCGACACGAAGCCCTGGAACGAACCGAACATCGCACCCGACAGGCCGCCGAACGACGCGCCCATCGCGAATGCGAGCAGCTTCACGTTGCGGGTGTTGATGCCCATCGCCTTCGCCGCGATCTCGTCTTCACGGATCGCCGCCCATGCGCGGCCGATACGCGAGTGCTGCAGGCGCGTACACACCCAGATCACCAGCAGCGAGCAGAGCACGAACAGGTAGTAGTACATGTAGACCGACGGCAGCTGGATCCCGAACAGCGAGTGCGTCTGGGCAAGGCTGAAGTCGCCGAGGTGCACCGGATCGATGCCCGTGATCCCCTTCGGGCCGTTGGTGATGTTCACCGGACGGTCGAGGTTGTTCATGAAGATCCGGACGATTTCACCGAAGCCGAGCGTCACGATCGCCAGGTAGTCGCCGCGCAGGCGCAGCGTCGGCGCGCCGAGCAGGATCCCGAAGGTGGCCGCCAGCGCCATCGCGATCGGCACGATGATCAGGAACGGCACATGCAGCCCGTTCGGCGCCAGCGCCGCGATCCACTCGAATTGCGAGCTCAGGTGCGGCGAGCTCAACAATGCCGCCGTGTACGCGCCCACCGCGTAGAACGCGATGTAACCCAGGTCGAGCAGGCCGGCGAAGCCGACCACCACGTTCAGGCCCAGCGCGAGCATCACGTACAGCATCGCGAAGTCGAGCACGCGGACCCAGTAGTTGCCGCCGGCCGAGCCGATGATGATCGGCGCCGCGATCACGAAGACCGCGGTCAGGAGGCCGATGATGACGGTCTTGGCGGTGTTGCGCTCTTCGACGAGCGACGTCGAGGATTCGATCGGTTGAATGGATGTCATGTCGTTTGCTCCCTTCCGTTACGCGCGATCCGCGACCCGTTCGCCCAGCAGGCCGGACGGACGGAACACCAGCACGATGATCAGCACGATGAAGGCGAACACGTCCTGGTAGTTACTGCCGAATACGCCGCCCGTGAGGTTGCCGATGTAGCCGGCCCCGAGCTGCTCGATCAGGCCGAGCAGCACGCCGCCGACCATGGCGCCGCCGAGGTTGCCGATCCCGCCGAGCACCGCGGCCGTGAATGCCTTCATGCCGGGGATGAAGCCCATGTAGAAGTGCACGTTGCCGTATTCGGACGCGATCATCACGCCGGCCAGCGCGGCGAGCGCGGAGCCGATCATGAACGTCGCGGAG
The DNA here is from genome assembly GCF_000732615.1 of Burkholderia paludis. Classification (GTDB taxonomy): domain Bacteria; phylum Pseudomonadota; class Gammaproteobacteria; order Burkholderiales; family Burkholderiaceae; genus Burkholderia; species Burkholderia paludis. The sequence continues at coordinate 104,697 of NZ_JPGL01000013.1, forward strand.
ATCACGAAGTTCGGGTTCACGCCCATCAGGCTGGCGGTGTTCGGGCTTTCGGCGATCGCGCGCATCGCACGGCCGAGCTTGGTCTTGTGCACGAGCAGCAGCAGGCCGCCCATCACGATGAACGCAACCGCGATGATCACGATTTCAGTCACCGAGATCACGGCGCCGGGCGTCGTGTCGGTGGCCTTGATCACGTTGATCGGATCGGTCGGCAGCAATTGCGGGAACGGCAGCGGGTTGCGCGACCAGATGATCATCGCAGCCGTCTGCAGCAGGATCGACACGCCGATCGCGGTGATCAGCGGCGCGAGGCGCGGCGCGCGGCGCAGCGGCCGGTAGGCGACGCGTTCGATCGTGAAGCCGACGAACGCACAGACGACCGCGGCAATACCCAGGCCGATCGTCAGCGTCGCGACGTTGCCGAGTCCGGGGAAGTGGTTCTGCAGCACGGTGATGGCCGACAGGGCGACCATCGCGCCGATCATCAGCACGTCGCCATGTGCGAAGTTGATGATGCCGAGAATGCCGTACACCATCGTGTAGCCCAACGCGATGATGGCGTAGACACTGCCGAGCACCAGCCCGTTGAGAACCTGCTGGACGAAAATATCCATTTAAAGCTCCTTGGCCCGTGCTGCCGGAGGACGTTGCGCCCCGCGGGTAAGCGAGGAATCGCGCCTTCTCGGCGACACTGCGGGTACTAGTCGATACCGGTAAGGGTGGATCGTCCCGGCGCGCGCCGCCCGGCCTGTACGGCCGGACCTGCCGCCGGAGCGGATACAAAAACGGCACCGCACTGTTCCGGTGCCGTCATGAGTCCCGTCGCTAAATCGTCACGACATCGAGGACGGTGTTCGTGGCCTCCTTGAAGTCGTAGGGCAGCATGCCGAGACGGCCTTCGTCCGGTTGCCCGGCATCCGTGCCTGTTTCCGTCCGGTGCGGGGCAAACCCCGCACCCGGGCGGATCGGATTCCGCGCCGCGCCGCCCGTCCGGGCGCCGCGAAGACCGCACCCGACATTCGTCAGGACTGCGTCGGAATCCATCGTACGAACCAGACCGCGCGTCGCAACACCACCGATCGCGGCAACGCGCTGTTTCGTCGAATCGAAATGAAAGGGGGTCGGTGACTTCCGCACGCGGCCCGCAGCGCCAGGCGCTGCTGCCGGCTGCCGTCGGTCGGCACGCCCGGTCGCCGTGGCACCACGGCCGGCGGTGTACTGCAATGCAACCTGCATGCCCGCTGCCCGGCCGATCGCCAGGCCAGGCGCGTTGAATTCCTCGATCGCCAAACGTGCCCCGTCTTCCTTGTCCTTGCCCAATTGCGCGCTGCGGCACACGGATGGCGCCACACGACCGGCTCCGGCGACGCGCACGCCGCTGGCCGGCGGTGCCGCGAACGCCGCAGCCTCCCTGCCCGCCCCGTCGTCGCTCTTTTTGCTGCAGCCGGCAAGCATTGCAACCGGTGCGGCGACGGACATGGCGTACGCCAACTTCACATGCATTGAATGGTCTCCCGCGCCTTGCCCAAACCCGATCTCAAAGCCATTCAGGCCTGAAAACGGGCGCATTGTAACTCCATTTATAGGACGCCAATAATCCTGATTCGATGGGGTTTTCCTGCATTGCAACCAATTTTGAGAGACGCTTGGAAACACGCAGGGCAACCCGGTTGCACCGCGAACGCGAATAATGGTTGCGATTACAATTTCGACAGGCAAAAAAAAGCGCGCCGGGAGGCGCGCTTCGGTGTTCCGCGGGTGCAATGCGTCAATCAGGCGGCGGGCGGCAGGTTCAACCCGCGCGGCAGCGGGAACGACACGTTTTCCTCGATGCCGTCGAGGGCGCGGACGTTGCGCACGCCGAGCTCGCGCAGCCGCGCGATCACGGCCTGGGCGAGCACCTCGGGCGCCGATGCGCCGGCCGTCACGCCGATGCGGCGCTTGCCCGCGACCCATGCCGGATCGATCTGGTCGGGCGCATCGACCATGTAGGCGTCGACGCCGCGCTTCTCGGCCACTTCGCGCAGGCGGCTCGAATTCGAACTGTTCGGGCTGCCGACGACGATCACGACATCGCACTGCGGCGCCATGAACTTCACCGCGTCCTGGCGGTTCTGCGTCGCGTAGCAGATGTCCTGCTTCTTCGGCTCGCGGATCTTCGGATACTTCGCCTTCAGCGCCGCGATGATCTCGGCCGCGTCGTCGACGGACAGCGTGGTCTGCGTGACGAGCGCGATGCGCTCGGGATCGGCGAGCTGCAGCTTCAGGACATCCTCGACGCTCTCGACGAGATGCATGCCGCGCTCGACCTGCCCCATCGTGCCCTCGACTTCCGGATGGCCCTTGTGCCCGATCATGACGATGTCGACGCCGTCCTGGCGCATCTTCGCGACCTCGACGTGCACTTTCGTGACGAGCGGGCAGGTGGCGTCGTAAATACGCAACCCGCGCACGTCGGCCTCGTCGCGCACGGCCTTCGACACGCCGTGCGCACTGAAGATCACGGTGTTGCCGGCCGGCACTTCCTCGAGCTCCTCGACGAAGATCGCGCCTTTCTTCTTCAGATCCTCGACCACGTACTTGTTGTGGACGATTTCGTGACGGACGTAGATCGGCGCGCCGTGCATCGAGATCGCCCGCTCGACGATCTCGATCGCGCGATCGACGCCTGCGCAGAAACCGCGCGGCTGGGCCAGCAGGATTTCGGCGTCGGCGGCGACGGTCTGCCCGGACAGCGTATCGGTGGTGCTCATGATTACAGGATTCCGATGATTTTCACTTCGAACGTGAGCGCTTGGCCCGCGAGCGGATGATTGAAGTCGAACAGCGCCGAGGTTTCGCTGACTTCCTTCAGCACCCCCGCGTACCGGCCGCCGTCCGGCGCATTGAACTCGATCAGCTCGCCCGGCGTGAAATCGTCGCCGACCATCCCGTTCTCGCGCAGCGTCGACAGCGTCACGCGCTGGAGCATGTCGGGATTACGGGGACCGAACCCCTGCTCGGGCGTTAGCTGATAAGTCGAGTGGTCGCCGACCCTGAGCCCGAGCAGAATCTGTTCCAGCGACGGCGCCAGCTGCCCCGCGCCGAGCAGCAGCGTGGCCGGCTTGTCGGTGAAGGTGTTGACGATGTCGGCGCCGTCGGCCAGTGCCAGGCGGTAATGCAACGTGACGTGGGAACCGGGCTTCACTTCGGATAGATCGATGAGGCTCATGAATTACTCGTTCAGTCGGCGCCCGAAACGGCCGAAAGGCCCGGCGCAAAGCCAATATTGTAAGTCACCTGAGCGCGCAAGGCGGAAAGTGCGACGACGTCGCGCACACCGCCCGCCGCCAATGGAGTTCCAAGCATGCTGTCACCCTGCCTCGCCCCGCCGCCGCTCGAATGCCGCGACGCCCACGACCGGCCGGCCGCCGCGCCCGGCTGCGCCCTCCCTGTCGGCCGGTGCGGGCGCCTCCCGCGCGGCTGGTGCCCCGAACGCCCCCGCGAGCGGCTGCTGGAACGCGGGCCGGCCGCGCTGACCAACGACGAACTGATCGCACTGCTGCTCGGCACCGGCACACCGGAGCACGATGTGTTCGTCATCGCGCGCGCCCTGGTCGCGCAGTTCAAGACGTTGCGCGGGCTGCTCGAGGCGAGCGACGCCGATTTCCAGGCGCACGCCGGCATCGGCCCCGCGCGGTCGGCGCGGCTGATGGCGGTCACCGAGATCGCGCGGCGCGTGCTGAAGGAGAAGGCGCGCGAGACGACGCCGATCGATTCGCCCGGCGCGGTCGAGGATTATCTGCGGCTGAAGATCGGCGCGCGCCCGTACGAAGTGTTCGCCGCGGTCTACCTCGATGCGCGCAACGGCCTGATCGAAACGGAGGAAATCACGCGCGGCTCGCTGACGCGCATGGCCGTCTACCCGCGCGAGATCGTGCGCCGCGCGATGCAGCACAACGCCGCGGCGCTGATCGTCGCGCACAACCATCCGTCCGGCGCGGTGCAGCCGAGCGCGGAAGACCGCCGCCTGACCCGCGTGCTGCACGATGCGCTCGCACTCGTCGACGTGCGGCTGCTCGATCATGTCGTCATCGGCACCGGCGATACTTTTTCGTTCGCACGTGCCGGTTGGCTGTAGACTGTGGCGCGGCGGCCCGCCAACGGGCGCCGCAACGGTGAAGCGAAATTAGGTTTGATTTTTCTGAACTTTTTCTGCTAGAATCGCCGTCTGTCTTTTTTCCAACCAGTTCTAGCCATCGAAGGGCCTTGTCTGTAAGGGCTTCGGCGTTCTGAGTGCAGCCATGGATCACGTGGCGGTGCGATGGAACCTTCATCGGCGATCGAACCCCGAATTTAGCGTATTAGGAGTGCTCTCATGGCACGCGTATGCCAAGTAACTGGGAAAGCGCCGATGAGCGGCAACAACGTTTCCCACGCAAACAACAAGACGAAGCGCCGCTTCCTGCCGAACCTGCAAAACCGCCGGTTCTGGGTAGAGAGCGAAAACCGCTGGGTGCGCCTGCGCGTCTCGAACGCCGGCCTGCGCCTGATCGACAAGAACGGCATCGATTCCGTGCTCGCTGACCTGCGCGCACGCGGCGAAGCCTAAGCCCAAGGAGCACAATCATGGCAAAAGGCGCACGCGACAAGATCAAGCTCGAGTCGACTGCTGGTACGGGTCATTTCTACACGACCACGAAGAACAAGCGCAACATGCCGGAAAAGATGGCGATCAAGAAGTTCGATCCCGTCGTCCGCAAGCATGTGGAATACAAAGAAACCAAGATCAAGTAATCTCCGGTTTCTGCGAGCCCGCTGACAAGCGAAAAGCCCCGCATTTGCGGGGCTTTTTGTTTTGCGCGCACGCTTTGGCCCGACGCGGTATGCTCTCCTCTTTCCGCGGCCTTGGCCGCCGGAACGCACAAGATCAAAAGCGTAACGATGGAGATGCAGCATGAAATTCGACGTGGCGATCGTCGGCAGCGGCCTGGCAGGGCTGTCGGTCGCACTCAATCTGGCCAGCACGCGACGTGTCGCGCTGATCGCGAAACGCTCGATGATGGAGGGCGCAAGCGATAACGCACAGGGCGGCATCGCGGCCGTCCTCGACTCGACGGACAGCATCGAGAACCACGTCGACGACACGCTGGTCGCCGGCGGCGGCCTGTGCGACGAAGCCGCCACGCGATACATCGTCGAGCACGGCCGCGAGGCGATCGAATGGCTGATCTCGCAAGGCGTGCCGTTCACGAAGGACGACGCGGCCGAACTCGGCTTCCACCTGACGCGCGAAGGCGGTCACAGCCATCGCCGGATCATCCACGCGGCCGACGCGACCGGCCACGCGGTGCTCGCGACACTGTCGGAACGTGCGCGCCAGCATCCGAACATCACGTTCTTCGAAAATCACCACGCGATCGACCTGATCACGTCCGACCGGCTCGGCCTGCCCGGCCGCCGCTGTCACGGCCTGTACGCGCTCGATGTCGACAACGACCGCACGATCACGATCGAGGCGCCGCATACGGTGCTCGCGACGGGCGGCGCCGGCAAGGTCTACCTGTACACGACGAACCCCGACACCGCGACCGGCGACGGCATCGCGATGGCGTGGCGCGCGGGCTGTCGCGTGTCGAACATGGAATTCATCCAGTTCCACCCGACCTGCCTGTTCCATCCGTATGCGAAGTCGTTCCTGATCTCGGAAGCCGTGCGCGGCGAAGGCGGCCTGCTGAAGCTGCCCGACGGCACGCGCTTCATGCCCGCGCACGATCCCCGCGCCGAACTCGCGCCGCGCGACATCGTCGCGCGCGCGATCGACTTCGAGATCAAGAAGCGCGGGATCGACTGCGTGTACCTCGACATCAGCCATCAGCCGGAAGCGTTCCTGCGCGAACACTTCCCGACGATTCACGCGCGCTGCCTCGAGTTCGGCATCGACATCGCGAAAGAGCCGATTCCCGTCGTGCCGGCCGCGCACTACACGTGCGGCGGCGTCGTCACCGATCTCGCCGGACGCACCGATCTGACGGGCCTCTATGCGGTCGGCGAAACGTCGTACACGGGGCTCCACGGCGCCAACCGGCTCGCCAGCAACTCGCTGCTCGAGTGTCTCGTGATCGGCCGTGCGGCCGCCGAAGCGATCGAGGCGGCCGGCTTCGACGTCGAAACGCCGGCCAAGCTGCCGGCATGGGACGAGAGCCGAGTATCGGATGCGGACGAGGAAGTCGTCGTTGCGCACAACTGGGACGAGTTGCGCCGTCTGATGTGGAACTACGTCGGCATCGTGCGCACCGACAAGCGTCTCGAACGCGCGAAGCACCGCTTGTCGCTGCTGCGCGACGAGATCCACGAGTACTACGCGAATTTCCGCGTGACGCGCGACCTGCTTGAACTGCGCAACCTCGTCGACGTGGCGACACTGATCGTGAAAAGTGCGCACTCGCGCCGCGAAAGCCGCGGGCTGCACTACAGCCGCGACTGGCCGCACACGCTGCCGAAGGCGCTGCCGAGCGTGCTCACGCCGCGCGCGCGCCGCTAAGCGCCCCCCCTCCCGGGCTGCGGCCCGCACAGGAAAAAAGCCGTTGGCACTCACGTGCCAACGGCTTTTCTGTTCGGACGCGGACGCCCGCTCAGTCGACGATCCGCATCGAATAGTCCGTCGCGCGCACGTCCTTCGTCAGCGCGCCGATCGAGATGCGGTCGACACCCGTTTCCGCGAACGCACGCACCGTGTCGAAATTGACCCCGCCCGACACTTCGAGCACGGCCTTGCCGTGCGCCACGCGCACCGCTTCACGCATCATGTCGAGCGTGAAGTTGTCGAGCAGCACCGACTGCGCGCGATGCGCGAGCGCCGTGTCGAGTTGCGCAAGCGTCTCGACCTCGACCTGCACGGGCACGCCCGACTCCAGCGCGAACGCCGCGTCGAGCGCCTGGCCGACACCGCCCGCCGCCGCGATGTGGTTTTCCTTGATCAGGATGCCGTCGTACAGCGCGAGCCGCTGGTTCTCGCCGCCGCCCACGCGCACCGCGTACTTCTGCGCGAGCCGCAGGCCCGGCAGCGTCTTGCGCGTATCGAGGATCTTCGTGCGCGTGCCTGCCACGCGATCGACGTAGCGGCGCGTCGCGGTCGCGACGCCCGACAGCAGTTGCAGGAAGTTCAGCCCGTTGCGCTCGGCCGTCAACAGCGACCGTGCCGGCCCTTCGAGCTCGCAGACGGTCGAATCGGGCGTCATGCGGTCGCCTTCGCGATAGCGCCATTGCACGACGATCGCGGGATCGATGCAGGCAATCACGGCCTCGAACCACGGCACGCCGCACAGCACGGCGTCCTCGCGCACGATGATGCGCGCACGGCGACGCCCGCCGGCCGGCACGAGCCGCCCGGTCTGGTCGCCGGCCCCGACGTCTTCCGCGATCGCATCGGCCACGTTGCGCGCGATCGCCGCGTCGAACGCCGCGCCGTATTGCTCGCGAACGCTGCCGAACAGCGGCGAAACGGCGCTCGCGCCCCCTTCGAGGACGGCGGCTTCATCGGCGGACGACGATTGAACCTGCGCGTGGAGGCTGTTCATCATGCGGCCCCCACGTTTGCAAACAGTTGCTGGTCGCGCTGCAGATCGCCGCTCGCCTGCACGCGCTTCTTGTGCGCGGCGGCGAAACCGAGCATCCGGTCGATCGGCAGGCGCGCACGCTCGCCGATCGCGGGATCGACGAAGATCTCGTTGTGACCGCGTTCGAGCACGTCGGCGAGGTTCGCGAGGCCGTTCATCGCCATCCACGGGCAGTGCGCGCAGCTCTTGCAGGTCGCGCTGTTGCCGGCCGTCGGCGCGGCGATGAAGGTCTTGCCGGGTGCCGCGAGCTGCATCTTGTGCAGGATGCCGAGATCGGTCGCGACGATGAAGCGCGTCGCATCGAGCTTCACGGCCGCGTCGATCAGTTGCGTGGTCGAGCCGACGGCATCGGCCAGCGCAACGACGTTTTCCGGCGATTCGGGGTGGACGAGCACTTTCGCGTCCGGATACTCGGCGCGCAGCAGATCGAGCTCGATCCCCTTGAATTCGTCGTGAACGAGGCACGAGCCCTGCCACAGCAGCATGTCCGCGCCGGTTTTCTTCTGAATGTAATTGCCGAGATGGCGATCGGGCGCCCAGATGATCTTCTCGCCGCGCGCGTGCAGGTCGGCCACGATCTCGAGGCCGATCGACGACGTGACCATCCAGTCCGCGCGTGCCTTCACGGCTGCGCTGGTGTTCGCGTAGACGACGACGGTACGGTCGGGATGCGCGTCGCAGAATGCCGAGAACTCGTCGACCGGGCAGCCGAGGTCGAGCGAACAGGTCGCATCGAGATCGGGCATCAGGATCCGCTTGTTCGGGCTCAGGATCTTCGCGGTTTCGCCCATGAAGCGCACGCCGGCGACGACCAGGGTCTGCGCGTCGTGATCGCGGCCGAAGCGGGCCATCTCGAGCGAATCGGCAACGCAGCCGCCGGTTTCGTCAGCCAGTTCCTGCAGTTCGCCATCGACATAGTAGTGCGCGACCAGCACGGCCTTTTCACGCACGAGCAACGCCTTGATGCGCGCCTTCAGTGCGGCGCGCTCTTCGGCGGACGGGGCATCGGGCACCTTGGCCCACGCCTGCCCCACACCGCACACGGTCCCCGCCGCGACGGGCCGGTCGTATTCGACGGGTTTGATCGTCGATTGCATCTCCATATCTCCTGTCGACCCGAGCCGGCGCTTTGGCGCGCTCAGGCCTCATCCCCTGCGCTCGCCCCGGGGCGTTGCTTCAACGCCGCCCCAAGGCTTGGACGGAATCCGGCCCGTCCGGTCATGTATCGAAACCGGCGGCCGAAATAAAAAAACCCCGCCAACGCGGGGTTTGTGACGTCCTTAGATTCTAATCGATTTCGAATCAGGCGTAGCGGCGCAGGCGCGTCGCGAATTCCTGCAGCGCCTTGATGCCGCTTTGTTCTGCGCGATGGCACCAATCCTGCAATTGCGCGAGCAGCTGTTCGCGCGAGGCGGTCGAACGATCCCAGATTGCAGCGAGATCCTGGCGAAGCTGGAAGTACGTATGCAGCTTCTGGCTGTTGGCGAAGATTTCCGGCAGCAGCTTCTTCTGCGGCTCGTCGAGGCCGTCGGCATCCTTGTGGAACCATTTGCGCGCGCCGCGCATCAGCTGGTACTTCTCGCTCGAGCCGAGTTCCTTCAGGTGCGCGAGTTCCTGGCGATACGCACGCTTCACGGCCTTGCCGTAGCGCGCCATCACTTCGTAGCGGTTCGACAGCACGGCCTGCAGCGTTTCCTGGTCGAGCACGGTCTTCGGCTTGTTCAGGCGCGGCGTCGGCGCGACCTTCTTCACCTTCGCGAGACCGAATGCCGACATGATGCGGATATACATCCAGCCGATGTCGAACTCGTACCACTTGTTCGACAGCTTCGCCGACGTCGCGAACGTGTGGTGGTTGTTGTGCAGCTCTTCGCCGCCGATCACGATGCCCCACGGGAACAGGTTCGTGCTCGCGTCGGCCGAGTTGAAGTTGCGATAGCCCCAGAAGTGGCCGAAACCGTTGACGACACCGGCCGCCCAGAACGGAATCCAGACCATCTGCACGGCCCACACGGTCAGGCCGAGCACGCCGAACAGCGCGACGTCGATCACCATCATCATGCTCACGCCGAGGATCGGGTACTTCGAGTACACGTTGCGTTCGATCCAGTCGTTCGGCGTGCCGTGGCTGAACTTGCGCATCGTTTCTTCGTTCTTCGCTTCCGCGCGATACAGCTCGGCGCCCTCGAGGAACACCTTCCAGATGCCGCGCGTCTGCGGGCTGTGCGGATCTTCCTCGGTCTCGCACTTCGCGTGGTGCTTGCGGTGAATCGCGGCCCACTGGCCGGTCAGCATGCCGGTCGTCATCCACAGCCAGAGGCGGAAGAAGTGGCTCGCGATCGGATGCATCTCAAGCGCGCGGTGCGCCTGGCAGCGATGCAGGTAGACCGTCACGCCGATGATCGTGACGTGCGTGACGGCAAGCGCGAACAGCGCGACCTGCCACCACGAAAAACGCAGGAGCCCGTGGGAAAGAAAATCGAGCAGGGAATTCAACAAGGCAGTTACCCGTGATGAGAGCGACGCCGGCTCGCGCAGACGTCAGAAAAATGAAAGCATACCGCGTGTAGACCAGAATTTTACTTCAACCGTTCCAAGTCTTTGTAAAAAATGAACATTTTCTTGCCCTGACGCAACCGGCGCAGTCCATGGGCGGACTTGGAAGGGCCCGCGATCCGGTTCCGGCCGCGGGCCGACGCGATTGGCGGCCGCCAGGCTACACGGCCGGTGCGCGCCCGTCCGCCGCGCCGTTGCCGGCCACCGGGCCGGGCGCAGCGGCCTCGCCTGCGGCGGCAACGCCGTCCGGCCACCCGACCACGCGCACTTCGCGCTGCGGGAACGGAATCGACACGCCATGCTCGCCGAACAGCCGCCAGATGTTGCGGTTCACGCTCGAACGCACGCCCGACGTGCCTTTCGCGGAATCCTCGATCCAGAAGCCGAGTTCCAGATCGATCCCGTCCGCACCGAAACCCACCAGATACGGGGTCGGAGCAGGCTCCGCCAGCACGCGCGGCACGCCTTTCGCGGCGTCGGCGAGCAACGCGAGCGCCTGCTCGACGTCGCTCGTGTACGCAACCTGCACCGCGACCTTCGCATAGCCGCGCGTCAGGTACGACGACTGGTTCTGCACGACGTCGGTGATCAGCTTCTCGTTCGGGATCAGCGTCTCGTTGCCGTCGAGGCCGCGCACGACCGTGTAGCGCGTGCGGATCTGCGTGACGACGCCCTGCAGCCCGCCGACGCTGATCGCGTCGCCGAGCCGCAGCGAGCGGTCGAGCAGGATGATGAAGCCCGACACGTAGTTGCTGGCGATCTTCTGCAGCCCGAAACCGAGGCCGACCCCGACCGCGCCGCCGAATACGCCGAGCACCGTCACGTCGATGCCGACGAGCGACAGCCCGATCAGGACCGCCGCGAACACGAGCAGCGCGCGGCCGACCCGCGACAGCACGACCTTCAGGTTGACGTCGAGCGTGCTCGAACGCGTGAGGCGATCCTCGAGCACCGACCCGAGCCACATCGCGACCATCAGCGTCACGCAGACCCACAGCGCGCCGGAGATCAGCGACAGCAGCGTGAGGTGCGCGTTCGCGACGCGGAACTGCACGCTGTCGAGCCAGCCGAGCACGTCGCGCTGGATGCCGAGCACGGTCAGCACCATCGCGGCCCACACGACGGTCGACACGATCTTCTCGACGATCGACAGCCACGCATGCGTATGGCCGTCGCGCGCGAACACGCGCCGCGCGAAGAAGAACAGCACGTAGATCAGCCCGATGCCGAACAGCGGCACGAGCGCGAGCGACAACAGCGACGTCGACATGAACGGGTCGAACGCGAGCTGCGCGCCGCCCGCGAACACGCCGCCGAACAGCGGAAACAGCGCGCGCTTCAGGCTGTGCGCGCCCGCGCCGGGCGCGCGTCCGGCCGCCCGGCGGCGCGCATCGATCCGGCCGTGCACGAAGCGCGCGGCCACCCATGCGAAACACAGCGCCCCGACCAGGATCGCCGCCTGCCAGATCATCACCGGCTGGTGGAAATCGCGAATGACCGACGCCAACCGGTGCGACAGCAGGCGGCTCTGCAGATTCTCCATCGTCCGTCCGGGCCGCCGTTACTGCGCGCGCCGCTCGAGCACCGCGGCGAAGAAGCCGTCGGTCGCGTGGCGATGCGGCCACAGCGACAGGTAGTCGCCCGTCTCGATCTCGATGCGCTGCTCGTCCAGCACCTTCTGCGCCGGCACCAGCACGAACTCGGGATGGTCGGCCAGGAACTGTTCGACGATGCGCTCGTTCTCGGCGTCCAGCACGCTGCAGGTCGCATAGACGAGCCGGCCGCCCTTCTTCACCAGGCGCGCGGCACTCGCGAGAATCGACGCCTGCTTCGGCGTCAGTTCGTCGATCGCCGTGCGCGTCTGGCGCCACTTCAGGTCCGGATTGCGGCGCAGCGTGCCGAGGCCGCTGCACGGCGCGTCGACCAGCACGCGGTCGATCTTGCCGGCGAGCCGCTTGATCTTCGCGTCGTGCTCGCTGTCGATCAGCACGGGGTTCACGTTCGACAGCCCGCTGCGCGCGAGGCGCGGCTTCAGCTTCGCGAGGCGCTTCTCCGACACGTCGAACGCATAGAGGCGCCCGGTCGAGCGCATCATCGCGCCCAGCGCGAGCGTCTTGCCGCCCGCGCCCGCGCAGAAATCGACGACCATCTCGCCGCGGCGCGGCGCGACCAGCGAGCACAGCAGCTGGCTGCCCTCGTCCTGCACCTCGATCTGGCCTTCCTCGAACAGCTTCAGCCGCGTCAGCGCCGGCTTGCCGACGACACGCACGCCGCTCGGCGCGAACGGCGTCGCGCCCGCGTCGATGCCGCTCGCGCGCAGCGCATCGATCACCTGGTCGCGATTGGCCTTCTGCACGTTGGCGCGCAGGTCGAGCGGCGCCGGGTAGTTCAGCGCGGCGGCGAGCTGCGCGAGCTCATCGGCGTCGAAACGGGCCGCCAGCGCCTGCAGGATCCAGTCCGGCAGGTTCGTGCGCACGCGCACCGGCAGGCTCGCCGGATCGATTTTCGACACGTGCTCGAGCCACGCGGACTCGGCATCGGACAGGAACGGCCTCAGCGCATTGCGGCCGACCGTCTGCATCAGGCCGAGCAGCGTGAGGCGCCGCGCGGGCGTGCCCGTGCCGCTCTCGGCCAGGTGCGAAAACTCCATCTTCCGGCGCAGCACCGCGAACACGGCCTCGGCGATCACGCCGCGCTCGGCGTGCCCGAGCTTCGGGTGTGCGCGGAAGAACCGGCTCGTCGTCGCGTCGGCGGGGCCGGCGAACTTCAGCACCTCGGCCAGCAATGTCTCGGTCTGGCCGATCAGGAATCCGTGCAGCTTCATACGCCCTCACTCGTTTCGGTATGCGGTTGATCCGCGAAAATCCAGCGCGCCTCTTCCGGCGCCAGCACTGCACGCCCGTTCTCGAGGCGCAAACGCCCGTCGACGAACCAGCGCACCGCACGCGGGTACAGCACATGCTCGACCGCCAGCACCCGCTGCGCGAGCGCCGCCGCGTCGTCGCCCGCACGCACCGGCACCGCGCCCTGCGCGACGATGGCGCCGCTGTCGAGCTCCGGAACGACGAAATGCACGCTCGCGCCATGCACCGCGACGCCCGCCTCGAGCGCCTGCTGGTGCGTGTGGATGCCCTTGAAGCTTGGCAGCAGCGACGGATGGATGTTCAGCAGCCGGCCCTCGTATCGTCTGACGAATGCGGGCGTGAGGATGCGCATGAAGCCGGCGAGGACGACGAGATCGGGCGCGAAACGGTCGATCTCGGCGGCGAGCGCCGCATCGAAGCTGTCGCGGCCATCGAACGACCGGTGGTCGACCACCGCCGTCGCCACCCCGTGCGACGCGGCAAAAGCCAGTCCGGCCGCATCGGGCCGGTTGGCGATCACGGCGGCAATCTCGGCCGGCCAGCGTTCCTGCGCGCACGCGCGGACGATGGCCTCCATGTTGCTGCCGCGACCGGAAATCAGGATCACGAGTTTTTTCATTCGCGAATTTTACCATTCGCCCCCGCGTTTCCCGCCTTCTCGGCCGCCGGCTCTCCCGAACGTTTATAATCTTCTGCTTTGCGGCATCCCACCGCCCATTCCCCGACGCTGCATCCGCTATCGTGAAAGTCTTCCGCGGCCTGCCCAACGCCGAGAGCCGCGCCCCGTGCGCGCTGACGATCGGCAACTTCGACGGTGTCCATCGCGGCCACCAGGCCCTGCTCGCGCGCGTGCGCGCGGCAGCGGACGCGCGCGGCCTGCCGGTGTGCGTGATGACGTTCGAGCCGCACCCGCGTGAATTCTTCAACCCGGCGGGCGCGCCGCCGCGCATCGCGATGCTGCGCGACAAGCTCGAGGCGCTGCGCGATCACGGCGTCGACCGCGTGGTCGTCGAGCACTTCAACCACACCTTTGCGAGCCAGTCGCCGCAAGCGTTCGTCGAACGCACGCTGGTGAACGGCCTGCACACGCGCTGGATGATGGTCGGCGACGATTTCTGCTACGGCGCGAAGCGCGCGGGCACCTTCGACACGCTGAAGGCGGCCGGCGAGCAGTACGGCTTCGAGGTCGAACAGATGGGCACCGTGGCCGGCAGCGACGGCGCACGCATCTCCAGCTCGGGCGTGCGCACCGCGCTCGCGGCCGGCGATCTCGACGCGGCCGCGCAGGCGCTCGGTCACGGCTACGCGATCAGCGGCCACGTCGCGCACGGGCTGAAGCTCGGCCGCGACCTCGGCTTCCCGACGCTGAACCTGCCGATCGCGCACAAGCGGCCGGCGCTCGCGGGCATTTTCGTCGTGCAGGTGCACGGCCTCGGCCCCGCGCCGCTGCCGGGCGTCGCCAGCCTCGGCCTGCGCCCGACCGTCGACGATTCGGGCCGCGTGCTGCTCGAAGTCCACCTGCTCGACTGGCACGGCGATGCATACGGCAAGCTCATCCGCGTCGAGTTCCTGAAGAAGCTGCGCGACGAGGCGAAATTCGACGATCTCGAAGCGCTGTCGCGCGCGATCGCGCTGGATGTCGCGAATGCGCGCGCGTACTTCGTCGAGCGTGACCGTGCGCCCGGCAGCCGCGCCACGGGCTTCTCGACATCGGCCACCGACCGAATTAGCTGATCCGGCCGGCGGCGCCCCGCGCCGCACCCTCGCGCCGCTCACTCGCGCGCATCCCCGATTCACGACGCTCGCGCGTCCCCCGATTTGATAGCGATCCCATCATGAGCAACAAGAAAGCCGATTCGAAACCGCAGGCCAAGTATCCGGTCAACCTGCTCGACACGCCGTTCCCGATGCGCGGCGACCTGCCCAAGCGCGAGCCGCAGTGGGTCAAGGAATGGGAGGAGCGCGGCATTTACGAGAAGATCCGCGCGGCCAGCAAGGGCCGGCCGAAGTTCATCCTGCACGACGGCCCGCCGTATGCGAACGGCGACATCCACCTCGGTCACGCCGTCAACAAGATCCTGAAGGACATCGTCGTCAAGTCGCGCAACATGGCCGGCTTCGACGCGCCGTACGTGCCGGGCTGGGATTGCCACGGCATGCCGATCGAGATCCAGATCGAGAAGCAGTTCGGCAAGTCGCTGCCGGCGGCCGAGGTGATGAGCAAGGCGCGGGCGTACGCGACCGAGCAAATCGAGAAGCAGAAGGTCGGCTTCAAGCGCCTCGGCGTGCTCGGCGACTGGGCCAACCCGTACAAGACGATGAACTTCGTCAACGAGGCGGAAGAGATCCGCGCGCTCGGCAAGATCATCGAGAAGGGCTACGTGTACCGCGGCCTGAAGCCGGTTAACTGGTGCTTCGATTGCGGCTCGGCGCTCGCCGAGGCGGAAGTCGAGTACAAGGACCGCACCGACCCGACGATCGACGTGATGTTCGCGTTCGCGGAGCCGGAAAAGACCGCGCAGGCGTTCGGCCTGCCGGCGCTGCCGCGCGCCGAGGGCGGCATCGTGATCTGGACCACCACGCCGTGGACGATCCCGGCGAACCAGGCGCTGAACCTCCATCCCGAAATCGTCTACGCGCTGGTCGACACCGAGCGCGGGCTGCTGATCATCGCGGAAGAGCGCGTCGCCGCGTGCATGGCCGACTTCAAGCTGACCGGCCGCGTCGTCGCGACCGCGCCGGGCGTGAAGCTCGCGAACCTGCGCTTCCACCACCCGCTCGCGTCGGCCCACCCCGGCTACAAGCGCACCGCCCCCGTCTACCTCGGCGACTACGTGACGACCGACACGGGTACCGGCGTCGTGCACTCGTCGCCCGCATACGGCATCGAGGACTTCATGTCCTGCAAGGCGCACGGGATGACCGACTCGGACTTCATCAACCCGGTGATGGGCGACGGCCGCTATATCGAATCGCTGCCGCTGTTCGGCGGCCTGTCGATCTGGGACGCGAACCCGAAGATCGTCGAGGCGCTGAACGCGGCCGGCTCGCTGCTGCGCAGCGAGAAGTACACGCACAGCTACATGCACTGCTGGCGCCACAAGACGCCGATCATCTACCGCGCGACGTCGCAGTGGTTCGCCGGCATGGACGTGACGCCGAGCGACGGCGGCAAGACGCTGCGCGAAACGGCGCTCGAAGGCGTCGATGCGACGGCGTTCTATCCGTCGTGGGGCAAGCAGCGCCTGTTCAGCATGATCGCGAACCGTCCCGACTGGACGCTGTCGCGCCAGCGCCAGTGGGGCGTGCCGATGGCGTTCTTCGTGCACAAGGAAACCGGCGAGCTGCACCCGCGCACGCTCGAGCTGCTCGACGAAGTCGCGAAACGCGTCGAGCAGTCGGGCATCGAGGCCTGGCAGACGCTCGATCCGCGCGAGCTGATCGGCGACGACGCGAACCTGTACGAAAAGAACCGCGACACGCTCGACGTGTGGTTCGACTCGGGCACGACGCACTGGCACGTGTTGCGCGGCTCGCACAAGGATCAGCTGCAGTTCCCGGCCGACCTCTACCTCGAAGGCTCGGACCAGCATCGCGGCTGGTTCCACTCGTCGCTGCTGACCGCGTCGATGATCGACGGCCGCGCGCCGTACAAGGGCCTGCTCACGCACGGCTTCACGGTCGACGGCGAAGGCCGCAAGATGAGCAAGTCGCTCGGCAACGGCATCGACCCGCATGAAGTCGCGAACCGCCTCGGCGCGGAAATCATCCGCCTGTGGATCGCGTCGACCGACTACTCGGGCGAGCTCGCGATCTCCGAGGAAATCCTGAAGCGCGTGACCGAAGGCTATCGCCGCATCCGCAATACGCTGCGCTTCCTGCTCGCGAACCTGTCGGATTTCGACGTCGCGCAGCACGCGGTGCCCGTCGACGAATGGCTCGAGATCGACCGCTATGCGGTGGCGTTCTCGGCGCAGATGCAGGCGGATCTGCTCGGCCACTACGAGAAGTACGAATTCCACCCGGTCGTCGCGAAGCTGCAGACGTACTGCTCGGAAGATCTCGGCGGCTTCTACCTCGACGTGCTGAAGGATCGCCTGTACACGAGCGCGGCCGATTCGCGCGCACGCCGCTCCGCGCAGACGGCGCTGTACCACCTGACGCAGGGCCTGCTGCGCGTGCTCGCGCCGTTCCTGTCGTTCACGGCGGAAGAAGCGTGGAAGGTGTTCCAGCCGGCCAGCGACACGATCTTCACGGAAACCTACTACGCGTATCCGGAAATCGCCGGCTCGGCCGCGCTGATCGAAAAGTGGGCGCTGCTGCGCAACGTGCGCGGCAACGTGGCGAAGGCGCTGGAGGAAGCGCGCACCGCGAACCGCATCGGTTCGTCGCTGCAGGCCGAAGTCGCCGTGCATGCGAGCGGCGCGCGTTACGACGCGCTCACGAGCCTCGGCGACGACCTGAAGTTCGTGCTGATCACATCGGCGGCGACCGTCGTCAGGGTCGACGACGAGGCGCAGGAGAGCGTCGACGTGGCTGCGTCGAAGTACCAGAAGTGCGAACGCTGCTGGCACTACCGCGAAGATGTCGGCGTGCACGCCGATCACCCGACGCTGTGCGGCCGCTGCTTCTCCAACCTGTTCGAAAACGGCGAAATCCGGAGCGCTGCTTAAACCATGGCGAAAACCCTGTCGAAACCGGCCAGCGGCGCGCTTGCGCCCTGGCTCGGCATTTCGCTGATCGTGATCCTGTTCGACCAGTTGTCGAAAATCGCGATCCTGAAAACGTTCGCGTACGGCGCGCAGCATGCGCTGACGTCGTTCTTCAACCTCGTGCTGGTGTACAACCGCGGCGCCGCGTTCGGCTTCCTGTCGACCGCGAGCGGCTGGCAGCGCTGGGCGTTCACCGCGCTCGGCATCGGCGCGACGCTCGTGATCTGCTTCCTGCTGAAGCGCCACGGTCATCAGCGGCTGTTCAGCGTGTCGCTCGCGCTGATCCTCGGCGGCGCGCTCGGCAACGTGATCGACCGGCTCATCTACGGTCACGTGATCGACTTTCTCGATTTCCACCTCGGCGCCTGGCACTTCCCGGCGTTCAACCTCGCCGATTCCGCAATCACGGTCGGCGCGGTGCTGCTGATCTACGACGAACTGCGCCGCGTGCGCGGTTCGCGCTAGGCGCGCATACTCGGCGTCGACGGCCGGCTTCGCGCCGGCCGTTCCGTTTGATCCTTGGAGGCCTGAGTTGGCACACGCAGAACTCGCAGGAAAACACCTCGTTCTCGGCCTGACGGGCGGCATCGCCTGCTACAAGATCGCCGAGCTCACCCGGCTGCTCACGAAGGCCGGCGCGACCGTGCAGGTCGCGATGACCGAAGCCGCCACCCAGTTCATCACGCCCGTCACGATGCAGGCGCTGTCGGGCCGGCCGGTCTACACGAGCCAGTGGGACGCGCGCATCGACAACAACATGGCGCACATCGACCTGTCGCGCGAAGCCGACGCGATCGTGATCGCGCCCGCGTCGACGGATTTCCTCGCGAAGCTCGCGCACGGCTTCGCGGACGATCTGCTGTCGACACTGTGCGTCGCACGCGACTGTCCGCTGCTCGTCGTCCCCGCGATGAACCGCCAGATGTGGCAGAACCCGGCCACCCAGCGCAATGCCGCGCAACTGCGCGCGGACGGCGTGTCGGTGCTCGGCCCGGATTCGGGCGCACAGGCATGCGGCGAGGTCGGCGACGGCCGCATGCTCGAGCCCGAGGCGATCTATGAAGCGATCGTCGCGCACTTCGCGCCGAAGGTGCTCGCGCATCGGCGCGTGCTGATCACGGCCGGCCCGACGTTCGAGCCGCTCGACCCGGTGCGCGGCCTCACGAACCGCTCGAGCGGCAAGATGGGCTTCGCGCTCGCGCGCGCCGCGCAGCAGGCCGGCGCCGACGTGCATCTCGTCGCGGGGCCGGTAGCGCTCGACACGCCGTGGGGCGTCTACCGCCAGGACGTGCAGACCGCGCAGCAGATGTACGACGCGGTCATGCATGCCGTCGCCAATGCCGACATCTTCATCGCGGTGGCCGCGGTCGCCGACTGGCGCGTCGACCAGCCGGCCGAGCACAAGATGAAGAAGACGGCCGACCGCAAGATGCCGGCACTCTCGTTCGTCGAGAACCCGGACATCCTCGCATCGGTCGCGGCGCTGCCCGATCCGCCCTTCTGCGTGGGGTTCGCGGCCGAAAGCGGCGACCTCGACGTGCACGGCGACGCGAAGCGCAAGCGCAAGAACGTGCCGCTGCTCGTCGGCAACCTCGGCCCGCTCACGTTCGGCCGCGACGACAACGAAGTCGTGCTGTTCGAGGCGGCCGGCCTCACGCGCCTGCCGCGCGCGCCGAAAGACACGCTCGCGCAAACGCTCGTCGCGGAGATCGCGAAACGCCTGCCCGACAACCGCCTGATCTGATCAACCGCGCGGCGGCCGCCGCCGCGCCCTTCCCGACCGATTCGACGACTGCATGAAACTCGACCTGAAGATTCTCGACGCGCGCATGCGCGACTACCTGCCCGCCTACGCCACCCCCGGCAGCGCGGGTCTCGACCTGCGCGCGTGCCTCGACGCGCCGGTCACGTTGCAGCCGGGCGAAACGACGCTCGTGCCGACCGGCCTCGCGATCCACCTCGCCGATCCCGGCTATGCCGCGCTGATCCTGCCGCGCTCGGGCCTCGGCCACAAGCACGGCATCGTGCTCGGCAACCTGGTCGGCCTGATCGATTCCGACTACCAGGGCCAGCTGATGATCTCGACCTGGAACCGCGGTCAGACCGAGTTCGTGCTGAACCCGTTCGAACGGCTCGCGCAGCTTGTGATCGTGCCGGTCGTGCAGGCACAGTTCAACCTCGTCGACGAGTTTGCCGAGAGCGATCGCGGCGAAGGCGGCTTCGGCAGCACCGGCCGCCACTGAGCGGCGCATCGCCAAAGAAAAGGGGCCGCGAGGCCCCTTTTTTTTCCGGTCGGCGGCGCGATTCGCGCGAGCGTCACGCCTGCGCCGTCAGCGTGCGTGTTGGTGCCGGTAGTGCAGCACGTAAGCAAGCGTGAGCAGCACGGCGAATACAACGCCGACCACCATCGTCATCCGGAATTCGCGCGTGAAGGCCGTGGTGAACAGGATCGACGCGACAAGCCCTGCACCGAGCAGGCTGCCGAACGGGTGCCCCCACATCCGGAACGCAAGCGCCGGGCCGCGATAGCGCGCCCGGAAGCGCAGGTGCGTGACGAAGATCATCAGCCACGTGAACAGCGCGCCGAACATCGCGATCGCCATCATCACGGTGAACGCCGTGTCGGGCGCGAGCACGACCAGCACGGCCGCCACCGCGACGCCGCTCGTCGAGATCCACAGCGCCGCTCGCGGCACGCCGTTCGTGCCGAGCCGGCCGAACACCGCGGGGGCAAGCCGCGCGCGCGACAGGCTGAACATCATCCGCGTCGTCACGTAGAGCTGGCTGTTCATTGCCGACAGCGCCGCGATCAGCAGCACGAAGTTGATCACGCCCGCCGCGTACGGCACGTGGGTCGCGGCCATGACTTTCACGAACGGGCTTTCGTCGGTGCCGGCCTGCGTCCACGGCACGATCGCGAGCATCAGCGACAGCGTCAGCAGGTAGAACAGCACGAGCCGGAACACGGTCGAGCGGAATGCGCGCGTGACCGCGTGCTGCGGATCGCGCGCCTCGCCGGCCGCGATCGCGACGGCCTCGATGCTCATGTAGCTGAAGATCGCGACGATCACCGCGACCCAGGTGCCCCACGGCCCCTTCGGCATGAAGCCGCCGTGCGCGGTGTAGTTTGCGAAGCCGATGCCCGACGCGGCCGGCGCGGACCACACGAGATACGCGCCGAGCACGATGAATACGACGATCGCCGCGATCTTCAGCAGCGAGAACGCATATTCGACCGAGCCGTACAGCGTGACGCTCGCGAGGTTCACCGCGATCAGCAGCGCGGAGAAGCCGATCACCCAGTACCAGCCCGGCACGGCCGGAAACCAGTACTTCATGAACACGGCGATCGCACTGATCTCGGTGCCGATGGCGAACACGACCGCGAACCAGTACGCATAGCGCACCAGGAAGCCCGCGAGCGGGCCGACGTAGTGCTCGGCATACGCGCCGAACGAGCCGGCCGTCGGATGCGCGACGGTCATTTCCGCAAGCGCGCCCATCAGCAACAACGCGATCAGCGCGCCAATCGCATACGAAACCAGCACGCTCGGGCCGGCGAGCCCGATCGCGAACCCGCTGCCGAGGAACAGCCCCGTGCCGATCGCGCCGCCGATCGCGATCATCGCCATCTGCCCCGACGTCAGCGCGTGGCGCAGCCCTTGTTCGCGCGCGACGATGTCGTCGAACGTCCGTTGTTGTTGTGTCACTGTATTGCCACTCCCCTGCACCACCGTGGCGCCGCCGGCGCCAGATAAAACGAAACGGCGCGGAGAACTTCCCGCGCCGTTCGCATGAACCTCGAATTATCGCTTACTCGACTTCGACCGCCTCTTCGTTCGGCTTGTGCGGCGGGTTCGCCAGCTTGTCGAACGACAACTGCACCTTGTCGTTTTCGTCGACGTCGACCGTCACGTGACCGCCGTTGACGAGCTTGCCGAACAGCAGCTCGTCGGCCAGCGCGCGACGGATCGTGTCCTGGATCAGCCGCTGCATCGGCCGCGCGCCCATCAGCGGGTCGAAGCCGTGCTTGGCGAGATGCTTGCGCAACGCGTCGGTGAACAGCGCGTCGACCTTCTTCTCGTGCAGCTGTTCCTCGAGCTGGATCAGGAACTTGTCGACCACGCGCATGATGATTTCCTCATCGAGCGAGCGGAAGCTGATGATCGAATCCAGGCGGTTGCGGAACTCCGGCGTGAACAGGCGCTTGATGTCGGTCATCTCGTCGCCCGTTTCGCGGCGCGTCGTGAAACCGATCGTCGCCTTCTGCATCGACTCGGCGCCCGCGTTCGTCGTCATGATGATGATGACGTTGCGGAAATCCGCCTTGCGGCCGTTGTTGTCGGTGAGCGTGCCGTGATCCATCACCTGCAGCAGCACGTTGTAGATGTCCGGATGCGCCTTCTCGATTTCGTCGAGCAACAGCACGCAGTGCGGCTTCTTCGTGACGGCTTCGGTCAGCAGCCCGCCCTGGTCGAACCCGACGTAGCCCGGCGGCGCGCCGATCAGGCGGCTCACCGCATGGCGCTCCATGTACTCCGACATGTCGAAGCGGATCAGCTCGATGCCGAGCGTGAACGCGAGCTGGCGCGCCACTTCGGTCTTGCCGACGCCCGTCGGGCCGGAGAACAGGAACGCACCGATCGGCTTGTCCATCTTGCCGA
Source organism: Burkholderia paludis (assembly GCF_000732615.1). GTDB lineage: Bacteria > Pseudomonadota > Gammaproteobacteria > Burkholderiales > Burkholderiaceae > Burkholderia > Burkholderia paludis. Next base: position 127,091 of record NZ_JPGL01000013.1, read on the forward strand.
GGCCCGCGCGCGCCATCTTGATCGACGCGGCGAGCGCGTCGATCGCCGGATCCTGGCCGAACACGACGCTCTTCAGGTCGCGGTCGAGCGTCTGCAGCTTGCTGCGATCGTCCTGCGACACGCTTTGCGCCGGGACGCGCGCGATCTTGGAGATGATTTCCTCGATCTCGCTCTTGCCGATCGTCTTCTTCTGCTTCGACTTCGGCAGGATGCGCTGGGCGGCGCCCGCTTCGTCGATCACGTCGATCGCCTTGTCCGGCAGGTGGCGGTCGGTGATGAAGCGCGCCGACAGCTCGGCCGCGGCCGACAGCGCACCCGACGAGTACTTGACGCCGTGGTGCTCCTCGAAGCGCGACTTCAGCCCGCGCAGGATCGCGACCGTCTGCTCGACGGTCGGCTCGGTCACGTCGACCTTCTGGAAGCGCCGCGACAGCGCCGCATCCTTCTCGAAGATGCCGCGATATTCGGTGAAGGTGGTCGCGCCGATGCACTTGAGCGTGCCCGACGACAGCGCCGGCTTGAGCAGGTTCGACGCGTCGAGCGTGCCGCCCGACGCCGCCCCCGCACCGATCAGCGTGTGGATCTCGTCGATGAACAGGATCGCGTGCGGACGCTCCTTCAGCTCCTTCAGCACCGTCTTCAGACGCTGCTCGAAATCGCCGCGATACTTGGTGCCCGCGAGCAGCGCGCCCATGTCGAGCGAGTAGACCTGTGCGTTCGCGAGGATGTCCGGCACTTCGCCGCGCGTGATGCGGTAGGCGAGCCCTTCCGCGATCGCGGTCTTGCCGACGCCGGCCTCGCCGACGAGCAGCGGATTGTTCTTGCGGCGGCGGCACAGCACCTGCACGACGCGCTCGACCTCGGTCTCGCGCCCGATCAGCGGATCGATGCGGCCGTCCTTCGCCATCTGGTTCAGGTTCTGCGTGAATTGCGCGAGCGGCGTTTCCTTCTGCGCGTTCGCGTCTTCACTTTCCGCGCTTGCGTCGGTCGACTTCGCGGCTTCGCCGTTGTTGGTCTTCGCGATGCCGTGCGAAATGAAGTTCACCACGTCGAGGCGCGTGACGCCCTGCTGCTGCAGGTAGTAGACGGCGTGCGAATCCTTCTCGCCGAAGATCGCGACCAGCACGTTCGCGCCGGTCACTTCCTTCTTGCCGTTCGACGTCGACTGGACGTGCATGATCGCGCGCTGGATCACGCGCTGGAACCCGAGCGTCGGCTGGGTATCGACGTCGTCGGTACCCGGGACGGTAGGGGTATTGTCGTGGATGAAATTGCGCAGGTTCTGACGCAAGTCCTCGATGTTTGCCGCGCACGCGCGCAACACCTCGGCTGCCGTCGGATTATCCAGCAGGGCCAGCAGCAAATGCTCGACCGTAATGAACTCATGGCGCGCCTGGCGTGCTTCCATGAACGCCATGTGCAGGCTGACTTCCAATTCCTGGGCAATCATGCTTCCTCCATCACGCACTGCAGCGGATGCCCGGCCTGCCGCGCATGGGTAACGACTTGCTCAACCTTGGTCGACGCGATGTCCCGCGTATAGACCCCACAAACCCCTCGCCCTTCGCGATGGACCTTCAGCATGATCTGCGTGGCCGTCTCGCGATCTTTCTTGAAATACTCCTGGACCACCATCACGACGAATTCCATCGGCGTGAAGTCGTCGTTCAGCAGCACCACCTTGTACATCGAAGGCGGCTTGAGCTTCTGCTGCTTGCGTTCCAGGACGGTACTGTCCTGCTTGTCCGGGATAATCGCCATACACCCATTCTAAACAACTCGGACAGGCCCGCAATCCTGCCATAACCCGACCGACCGGCCGGCGCCCTCCCCGGAATCCCGGAACACGCGACCGCCTTCGCGCCATGCGAAAGCCGGCTGCGGTGCCGGCTTTCACGCGTGGCGCGGAACACGAACCGTCTGGTGGAACCGCACCGGAACGTCGTATCCGCATCCAGTATCCCACAAGCCGGGACGACTCGAACGCGCGTCACCCGAGCCTGGTATATGAGCCGATTATGCGGCTTTTCAAGTCCTCGCGCTTGGCCACGTGCTGCAAAGCAAAGCCGGAAAAACCCTGAAAATGGGTTCTTTACAACGTCCCTCTAAACGTCTAAAAATTCCTCTTGACACTCCAATAAAGAGCGCCAACAATCAAGCTGGCACTTTTTTCAATTTGCCAGTCGGCAAAATGAAAGAGGCCGAGGTGAGCTTGTGAGGGGGGAACGGCTGCATTTTCCGGTCGTTTAGCTTTTCGAGCGTGCTCGTGGTAAGTAGCAGCGACTGTGTGACAGGGGAAGTAGGAAATGGCAACTGGTATCGTTAAGTGGTTCAACGACGCGAAGGGCTTCGGTTTCATCACTCCCGACGAGGGCGGTGAGGATCTGTTTGCGCACTTCTCGGCTATCACCATGAATGGCTTCAAGACGCTGAAGGAAGGCCAGAAGGTGAGCTTTGACGTCGTTCAAGGACCGAAGGGCAAGCAAGCGTCGAACATCCAGGCCGCATAAAGGCATCGGATATCGGACGAAGAAACCCGGCGCATTGCGCCGGGTTTCTTTTTTTTCGGGCTGGCCAATCGATTATCGATTGGCCAGCCTTTTCGTTCAATCCCGATAATTGAACACGTATTGTGTTGTCATGCGCGCAGATCGGATACTCATCCGGCATGTGAAACAAAATCGTCACGTCGTTACACGACCTTCAGCGTGCCCATCATGCCGAGATCCTCGTGTTCGAGAATGTGGCAATGAAACATGCGTTCGCCGGGCATGTCTTGCGTGACGAGAATCGACACGGTTTCGCCGCTGCGCACGTTCACGGTATCCCGCCATGCGCGGAACGGCTCGGCCGTACTCGCGCCGTCCGACGCGCGCTCGATCACCTGGAACTGCGTACCGTGCAGATGGAACGGGTGATCCATGTCGGTGGCATTGCGGATCTCCCAGCGCTCGACGTCGCCGCGGCGGCTCGTCAGCGTCGCGCGGTGCGGTGAGTAGGTCGCGCCGTTGATCGTGAAACGCATGCCGGCCGGCCGGCCGTGCGGCGCGCCCTTCATCATCGCGGCCATGTCCATTTCCTCGCCGAACGCGACCGTCTTGCGCGCAACCGGCTCGCCGAGCGGCGGCACCGTGCGCAGCGTGGCGGGCAGCGCACGCGCGGCGGCGGGCGCGAACGCGACGTCGGCCAGCGCCAGCGCCGGGTCGGGCGGCAGGCTGCCGTGGCCATCGTCGTGCGACATCGCCATCTTGCCGCGGTCGTATTCGGCCGCCTGCAGCACCGCGCGCGACGCGCGATCGCCGGCGCGCACCAGCAGTTCCGCCCGCTCGCCCGGCGCAATCAGCAGCGACGTGACGCGCCGCGGCGCGTCGAACAGCCCGCCGTCGGTGCCCGCGTGCTCGAACGGGCGGCCGTCGTCGAACGCGACCCGCAGGTAGCGCGCGCTGCACGCGTTCCACAGGCGCCAGCGCTCGTCGCCGGCGACATCGATCCGGGGCCGGCGCGCGCCGTTGACCAGCACGAACTGGCCCTCGCGGCCGTTCATCCAGTCCATCGTGTCGTTCGGCGCAATCGTGCCGTTACGCGCAAGCTTCAGGTCCGACACGAACAGATGGCGCTCGGGCCAGCCGTCGAGCGGATCGTCCGCGGCACGCACGACGAACGGGCCGGCCAGCCCGCGGAACACCTGTTCGGCCGTCATCATGTGCGGATGCGGGTGGTACCAGTAGGTGCCGGCGCTCCCCTTCGGCAGCGTGAAGCGGTACACGCGCGACGCCCCGGACGCGACGGGATCGGACGGATTGCCGTCCTGATCGGGCGGCACGGGCAGCCCGTGCCAGTGAATCGTCGACGGCTGCGGCAGCATGTTCACGAACCTGATCTCGACTGTGTCGCCCTCGCGCACGTCGATCAGCGGACCGACCACGGGGCCTTGCGCACCCTCGCCGAACTGCCAGAACGTGGTCGGCCGTGCGCCGCGCAGCATCGGGCGCGCCACGGGCTGCGCCACCAGCGTCGCCCGGAACGTACCGGGCTCGCTGCTTTCGTTCGCGAGCGTGCGCAACCCCGCAAGCGGCGCGCCGGCCGGCAACGCATCGGCGGCCGCGAGCGCGGCCGGTGCCGGCTTGCCATGCTGCGCGTGACCCGACATCCCTGACATCCTCGGCATGCCTGCCATGTCGTCCATCGAATCCATACCGGCCATGCCCGCATGACCGGCATGCTGCGCCCACGCGCTGCGCGCCCACAGCGATGCAGCTGCGACGCCGACGGCGTACGACAGGAAGGTTCTCCGTATCATCAATCGATCCTCGTTATCCATGCGGCGTCGCGCGGCTGCCGCGACGCCCGCGCCGGCCGGCTGGCATGCCGGTGCGCGACGCGAAACCCGATGCCCGCGTCATCATAACTGCAGCCCCTTGTCCCGATACGCCGCCACCCGGAGGGCGGCGATACGTCGCAGGGCAGCGGCACCCGCCGGATTCAGCCGGCTTCGACACGCAGGGCGCCCCGCCCTGCGCCCGCCAGCGCCGCCGTGACGCGCACGTCCTTGGCAGCCTCCCTTCGATTGCCGGCCCCCTGCCGTGCGGCCCCGCGCAGGCACAGATCGCGTCACCCGTCGTCAAATCGGCCAATATTTCACGATGCGGAACAAGTCTCTGCGTTGTAAAAATTCGTGGTGCAGGGCACAAAATTCCTGTTTCGCGATGCCAAAAATCGTTCCGCAATACAAAACGCACAACATAATGCATTGTTTTTAAACACAAATTTTTCTTTCGAGAAGGCACTCTACGCGCACCATCCGACCGGGGCCCGGACGTAGACTTTGTCCCATGCACTGACGCTTCGCCACGACGTTCGATACGGAACCCGGCGCAAGCAGCCAGTCGGGCCACGACGGCACAACAGAATCGCTTGTGATCAGAAAGGGAGAACGGAAATGAAGGGATTTCGCTTTGGTTCAGCGCTCGGGTCGTTCTACATCCTGCCGGGTAACGGCGGCTGGGAAGCGACGTTCGGCAACGCCCTGCTCGGCGCGTTCTCGTGCCCCGAAGTGGCGGCCGACCACATCTCCCGCGGCGACTGCGAGCAACTGTCCGAACTGGACACGGCGACGCTCGAAGTGCCGCACGAAATCGCCGACTGGGAAATCGTTCACGTCTGAATGGCAAGCCTGCAACGCAAAACGCCCCGGGGCAGCCGGGGCGTTTTCTTTTGTCACGGGCGACGGGCCGTCACGCCCGCCGCGGTGGCGCGCTCGCGCGCGCGGCCTGCGTCAGGCGACCGCGTCGACGATGCCGTTCAGCGTCGCGCTCGGGCGCATCGCCTGGCTCGTCAGGTCGACGTTCGGACGGTAGTAGCCGCCGATCGCCTGCGGCTTGCCCTGCGCCGCCGCCAGTTCTTCCAGAATACGCGCTTCGCTGTCGGACAGCGCCTTCGCGACGCCTTCGAACTGCTCCTTCAGTGCGGCGTCCTCGGTCTGCTCGGCCAGCGCCTGCGCCCAGTACAGGCACAGGTAGAAGTGGCTGCCGCGGTTGTCGAGGCCGCCGACCTTGCGCGCCGGCGACTTGTTCTCGTCCAGGAACTTGCCGGTTGCCTGGTCGAGCGTCTTCGCGAGCACGACCGCCTTCGGGTTCTGGTACGCGTGGCCGAGGTGTTCGAGCGACGCAGCCAGCGCGAGGAATTCGCCGAGCGAATCCCAGCGCAGGAAGCCTTCCTCGACGAACTGCTGCACGTGCTTCGGCGCGGAACCGCCCGCACCCGTTTCGAACATCCCGCCGCCGGCCATCAGCGGCACGATCGACAGCATCTTCGCGCTGGTGCCGAGTTCCATGATCGGGAACAGGTCGGTCAGGTAGTCGCGCAGCACGTTGCCGGTGACCGAGATCGTGTCCTTGCCCGCACGGATGCGCTCGAGCGAGAAGCGCGTCGCTTCGACCGGCGTCATCACGCGGATGTCGAGACCGTTGGTGTCGTGATCCTTCAGGTAGCGTTCGACCTTCGCGATGATCTGCGCGTCGTGCGCACGCGCCGGATCGAGCCAGAACACGGCCGGTGCGCCGGTCGCGCGTGCGCGGTTCACCGCGAGCTTGACCCAGTCCTGCACCGGCGCGTCCTTGGTCTGGCACATGCGCCAGATGTCGCCCGCTTCGACCGCGTGCTCGAGCAGCACGTTGCCGGCTTCGTCGGTGACGCGCACGACGCCGTCCGCCGGGATCTGGAAGGTCTTGTCGTGCGAGCCGTATTCTTCGGCCGCCTGCGCCATCAGGCCGACGTTCGGCACGCTGCCCATCGTGACCGGATCGAATGCGCCGTGCTGCTTGCAGTCCTCGATCACGGCCTGGTAGACGCCTGCGTAGCAGCGATCCGGAATCACGGCCTTCGCGTCGTACAGTTCGCCGTCCGGGCCCCACATGCCGCCCGATTCGCGGATCATCGCCGGCATCGAAGCGTCGACGATCACGTCGCTCGGCACGTGCAGGTTCGTGATGCCCTTGTCCGAGTTGACCATCGCGAGGCGCGGGCGCGCCGCGTATTCGGCCTTGATGTCGGCTTCGATCGCGTCGCGCGTGTCGGCCGGCAGGTCCTTCAGGCGCGCGTACAGGTCGCCGATGCCGTTGTTCGGGTTGAAACCGGCCTGCGCCAGCACGTCCGCGTGCTTCGCGAGCGCGTCGCGGTAGAACACCGATACGAAATGGCCGAACAGGATCGGATCGGAGACCTTCATCATGGTCGCCTTCAGGTGCACCGAGAACAGCACGTCCTGCGCCTTCGCGTCGGCGATCTGCGCTTCGATGAAACTGCGCAGCGCGTTGCGGCTCATCACCGATGCGTCGATCACTTCACCGGCCTTGACGGCCGTCTTTTCCTTCAGCACCTTCTTCGCGCCGTCGGCCGTCGTGAGTTCGATCTTCACGCTGCCGGCATCGGCGATCAGCGCCGATTTCTCGCTGCCGTAGAAATCGCCTTCGCTCATGTGCGCGACGTGCGCCTTCGACGTGGCCTTCCACGCACCCATCTTGTGCGGATGCTTGCGTGCGTAGTTCTTGACCGACAGCGGCGCGCGGCGGTCGGAGTTGCCTTCGCGCAGCACCGGGTTCACCGCGCTGCCCTTGATCTTGTCGTAGCGCGCCTTGACGGCCTTCTCTTCGTCCGTCGCCGGATCTTCCGGATAGGCCGGCAGCTTGTAGCCCTGCGCCTGGAGTTCGGCGATCGCGGCCTTGAGCTGCGGCACCGACGCGCTGATGTTCGGCAGCTTGATGATGTTCGCTTCCGGCTTCAGCGTGAGCTGTCCCAGCTCGGCCAGATCGTCGGAACCCTTCTGTTCGGGCGGCAGAACGTCCGCGAATGCCGCGACGATGCGGCCGGCGAGCGAGATGTCGCGCGTTTCGACGGCGACGCCGGACGAGCGCGTGAAGGCCTTGACGATCGGCAGCAGCGAATAGGTCGCGAGCGCCGGCGCTTCGTCGGTGAGGGTGTAGATGATCTTGGGCGAAGTGGACATGGTCGATGCGTTGCTACGTGAAAATGGGACTGAGGAGCGCCGGCGGATAACCGGCGGGGAGCGACCGGGTCGGTCGCGAAAGGGGCGCCGGCTTAACCGGGCGATGGTGTTGCGAGGGCCGTCATGTTCTACCTTGCAGGGGCTCCGGGCCGCCGTGCGGCGCCGCGGCCCGCATGCCGGACCGCCCTGCCAACAAACCTGCCATCCACGAAACGCCCCGGCGCCGGCAGTAGGCGCCGGGGCGGCCGGAACTGCGCCGGCCCACCCCGGAAGGGGACTTACATGTTCTCGATCAGCACTTCGCCGAAGCCGGAGCACGACACCTGCGTCGCCCCTTCCATCAGGCGCGCGAAGTCGTACGTGACGCGCTTCTGCAGGATCGACTTCTCCATCGCGGCGATGATCGTGTCGGCCGCTTCCGTCCAGCCGAGGTGGCGCAGCATCATTTCAGCCGACAGGATCTCGGAACCGGGGTTCACGTAATCCTTGCCCGCGTACTTCGGCGCCGTGCCGTGGGTCGCCTCGAACATCGCGACCGAATCCGACAGGTTCGCGCCCGGCGCGATCCCGATGCCGCCGACCTGCGCGGCCAGCGCGTCGGAGATGTAGTCGCCGTTCAGGTTCAGCGTGGCGATCACGTCGTATTCGGCCGGGCGCAGCAGGATCTGCTGCAGGAACGCATCGGCGATCGAATCCTTGATCACGATCTCGTTGCCCGTCTTCGGGTTCTTGACGCGCATCCACGGGCCGCCGTCGATCAGCTCGCCGCCGAATTCCTTCTGCGCGAGCGCGTAGCCGGCGTCACGGAACAGGCCTTCCGTGAACTTCATGATGTTGCCCTTGTGCACCAGCGTGACCGACTTGCGATCGTTGTCGATCGCGTACTGGATCGCCTTGCGCACGAGACGCTCGGTGCCTTCGGTCGACACGGGCTTGACGCCGATCCCCGAGGTTTCCGGGAAGCGGATCTTCTTCACGCCCATCTCGTCCTGCAGGAACTTGATGACCTTCTTCGCCTGCTCGGAACCCGCGGCCCATTCGATGCCCGCGTAGATGTCTTCCGAGTTCTCGCGGAAGATCACCATGTCGATCTTTTGCGGCTCGCGCACCGGCGACGGCACGCCCTTGAAGTACTGGACCGGGCGCAGGCACACGTACAGGTCGAGTTCCTGGCGCAGCGCGACGTTCAGCGAACGGATGCCGCCGCCGACCGGGGTCGTGAGCGGCCCCTTGATCGACACCACGTATTCCTTGAGCACCTGCAGCGTTTCGTCCGGGAGCCACACGTCCGGACCGTACACCTTCGTCGCCTTCTCGCCCGCGAAGATCTCCATCCAGTGGATCTTGCGCTTGCCCTTGTAGGCATGCTCGACCGCCGCATCGACGACCTTGATCATGACCGGCGTGATATCGAAGCCCGTACCGTCGCCTTCGATATAGGGAATGATCGGCTGATCGGAAACGTTGAGCGAGAAATCCTTGTTGACGGTGATCTTGTCACCGCCCTCCGGAACCTTGATGTGCTGATACGGCATGATCGACTCCAGTGACGTGGCTGAGCAGGTGATGCTGGTCGAAACTGCGCGCGCGGCGGGGGCGCGGCATGGCCACCCCGTGACGGCAACAGCGAGCCGCTATTCTAGCGCCCCAATCGGGCACTTCGGCGTGAACCGCGGCGCTGCGTATCAAGACCCCACTTATGTCTTATATAAGACAGAGGACTTGCCGTTCCGTATTATGCATTAAGATTCCGCCATTTGCCATAGACCGCCCGCCCCCGCGCCCCGCGGCGCCGGGCAGCCGCCCCGCCATGAACCTGATCGCCCTCAACAAGCCGTTCGGCACGATTTGCCAGTTTTCCGCGCACGAGACGCGGCCGTCGCTCGGCGACTGGGTCAAGACACCCGGCGTCTACGCGGCCGGCCGGCTGGACGCGGACAGCGAAGGCCTGCTGCTGCTCACCGACGACGGCGCGCTGCAGGCACGCATCGCCGAGCCGCGCCACAAGCTTGTCAAGCGCTACTGGGCGCAGGTCGAGGGCGCGCCCGGCTCCACCGACCTGAAGGCGCTCGCGCGCGGCGTCGACCTGGGCGACTACGTGACGCGCCCGTGCCGCGCCGAATTCATCGAGCCGCCCGACGCGCTGTGGCCGCGCAATCCGCCGATCCGCCACCGCGCGGCGATCCCGACGACGTGGATCGAACTGGCGATCACCGAAGGCAAGAATCGGCAGGTGCGCCGCATGACGGCCGCCGTGGGCTTCCCGACGTTGCGCCTGGTGCGCGTCGGCATCGGCGCACTGGACATATTCGCGCTCGGCATTGCGCCGGGAGAAACAATTGCACTGCCGCCGCGCGCGCCGTGGGACGGTTTCGCGCCCGCCGGATGACGATTTCGGGACACGCACACTTTTCGTCATTTTTTTCGTCAACCACCTGCGAAGATCGCGCGTTAAACCTCGCAGATGCCAACCTTAGCTATCCGGCATTGGCAGCCGAACCGTGTTTGCGTCACGAAAGCGACGTTTTTTTCGAATACGATTCGGCGCCCGCAGCGCAAAGAGAAATTTCTTGGAGCGTCTGTCAACCGAAAGGTGGATGGCACCGTTAGACGTCATGACTCCTATTGCCGGGTCATTTGGTTAATTAACTAAAGCTGAGGAACACAACATGAACAAACTGATCGCCGCTCTGGTCGCTGGCCTCTTCGCAACGGCTGCTTTCGCACAAGCATCGGCACCGGAAGCTGCTCCGGCAGCTGCTGACGCTGCTTCGGCACCGGCTAAGCATGCTAAGAAGCACGCTCACAAGAAGGCACACCACAAGGCATCGAAGAAGGCTGCAGCAAGCGACGCAGCAGCACCGGCAGCTGCTTCGAACTAAGTAAGCAAGCTGTAATAACGCAGTCAAGAACACGCAGTCTTGCCGTTCTTACGGCGTTGAAAGGCAGATCACCGCAAGGCGATCTGCCTTTTTCTTTTTGTGCCCGCCCGCACGCATCGCGTACCATGCGGGTCTCGTTTTCCAGATAGGAGCCTTGCTGTGCAATTCTCCCTGCGCTCGTCGCTCGGCCGCCTTGTGCGCGCCGCCGTGTTTCCCGCCGCCCTCGCCGCCCTCGCGTTCGGCATGCAAGCCGCCAGCGCGCAGATGCCGCCCGGCGCCAAGCAGCCGAGCGAGTTCCCGCGCGTGAAGCTGCGCGCCGGCATGTACGTGATCGACGCGGCCGTCGCCGCGAACGACGCCGACCGTGAACAGGGGCTGATGTACCGTTCGCAGCTCGCGCCGAACGAAGGCATGCTGTTCGTGTTCAACGAGAACGCGGTGCACTGCTTCTGGATGAAGAACACGCTGATCCCGCTGTCGATCGCGTTCGTCCGCGCGGACGGCACGATCACCGACATCGACGAGATGAAGGCCGAGACGACCGACAACCACTGCCCGCGCAACAACGGCGTGTATGCACTCGAAATGAGCAAGGGCTGGTTCGCGGCGAAGGGCATCAAGCCCGGCATGAAGCTCGACGGTCTGCCGCAGGCCCAGTAACGGCCCTCGCCGCGGCGTCGCGCCGCGCACCGACCGAAGCCGGCCGCCCGTTGCGCGCCGGCTTTTTTTACGCGCCGCCCGCAGGCACCGACTTGATTCCGCCGGCGCCGGCCGCATCTGCAAAAGCCACGCGCAAGCGCTATGCTTTAAGTCTCGCTTGTCCAGCCCGGGCCAGCCCAGCCGGCCCGCTTACGATCCGAACCTAAGGAGGTTCACGTGCCCCGCAAAACCCCCATCGAGCGCTATCGCAATATCGGGATCAGCGCTCACATCGATGCCGGCAAAACCACGACGACCGAGCGCATCCTGTTTTACACCGGCGTGAGCCACAAGATCGGTGAAGTGCACGACGGCGCGGCCACGATGGACTGGATGGAGCAGGAGCAGGAACGCGGCATCACGATCACGTCGGCGGCGACCACGGCCTTCTGGAAGGGCATGGCCGGCAACTATCCGGAACACCGAATCAACATCATCGACACGCCCGGGCACGTCGACTTCACGATCGAAGTCGAGCGCTCGATGCGCGTGCTCGACGGCGCGTGCATGGTCTACGACTCGGTCGGCGGCGTGCAGCCGCAGTCCGAGACCGTGTGGCGCCAGGCGAACAAGTACAAGGTGCCGCGCATTGCGTTCGTCAACAAGATGGACCGCATCGGCGCCGATTTCTTCCGCGTGCAGCGGCAGATCGGCGAGCGCCTGAAAGGCGTCGCGGTGCCGATCCAGATTCCGATCGGCGCGGAAGATCATTTCCAGGGCGTCGTCGATCTCGTGAAGATGAAGGCGATCGTCTGGGACGACGAAAGCCAGGGCGTGAAGTTCACGTACGAGGACATCCCTGCAAACCTCGTCGAGCTCGCGCACGAATGGCGCGAGAAGATGGTCGAGGCCGCGGCGGAAGCGAGCGAGGAACTGCTCGAGAAGTACCTGCACGACCACGAATCGCTGACCGAGGACGAGATCAAGGCCGCGCTGCGCAAGCGCACCATCGCGAACGAGATCGTGCCGATGCTGTGCGGCAGCGCATTCAAGAACAAGGGCGTGCAGGCCATGCTCGACGCGGTGATCGACTACCTGCCGTCGCCGGTCGACGTGCCGGCGATTCTCGGCCACGACTTCGCCGATCCGGAAAAGCCGGCGGAACGTCATCCGAGCGACGACGAGCCGTTCTCGTCGCTCGCGTTCAAGATCATGACCGACCCGTTCGTCGGCCAGCTGATCTTCTTCCGCGTGTATTCGGGCGTCGTCGAATCGGGCGACACGGTGCTCAACGCGACGAAGGACAAGAAGGAACGGCTCGGCCGGATCCTGCAGATGCACGCGAACGAGCGCAAGGAAATCAAGGAGGTGCGCGCGGGCGACATCGCGGCGGCCGTCGGCCTGAAGGAAGCGACCACCGGCGACACGCTGTGCGATCCGGCCAAGCCGATCATCCTCGAGAAGATGGAGTTCCCGGAGCCGGTGATCTCGCAGGCCGTCGAGCCGAAGACGAAGGCCGACCAGGAAAAAATGGGCCTCGCGCTGAACCGCCTCGCGCAGGAAGATCCGTCGTTCCGCGTGCAGACCGACGAGGAATCCGGCCAGACGATCATTTCGGGGATGGGCGAGCTGCACCTCGAAATCCTGGTCGACCGGATGAAGCGTGAATTCGGCGTGGAAGCGACCGTCGGCAAGCCGCAGGTCGCGTATCGCGAGACGGTGCGCACAACGGCCGCCGACGTCGAGGGCAAGTTCGTCAAGCAATCGGGCGGGCGCGGCCAGTACGGCCATGCGGTGATCACGCTCGAGCCGAACCCCGGCAAGGGCTACGAGTTCCTCGACGAGATCAAGGGCGGCGTGATTCCGCGTGAGTACATCCCGGCCGTCGACAAGGGCATCATCGACACGCTGAAGAGCGGCGTGCTCGCGGGCTACCCGGTCGTCGACGTGAAGGTGCACCTGACGTTCGGTTCGTACCACGACGTCGACTCGAACGAAAACGCGTTCCGGATGGCCGGCTCGATCGCGTTCAAGGAAGCGATGCGCAAGGCGAAGCCCGTGCTGCTCGAGCCGATGATGGCGGTCGAGGTCGAGACGCCCGAGGAATTCATGGGCAACGTGATGGGCGACCTGTCGAGCCGGCGCGGCATCGTGCAGGGGATGGAGGACATCGCGGGCGGCGGCGGCAAGCTCGTGCGCGCCGAGGTGCCGCTCGCCGAGATGTTCGGCTATTCGACGTCGCTGCGTTCGGCAACGCAGGGCCGCGCGACCTATACGATGGAGTTCAAGCAGTATGCGGAGACGCCGGCCAACGTATCGGAAGGCGTGATCAGCGCGAAGACGAAGTAAGCACGGGGCGCTCGCGCCCTGTTGCATGCAGGCGAGGCCCGTCCGGTTCCGGACGGGCCTTTTTTTCGTCCGGCGCGCCGCTCCGCGTCACGGTGCATCGGTCAGAGCATTTCGAGCGCGCGCTTGCTGCGCGGCGGGCGGAAGTACGCGTCGAGCTGCGCATGCTCGTCGCCGGTCAGCACCAGATCGAGTGCCGCCCGATTGTCGCGCACGTGTTCGATCCTCGCAGCCTTCGGGATCGCCAATACGCCCGGCCGCGCGAGCACCCACGCGAGCGCGACCCGCAGCACCGATACGCCGCGCTGCCGCGCGATCTCGTCGAGCGGCGAACGCTTCGGCAGCCGCCCGTGATCGACCGGACTGTAGGCCATCGCGGGCATCCGGCGCCCGGCGAGCCACGGCAGCAGGTCGAATTCCGGGCCGCGCCGTGCGATGTTGTAGAGAATCTGGTTGGTCGCGCACGCGGCTCCGCCCGCTTCGCCGACGAGCTCGGCCATGTCGGCCGTATCGAAGTTGCTGACGCCCCAGTGACGGATCTTGCCCGACCGCCGCAACGCCTCGAAACCCTCCACCGTCTCCTCGAGCGGCACCGAGCCGCGCCAGTGCAGCAGGTACAGGTCGAGGCGGTCGGTGCGCAGGCGCTTGAGGCTCGCGTCGCAGGCGGCGACGACGCCGCGCCGGCTCGCATGGTGCGGATACACCTTGCTGACGAGGAACACGTCGTCGCGCAGGCCCGCGAGCGCCTCGCCGACAAGCGTCTCGGTCGCGCCCTCGCCGTACATCTCCGCCGTATCGATCAGCGTCATCCCGAGCTCGACGCCCTCGCGCAGCGCGGCGATCTCGTCCGCACGCCGGGCCGGCCGCTCGCCCATTTCCCAGGTGCCCTGGCCGAGTTTCGGCACCGTCTCGCCGTCCGGCAGGACGACCGTGGCAATCGTGTCTGTCATGCGCTCCTCGCTGCGGATAGGGGCCGCGCATCGCGCGCCCGGGCATCGAATTCGACGCATCAGTGTAGTCAATCGGCGCGCCGACGGCCTATTGCAGGGCAAAAACCGGCTATAACAGCGCCGCATGATGACTTAGAATGGCCGCAACCTGATCGACACGCATCCCATGAAGGCACCCACGGACGACCGCTGGCAGGACCTGCGCCCCGACCCCGACAACGACACGCCGCTCTACCTGCAACTCGCCCGCAAGCTCGGCGACGCGCTCCACGACAACCGCTGGACGGCCGGCGAGGCACTGCCGTCGGAGCGCGTGCTGTCCGACGCGCTCGGCGTATCGCGCATCACCGCGCGCAAGGCGATCGCGCTGCTCGTCGAGCAGGGCCTGATCCGTCGTACGCAGGGCGCGGGCAACTTCATCCAGCCGCGCTATGAAGATCCGCTGTCGCGGCTGTCGAGCTTCAGCGAAATGCTCGAGCGCCGCGGCTTCAGGCCGAGCTCGCAATGGCTCGCACGCGAGATCCAGCCCGCGAACCGCGACGAGGTGATCCAGCTCGGGCTGTCGCCCGCCGCATCGGTCACGCGCCTGAAGCGCCTGCGCCTGGCCGACAACATCGTGATGGCCGTCGAGAACTCGACGTTCCCCGCGACGCTGATTCCCGACCCGGAGGCGATCGGCGATTCGCTGTACAGCTATCTCGAGGCGCGCGGCACGCCGATCGTGCGCGCGCTGCAGCATTTCCGCGCGGTCAACGCGACCGACGAGATCGCCGACCAGATGGGCATCGCGCCGCACGACGCGCTGCTGTTGATCACGCGGATCGGCTATACGTCGGACCAGCGCGCGATCGAACTGACCGATACCTACTGCCGCAACGACTACTACGACTTCGTCGTCGAGCTGCGCAAGTAACGTCCGCCGCGCCGCCGGCGCTCACAGCCAGCGCGCCTCGTCGGTGCCGAGCGGCACGGGCGGCCGCGCGAACGCCGGCGGCGTCGCCGACAACCGCTCGGCCGGCCGCACGGTCCTGAGCATCCCGAACGGCGACGCGACGCGCTCGAACCGCTCGCGTAAATCGGCGGGCCCGAAATCGGGCGCCTGAAGGCCGTCCGGCACGACGCCGAACGACTGCAGCCAGCGCCCCGTCTGCGCGAGCGACATCCGCACGTGCCAGCTGCCCCCTTCGCGGGCCCGGCGCGCGAGCGCGATCATCGCGCCGAACGCCGCCAGATAACCCGTCGCGTGATCGAGCGCCTGGCACGGCAGATGGCGCGGTGCGCTCGCGTGCGCGGCCTGCTGCTCCTGCCACGCAATCCCGCTTGCCGACTGCACGAGGCTGTCGAAGCCGCGCCGCTGCGCCCACGGCCCTGCGTGCCCGTACGCCGATACCGTGACGCACACGATGCCGGGCCGCAGCGCCGCCAGCGCCTGCGGCGCGAAGCCGCGCGCCGCGAGCGCGCCGGGCCGGTACGACTGCAGGAACACGTCCGCATCGCGCGCAAGCGCGCGCAGCGTCTCGACGCCCGCCGTGTCGCGCAGGTCGATCCACGCCGAACGCTTGCCACGCCCGTTGTCGATCACCAGCGGCGCGATGTTCGGCAGGTGCGGGCCGTTAATGAGCAGCGTCTGCGCGCCGTGCGACGCCAGCGTGCGGCCCGCGACCGGGCCCGCGATGATGCGAGTGAGATCGAGCACGCGCACGCCGGCGAGCGGCTGGCCGGCCGCGCCGCGGCCGATCGGCTCGACCGGCGCATCGCCGATCCGCTCAATCTCGAACAGCGGCAGCGACGCGATCGCATGCGCCTGCTCGTGCGCCGCCCATTCATCAGGGGTTCTGATCAATGCCGCGCAGAGGCCCGCCTCGGCAAGCGCCGTGTCGAGCGCCGCACCACGCCACGTGCGGATCGCGGCGGCGACGTCGGCATGCTGCTCGCCGCAACCGAGCACGTCGAGGATCCCCTGCAGGTGATGCGGAAAATTCGCGTGCAGTTGAATCCAGCGCCCGTCGCCCGTCTCGAAGAAGCCCGTCACCGGATGACGCAGCTCCGGCGGCGGGCCGTCGTCCACGCGCAGGTAGCGTTCGCTGCGGAACGCGACGAGCGCGTCGCGCACCGACACGTCGACGGACTGCGCGACGCCCGTGCGAAGCCGGTGGCATTCGGCCGCCGCGAGTCCGGCCGCCGCGATCGTCGCGGCGGCGAGCGTGCCGACGTGACATGTCGACGGCAACGTCGGGTCCTGCCCGGCGACGGTCGCGCGGGCCAGCGCGCCGGCGTCGCCGCCGGCGAGTTGCCAGAGGTGCGTCAATGCGAGTTCGGGTGTCATGGCGAAGTGAGCGGTGGAGGAGACGGAATCGAGTCTAGAATTCGCGACAGGCGCGATCAATCTTGATTGCGCGAATCAATACATAACGAATAGTTGTAGCGTGGCCATGCTTCATGCATCCCGACAGGAGCGACCTGCATGACATCCCTCAGCGCGCAGGAAGCCGCCGGCACCCTCGGTGTCAGCGTGAGCACGCTCTATGCGTATGTGAGCCGCGGCCTGCTGCGCTCGCTGCCCGACGGCGCGACCAGGCGCCGCCGCTACGACGCGGACGAGGTGCGCCTGCTCGCGCGCCGCCGGGCCGACGCGAAACGCGCGGGCGCGGTGGCCGAACGCTCGCTCGACTGGGGCGTGCCGGTGCTCGAATCGCGCATCACGCAGATCGCCGACGGCCGCCTGCGCTACCGGGGCGCCGACGCGATCGCGCTCGCCGGTTCGGCCACGCTGGAGGAAACCGCCGCCCGGCTGTGGGACTGCCCGCCCGCGCGGCTGGCGACCGTGTCGCCCGGATCGAGCGGCTTCGACGCCGGGTGCTGGGTGGACTGGATGCGCAGCTGGACACATCTCGCGCCGCTCGAACGCGCGCTCGTGCTGCTGCCGGCCGCGGCTGCGTCGTTACCGCGCCGGCAGGCACGGAATCGCGATGCGCAACTCGACACGGCGGCGCTGCTGCTGCGCATCGCCCCCGCCGCGCTGGCCGCGATCGCACCCGGCGACGCCCCCGTGCACCGGCAACTCGCAACCGCCTGGCAGGTCACGCGCGACGACGAAGCCGACCTGCTGCGTCGCGCGCTCGTGTTGAGCGCCGATCACGAACTGAATCCGTCGACCTTTGCCGTACGCTGCATCGCGTCGACCGGCACGCCGCTGTTCGGCGCGATCGCGGGCGGCCTTGCGGCGTTGTCGGGCCCGCGCCACGGCGGCGAGACCTTCCGCACAACCGCACTGCTCGACGACGCGATCCGCACCGCCGACCTCGACCGCACCCTCGCAACGCGCGTCGCGCCCGACGGACGCACGACGGGCCGGCGCGGCACGCTCGCCGGCTTCGGCCATCCGCTCTACCCCGGCGGCGATCCGCGCGGACGGGCCTTGCTCGATGCATTGCAGGCAACCGTGCCGGACCGCCCGGCGCTGCGCACGGCCCTCGCGTTCGCCGCGCGCGTCGAAGCGGCAACGGGTCTGCGCCCGACGATCGACTTCGCCCTTTCGGTGCTGCAGCGTGCGCTGGCGCTGCCGGACGGCGCGGCGTTCGTGCTGTTCGCGGCCGGCCGCACGGCCGGCTGGATCGCGCATGCGCTCGAGCAATATGCGGACGGCAAGCTGATCCGGCCGCGGGCGCGCTATGTGGGCAGCGACACGGCCGCGTGACGCCGGCCGTCGCGCCACGCAACGAACGGCCGCCACCACGCACCCGCCGCCAGCGCGGCCGGCACCGCGAGCGGACCGAACGCGAATGTCGCGCCGCACGGCCCGGCGCTGACCCACACGCGCATGCCGGGCAGCAATGTCAACGACGCGCCGGCGCCGAGCCAGTGATCGTCGGGCCGACCCTCGATCGTCACCCATGCCTCGCCGTCCGCCACCTGCAGCGCGGTGCGATCGACAATCCGCCACCGGCCCGCCGGCTCGTCGCCGTCGATCACGTAAAGTCGCAGTTCACGCATGGCAGCCTCCTGGTCGCATGGGTCCGATGACACCAGTATTTCGGACAGTGGCAGCACAGGGACAGGTACGGCTGCAGACACTTCCGGCTGAACTGTACTGGTCAATTCGGGAGGACGGGCCGCGCCGGCCCGGGCCCGCGCAGCCGCCTGCGCCAAACCTGCACGGCGCGGCGGCTTTCCCTACAATGTCGGCTGTCCCGCGCCACCGCCCCGCCCTCATGTTCCAACGCCCGCCCGCCGCCGCTCCCGGCGAAAAGAACCTCACCGTGATGCTCTGGCTCGTCGCGACGGGCTTCTTCATGCAGACGCTCGATTCGACGATCGTCAACACGGCGCTGCCGTCGATGGCCGCGAGCCTCGGCGAATCGCCGCTGCGCATGCAGTCGGTCGTGATCGCGTACTCGCTGACGATGGCGGTGATGATCCCCGTGTCAGGCTGGCTCGCCGATACCTTCGGCACGCGGCGGGTGTTCTTCAGCGCGATCCTGGTGTTCTCGCTCGGCTCGCTGCTGTGCGCCAACGCGCATTCGCTGCAGCAACTCGTCGCATTCCGCATCGTGCAGGGAGTCGGCGGCGCGATGCTGCTGCCGGTCGGGCGCCTCGCAGTGCTGCGCACGTTCCCGGCCGAACGCTACCTGCCCGCGCTGTCGTTCGTCGCGATTCCCGGCCTGATCGGCCCGCTGATCGGGCCGACGCTCGGCGGCTGGCTCGTCAAGATCGCGTCGTGGCACTGGATCTTCCTGATCAACGTGCCGGTCGGCGTCGCGGGCTGCATCGCGACCTTCTATTCGATGCCCGATGCGCGCAATCCGGCCGTCGGCCGCTTCGACCTGAAGGGCTACCTGCTGCTGACGATCGGCATGATCGCGATCTCGCTGTCGCTCGACGGCCTCGCCGATCTCGGGATGCAGCACGCGGCCGTGCTCGTGCTGCTGATCCTGAGCCTCGCCTGCTTCGTCGCGTACGGGCTGTATGCGGTGCGCGCGCCGCAGCCGATCTTCTCGCTCGAACTGTTCAGGATCCACACGTTCAGCGTCGGGCTGCTCGGCAACCTGTTCGCGCGGATCGGCAGCGGCGCGATGCCGTACCTGATCCCGCTGCTGCTCCAGGTGAGCCTCGGCTACTCGGCCTTCGAAGCAGGGTTGATGATGCTGCCGGTCGCGGCGGCCGGGATGTTCTCGAAACGGATCATCACGCGCCTGATCACGCGGCACGGCTACCGCAAGGTCCTGCTCGTGAACACGATCATGGTCGGCGTGATGATGGCGAGCTTCGCGCTGATGCGCGACACGGTGCCCGTGTGGGTGAAGGTCGTGCACCTCGCGCTGTTCGGCGGCTTCAACTCGATGCAGTTCACCGCGATGAACACGCTGACACTGAAGGATCTCGGCACCGGCGGCGCGAGCAGCGGCAACAGCCTGTTCTCGCTGGTGCAGATGCTGTCGATGAGCCTCGGGGTCACGGTCGCGGGCGCGCTGCTCGCGACGTTCACCGGCATGCTGCGCGCCGTGACGCCAAGCAACACGCTGCCGGCCTTCCATGCGACGTTCATCTGCGTCGGGATCATTACGGCCGCGTCCGCGTGGATCTTCGCGCAGCTCGCACCCGAGATCCGCGGCACCGCACGCAAGACCGATCCGTCCGAGCGCGCCTGACGCGCGGCGCGCGCCGTTTCGGACGGTGCGCCGCCGCGCCGCGCACCATGGCGGTGCATCCGGCCCGATGACACGCGCCTCGATGCCCCGTTCCGTGGCCGCGACGGGCCGCCGCACGGGGTACGTTGCCGTGCACGCTTCTTGCTCGCCTATTCTGTAGGTAAACTGGCAGCCTTCCTTCGGCCGACATCATGAGCATGATCGAACTCGATCCCCCCGGCTTTCAACCGCCCCGCCCCGTCGCCGGCGATGACGGGAACCGGCGCACCGTGCTGTACGGCGGCTACACCGTGTTCAGCGTGTTCCAGCCCGTTTTTTCGGTGTCGCACCGCCGCGCGATCGGCTATCACGCGTCGCTGCGGGCGCACGACGAGGAAAACCGCCAGGTGGCGTCGCACGAGGTGTTCACGCAGGCGGCCCGGCGCGGCGACCTGCTCGAGCTCGGCCGGCTCGCCGAATCGCTGCATCTCGGCAACTTCCATGCGTTCGACAGCCACGACGAATGGCTCTTCCTGAGCCTGCATCCGGCCGCGCTGATGGACACCGTCTACGGCGACGCGATGCTCGCGAACCTGAAGGCGCTCGGGCTGCCGCCGCACCGCGTGGTGCTCGAGGTGCCCGAGCAGGCGGGCGGCGAAACGCCGCGCTACGCGGCGATCATCGACGGGCTGCGCAAGGCCGGCTTCCTGATCGCGCTCGTCGGCTTCGGCGCGAAGCATTCGAACATCGACCGCGTGTGGCACCTGCATCCCGACATCGTCACGCTCGATCGCGGCATCCTCGCACAGGCGAGCGAGCACTCGCATCTCGAGCGCGTGCTGCCGGGGCTGGTGTCGCTGCTGCACGAATCCGGCCAGCTCGTGTTGATGGGCGGGCTCGCGACCGAGCGCGACGCGCTGATCGCGCTGGAGTGCGACGTCGATTTCGTGCAGGGCCAGTACTTCGCGGGGCCGAGCGTCGAACCCGTGCAGCCGCAGGCTGCCGCGGGCTGCATGGATACGCTGTCGGCCGCGTTGCGGCTGCGTGTCGCGCAACGCGAGCAGACCCAGGCGGAACGGCTCGCGCCGTACGTCGCGGCGCTCGAGGAAGCGAGCCGCCGGCTCGGCGCGGGCGAACCGCTCATCGACGCGGCCGCGACCGTGCTCGGGCTGCCCGAGACCGCGCGCTGCTTCCTGCTCGACGCATCGGGGCGCCAGATCGGCGACAACGTGCTCGCGCGCGGCAGCGTCTCGCAGCGCGCCAAGCGCTTCCGGCCGCTGCTGCATTCCGAAGGCGCAAGCTGGGAGCGCCGCCCGTACTTCATCGACGCGATGCGCGCGCCGGGCCGCGTGCACCTGACGGCGCCCTACCTGTCGATCAACGAGGCGCACCTGTGCGTGACCGCATCGATCGCCGCGCCCGTCGCGGCCGGCATGCAGGTGCTCTGCGTCGACATCAACTGGGAAGCGGCGCTCAGCCGCGAGTGAGCGCGGCGCCGGCCGCCTTGCGCACGATCAGCCGGTGCACGCGCTTGCCGGACGATGCGCTGACGACCTCGTACTCGTCGATCACCTGCGCGCCGGCGCCGAGCGCCGCACGCATCCGCGCCGAATCGAGCGGCGTGTAGAGGCGGCCGCGCTCGTCGCGCGATGCGCCGTTCCCGGCCACCCGCCAGCTCAGGTACAACGTGCCGCCCGGCATCAGCAGATCGGCCAGCCGCGCGACCGCCGCCGCCGCGTCCGCCTGGTCGAGATGCATGACGACCGTTTCGCACAGCACGTTGCGGAACGCGCCCGACGGCACGCCGGCCAGGGCCGGCAGCGCGGCCAGTTCGAAAGTCAGGCCGGGATGATGGCGTCGCGCCTCGTCGAGCAGCGCGGCGCTCGCATCGTAGCCGCGCACGTCGAAACCGCGCGACGCGAGCCAGGCGGTGTCGCGCCCCGCGCCGCAACCGACGTCAGCGGTCGGCCCCGGCGAGAAATGCTGCTCGAGCAGCGCGTACATGTCGTCTGGCGCGGCCTGGTCGAGCCAGTCCTGCGCATATTGCGCGGCATGGGCATCGTAGGCGTCGAGAGTCGGGCGATCCACCATGGCGCTTGCTCCGCATAGGCGTCGAATGACGCACTCCGCATCTTAGCCGTTGCGCCGCGCCCGTGGCGTCACGGCCGGCCCGTGCGGCGAGGCCCCGCGCGAAGCCTCGCTACGCCGGGCGCACGGCGTCGGCACGCGGCGCCTGCGCGGCCAACTCGGCCCATAGCGCATCGCCGCGCCACGCCGGGCGGGCCTGGGCGCCTTCCGCATCGTGGACGAGCGCGCACAGTCGCGCGTTGACGGGCGCCTGGCCGCCGAAGCGTTCGGCCAGCCGCACGACCTCGCCGTTGATCCACTCGATCTCCGTCGCCCGGTGCGCCGCGAGATCGTCGGACATCGACGAACGCGCGAGCGGATCGATCGCGAGCATCCGGCCGCCGAGCACGCGAAACGCGCCATCGGGCAGGTCGAGCACGGCCGGAATCCACGCGGCCGGCAGCGGTGTCAGCCGCGCGGGGCGAATCGCGGCCCGTGCGAGCCAGTGCAGCGCTTCGCGCTGGGCGAGCGCGACGCAGCGCCGGTACGCGCGTTGCGCGAGTTCGTCGCGCAGCGGCAGGTTCGCGAGTGCGTTGATCGCGTTGTTCAGGTTGAGCAGCAGCTTCGCCCACTGCACGGCCGGCATGTCGCGATGCAGCGCGAGCGGCAGCCCGGCGCGCGCGAATGCATCGGCGAACGGCTGCAGCGCGGGCGACGCAGCGGCCGCGAGCGCGCCCGCCGAACCCTGGTGAAACGCGCCGGGCCCGCGCTCGATCACGTTGAACGGCACCATGCCGGCCAGCACGGTCGCTTGCGGCAGCGCGTCGCGCAGCAGGTCGGCATTGTGCAGGCCGTTCTGGAAGCTGACCACGACCGTACCCGGACGCAGCACGCCGGCCAGTTGCGCGGCGGCGTCGCGGGTCGCGGCCGATTTCACCGCGACGAGCACGAGCCGCGCGGCGGCCGCGGCGGCGGGATCCGTCGTGAACACGACATCGGCCGGCGCGAGCGTCGCGCGATAACCGTGCTGATCGGTCAGCGTGAGCCCGTGTCGATGGATCGCATCACCAATCCGCGCCCGGCCGACCAGCGTCACATTCGCGCCGGCGGCCGCGAGCCGGCCGCCGAGATAACAACCGACGGCGCCCGCGCCGATCACGCAGACCGGCGCGTCAGACATGCGAGTGCGCGCCGCCGTGCACGGGCCCGGCCCGGCGCTCGACCTCGCGGCGCACGTCGCCACGCAACCCCGCGAAGAACGCGACTTCGGCGACGACGAACAGCGGCCCGACGATCAAGCCGACCAGATCGTCGACGAACGCGGGCTTGCGCCCCTCGAACCAGTGCCCGACGAACTGCACGATCCAGCCGACGACGAACGCACCGATGCCGACGCCTAGCCATTGCGCGGTCGGCAGCAATGCCAGCGCCTGCGCGGCCCATAGGCCGAGCGCGAACAGCGCGGCCATCACGACCCCGAAACGCCGGTCGAGACGCAGGTAGAACAGCACGGACACGACGGCAAGCAGCAGCGCCGGCGACAGCGCGATGCCGGACACCATCCCGACCACCGGCCTCGACAGCAGCACCTCGACCGCGAACACGATCATCGGAATGCCGACCAGGTGCGTCGCGATGTTGCGCGCGTCGCGATGGTAGGCCGCATACTGGGAAAGATGGTCTTCGAGCGTCTTCATGGCGTCTCCTGGTCGGTCGTTGAGCGCTATGATGCGCGTCACGCCCCAGAACCTCTGTCAGCTACCCGACATCGCGTGCCCATGCCCTCTTCGCTCGCCCCGTATCTGCCGCAGATCGAAGCGAACCCGTGGTTCGCGGCGCTGCCGGCCGCGTTGCGCGCGGATCTGCTCGCGCGTGCGGCGCTGCGCCGGCTGCCGGCCGGCCACGCGCTGTTCCGGCGCGGCGACCCGCCGTGCGGGCTGTACGCGGTGCTGGCCGGTTCACTCACGATAGGCGCGGTCGACCCGCAGGGCAAGGAGGCGCTGCTGACGGTGGCCGAACCCGTCACCTGGTTCGGCGAGATCGCGCTGTTCGACGGCCAGCCGCGCACGCACGACGCGATCGCGCTCGACGACGCGCTGCTGCTGCACATCCCGCAGGCCGCGCTGCTCGCGATCCTCGACGCGACGCCCCAATACTGGCGGCAGTTCGCGCTGCTGATGGCGCAGAAGCTGCGCCTGAGCTTCCTGACCGTCGAGGCGATGAGCGTGATGCCGGCCGCGCAGCGGCTCGCCGCGCGCCTGCTGATGATCGCCGAAGGCTACGGCGGCATCAGCGCCGGGCGCACGCGCGTGCGGCTGTCGCAGGAAACGCTCGCGTCGATGCTGTCGCTGACGCGGCAGACCACCAACCAGTTGCTGAAGGCGCTGCAGGCCGACGGCGTCGTGCGGCTGCATGTCGGCGAGATCGAACTCGTCGACATCGACGCGCTGCGGCAGGCAAGCGGGCTCGGCGACGGGGCGCACTGAACGGCGTGGCGCGATCGCGGCGACTCGTCCGTCCGCTCCGCGTCGCGTGTTGAATCCGTTAGCCGCCCCCGCCCGTTCCCGTCATCCGTAGCCGGTGTCGCTCGCCCGGGCGTTCCGGCGCACGCCGCCCTGGGCCGTCGCGATCGCAAGCGCGACGCGCGGCCGGATGCCCGGCATGGTCGCGCGCCCCGGCAAACGCGGTACTTTCCCGCGGGACAAAAACAAAAAGCCCTCGAAACGAGGGCTTTTCGTGGGGTGCCGCGCGCCATGGCGGCGCGCTGGCGCCGGACCTTACGCGAAGTTCTTCGCTGCGAAGTCCCAGTTCACGATGTTCCAGAACGCTTCGACGAACTTCGGACGTGCGTTGCGGTAGTCGATGTAGTACGCGTGTTCCCACACGTCGATCGTCAGCAGTGCCTTGTCGGCGGTCGTCAGCGGCGTCGCTGCGTTGCTCGTCGACACGATGTCGAGCGAACCGTCGGCCTTCTTCACGAGCCATGCCCAGCCCGAACCGAACGTGCCGACCGCGGCCTTCGTGAACGCTTCCTTGAACGCGTCGTACGAACCCCACTTCGCGTTGATCGCGTCGCCCAGCGCGCCCGTCGGTGCGCCGCCGCCGTTCGGCGACAGGCTGTTCCAGAAGAACGTGTGGTTCCAGATTTGCGCGGCGTTGTTGAAGATGCCGCCCGACGACTTCTTGACGATCTCTTCCAGCGACAGGTTTTCGAATTCCGTGCCCGGGATCAGATTGTTCAGGTTCGTCACATAAGCCTGATGGTGCTTGCCGTAGTGGTACTGGATCGTCTCGAGCGAGATGGTCGGCGCGAGCGCGTCTTCAGCGTACGGGAGCGGCGGGAGCGTATGAGCCATGGCAATTCCTTCGTTGAGTATGTAGGGGGGCTGTGTTGGATGCTGCCGAGCGTCCGATTGTAGGCGAGGACGAATAACCCCGCAAACTCACGGGCCATTTATCCGCGGTATGCGGCAAAGCGGCGTTTGCGCAACGTCCGGCCACGCGAGCCGGCGCTGCACCGCATGCGTTCAGCTTCCCGGGACGCCGGTTTCGTCCCGTCGCTTCGCTTGCGCCGGTTGCGTCAGATCGTATCGCTCAGCCGCGGCTGCACGTCGGCAAGCGACACGTCGGCCGAGCCTTCGGCGAGATGCACGGTCAGGCGCCGCTGCGGCTTCAGCGCGTTCGGCGTGCGCACCGCGCGGCCCGTCTGGGCGTCGATCAGCGCCGCATAGCCACGCTCGAGCGTGCGCTGCGGACTCAACACTTCGAGCCGTGCCGCACAGGCCGATACGCGGGCCGTGTCACGCTCGTGACGGCGCTGCAAGGCCAGCGCGAGACGTTGCGACAACCCCGCGAGCGCCTGCTGCGCCCGTGACGGATCGGGCCGCGCGCGCTGCCAGCGCAATTGCGCGAGCGCGAAGCGCGCGCGTGCGTCGCGCACCGGCCGCGACGCCGCCGAAGCCAGCCGCACCGCGAGCTGCTCGATGTGCGTACGCTGCCGCTGCAGCCGCTCGGCCGGACTCACGAGCCGGCGCGCAAGCCAGTCGAGCTGCTGCGCGCGCTGTTCGAGCCGGCGCGCCATGCCGCGCGCGAGCGCACGCCGGCGATCGTCAACCTCGCGCAGCAGCAGCGCGCGCTGCGGACTCGCGAGTTCGGCCGCGCCGGTAGGCGTCGGCGCACGCACGTCCGCCGCGAAATCCGCGATCGTGAAATCGGTTTCATGGCCGACGCCGCTGACGACCGGCAACGCGCTCGCCGCGATCGCGCGCGCCAGCGCTTCGTCGTTGAACGACCACAGATCCTCGATCGAGCCGCCGCCGCGGCACACCAGCAGCACGTCGACCTCGCGGCGCGCATTCGCGGTCTCCACGGCCGCGACGAGCTTTTCGGCGGAACCGGCGCCCTGCACGGGCGCCGGATAGACGATCACCGGAATGTGCGGCGCACGGCGGGCGATCGTGGTCAGCACGTCGCGCAGCGCGGCGGCCTGCAACGACGTGACGATGCCGATCGCGCGCGGGTGGGCCGGCAGCGGCCGCTTGCGCTCGGCGGCAAAAAGCCCCTCGCCCTCGAGCTGCGCCTTCAGCCGCAGGAATGCCTCGTACAGGCGCCCCTGCCCGGTGCGCCGCACGGCCTCGACGTTGAGTTGCACTTCGCCGCGCGGCTCGTACATCGTGACGACCGCGCGCACCTCGATCCGGTCGCCTTCGCGCGGCGTGAACTCCGCGTACTGGGCGCGGCCGCGGAACATCACGCAGCGCATCTGCGCCTGCTGATCCTTGATCGAGAAATACCAGTGGCCGCTGGCGGCACGCGTGAAGTTCGACACTTCGCCCGAGATCCACAACAGCGGAAACGAGCGCTCGAGCATCGTCGAAATCGCGCGATTGAGCGACGAGACGGGAATCACTTCGTCGCCGCCGCGGGTCGCGCCCGGTGCGGCAAAAGGAGAGTCGGAGAGCATGGACGGTCGGATGAATGCTGGCGGCGACACGATAGTCCGACGCGCGCGCGGCGTCCAGCGCCGGCCGCATTCGGCGCGATGCGCAGAAGGTGTCCACACTCTGGCAATCGTCCTTCTGAAACGCGCGAAAACCGCTGAAAAACCCAGACGATTCCCGATAACGCATTGATTTTTATATATTTTTAAATCTTTCGGAACGATTCTCATCCGATTCGAGGCCCGCCCGGCGGGCGTTCGACTCAATCCCGCGCGGAGTTCTTCACAGAGTTATCCACAGTCCGCCTCGATCCGGCCCCTCGAACCGCCGCGACCGGGCCCGCTTGCCGCGTTCGCCCGCGGCGCGCTAGAGTGCCGCCTTCCGCAGCCCCTGCGGCATGTACCACCCACCGGAGAATCCGCCTTGACGAATCCGTCCCACGCCGCGGCGCACGACGCGCCGCGCCCGGCCCGATGAGCGCGCCCGGCGGCCCGCTCGCCCGGCTCGAAGCGCGCCTGACACGCGAATGGCAGCGCCGCGGCGCGCTCGCGTGGGCGCTGACGCCGTTCGCGTGCGTGTTCGGCCTGTGCGCGGCGCTGCGGCGCACCGCCTACGCGCAGGGCTGGAAGCAGCCGGTCGATGTCGGCGTGCCCGTCGTCGTGGTCGGCAACGTGACCGTCGGCGGCACCGGCAAGACGCCCACCGTGATCGCGCTCGTGGATGCGTTGCGGGCGGCCGGCTTCACGCCCGGCATCGTGTCGCGCGGCTACGGCGCGAACGTGACGGCGCCGCTTGCCGTCACGCCCGCGTCGCGCGCGAGTGCGGCCGGCGACGAGCCGCTGCTGATCGCACGCCGCACCGGCGCGCCCGTCTGGGTATGCCCCGATCGCGTCGCGGCCGCGCAGGCGTTGTGCGCCGCACATCCGGACGTCGACGTGATCGTCAGCGACGACGGCCTGCAGCACTACCGCCTCTCCCGCACGGTCGAGCTCGTCGTGTTCGACCACCGGCTCGGCGGCAACGGCTTCCTGCTGCCGGCCGGGCCGCTGCGCGAGCCGCTGTCGCGGCGCCGCGACGCCACGCTCGTCAACGATCCGTACAGCGGCGCGCTGCCGCCGTGGCCCGACACCTACTCGCTGACGCTCACGCCGGGCGCCGCATGGCACCTCGACCAGCCCGCGCTGCGCCGCCCGCTGTCGCAATTCGCGAACGAGCGCGTGCTCGCCGCGGCCGGCATCGGCGCGCCGGAACGCTTTTTCGCGACGCTGCGCGCGGCCGGCCTCGCACCCGCGACGCGCGCATTGCCCGACCACTACGCGTTCGCCGACAACCCGTTCGTCGACGACGCCGTCGATGCGATCCTGATCACCGAGAAGGATGCAGTAAAATTGGGCGCTTCCTGGCGCGACGCTCGACTGTGGGTCGTCCCCGTCGAAGCCGCGCTCGACCCTCGCCTCATTGCCCTCGTTGTGGAGAAACTCCGTGGACGCTCGCCTGCTTGAAATCCTTGTGTGCCCTATCTGCAAAGGCCCGCTCCACTATGACCGCGCCGCGCAGGAGCTGATCTGCAACGCGGACAAGCTCGCCTACCCGATTCGCGACGGCATTCCCGTGATGCTGGTCGACGAAGCGCGCCAGACCGTCGAAGGCACGCCGGTCGACCCGGCCGGCCGCTGACCGGCTCGACGCCCCGCCCGGCCGTGGCCGGCCCGCGGCGGGGCGCCCAACCCCGCGCGGCGACCGACCCGGGACACGCCGCCTGCTCCGTTCTTCTCACCGCACCTCCCCGATGACCCGCCCGCAACCCTTCATCGCCGTCATCCCCGCACGGCTCGCGTCGACGCGACTCCCGAACAAGCCGCTCGCCGATCTCGGCGGCAAGCCGATGGTCGTGCGCGTCGCCGAGCGCGCGCGCGAAGCGGGCGCGCAACAGGTGCTCGTCGCATCCGACGCGCAAAGCGTGCTCGATGCGGCGCGCGATCACGGCTTCGAAGCGGTGCTGACGCGAGCCGACCATCCGTCCGGCACCGACCGGCTCGCGGAAGTCGCGGCGACCTTCGGGTGGAGCGACGACACCGTCGTCGTCAATGTTCAGGGCGACGAACCGCTGATCGACCCCGTGCTCGTGCGCGACGTAGCGTCGCACCTGGCCGCGCACCCGGCCTGCGCGATCGCGACGGCCGCCCACCCGATCCACGACGCGGCCGACGTATTCAACCCGAACGTCGTGAAGGTCGCGCTCGACGCGCAGAGCGTCGCGCTGTACTTTTCGCGCGCGCCGATTCCGTGGAGCCGCGACGCATACCAGCCGCACTGGCCCGACGTCGCGGCCATGCCGGCGCCGGCTTTCCCGGTCTACCGGCACATCGGCCTCTATGCGTATCGCGCGCGTTTCCTGCGCACGTACCCGACGCTCGCGCAAGCGCCGATCGAACAGGCCGAGCAGCTCGAACAGCTGCGCGCGCTGTGGCACGGCGAGCGCATCGCGGTGCTGATCACCGAGTCCGCGCCCGAAGCCGGTATCGACACGCCAGCGGATCTCGCGCGCGTGCAGGCCCTTTTTCGGCCGGGTTCAAAATAACCCGTGGCATAATCAGGCGATTGTGCGAGCCGTCCGCGACCAGCGCGTCCTCGCTTGACCCCGCCCGCGGCCCTGCCGGCAGCCGCGCGTCGCCACAGCCGACGCGTCGCATCAGACCGGCCCGCCGCGCGCCAGGCAAGCGCCACGTCCGCCGTCGCCGATGCCTTCAGGGCTCGCCACAGGAATCTACATACTCGGAGATATCACCATGCGTTTGATTCTGTTGGGCGCGCCCGGCGCGGGAAAGGGCACCCAGGCAAACTTCATCAAGGAAAAATTCGGCATCCCGCAAATCTCGACCGGCGACATGCTGCGCGCGGCCGTAAAGGCCGGCACGCCGCTCGGTATCGAAGCGAAGCGCTTCATGGACGAAGGCAAGCTCGTGACGGACGACCTGATCATCGGCCTCGTCAAGGAACGCCTGAAGGACGCCGACTGTGCGAACGGCTATCTGTTCGACGGTTTCCCGCGCACGATCGCGCAGGCCGACGCCATGAAGGAAGCCGGCGTCGCGATCGACTACGTGCTCGAGATCGACGTCCCGTTCTCCGAAATCATCGAGCGCATGAGCGGTCGCCGCACGCACCCGGCATCGGGCCGCACGTACCACGTCAAGTTCAACCCGCCGAAGGTCGACGGCCATGACGACGTGACGGGCGAACCGCTGATCCAGCGCGACGACGACAAGGAAGAAACCGTCAAGAAGCGTCTCGAAGTGTACGAAGCGCAGACCAAGCCGCTGATCACGTACTACGGCGACTGGGCGCAGCGCGGCGAGGAAAACGGCCTGAAGGCGCCGCAGTATCGCAAGATCTCGGGCCTCGGCAGCGTCGAGGAAATCCGCGAGCGCGCGTTTGACGCGCTGAAGTAAGCAACCGCGTCGCGCACCCGCAAGCCGCCCTCGCCGGGCGGCTTTTTTTTGCCCGGCCGGTTGTCGTACGATCGTTTTTCGTACCTGCTGCACGATGGCGCCCCGTACAATCGGCTGCACACGTGTACTGCGGCGACGACCGGCGCGCCGGCGTTTCAGCCTTGGCGCGCGAGCGCGTTGCATGGGACCTTCCCGGGCGCTAGCGCCAAGGGTGGTCGACCGCGTTGCATGGGACCTCCCCAGGCGCTGAAGCGCCAAGGGCGGTCGACCGCGTTGCATGGGACCTCCCTAGGCGCTGAAGCGCCAAGGGCGGTCGACACGGAGACAGTGATGGATATTCGCGGCAACGTGTTTCTGATCACCGGCGGCGCATCGGGCCTCGGCGCCGGCACGGCGCGGATGATCGCGCAGGCTGGCGGCAAGGTCGTGCTCGCCGACCTGAACGATACGGCCGGCACCGCGCTCGCATCCGAACTGGGCGGCGCCTTCGTGCACTGCGACGTGTCGAGCGAAACCGACGCCCGGACGGCCGTCGACACGGCAACGCACGCAGGCACGCTGCGCGGCCTGGTCAACTGCGCCGGCATCGCGCTCGCCGCGAAGACCGTCGGCAAGGACGGCGCGCATCCGCTCGACGCGTTCGCCCGGACGATCAACGTGAACCTCGTCGGCACCTTCAACATGATCCGGCTCGCAGCCGCCGCAATGGCCGCCAACGCACCGACCGAGGAAGGCGAACGCGGCGTGATCGTCAGCACCGCGTCGGTCGCCGCATTCGACGGACAGATCGGCCAGGCCGCGTACGCAGCGTCGAAAGCCGGCGTCGCGGGCATGACGCTGCCGATCGCTCGCGACCTGTCGCGCAGCGGCATCCGCGTGATGACGATCGCGCCCGGCCTGTTCGAAACGCCGATGCTGCTCGGCATGCCGAAAGACGTCCAGGACGCGCTCGGCGCAATGGTGCCGTTCCCGCCGCGACTCGGCAAACCGGCCGAATACGCGCTGCTGGTGCGCCAGATCGTCGAGAATCCGATGCTCAACGGCGAAGTGATCCGCCTCGACGGCGCGATCCGGATGCAGCCGAAATAAGCGCAAATAAAAAACGCCCGCAACCGCGGGCGCTTTTTCATCCGGAAGGCGGCAGGACCGCGACGGCTCAGTCCTCGCCGTCCCGCTGCATCCGCTGCCGCAATTCGCTCACCTGCGACTCGACGACGGTCGCGTCGTCCGCATCCGGCCGCTCGCCGAGATACTGTTCGAGATCCTCGAGCGCGGGGCGCAGGTAGTCGAGCCGCGCATAGGCGAAACCGCGGTCGCGAACCTCGTCGAGCTGCTCGGGCAGCAGGATCACGAGCCGCTGCTGCACGGCCAGCAGCCGCTGCCAGCGCTCCGTCTGAAGATAGATCGTCTTCAGGTTGCGCAGCATCCGCGCGATGATCTCGCGGCTCGCCGCCGGCTGCAGCAACGCGCGCAATGCGCTGTCGACCGCGCCGGCCGCGCGCGCGACATACGGCTCGAGCATCTCGACCATCTCCGCCTCGGACAGCGAATGGCCGTTGGCCGGATCGATGATCAGGTCGCCGTCCGGCAGCGTGACGCGCAACAGGAAGTGGCCCGGGAACGATACGCCGCGCGCCGGCACGCCGATCTGCTCGGCGAGTTCCAGGTACAGCACCGACAGCGAGATCGGGATCCCGCGCCGCCGCTTCAGCACGGCGTTCAGGTGGCTGTTATCGGGGTCGTAATAGTCGTTGTGGTTGCACGCGAAGCCGAGCTCGCGGAAGAAGAAGTCGTTCAGCGCGACGACGCGGCCCTTCAGGTCCGCATCGTCGGCGAGCCGCCGGCGCAGCCGCGCCGCCAGCATGTCGAGTTCGGCCAGCGTACCCTGCAGGTCGAGGTCGGGATACGCGTCCTGCGCCAGCGACAGCGCGGCCTCCGTGACGGGCAGGCTGTCGTCGTCCGCCACGAGCGTGCTGAAGTAGTCGAGGACGCGGGTCATTGCGGTCGTCACTTGGCGCGCCTTCTGAAGTAAGCGTATTTGAAGCCCATCACCCACAACATACCGAAATATAGTGCAGCGAACAGCACGAGGCACGCGCCCATCAGCGCAATGCGATCGAGCGGCTGCGCGCGCATCCCGGTCCAGTCGAAGCTGATCGACAGCCAGTGCATCAGGCCCGCGAGCACCAGCGTCGCGCCGATCAGCTGCACGAAGAAGCGCAGCCAGCCCGGCGACGGCTGGTAGATGCCGCGCTTGCGCAGCCCGATGAACAGCAGCAGCGAGTTCAGGCACGCGCCGACGCCGATGCTCAGCGTCAGGCCCGCGTGGCCGATCAGCGGCACGAACACGTAGTTCGAGATCTGCGTGACGATCAGCACGCCGATCGCGATCTTCACCGGCGTCTTGATGTCCTGCTTCGCATAGAAGCCCGGCGCGAGGATCTTGATCAGGATGATGCCGACCAGCCCGATCCCGTAGGTCGCGAGCGCGCGCGCGACCATCGTGACGGTGTGCGCGTCGAACTTGCCGTAGTTGAAGAGGGTGGCGGTAAGCGGCGTCGCGAAGAAGAACAGCGCGAGCGCGCTCGGCGCCGCGAGCAGGAACGTGACGCGCAGGCCCCAGTCGAGCAGCGCCGAATATTCATGCGAATCGGCGTCGACGTGCGCCTTCGACAGGCTCGGCAGCAGGATTGTGCCGAGCGCGACGCCGAGCAGCGCCGTCGGGAATTCCATCAGCCGGTCGGCGTAGTTGATCCACGACACGGCGCCCTGCCCGAGCCGCGACGCGATGTTGGTGTTGATGATCAGCGACAGCTGCGCGACCGACACGGCGAACGTCGCGGGCACCATCTTCGCGAGCACGCGCTTCACGCCCGGGTGACGCAGCGCGCGCAGCGGGTTGAGGCCGATCAGCGGCACCATGTCGATCTTCTTCAGGCCCGGCAGCTGCACGAGGAACTGCAGCACGCCGCCGACGATGACCGCCCACGCGAGCGCGAACACCGGGACCTTCAGGTGCGGCGCGACGAACACGGCCGCGGCGATGAACGCGACGTTGAGCAGCACCGGCGCGAACGCGGGCAGCGAGAAGCTCTTGTAGGTGTTCAGCACGCCGGAGGCGAGCGTCGTCAGCGAGATGAACACGATGTACGGGAACATGATCTGCGTCATCGTGACCGCGAGCGGGAACGCCTGGCCGTCGGTGTGCAGGCCGGACGCGACCGCGAACACGACCCAGGACGCACCGGCGATCCCGAGGACCGACAGCGCGGCAAGCGCCCAGGCCAGCACGGTCGACATCGCGTCGACGAGCGCCTTCGTCGCATCGTGCCCCTGCTGGTTCTTGAACTCGGCGAGGATCGGCACGAACGCCTGCGAGAACGCGCCTTCCGCGGACAGGCGACGCAGCAGGTTCGGAATGCGGAAGGCGACGTAGAACGCGTCGGTATATTGACTGGCACCGAACGCACGGGCGATCAGCGTCTCGCGGGCCAGTCCGGTCACGCGCGACAGCAGCGTGAAGCCGCTGACCGTCAGCAGGGCTCGGAATAGATTCATGGGGCGCTTATTATACGGACGTTGCGTGGCCCGACCAGCGGCCGATGCCGAAAAGCGCGCACGTCGCCGGCGCCCCGCCCGGCGGGCATCACGTTGAACTTGCCACGCGCTTGATTTTGTTGCTATAATCGCCGGTTTCTGGGCTCGTACATGCACGGCAACTGCCGTTTTCATGTCCCGGCCTCGGTTAAAATCACCGTTTTTTTATGCGCCCCTGGGCAATCGTTCTCAGGGGACGGATCGAAAAGCAGCGCTTGGCCGTCAGGCTCCAAGCTCTGGAAACAGGACAGGATAAGGAACCGTCATGGCTAACTCCGCACAAGCACGCAAGCGCGCCCGCCAGGCCGCGAAGGCAAACTCGCACAACTCGGCGCTGCGCTCGAAATTCCGTACCGCGATCAAGTCGGTTCGCAAGGCTGTTGAAGCCGGCGACCAGGCAAAGGCTGCCGAGCTGTTCAAGGCTGCCGTGAAGACGATCGACACGATCGCCGACAAGAAGATCGTTCACAAGAACAAGGCCGCTCGCAGCAAGAGCCGCCTGGCCGCAGCCGTCAAGGGTCTGCAGGCAGCAGCGTAAATCCGGTGCGCCCGCTCGCGCGGGCGTTCCTGTTTCCTGCGATCGCAAAAAAGCCCGCCTAGGCGGGCTTTTTTGTTGCCTGTCGCCCACGCATCACGCGCGGCGGCGACGGCATCGGCCGGAGGGGCGCGGCATGCGCCCTCGCCCGGCATCACTTCTTCGCGTCGTAGTCCGGCAACTCGCACGCCTCGGTAACGACGAGGTTGTTGTCCTTCGCGAAATTCAGCACGAAATCGAAAGCCATCGGTTCGATCTCGCGCAGCCTTGAATCGAGGATCACGCATTTCAGGTCGCCGAGCATCGTCGGGCGCACGTACAGCGAGTACTTGAGACGCGCATTCGGGCCGCTTGCCCCCGGCCCGAAGCAGGCCATCACACCGGCCAGACGTTCCGACCAGTCGCTCGGGCGAAACTTTTTCCCGTCTTTCGTAATGCCCTGGATGAAGAATTCGGTCGGAGGGGTTTCAGCCATGTGGTTACCCAAGTGACGGCCCGGCCATGCCCAGGCGACGGCGCCTGGATACGCAAACACAAAGCTGGAATGAACGACGGCAACCCGCCATCAGATATCCCGAAAACAGGACGTCGAAGCGCGCCGCCGTTGTGCCGCACAGGATTTGTGCAGCGCACGGCTTGTGTCCGGCAGAGCGCGAGGAGGCTTGCCTGCCGGGCTGAAGAAAACTTTTGAATTATACCGCAGCGCGCCATCGCACGTCGTCACGAGCCCCCTCCGCCTGCACCGCACGCCGTGCGCGACGATCACGCCCCGTTTTCCTTCGCGGCTCGTCAAAGCACAGAAAATCCTTTATGCTGCTTTGAGTTATCCACACCCGACGGCGGCGCCGTCCGGCCTTGCTGCCGGGTGAAACCCGCCGCATCCCGTTTCATGACCGCCAAAACCATTCGTCACTACCTGCAGTTCAAGGATTTCTCGCTGGAAGACTACGAGTACGTGCTCGAACGCACGGGTATCCTGAAACGCAAGTTCAAGAACTACGAGACCTATCACCCGCTGCACGACCGCACGCTCGCGATGATCTTCGAGAAAAGCTCGACGCGCACGCGCCTGTCGTTCGAGGCCGGGATCTTCCAGCTCGGCGGCCACGCCGTCTTCATGAGCACGCGCGACACGCAGCTCGGCCGCGGCGAACCCGTCGAGGATTCCGCGCAGGTCATCTCGCGGATGGTCGACATCATCATGATCCGCACGTTCGAGCAGGCGGTCATCAAGCGCTTCGCGGAAAATTCCCGCGTGCCGGTGATCAACGGGCTGACGAACGAATACCACCCGTGCCAGGTGCTCGCCGACATCTTCACGTACTACGAGCACCGCGGCCCGATCGCCGGCAAGACCGTCGCGTGGGTCGGCGACGCGAACAACATGCTCTACACGTGGATCGAAGCCGCGCAGATCCTCGGCTTCAAGCTGCGCCTGTCGACGCCGCCCGGCTATGCGCTCGACATGAAGCTGGTGTCGCCCGACAGCGCGCCGTTCTACGAGGTGTGCGACGATCCGAACGCAGCCTGCAAGGGCGCCGACCTCGTGACGACCGACGTGTGGACGAGCATGGGCTTCGAGGCCGAGAACGAGGCGCGCAAGCAGGCGTTCGCCGACTGGTGCGTCGACGAGGAAATGATGGGCCACGCGAATCCGGATGCGCTGTTCATGCACTGCCTGCCCGCGCACCGCGGCGAGGAAGTGACGGCCGGCGTGATCGACGGCCCGCAGAGCGTCGTGTGGGACGAGGCGGAAAACCGCCTGCACGTGCAGAAGGCGCTGATGGAGTTCCTGCTGCTCGGCCGTCTCAAGCACTGACGCCGCTGCCGCACCGGAACGCACCCGCGTAAAAAAAGCGCCGATCGTCGATCGGCGCTTTTTGTTTGGGTGCGCGGCGCCCGCGTTACAGGCAGACCGGCTCGGGCTCGAGCTCGACGCCGAATTGCGCGTGCACATCGGCCTGGATCGCCTGCGCCAGCGCGAGCACCTCGGCGCCCGTCGCACCGCCGCGATTGACGAGCACGAGCGCCTGGCGGTCGTGCACGGCCGCCGCGCCCAGCGCGCGCCCCTTCCAGCCGCAGCGGTCGATCAGCCAGCCGGCCGCGAGCTTCACCTGCCCGTCCGGCTGCGGATACGACACGACGTCGGGCGCGCGAGCGCGCAACGCGTCGAACTGCGCGGCATCGATCACCGGGTTCTTGAAGAAGCTGCCGGCGTTGCCGAGCACGAGCGGATCGGGCAGCTTCGCGCGGCGGATCGCGACGACCGCGTCGAACACGTCGCGCGGCGTCGCCGCGCCGGGCGCGATGCCCCGCGCATCGAGCTCGCGCGTGACGTCCGCGTAGCCGAGCCGCGGCGTCCACTGCCTCGGCAACCGGAAGGTCACCGATACGATCGCGAACCGGCCGCGCCCTTCCCGCTTGAAGAAGCTGTCGCGATAGCCGAACGCGCAGCGCGCGGCGTCGAAACGCTCGCTGCGCCCCGTCGCCAGCTCGACCGCGACCAGCGAGTCGAAATACGTCCTCATCTCGAGGCCGTACGCGCCGATGTTCTGGATCGGCGCGGCGCCGACGGTGCCCGGGATCAGCGCGAGGTTCTCGAGCCCCGGCATCCCGTGTTCCAGCGTCCATGCGACGAATCCGTGCCAGTTCTCGCCACCGCCGGCCTCGACGTACCACGCGTCGTCGTCCTCGCGCACGACACGGCGGCCCGCGATCTCGTCGAACAGCACGACACCTTCGTAATCGCGCGTAAAAACGACGTTGCTGCCGCCGCCGAGCACGAGCTGCGGCAGCGTCGCGACACGCGGGTCGCGATGCAGCGCCTCGAACTGCGCAGCATGCGTGATGCGCGCGGCAAGGCGCGCGTTCGCGGCAATGCCGAACGTGTTGTGTGCGGCGAGCGGCTGGTCGGGAAGCAGCGACAGGGCGGATTCGTCAGAAGGCATCGGCATTCGCGGTCACGTCCGCCCGGGCGGCCACATGGCCGGTCTTGGGCAAACGAGGGGGCATCGGTAAAATGGCAAACAGTCCGCAATTATAGCGAGTGCCCGCGCGCGAGCCGGGCGCCCGCATCTCAAGGGAGAATGCCATGCCATCGTTCGACGTCGTTTCCGAAGCGAACATGATCGAAGTGAAGAACGCCATCGAGCAGTCGAACAAGGAAATTTCGACGCGCTTCGACTTCAAGGGCTCCGACGCACGCGTCGAGCAGAAGGATCGCGAGCTGACGCTGTTCGCCGACGACGATTTCAAGCTCGGCCAGGTCAAGGACGTGCTGATCGGCAAGCTGGCCAAGCGCAACGTCGACGTGCGCTTTCTCGACTACGGCAAGGTCGAGAAGATCGGCGGCGACAAGGTGAAGCAGATCGTCACCGTGAAGAAAGGCGTGACCGGCGATCTCGCGAAGAAGATCGTGCGGCTCGTGAAGGACAGCAAGATCAAGGTGCAGGCGAGCATCCAGGGCGACGCCGTGCGCGTGGCCGGCACGAAGCGCGACGACCTGCAGAACGTGATCGCGATGCTGCGCAAGGACGTGACCGACACGCCGCTCGACTTCAACAACTTCCGCGACTGATCGCCGGGCGATCCGTCACGTCAACCGGCCGGGCCCCGCACACGCGGGGCGACCGGCGCGGCGAACGCCGCCAACTCAGGCTTTTCCGCCATCCTGCGCGCCACCGTCGGCGCCCGCCTTCTTCTTGTCCCCGATCCGGCTTTCCTGCCCCGCGAGCAGCTTCGAAATGTTGCCGCGGTGACGCCACACGAGCAGCACGCTCATCGCGAGCACCGCCCATGCGACCGGGTTGTGGCCCGTGCCGAACAGGAACACGTCGAACACCGGCGCGAACACGGCCGCCACCAGCGCCGCGAGCGACGAATAGCGGAAGAAGAACGCGACGATCAGCCAGGTCAGCGCGGTCGCGAGACCGAGCACGGGATGGATGGCAAGCAGCACGCCGGCCGCGGTCGCGACGCCCTTGCCGCCCTGGAAGCGGAAGAACACCGGATACAGGTGGCCGAGGAACACGGCAATCGCGACCCACGCGACCGCGACGTCGGGCAGGCCGAGGCGTCGCGCGAGCCAGACGGCGATCCAGCCCTTGAACGCGTCGCCGACGAGCGTCAGGATCGCGGCCTTCTTGTTGCCGCTGCGCAGCACGTTGGTCGCGCCGGGATTCTTCGACCCGTACGAACGCGGGTCGGCCAGGCCCATCGCGCCACTGACGACGACGGCGAACGACACCGAACCGATCAGGTAGGCAACGAGGGCGGCGAGCAGGATCTGCATGCGGAGGACTCTTCTTTCAACGTATCGGTAAAGGGACGGCCTTGCACGGCGAGCCGGCAAGCCGAAACGGCGCCCATTCTACCGAACGGGCGGGACCTGCCACGAAGGTGAAACCCTCAGTCGACACTCGCGCACTGCACCGGCTGCGCGCCGAGCAGCGACGCGAGCACGGCCGGCGCGAGGCTGACGAGGTAGCCGCGACGGCCGCCGTTCAGGTAGATCGTGGGCAGGTCGAGGATCGTCGCCTCGACGTAGACGGGCATCGACTTGCGCGTGCCGAACGGCGACGTGCCGCCGACGAGATAGCCCGAATGGCGGTTCGCGACCTCGGGCTTGCACGGCTCGACGCGCTTCGCGCCGATCTGCCGCGCGAGGTTCTTCGTCGACACCGTGCGGTCGCCGTGCATCAGCACGATCAGCGGCTTCGCGTGCTCGTCTTCCATCACGAGCGTCTTCACGACGCTGTGCTCGTCGACGCCGAGCTGGCGCGCCGATTCGCCGGTGCCGCCGTGCTCGACGTAGTCGTACGGATGCTCGCCGAACGCGACGCCGTGGCGGCGCAACAACTGGGTCGCGGGCGTTTCGGACACATGTCTGGATTTGCTCATGGCGGCATTTTAATGGCGAACGACCGACGGGCGCGCAATCGCGCGTCCGCACCGGCGGTATACTCGCGGCCCGTTTTCCGCCGGGCGGCCTGCTGCGGCGCCGCAACGATTCCGCCCGTCATCATTGCGGGCATCGCGAAGCGCTATTGCCCGATTGGCCGATTGTGGCGCGCGTGCCGTCGTGGCACGATCGTTCGCACCCGTCGTCAGCCGCCGCCCGCCCCTTTTCTGGAGACGCCATGCCCTCGTCCATCCGTTCGTCCGAGCCGCTCGACGTCGATGCGCTGCTCGCCGCGCTGCCCCGCCGCATCTCGGACGTGCCCGCGCGCCAAGCCGCCCGGGCGCCCGCGCACCCGGCGCTGATCGAGGACGCCCGCCGCCTGTCGTACGGCGACCTGTCGCACGCCATCGAGGCGGCCGCCGCGCGGCTCGCGAGCCTCGGCGTGCAAGGCGGCGACCGCGTGATGATCGTCGCCGAGAACTGCGTCGCGCAGATCGTGCTGCTGTTCGCAACCGCCCGCCTCGACGCGTGGGCGCTCGTGTCGAACGCCCGGCTGTCGGCCGCCGAACTCGACGCGATCGCCGCGCACGCGCGCCCGAAGCTGATCGCGCTCACGACCGAGGCGTCGAGCGACGCGCGCACGCACGCCGCGCGGCTCGGCGCGACGCCCGCCGGCGCCCTGCCGGTCGACATCGGCGCGTGGTCGTATCGCGTCGACGCAAGCGCACCGGGCGAACCGGTGGCCGCCGGCGCCGCGCAATGCGCGGCGCTGATCTACACGACCGGCACGACCGGCACGCCCAAGGGCGTGATGCTGTCGCACCGCAACCTGCTGTTCATCGCGGCGACGTCGAGCACGCTGCGCCGCGTGTCGCCCGACGACGTCGTCTACACGGTGCTGCCCGTGTCGCACGTGTACGGGCTCGCGTCGGTCTGCCTCGGCAGCCTGTATGCGGGCGCGACGCTGCGGCTCGCCCCGCGCTTCGCGCCGGAAGCCGTGCGCGTCGCGCTCGCCGACGAAGGCGTCACGATCTTCCAGGGTGTGCCCGCGATGCATGCGAAGCTGCTCGAACACCTGCATACGCACGGCCACGCATGGCATGCGCCGCGCCTGCGTTTCGCGTATTCGGGCGGCTCGCCGCTCGACGCGAACCTGAAGGCGCGCGTCGAGCGCCTGTACGGCGTGCCGCTGCACAACGGCTACGGAATGACCGAAAGCAGCCCGACGATCACGCAGACGGCGCTCGACGCGCCGCGCACCGACAGCTCGGTCGGCATGCCGATTCCCGGCGTGGAGATGCGGATCGTCGCGCCGGACGGCACCGACGTGCCGCGAGGCGAAGTCGGCGAGATCCGCGTGCGCGGGCCGAACGTGATGCTCGGCTACTACCGCAACGCGGACGCGACACGCGCGGCCGTATCGCCGGACGGCTGGCTCGCCACCGGCGATCTCGCGCGGCAGGGAGCGGACGGCGCGGTCACGATCGCGGGCCGCAGCAAGGAGTTGATCATCCGCTCGGGCTTCAACGTGTATCCGGTCGAAGTCGAGCAGGTGCTGAACGCGCATCCGGACGTCGTGCAGGCGGCCGTGATCGGCCGCGCGGTCGAAGGCAACGAGGAAGTGCTCGCGTTCGTCGAACTGGTGCCTGGCGCGACGGCCGACGAGGCGGCGCTGCACGCGTGGTGCGCGGAGCGCCTCGCCCCTTACAAGCGCCCTGCGCACCTCCGCGTGCTCGATGCGCTGCCGGCCGCGTCGACCGGCAAGGTGTTGAAGCACAAGCTGCGCGACCTGGTCTGACGCAGGCCGGCGCCGGCGCGCCGCGGGCGGCGAAACCGGCGGCGCGCGTGCCGCGCCGGATGCCCGCCGCGCGCTAGCCGCGCGGATGGTGTTGCGCGTGCAGCGACTTCAACCGCTCGCGCGCGACGTGCGTGTAGATCTGCGTCGTCGAGATATCGCTGTGGCCGAGCAGCATCTGCACGACGCGCAGGTCGGCGCCGTGGTTCAGCAGGTGCGTCGCGAACGCATGCCGCAGCGTATGGGGCGACAGGTGCGCGCGCACGTCGGCGCGCAGCGCGTGGCGCTTGATGATGTTCCAGAACTGCTGGCGCGTCATCCCCTCGCCGCGCCCGGTCACGAACAGCGCATCGGCCGCGCGCGCGCCAAGCAGCGCGGGCCGCGCATCGCGCAGGTAGCGCTCGATCCAGCCGTGCGCCACCTCGCCGAACGGCACGAGCCGCTCCTTCGAGCCCTTGCCCATCACGCGCACGACACCCTCGTTGAGCCCGACCTCGACGGTTTTCAGCATCACGAGTTCGCTCACGCGCAGCCCGCTCGCATACATCAGCTCGAGCATCGTGCGATCGCGCAGGCCGAGCGGCGTGTCGACGTCGGGCGCACCGAGCAGCGCCTCGACCTGCGCCTCCGACAACGTCGACGGGAAGCGCACCGCCTGTTTCGCGGACGTGATCCGCAGCGTCGGATCCGCGCTCGCGCGATGCTCGCGCACGGCCCAGCCGTAATAGCGCCGGAACACCGACAGCCGCCGGTTCGACGACGTCGCCTTGCCGTCGCTGCGCGCGGCGATGTAGCCCGTCACCATCGCTTCGTCGGCCGAATCGAGCGGCGTGTCGTGCGTCGCGGCCAGCCACCGGGAAAACAGCACCAGATCGCGCCGGTACGCATCGAGCGTGTTGCGCGAGAGCCCGTGTTCGAGCCACAGCGCATCGCAAAACACGTCGATCGATGCGCGGCTCGCGAGCAGCGCGGGCGACGCGGCGGCGGTATCTTCGTCGCCGCCGGGGATCATCAATGGTTCGCTCATCGGTACGGTACGCCCTCGTGCGCCAGCAGCCAGCGCTTCACGTTCCGGTAATAGCCGTTGTCGTCATGGTTCGCGAAACCGCCGAGGCCGCCCGCCGCGACGACGCGATGGCACGGGATCACGAGCGGGAAATAGTTGGCGCCGCACGCCTGGCCGACCGCGCGCGGCGCGCTGCCGATCCGCTTGGCGACCTGGCCGTAGGTCAGCACCGTGCCGGGCGGGATATCGCTGATGGCGTCCCACACGCGATGCTGGAACGCGCTGCCGACTTCGGCGAGCGGCAGGTCGAAGCGCGCCGACGCGCGCGCGAAATAACGTTCGATCTGCGTGACCGCGCGCTTCGCGAGCGGCGAATCCGGCTCGACCGA
This sequence comes from Burkholderia paludis, assembly GCF_000732615.1. Taxonomy (GTDB): domain Bacteria; phylum Pseudomonadota; class Gammaproteobacteria; order Burkholderiales; family Burkholderiaceae; genus Burkholderia; species Burkholderia paludis. The sequence goes on from NZ_JPGL01000013.1 coordinate 169,720, forward strand.
CTTCACCGATTCGGGCAGATAGACGATCTCGCGCACCACCGCGGCGTCCGTGCGGATGCCGACCTTGCCGAACGGCGCGTCGATGACTGCATTGAACATACCCTCTCCTGACCGATGGATGCGCGCGGCACCGCCGCGCGCCGACGACACTTTACGCCGCCTTCACGCGGCACGCAGCGCCCATTCGACATGCTCGCGCACGACCGGAGACGGATCGTCGGCCCGCGCGCGCAACGCGGCGACGATGCCGTCGCGCGCCTGCGGCGCGAGCCGGTTCCCGCGCAGCGCATTGCCGAGGCCGACCGCGAGATTGCGCAACCAGCTTTCATAGCCGATGCGCCGGATCGCGCTGCCCTGCATCCGCGTATCGAACGCTTCGGCGTCCCATGCGAACAGCTCGACGAGCGTCGCGCGGTCGAGGCCGTGCCGCACGTCGAAATCGGCGACGGGCGCGGCCTGCGCGAACTTGTTCCACGGGCAGACGAGCTGGCAGTCGTCGCAGCCGTACACGCGATTGCCGATCATCGGCCGCAACGGTTCGGGGATGCTGCCTTTCAGTTCGATCGTCAGGTAGGAGATGCAGCGGCGCGCGTCGACGCGGTACGGTTCGACGATCGCGCCGGTCGGACATGCGCCGATGCAGCGCGTGCAGCTTCCGCAGTGCGCGCCGGGCGTCTCGGGCGCGGTGTCGGGCGACGTTTGCGCGTCGGTCGGCAGCGGAACGTCGACGTAAATCTCGCCGAGGAAGAACAGCGAGCCCGCATCGCGCTGCAGCAGCAGCGTGTGCTTGCCGCGCCAGCCGACGCCGGCCTTCTGCGCAAGCTCGACCTCGAGCACGGGCGCGGAATCGGTAAACACGCGGTAACCGAACGCGCCGATCTCGCGCTCGATGCGCTCCGCGAGCGTCTGCAGCCGGTTGCGCAGCACCTTGTGATAGTCGCGACCGCGTGCATAGATCGACACGACGGCCGCCTGCGGATCGTCGAGCCGCGCCCGTTCGCGCGCGCGCCAGTCGTGCGGCGCGCGTGCGACGGGCTCGCCGCCCGGTGCGCCGGCGGCGAGCGTTTCGGCCGGCAGGTAGGCGAGCCGCGCGGAAATCACGCGTCGCGTACCGGCCACAAGTTCGGCCGGACGCGCGCGTTTCATCCCATGTTTCGCCATATAATCCATCTCGCCGTGGTAGCCGGCTTCCAGCCAGGCGGCGAGGCCTGCTTCGGCGTCCGAGAGATCGGTATCGCTGATGCCGATCGCCCCGAAACCCAATTCGCGCCCCCACGCCCTGATGCGCGTGGCGAGCGCACTCAACGCCGCATCGTCGAGCGCGCACGGCGCGGCGCCTTCGGCACGAGTCGAAGGCCTGTCGGATGCGGCGAGTTCCGGTAATCGGTTCATCGCACTATTTTACGAGAATGCCAGCCACGCCCAGCCAACCGCCTCATGACGCCACGCTGCCCGCCCCGTTCGCGGAGCGCGTGATCGCGCTCGCCGACGAAGCGGCGACCGAGGCCTTCGGCACCCGCTTCGCACACGCGCTCGACGCGGCGCGCACCGAGCTCGCCCGCACGCACGCGTTCGACGGGCTGCAGATCCAGCTGGTCGGCGATCTCGGTGCGGGCAAGACGTCCCTCGTGCGCGCGATCCTGCGCGGCCTCGGCCACACGGGCCGCGTGCGCAGCCCGACCTATACGCTCGTCGAGCCGTACGCGCTCGAACGCGACGATGGGGAACTCGAGGTCTATCACTTCGATCTGTATCGATTCAACGATCCGGCCGAATGGTCCGACGCAGGCTTTCGCGAGTATTTCAATTCCAGCGCGATCTGTCTCGTCGAATGGCCGCAACAGGCGGGTGCGCTGCTCGGCGTGCCCGATCTGGTCTTCTCGCTCGACGTGGATGGCGACGGCCGTGCCCTCACCGTTCGGGCGTATAGCGCTTCAGGAAAGGCATGTCTCGAAAGATGTTGATCAAACCGTTCCGTTCGATCGAATCGGCGGCCACCGCGACGCACAACTGGCGGCGCCGCCAGATCCTGTGCGCGGGCGCGTCGACACTGGTGCTCGGTCTCGTCGCGCCGCGGCTCGCGCATGCGTCGTCGGTGCTCGGCGTGCGCGTCTGGCCCGCCCGCGATTACACGCGCGTCACGATCGAATCCGACCAGCCGCTGCAGAATACCCAACAACTGCTGCAGGGTCCCGACCGTCTCGTCGTCGACCTGAACGGCCTCGATCTCGACCAGGCGCTGCGCGACCTCGTGTCGAAGATCGCGCCGAACGATCCGCAGATCCAGTCGGTACGCGTCGGCCAGTATCAGCCGCATGTCGTGCGGATGGTGTTCGACCTGAAAGGTTCGGTCAAGCCGCAGGTGTTCACGCTGCCGCCGGTCGGCGCGTACAAGTACCGGCTCGTGTTCGACCTGTATCCGGCCGTCGCGCCCGATCCGCTGACCGACCTGATTACGCAGACGGAGCGCAAGGAGCAGGCGCTCAACGACGCCGCGCGCGCGCAGCAGATGCAGCCGCCGACCGCGCTGTCCGGCCCGGGCGCACCGCTGCCGCCGCCCGCCGCGGGCGACAACAGCGACGCATTCTTCCAGCGTTTCGCGCAGAACACCCCCGCCACGCCGCACGCGCCGCCCACCGCCGCGACCCCGGCGACGCCCGCGAAGCCGGCCGTCAAGCCGCCGCCCGTCATCGCCCGCCGCGACGACAGTGACGACGACGACGACACCTACAAGTTCACCGCACCGAAATCCGGCAAGGGCGGCACCGTGCGCCTGCTGACGGTCGCGATCGATCCGGGCCACGGCGGCGAGGATCCCGGCGCGATCGGCGGCGGCGGCACGTACGAGAAGCACATCGCGCTCGACATCGCGAAGAAGCTGCGCGCGAAGATCGACGGCGCGCCGAACATGCGCGCGATGATGACGCGCGACGCCGACTTCTTCGTGCCGCTGAACGTGCGCGTGCAGAAGGCGCGCCGCGTGGGCGCCGACCTGTTCGTGTCGATCCACGCGGACGCGTTCACGACGCCGTCCGCGCGCGGCTCGTCGGTGTTCGCGCTGTCCGACCACGGCGCGACGAGCGCCGCGGCGCGCTGGATGGCGAACAAGGAAAACTCGTCCGACCTGATCGGCGGCATCAACATCAAGACGCCGGACGCGGCCGTGAACCGCGCACTGTTCGACATGTCGACGACCGCGCAGATCCGCGATTCGCTGCGCTACGGCAACTACGTGCTGAAGGAAGTCGGCGGCATCAACAAGCTGCACAAGGGCTCGGTCGAGCAGGCCGGGTTCGCGGTGCTGAAGGCGCCCGACATTCCGTCGATCCTCGTCGAGACGGCGTTCATCAGCAACCCGGACGAAGAGCGCCGGCTCAACGACGACAGCTATCGCGACGAGATGGCCGACGCGATCTTCCGCGGCATCAAGCGCTACTTCTCCGCGAACCCGCCGCTCGCGAAGAACCGGATGGCCTGACGGCTTCCCGGGCCGTTCCCGCCCCGCCGCCGGCACGCAGCGCGTGCCGGCGCGTCACGATGCCGCGAAGCGGCGCATCAGTTTCCCGCCGAACACGTTCACCGCGAGCCCGCCCATCACGAGAGCCGCGCCGATCAGCTGCGTGCGCGTGAGATGCTCGTCGAGCAGCAGCGACGCCGACGCGAGGCCGACGACCGGCACCAGCAGCGAGAACTGCGCGACCTGCGCGGCCGGGTAGCGCGACATCAGGCGGCTCCACAGCCCGTAGCCGAGCAACGTCGCGACGAACGCGAGATAGACGACCGCGAAGATCGACGCGCCGTTCAGTCCGGCGAGCGCGTCCGCGATCCGCTGCGGCCCCTCGAACCACAGCGACAGCAGGAAGAACGGCACGGGCGGCACGAGGCTGGCCCACACGACGAGAGACACGAGGTTCGCCTGGCCGACCTTCTTCGTGACGATGTTGCCGACCGCCCACATCGCGGCCGAACAGATCGTCAGCAGGAAACCCGCCAGCGTCATCGCGCGGCCGCCCTGCGCCGCGATCACGACGAGCCCGCCCGCGGCGATCGCCAGCCCGAGCAGGTTCTGCAGGCGCAGCCGCTCGCCGAGGAACAGCATCGCGAACACGAGCGTGAAGAACGCCTGCGACTGCAGCACGAGCGACGCGAGCCCGGCCGGCATGCCGACGTACATGCCCGTAAACAGGAACACGAACTGGCCGAGCTGGATCGTCGCGCCGTACAGCACCAGCAGGCGCCACGGAATCTGCGGCCGGCGCACGAAGAACACCGCGGGCACGGCCGCGAGCGTGAAGCGTAGCGCGCCGAGCAGCATCGGCGGCATGCCGTGCAGGCCGACCTTGATCACGACGAAGTTCACGCCCCACGCCAGGATCACGACCAGCGCGAGCAGCAAGTCCTTCGGGGCCATCATCGGAGTCTCCTCTTTCGTTTTTTGTCGAATCGTCGTGCGGCGCGCCGGCCGCGCGAGCGGCCTCCCCGTCGGGACGTCCGGCGGGGCGACGACCCCGGGGCGGGCGCGCTTTCGCGAAGGCGGCCAGTCTACCGGGTTTCGCCTGCGGGCCGATACCCGCGCCGCACGCATGGAATCGGCGGCGGGCGGCCAGTACAATGACCGGCATCCGCCGCCCCACAGGATCCGCCATGACCGCCTCGATCAAAGCCCTGCTGAAACCGCACGTGCGCGACATCGGCAACCTGCAGGTGCGCCGCACGTTGCCCGCGCTCGCCGCGCGCCTCGTCGGCCCGTTCATCTTCTTCGATCACATGGGGCCCGCCACGCTGCCGCCCGGCTCGGGGCTCGACGTGCGGCCGCATCCGCATATCGGCCTGGCCACCGTCACTTACCTGTTCGACGGCGCGATCCTGCACCGCGACAGTCTCGGCTCGCGGCAGGAAATCGTGCCGGGCGACGTGAACTGGATGACGGCCGGGCGCGGGATCGTCCACTCGGAACGCACCCCCGACGCGCAGCGCGAAAACGGCCACACGGTGCACGGAATCCAGACCTGGGTCGCGCTGCCGCACACGCACGAGACGACCGAACCGTCGTTCGAGCATCATCCGGCCGCGACCCTGCCGCGCCGCAATCGGGATGGCGTCGAACTGACGGTCATCGCCGGCGACGCGTTCGGACTGCGCTCGCCCGTCACGACGTTCTCGCGCACGCTGTACGTCGCCGCCGAATTCGCGGCCGGCGGCCGCGTCGAGCTCGACGCGTCGCACGAGGAGCGGGCGGTCTATGTGGTCGACGGCGATCTGGCGATCGACGGCACGCCGGTCGACGCCGAACGGATGGCCGTACTCGCGCCGGGCGCGACGGTCACGTTGACGAGCGCCGGCGGCGCCCGCGCGATGCTGCTCGGCGGCGACCGGATCGACGGCGAGCGCTTCATCGAATGGAATTTCGTCGCCAGCAGCCGCGAGGCGATCGAACACGCGAAGCAGGCGTGGACGCGCCAGGAAATGGGCAAGGTGCCCGGCGAGACCGAGTGGATTCCGCTGCCCGAAGCGAAACCGCGTTGAAAAAGGGGCACGCTGCCCCCATCCTGACGATATTCGAACCGAAGAGAACGACATGGACACCACGCTTGCCACATTCGAGAAGGACGTCATCGAGGCGTCGCTGGACACGCCCGTGCTGGTCGACTTCTGGGCCCCCTGGTGCGGCCCCTGCAAGACGCTCGGCCCGCTGCTGGAAAAGCTCGAAGGCGACTACGAAGGCCGCTGGAAGCTCGTGAAGGTCAACGTCGACGAGAATCAGGAGCTTGCCGCGCACTTCCAGACGCGCAGCATCCCGCACGTGATCGCGTTCGCCGACGGGCGCCCCGTCGACCAGTTCGTCGGCGTGCTGCCGGAAGGCCAGCTGCGCGCGTTCCTCGACCGGCTGCTGCCGGCGCCCGAGGAAGCCGAACGCCGCGCCGCGCAATACGCGCTGGCCGAGGAACGCTACGACGATGCGCGCTCGCACCTCGAAGCGGCGCTCGCGCTGAACCCCGGCTTCGACGACGCGCGCCTCGACCTGATCGAACTGCTGCTCGCGAACAACGAGATCGACGCCGCGCACGCGGAAACCGAGCGACTGTCGACGCAAACCGTGCAAGGCAACGACCCGCGCTTCCAGGCGATCAAGACCCGTTTCGACGCGCTCGAAGCCACGGCCGACTTGCCGCCGACCGACGCGCTCGAAGCGCGCATCGCCGCCAACCCGGGCGATCTCGACGCGCGCTTCGATCTCGCGCAAAGCCTGATCGCGCGGCGCGCGTACGAAGGTGCGCTGGAGCAGTTGCTGGAAATCGTGACGCGCGACCGCGCCTACGGCGACGATCTCGGCCGCCGCACGATGATCTCGGTGTTCGAGCTGGCGGGCGATCGCCCGGACCTCGTCGCCGCATGGCGGCGCAGGTTGAGCATGGCGCTCAACTGACGCGCGGCCGGCCGGGCCGCAACGGCCCGGCGGCCGATCGCCCTCTTACGCCCGGCGCACGTCGCGCGCCGCGGCATGCGCCGGCGGCCGCGCTGCGCGGCGGCTCAGCCGGCGGCCTGCGCGGCGATCGCGCGCAACGCATGCGCGGCGGCCGCGAAGCCGAAACTCGCGGTCACGCACACGCTCGAACCGAAGCCCGCGCAGTTGAGCCCCGCGACGTGCGCGGCGGCCGACGGCTCCGCGCCGTCCTCGATATCGCAGGCGGCTGCTTCCGGATAGATCAGCGGCTCGTCCGAATACACGGCGCTCACCTTGAAACGCGCCTTCGGCCCGCGCGGAAAGCCGTGCTGCTTGCGCAACTGCGCCCGCACCTTCGACAGCAGCGGATCCTGGATCGTCAATGCGAGATCGTCGATCCGGATGCGCGTCGGGTCGAGCTGGCCGCCCGCGCCGCCGACCACGACGAGCGGCTGGCGCCGGGCGACGCACCACGCGATCAGCGCCACCTTGGTGCGCACGCTGTCGATCGCGTCGATCACGTAGTCGAAGCCGCCGCCGAGCAGCGCGTCGAAGTTGTCGGGCTCGACGAAATCCTCGATCCGGTTCACGCGGCACGCGGGATCGATCAGCGCGATCCGCTCGGCCATCGCATCGACCTTCGGCTTGCCGTAATTGCCGTCGAGCGCATGGATCTGCCGGTTCGTGTTGCTTTCCGCGACGTTGTCGAGATCGATCAGCGTCAGCGTGCCGACCGCGTTGCGCGCGAGCGCCTCGGCCACCCACGACCCGACGCCGCCGATCCCGATCACCGCGACGTGCGCGCGCTCGAAAGCGGCTGCCGCCGGCGCGCCGTACAACCGCGCGACGCCGCCGAAGCGGCGCGCCCGATCCACGTCAAGCTGGATTGTCGGGGTCGGGGTAAGATCGGAAGAACGGGGCGGGGCAGCGTCGGCGGCAGACATGGCAGCAAGGAAAACGTAAGTCGAGCAGCCCTCTATTTTGCCTGAACTCCCCGCTTTCACACGCCACTGTACACGCACGTTTTCCGCGCGTTCGCTACAATGGTTCCAGATTGAAGCGTTTGCATAACATGACGACTCTCGCCGATCTCCGCATCAACTACTCACGCGCTTCGCTCGACGAAGCCGATGTCGCCCCCGACCCCTTCGCCCAGTTCGACCGCTGGTTCAAGGAGGCGCTGGCCGCCAAACTGCCCGAGCCGAACACGATGACGCTCGCGACCGTCGGCGACGACGGCCGGCCATCGGCCCGGATCGTGCTCATCAAGGGCGTCGACGAACGCGGGTTCGTCTTCTTTACCAATTACGACAGCCGCAAGGGGCGCGATCTCGCCGCGCATCCGCAGGCGGCGCTGCTGTTCTACTGGATCGAGCTCGAGCGCCAGGTGCGCATCGAAGGCCGGATCGAGAAAACCAGCGCCGAGGAAAGCGACCGCTATTTCGCGTCACGTCCGCTCGGCTCGCGCATCGGCGCCTGGGCATCGGCGCAGAGCGCCGTGATCGACAGCCGCGCGACGCTCGAAGCAAGCGAGAAGGCCGTCAGCGAACGCTACGGCGACAACCCGCCGCGCCCGCCGCACTGGGGCGGCTACCGCCTCGTGCCCGACTCGATCGAGTTCTGGCAGGGCCGCCCGTCGCGGCTGCACGACCGCCTGCTCTATACGCGCGAATCCGACGCGTCGCCGGGCTGGTCGATTTCGCGCCTGTCGCCGTAAGCGCGGCGCCGGCGCGCGCCGGTCGTGTCTCGTGTTGCATCCGGGCGCCCGCCTCGCAAGCGGCGGGCGCCGGTCAAGATACTTGGCTGTATTCGATTCAACGAACAAACGGAGAATCCAAATGTTCTGGGAAAAGAAGCTGGCACAGTGGGCGGACGAAGTACGGGCGAAAGCGAACATACCGGCACGCCTCGTGCTGTGGAACGGCGACCAGCTCGATTTCGGCACCTTCAGCGCCCCGCAGGTCACCCTGAAGGTGAACAGCGCGTCGGCATTGCCGCTGCTGCTCGAACCGAGCCTCGACAATCTCGGCGAGGCATACGTGAAGGGCAAGATCGACATCGAGGGCAAGCTGTCGGACATCATCAACATCGGCTACTCGCTCGCGCGCAGCACGGTGACGAGCGCGAGCAAGCTCGCGCGCGTGAAGCGCTACTTCAATCATTCGAAGAGCACCGACAAGAAGGCGATCCAGTATCACTACGACGTCTCGAACGCGTTCTACCAGCTGTGGCTCGACGAGAACATGGTGTACTCGTGCGCGTACTTCGAGAACGGCGACGAGGATCTGGCCACCGCGCAGATCAAGAAGATCGACCACATCCTGACCAAGATCCAGCTTCAGCCCGGCCAGCGGCTGCTCGACATCGGCTGCGGCTGGGGCGCGCTCGTGCTGCGCGCCGCGCAGAAGTTCGGCGCGCAGTGCCTCGGCGTGACGCTGTCGCAAAACCAGTTCGACCTTGCAACCGCACGCGTGAAGGCGGCGGGGCTCGAGGACAGGATCGAGATCCGCCTGCAGGATTACCGCGAGGTCGAAGGCCAGTTCGATCGCATCACGAGCGTCGGGATGTTCGAGCACGTCGGCCGCAAGAACCTGCCGCTGTATTTCTCGCGGATCCACGACCTGCTCGCCGACGACGGCGTCGCGATGAACCACGGGATCACGTCGACCGACGCGGAAAGCGGCGAGACGGCGCTCGGCGGCGGCGAGTTCATCGATCGCTACGTGTTCCCGGACGGCGAGCTGCCGCACATCAGCCTCGCGCTCGAAGCCGCGCAGCGCGGTGGGCTGGAAGCGGTTGACGTCGAAAGCCTGCGGCGGCACTATGCGCGCACGCTCGACATCTGGACGGAGAACTTCGAGGCGAAGGCCGAAGAAGCGCGCAAGCTCGTCGACGACGAGAAATTCCGCATCTGGCGCGTGTATCTCGCCGGCTGCGCGTATGCGTTCGAGCACGACGACGTGTCGATCTTCCAGATCGTGTGCCGCAAGGCCGGACGCAGCGCCAAAACGCTGCCGTGGTCGCGGCGCTATATGTACGAACACGCGCTGCCGCGCTAGGCCGCGCTTCACGCTGGGCATGCATGGGTGACGGCAGCACGCGGCGCAAGGCGCCGCCGCAACGACGACAGCACGACGACGCGAGCGGGTCGCCCGACGACGGGCAGTTCAACCTGTTCGGCGCGCCGCCCGACGACGCACGCGCGTCGCCGCCCGCACACGCCCCTGCCGACGATCGCACCACGCCCGCCGCGCGCGACGCCACAGAGCCGGCCTCCCCCGACCGCGCTGCCGACGCAGCGCCACCCGCCTCCTCCGGCCTGCTGTGGGACGAACCGTCGCCGCCGGCCGCCGCGCCGAAGCAAGGTCGCCGCAAGCGCGGCGTGCTGCCCGCACCAGTCGCACCGGACGTGGCCGCCGCCGCGGCCGGCCTGCCGCCGAACGTCCGGCTCGGCACGTCGTCGTGGTACTTCCCCGGCTGGAACGGCATCGTCTACGACGGCGATTTCGCGCAGACGAAGCTGTCGCGCGAAGGGCTCGAGGCCTACGGCGCGCATCCGCTGCTGAAGAGCGTGAGCCTCGACCGGTCGTTCTACGGGCCGCTGTCGGTCGCCGACTACCTGCGCTACGCACAGCAGGTGCCCGACGACTTCCGCTTCGTCGTCAAGGCGCCCGCCTCGGTGACCGACGCGGTGATCCGCGGCCGGCGCGGCGAGCCGTCGGGGCCGAACCCGACCTTCCTCGATGCGCCGCTCGCCACCCGCGAATTCGTGCAGCCGTGCCTCGACGGGCTCGGCCGCAAGGCCGGCGTGCTGGTGTTCCAGTTCTCGCCGCTGCCCGACTCGTTGCTCGCCCAACCGGCCGCGTTGATCGACCGGCTGGCTGCATTCTTTGCTGCGCTGCCGCCGCTGCCTGCGGACGCCGACGGCCCGCGCTATGCGATCGAGATCCGCGACGCGAGCCTGCTCACGCCGCGCTTCATCCGCGCGCTCGCCGCGCTCGGCGTGCGCTACTGCGTCGGCCTGCACGCGCGAATGCCCGACCCGCTGCGCCAGGCCGCCGCGCTCGCGCTGCTCGACGGCGACGCGCCGGGCCCGCTGATCGTGCGCTGGAGCCTGCACGGCGGCTTCAAGTACGAACAGGCGAAAGCGAAATACGAGCCGTTCGACAAGCTCGTCGACGAAGACCCGGCCACGCGCTCGGCGCTTGCCGAGCTGGCCGCGCGCTATGCGCTGGCCGGGCAGCCGGTGATCATCACGATCAACAACAAGGCGGAAGGCTCCGCGCCGCTGTCGTGCATCGCGCTCGCGCGCGAGATCGCAGCCGCGTGCGCGCAGTGGCGCGGCGAGGCGGCCTGACGCACGGTTGCGCGGCCGTTCAGGCGCTTATGCGCCGCGCAGCGACTTCAGCCGGTGCGCGAACTTCTGCCGGAATTTCGCGAGCTTCGGCCCGATCACGACCGAGCAGTAGCCCTGCCCGGGGTTACGCGCGTAGTAATTCTGGTGATAGTCCTCGGCCGGCCAGTAGTTGCCGTCGAGCGGCACGACCTGCGTGACGATCGGCTGCCCGAACACCTGCTCGCTTTCCAGCTCCCGGATCACGTCGAGCGCCGTGTCGCGCTGCGCATCCGAATGCGTGAACACGACCGACCGGTACTGCGTGCCGACGTCGTTGCCCTGCCGGTTCAGCTGGGTCGGATCGTGCGTCGCGAAAAAGATCTCGAGGATCTCGCGATAGCCGATGCGCGCCGGATCGAACGTCACGTTGACGACTTCCGCGTGGCCCGTGTCGCCTTCGCAGATGTCGCGATAGCCGGGATTGCGCGTATGGCCGCCCGCGTAGCCCGACTGAACGGCCGTCACGCCGTCGACGTCGAGAAACACGGCCTCCGTGCACCAGAAACACCCGCCTCCCAACGTCGCGGTTTCAAGCATTGCGTTCACCATGAAATCTCCCTCGTTGATGACGGCAGCCGGCACGCATGCGCCGGCGCCGCTGTTGCGCCTCGCCGCCGCCCGCCAGCGGTGCGGGATGCAGCGGCCCGTCGACAAGTATCTCACCCGCGCGCGAACCTGACAGATCGCACAGGCGCCGCGTGCGACCGGCCGCACCTTTTCTCGCCTACACTTAGCCATGCACGCGCGCGGCAGCCACCCACCCGCCGTTCAGCGCGAAGCGTCCGATGCACCCCCGCCCCAGATGCAAACATCATCCGCCGGAACATCGATATGCATGCCTTGACAGACATCGCCCGTGTCACCCGCCCGGCCGTCGCCGCCTCGCGGGCCGCCGCTTCGGCCGGGCCTTCGCCATGCCGTGCAGCCACGCCGATCCGGGCGCGGCAATCGAGCACGCCGCCTTTATCCGCTTTGACGATCTGATGCACGGCGCCGCGCGTGTCGCCGACGCGCGCGGCCGCCCGCCGATTTCCCCCGCCGGCGCGCCGGGCGCCGCGCGGCAACCACGGGTCGCACACCGGCAACGAACGGCCGTGCGGCCACGATCCGACATCATCGAGAGGGCATCACCATGAGCATGCGGCCTGACCCGACGTTTCACGCCTCGCCCGAGCTTGCGATGCAGGCACCGGCGGAGGCGTTCGCCTATACGTTGTTGCTGAGCCCCGATTTTTCCAGACCCGACGCGCTCGCCGTGATCGACGTGAAGCCCGGCTCGTCGACCTACGGCAAAATCGTGCACACGGTGACGATGCCGAACACCGGCGACGAGTTTCACCACTTCGGCTGGAATGCGTGCTCGTCGGCGCTGTCGCCGCTGACCGGCCATGCGTTCCTCGAACGCCGCTTCCTGATCATCCCCGGCCTGCGCTCGTCGCGCATCTACGTGATCGACACGAAGCCGCACCCGACGCAGGCACGCATCCACAAGATCGTCGAGCCCGACGAAATCTTCGCGAAGACCGGCTACTCGCGGCCGCACACCGTTCACTGCGGCCCGGAGGGCATCTACGTGAGCACGCTCGGCGGCGCGGGCAAGGACGGCACCGACGGCGCGCCGGGCATCTTCATCATGGATTGCGAGACCTTCGACGTGCTCGGCCGCTGGGAGATCGACCGCGGCCCGCAGGACAAGCATTACGACTTCTGGTGGAACCTGCCGCGCGACTACATGGTGTCGAGCGAATGGGCGCTGCCGCCGCAATTCGAGAACGGGATCGTCCCCGAGGACCTGCTCGCGAACAAGTACGGGCACCGGCTGCATTTCTGGGATCTGCGCGCGCGCCGCAACGTGCAGACGATCGATCTCGGCGCGCAGCACCAGATGGCGCTCGAGGTACGGCCCGCGCACGACCCGGTGCGCGAATACGGGTTCGTCGGCGTCGTGGTCGACACGACGAATCTGGAAGGCTCGATCTGGACCTGGTGGCGCGAAGACGGCAAGTTTCATGTGAAGAAAACCGCGACGATCCCGGCCGAGCCGGCCGCGGCCGACGAACTGCCGCCGCTCCTGAAAGCGTTCGGCGCCGTGCCGCCGCTCGTGACCGACATCGACCTGTCGCTCGACGACCGCTTCCTCTACGTGTCGTGCTGGGGCACCGGCGAGATGCGCCAGTACGACGTGTCGGACCCGCACAACCCGGTGCTCGCCGGATCGGTGCGGATCGGCGGCATCGTGCGCCGCGCGCCGCACACGAACGGCCGCGCGTTCGCGGGCGGCCCGCAGATGGTCGAGATCAGCCGCGACGGCCGGCGCGTGTACTGGACCAACTCGCTCTATTCGACGTGGGACGACCAGTTCTATCCGGACGGCGTGCCGGCCGCGCAGGTGCTTGCGCACGCGGGGCCGGACGGCGGGCTGACGCTCGCCGACGACTACTGGGTCGAGTTCCCCGACGGTTATCGCGCGCACCAGATCCGGCTCGAGGGCGGCGACTGTTCGACCGACTCGTTCTGCTATCCGTCGGTCAAGCGTTGAGTGCCGGCCTTCACGCCCCGTTCGCGTTGTGGGCGGCCGTGCTCGCGAGCGGGGTCTATCACGGACTCAACCCCGCGATGGGCTGGCCGCTCGCGGTGTCGAACGCGCTGATGACGCGCCGCGGCGGCGCGCTCGTCGCGGCGCTCGGCTATCTCGCGCTCGGCCACGTGCTCGCCGTCTTCGCGGTGATGCTGCCGTTCGGGCTGCTCGCGGCGCTGCTCGCGTGGCAGTCGGCGATCCGGATCGGCGCGAGCGCGCTCGTGATCGGCTTCGGCGCCATGCTGCTGATCCGGCGCAGCCATCCGCGCGCCCTCGCGCGCATCCCGCCCGCGCGGCTCGGCCTGTGGTCGTTCGCGGTGGCGCTCGCGCACGGCGCGGGGCTGATGCTGGTGCCGATCTACCTCGGGCTCTGCGGGTTCGACCCGGACGCGGGCCATCGCGCGGCGGCCATGCTGGTCGACGCGCATCTCGGCATGGCGCTCGTCGTCGCGGCCGTGCATGCGGCCGCGATGATCGCAGCCGGCGGCGGGCTCGCGTGGCTCGTGTACCGGTATCTCGGGCTGCAATTCGTGTCGCGGAGCTGGTTCAATCTCGATGCCGTGTGGGCGTCGAGCCTGATCATGACGGGCGCGCTGTCGCTCGGGCTGGCGGCCGCGCGTTAGCGCGGGGCGCGACGCGATGCGCCGGCGGGCACGACCATGACCGGCCCGGCGGTGCGTACGCGTACGGGCCGTGACGGCCGCCCCGCGCCGCCCGTCGTCGCGCACCCGGCATCGCGCCGCAGTGTTGGGTACGTCACCCTATCCCCGCAATGCGCCGTCTGGCCGGGCCCGGCGGCCCCGATTCCGCTAAAATCGGGCCATGCGCACCACTTCCCAATCGACCGCCTTGTCGCCTTTCGTCCGCCGCGCCCGTCGCACCCGCGTCACGCCGCGCCCGTCCGCCTCCTTCCGGATCGCCGCCCGATGAACCACGCCACTCCGCCGGATTTCGACTCGGCAGCCTTCCGTCAGGCGCTCGGCCAGTTCGCAACGGGCGTCACGGTGATCACGACGCGCGCGCCGTCCGGGCAACTGATCGGCATCACCGCCAGTTCGTTCAATTCGGTCTCGCTCGATCCGCCGCTCGTGCTGTGGAGCCTCGCGCACAAGTCGGCGTCGACGCCGGTGTTCCGCGGCAACAGCCATTACGTGGTGAACGTGCTCGCCGCGTCGCAGCTCGACCTGTGCAAGCGCTTCTCGACCTACAAGGGCGACCGCTTCGAAGGAATCGCGCACGCGGCCGGCAACTCGGGAATGCCCGTGCTCGACGGGGCGCTCGCCTGGTTCGAATGCCACAACCGCAGCCGCTACGACGAAGGCGACCACGTGATCTTCGTCGGCGAGGTGGAACGCTGCGGCGTGCGCGCCGTATCGGATACGACGCCGCCGCTCGTGTTCCACGGCGGCGGCTTCCACGGGCTTACACCGCTTTGATCGCTCCCGTGCGCGCCAGCCCGACCGGCGCGCCGGCTTCGTCCTTCAGCGTCTGCAGCACGATGTTCGAGCGGATGTCCATCACCCCCGGCGCCTTGTAGAGCCGGTTCAGCACGAAATCCGAATAGTGCTTGAGGTTGTGCGCGAGCACGCGCAGCAGATAGTGGCTCTCGCCGGTCACGACGAACGCGCCGACCACCTCCGGCCATTCGCGCAGCGCTTCCGCGAAGCGCTCGTGCCATTGATTTTCTTCGTTGCGCATCGATACCTGCACGAACGCCTCGAGCTCGAAGCCGAGCTTCTCGCGGCTCAGGCACGCGCGATAGTGCTCGATCACGCCCTGCTCCTCGAGCAGGCGCATGCGGCGCAGGCACGCGGATGGCGACAGCGAAATCCGTTCCGCCAGGTCGAGATTGCTGATTCTGCCCTCTTCCTGAAGTACCGCCAGAATCCGGCAGTCGGTGGCATCGAGCGTAATCGCATGCATTTTTGGTCCCCGTTTTCCCTCTGAGTCGAATTATCTGCCAATCCGGCGGATTGTCCATGTTTATTTCGCAAGCACTTTCTGCGAGCGTCCACCTATCATTCGATGGATCGACTCACCGAATCGTCATGCCATGGACACCCTCTGGGACATCTCGCCGCCTGTCAGCCCCGCCACCCCCGTGTGGCCGGGCGATACGCCGGTTTCCGTCGAACGCGTATGGCGGATGGAGGCCGGCTCGCCGGTCAACGTCGCACGCCTGACGCTGTCGCCGCACACGGGCGCGCACTGCGACGCGCCGCTGCACTACGATGCCGACGGCGCGCCGATCGGCGCCGTGCCGCTCGACACCTACCTCGGCCCGTGCCGCGTGCTGCACTGCATCGGCGCCTCGCCGGTCGTGCAGCCCGCCGACATCGAAGCCGCGCTCGCCGACGTGCCGCCGCGCGTGCTGCTGCGCACGTATGCGCGCGCCAGCGTCGAGCAGTGGGACAGCCGCTTCTGCGCGGTCGCGCCCGAGACCGTCGACCTGCTCGCCGCGCACGGCGTGACGCTGATCGGCATCGATACCCCGTCGCTCGATCCGCAGGAATCGAAGACGATGGATGCGCATCGCCGCGTGCGTGCGCACCGGATGGCAATTCTCGAGGGCATCGTGCTCGACGACGTGCCGCCCGGCGACTACGAACTGATCGCACTGCCGCTGAAGTTCACGACGCTCGACGCGAGCCCCGTGCGCGCGGTGCTGCGCGCGTTGCCCGCGCGCGCCGCCTGATTTCCCCGACCTACGACCCGACATCATGATCAAGACCCGTGAAGACGCGCTCGCGCTCGACCGCGACGACCCGCTTGCCCCGCTGCGCGAGCAATTCTCCCTGCCCGACGGCGTGATCTACCTCGACGGCAACTCGCTCGGCGCGCAGCCGCGCGCATCGGCCGCCCGCGCGCAGCAGGTGATCGGCGCCGAATGGGGCGAAGGCCTGATCCGCAGCTGGAACACGGCCGGCTGGTTCGCGCTGCCGCGCCGGCTCGGCGACAAGCTCGCCACGCTGATCGGCGGCGCCCCCGGCGAAACGGTCGTGACCGACACGATTTCGATCAACCTGTTCAAGCTGCTGTCGGCGATGGTGCGCCACCAGGCCGAGCGCGCGCCCGAGCGCCGCGTGATCGTGTCGGAGCGCTCGAACTTCCCGACCGACCTGTATATCGCGCAGGGGCTGATCGAACAGCTCGGCGGCGACTACGAACTGCGCCTGATCGACGATCCGGCCGACCTGCCCGGTGCGCTTGGCGCCGACACGGCCGTCGCGATGATCACGCACGTCAACTACCGCACCGGCTACATGCACGACATGCCGGCCGTCACGCAGCTCGTGCACGACGCAGGCGCGCTGATGCTGTGGGATCTCGCGCACTCGGCCGGCGCGGTGCCGGTCGACCTGAACGGCGCGCGCGCGGACGGCGCGGTCGGTTGCACGTACAAATACCTGAACGGCGGCCCCGGTTCGCCCGCGTTCGTGTGGGTGCCGCAGCGCCATCACGCGCATTTCTCGCAGCCGCTGTCGGGCTGGTGGGGCCACCGCGCGCCGTTCGCGATGCAGCCGGGCTTCGCGCCCGATCCGGGCATCGCGCGCTTCCTGTGCGGCACGCAGGCGATCGTGTCGATGTCGATGGTCGAATGCGGGCTCGACGTGTTCCTGCAGACCGACATGCAGGCGATCCGCCGCAAGTCGCTCGCGCTGACCGACGCGTTCGTCGCGCTCGTCGAAGCGCGCTGCGCGGGCCTGTCGCTGAAGCTCGTCACGCCGCGCGCGCATCACCAGCGCGGCTCGCAGGCGAGCTTCGAGCATCCGCACGGCTACGAGGTGATGCAGGCGCTGATCGCGCGCGGCGTGATCGGCGACTACCGCGAGCCGTATGTGCTGCGCTTCGGCTTCACGCCGCTCTATACGCGCTTTGCCGACGTGTGGGATGCCGTCGAGACGCTGCGCGACATCCTCGCCACCGACGCGTGGAAGGCGCCCGAGTTCGCCGAGCGCGGCGCGGTGACCTGACCGGCATTGCCCGGCGCACGCCGGGCCTCGTCATTCAATCCTGGAGATAGTCGTGAATTCTGGTCATATGCAGCCACCCGGCGGCGACGCGCCGGCGGGCTGCCCGTTCTCGGGCGCACGCGCCGCGCATCCGGCGCAAGCCGCCCAGGCGGCGCACGAAGCGCCGCACGTGCCCGGCGATGCCGGCTGGCACAACGCGCAGCTCGATTTCTCGAAGTCGATGAGCTACGGCGACTACCTGTCGCTGAACTCGATCCTCGACGCACAGCACCCGCTGTCGCCCGATCACAACGAGATGCTGTTCATCATCCAGCATCAGACGAGCGAGCTGTGGATGAAGCTCGCGCTGTTCGAACTGCGCGGCGCGCTCGACGCCGTGCGCTCCGACTCGCTGCCGCCCGCGTTCAAGATGCTCGCGCGCGTGTCGCGCATCCTGGAGCAACTGGTGCAGGCGTGGAGCGTGCTGTCGACGATGACGCCGTCAGAGTACTCGGCGATGCGGCCGTATCTCGGACAGTCGTCGGGCTTCCAGTCGTACCAGTATCGCCAGCTCGAATTCCTGCTCGGCAACAAGAACGTGCAGATGCTGCAGCCGCACGCGCACCGGCCCGATATCCTCGAACAGGTGCGCGCGACGCTCGAGGCGCCGTCGTTCTACGACGAAGTCGTGCGCCTGCTTGCGCGGCGCGGCTTTCCGATCGCGCCGGCGCGGCTCGAGCGCGACTGGGCGCAGCCGATGCAGCACGACGAGACGGTCGAGGCCGCCTGGCTCGAGGTGTACCGCCACCCGCAGCAGCACTGGGAACTCTACGAGATGGCCGAGGAACTCGTCGATCTCGAGGACGCATTTCGCCAGTGGCGCTTCCGTCACGTGACGACCGTCGAGCGCATCATCGGCTTCAAGCAGGGCACCGGCGGCACCAACGGCGCACCGTATCTGCGCAAGATGCTCGACGTCGTGCTGTTCCCCGAGCTCTGGCACGTGCGCACCACGCTGTAACGCGCGGCACGCCACCGCGCCCCGCCCGCCGTCACGACGACGTGCGGGCGAGCGCCTCCCCTTCGCGCGGCTGCACCGCCGCGCGCGACAGCCGCGGAATGTGCCGTCGCAGGACGAGCAGCGCGACGCACACAATCCCCATCGCCGCCGCCAGCATCGTCAGATACGCCGTGGCGCCGCCCGTGGTGATCACGACCGCCCCCGCGAACGCGCTGAGGATCGCCCCGAGCCGGCCGAACGCGAGCGCGCTCGCGGTGCCGGTCGCGCGCACGGCCGTCGGATAGATGTACGCGCAGAGCGCATACATCGTCGACTGCACCGCGTTGACGAACAGCCCGTGCAGGCCGAGCCCGACGATCAGCCAGCCCGTGTGGCGACCCGCGTCGACGCCCATCAGCCATATCGCGCTCGCCGCGCCGCCGATGCTGCACAGCGCGAGCGGCCAGCGCGACCCGGCATGCGCGATCGCCCAGGCGCACAGCAGCGCACCGATCACGCCGCCGAGGTTGTACGCGGTGAGCCCCGCGCCCGCCACCGACACGCTGAGCCCGCTCGCCGCGAGCATGGTCGGCAGCCAGCTGAATGCCGCGTACACGGCGAGCAGACACATGAAGAACGCGCACCACAGCGCGATCGTGTCGCGTGCCTGGCCGCCCGCGAACAGCGCGCCGAAGCCGCCGCGGCCGCCGGGCGAGCGCGCGTCCCTCGCATCGGTGAACACGGCGCCCGGTGCGACCGGCCGCTGCATCCTGGCGAGCAGCGCGCCGAGTTCCGGCCAGCGCGCGGGACGCCGCGCGAGATAGCGCGGCGATTCGGGCAGCGCGCGCACGAGCACGAAGCCAAGCACGAGCGGCAATGCGCCGCCCGCGAAGAACAGCCCGCGCCAGCCGTAGCGCGGCAGCACCTCGTGCGCGAACAGGCCGGCCAGCATCCCGCCGAGCGGCACGCAGACGATCGTCGCGGTCACCATCATCGTGCGGCGCCGCGCGGGCGTGTATTCGGCCGTCATCGTCGTGGCCGTCGGCAGCGCGCCGCCGATCCCGAGCCCCGCGCAGAAGCGCAGCGCCGCGATCGCCGCGACATCGGGCGCGAAGCCGATCGCGCAGGTCGCCACGCCGAACAGGAACACGCTGCCGATCACGGCCTGGCGGCGGCCGAAGCGGTCCGCGACGATCCCCGCGCACGCGCTGCCGATCCCCATCCCGATCAGCCCGGCCGCGACGGCCGGCGCGAACGCGGCGCGCGTGATGCCCCATTCGCGGATCAGCACGGGGATCGCGAAGCCGATCAACTGGCCGTCGAAGCCGTCCAGCACGATCGCGAGCGCGGCGAGCAGCACCACGCAGCGCTGCATCGTCGTGAACGGCCCGTCGTCGAGCGTCGCGCCGATGTCGACCGGCGCCGGCTGCAAAACGTCGCGCGTGCTCATGCGACCTCCCGAACGCCGCGCGCCGGCGGCAACGTGCGCGTCCGGCGCGCGGCATGACAACGGCATTCGATGGCTTTCATGGCGTCTCCAGTTGTCCGGGCTGGCGCGTGGGCGCGTGCCCCGATCTTGCGTGGCCGACCGGTGTCGAGTCCGGCCCGTCACGATCCCGCGCCGCCGACCGCACGCGGCGCGCCCGCGACGTGGGGCGGCGCCAGTCGGCCGCCGCCTCGGTACTCAGTGCGTGCGCGCGTCGATCAGCCGGACGAGCGCGAGCAGCGTCTCGGCATGCGGCACAGCGACGCCCGCTTCGCGTGCGGCCGCCACTACCTTGCCGCTGATCGCGTCGATTTCCGTGCGGCGGCCCGCAAGCACGTCCTGCAGCATCGACGGACGATGGCCGCGATGCGCGTGGATCGCGTGTTCGACGTTGCGCGCGATGCGCTCGCCATCGACCGCGATGCCCTTCGCGCGGGCGACGGCTGCCGTCTCGGCCGCGATCGCGAGCGCGAGCCGCGGCCCGTCGGGGTGGTTGCCGAGCTGGTCGACCGTGCAGCCCGTCGCCGCACACAGCGTGTTGAGCGCCGCGTTGAACGCGACCTTCTCCCAGATCGCCGCCCACACGTCGGCGTCGAGCGTGCACGCGAGCCCCGCACGCGACAGCGCATCGGCCACGGCCGCCGCGATCGGGCGCGCCGCGCCGTCGGCCGTCATCATGCGGATCGTGCCCGCGCCGTGCGAGCGCACGTGCGCGGGCCCGGCCGCATCGGCCGGCCACGTCGTCACGCCGACCAGGATGCGTTCGAGCGGCACGAACGCATTCAGCGTCTCGACGTTGCCGAGCCCGTTCTGCAGCGTCAGCACGGTCGTGTCCGGGCTCAGCAGCGCGCGCACGCCGTCGAGCGCGGTACGCGTGTGCAGGGATTTCGTGAACACGATCAGCAGGTCGAACGGCGTGCCGGACGCCGCCGCATTCGCCGCATTCGCGGCTTCCGGCCGCACGGCCTGCAGCGCGCGGACGCGCCGTTCGCCGCGATCGTCGTCGATCCGTAGTCCGTCGCGCCGGATCGCCTCGAGATGCGCGTCGTTCACGTCGATCAGCGTGACGGCTTCGCCGCTTTCGGCCAGCAGCCCGCCGAACAGCGAACCCATCGCGCCCGCCCCCAGAATCGCGATTCTCATCGTCGGCAGCCTCGTCAGAACGGATAGTGGCGCGGCGCGGTCTGCACGGTGATCCAGCGCAGGTCCGTGAACGCCGCGATGCCGGCCTTGCCGCCGAACTGCCCGAAGCCGCTGTCCTTCACGCCGCCGAACGGCATCTGCGCCTCGTCGTGCACGGTCGGGCCGTTCACGTGGCAGATGCCCGATTCGATGCGCGCCGCGACCCGCAGCGCACGCGCGACATCGCGACTGAACACGGCCGACGACAGCCCGAATGCGTTGTCGTTCGCGCAGCGGATCGCGGCCTCCTCGCCGTCGACACGCACGATGCCCTTCACCGGGCCGAACGACTCCTCGGCATGGATGCGCATCGCCGGCGTCACGCGGTCGAGCAGCGTCGCGGGAAACAGCGTGCTGTCGGCCTTGCCGCCGCACAACAGCGTCGCGCCGTGCGCGAGCGCATCGTCGATCAGCGCGTTGCAGCGCTCGACCGCCTTCATGTCGATCAGCGAGCCGAGCACGACGGGCCCGTCGCGCGGGTCGCCGAGCGGCAGCGATGCGGCCTTGTCGGCGAGCTTCGCGACGAACGCATCGGCAATCGCTTCGTCGACGACGATGCGCTCGGTCGACATGCAGATCTGCCCGGAATTCGCAAACGCGCCGAACGCGGCGGCCGCGACCGCCGCGTCGATGTCGGCGTCGTCGAGCACGACGAACGGCGCCTTGCCGCCGAGTTCGAGCACCGACGGCTTCAGGTGACGCGCGCACGCTTCGGCGACGATCCGGCCGACCCGCGTCGAGCCCGTGAAATTCACGCGGCGCACGGCCGGATGCGCGATCAGCGCATCGACGATCGCGCCGGCGTCCTCGGGCGCGTTCGTCACGAAATTGACGACACCCGGCGGCAGCCCGGCCTCCTGCAACGCCTCGACGATCAGCCCGTGCGTGACCGGACACAGCTCCGAACCCTTCAGCACGACCGTGTTGCCGCACGCGAGCGGCAGCGCGAGCGCACGCGTCGCGAGGATCACCGGCGCGTTCCACGGCGCGATGCCGAGCACGACGCCGGCCGGTTGCCGCACCCCCATCGCGAGCGAACCGGGCACGTCGGATGGAATCAGCTCGCCGCCGACCTGCGTCGTCAGCGACGCGGCCTCGACGAGCCCGCTCGCGGCCAGGTGCACGTTGAAGCCGGCCCAAAGCGCGGATGCGCCCGTCTCGGCCGCCATCGCAGCGACGAACTGCTCGTGCTTCGCTTCGAGCGCGGCGGCCGCCTTCAGCAGCAACGCGCGCCGCGCACCGGGGCCGAGCGCGGCCCAGCCGGGAAACGCGCGTGCGGCCGCGTCGGCCGCCGCACGCGCATCGTCGACGGTGCACGCGGGCGCCTCGGACGCGACTTCGCCGTCGAGCGGGTTGCGGCGCACGAAGGTCGCGCCGCCGGACGCGTGGCGGCGTTCGCCGCCGATCAGCATCGATACGGTTTGCATGAATTCTCCCGAAAGACGCGCGCGGCGCGTCAGGCAACCTCGACTTCGACGACGACCGGCGTCACGGCGCGCAGCGCGTCGGCAAGCGTGTCGCGCAACTGCGCCGCATCGGTCACGCGCACGCCGCGGCAGCCCATCCCTTGCGCGAGCGCGACGAAATCCAGGTTCGGCAGATCGGTGCCCTGCACGGGGTCGTCCGGCCCGAAGCCGAACACCGGCGCGAAATCCTGCAGCGCCGCGTAACGCCGATTGTTCAGGATCACGAACGTGATCGGCAGCTTCAGCTGCGCGGCACTCCACAACGCCTGGATCGAATACAGGCTCGAACCGTCGCCGATCAGCCCGATCACGCGCCGGCCGGGCTGCGCGAGCGCCACGCCGACGGCGGCCGGCATCCCGTAGCCGAGCCCGCCGCTGTCCATCGTGTAGAACGTGCCGCTGCGCGTGAACGGCAGATGCGCCTGCATCACCGGCCGCGCGCTCGGCGCCTCCTCGACGACGATGTCCTGCGCGTCGCGCGCGTCGGCGAGCGTCTGCAGCACGAATGCGACGGACAGGCGCTCCCCGGCGGCCGGCGCGGCGACGCGTTCGCGCGGCGGGCGCGGCGCGGGCAGCGCCCGCTCGGGCGGCGCCGGACGCGCCAGCAGATCGCGCGCCGCGAGCCGCAGGTTGCCGACGACCGCGTCGCCCGACGGCGTCCATGCGGCGACGCCCGGATCGTCGACGAGTTGCACGAGCACGGCGCCCGGCGGCACGTGCGGGCCGAAGCCTTCGATGTGATAGGTGAACGCGGGAGCGCCGAACGCGAACACGAGGTCGTGCCCGTCCAGCCGCGCGACGATCTTCTCGCGGATCGCGGGCAGGAAACCGGCGAACAACGGGTGATCCTCGGGGAAGCTGCAGCGCCCCGACATCGGCGCGACGTACACGCTGGCGCGATGCCGCTCGGCAAGGCGCACCACGTCGTCCCACGCACCGGCGCGATCGACGGCCGCGCCAACCACGAGCGCGGGACGCCGCGCGGCGTCGAGTGCGTCGCCGAGCCGCGCGAGCGCGTCGGGGTCGGGCCGCACGACGCAGCTCACGTCGCGCCGCGGCAGCAACTCGGCCGGCTGGTCCCAGTCGTCGACCGGGATCGACACGAACACCGGCCCGCGCGGCTCCTGCATCGCAATGCGGTACGCGCGGGCGATCGCGGCCGGCACGTCCTGCGCACGCGCGGGCTCGATGCTCCATTTCACGTACGGCTTCGGCAGCTCGGCGGCCTGCGTCGCGCCGAGGAACGGATCGTACGGCAGGATCGCGCGCGCCTGCTGGCCCGCGGTGACGATCAGCGGCGTGCGGTTCCGGTACGCGGTAAACAGGTTGCCCATCGCATTGCCGACACCGGCCGCCGAATGCAGGTTGACGACCGCCGCGTTGCCGGTCGCCTGCGCATGGCCGTCGGCCATTCCGACCACGACGGCCTCGTGCAGGCCGAGCACGTAGCGGAAATCGGCCGGGAAATCGCGGAACATCGGCAGCTCGGTCGAACCCGGATTGCCGAACACGCGGTCGATGCCGAACTGGCGAAGCAGGTCGATCACCGCATCGCGAACGGTGATCGATGCGGCGGAAGGGGGCGGGTGGCCGGACATGCTCGGGTGTCTCCTCGTTGGCTTGGCGGTTTCCACAGTATCGAAGTGCGAGCCATTCTCGGATACTGTATTTTTTGCGATAAGCCATTACGTTCCGGCATGACTTTCGATCTCCGACAATTGCGCGCATTCACGACGATCGTCGCGTGCGGCAGCCTCGGGCGCGCGGCCGACGCGCTGCACGTGACGCAACCGGCGTTGAGCCGGATCCTGAAGCGGCTCGAGGACCAGGTCGGCGCGCCGTTGTTCGAACGCCATTCGAAGGGCGTGCAGCTCACCGCGTTCGGCGAGGCGCTGCTGCCGCACGCAACGCTGCTGCAGCACGAGGCCGAGCACGCGCGCGAGGAGCTCGACGCGATGCGCGGCTTCGCGAAGGGCACGATCAAGGTCGGCACGGTGGGCAGCATCGCGAGCCTCGTGCTGCCGGTCGCGGTCGGCCGCGTGCTCGATCGCTGGCCGAACCTGCGCGTCGAGATCATCGAGGGCGTGTGGGACCGGCTCGCGGAAGGGCTGCACAAGCACGAGATCGATCTCGCACTGTCCGCGCACGGGCCCGACACCGACGAGATCGTCGCGATTCCCGAGTGCCGCTGGGAAGACCGCAGCCATATCGTTGCGGCGCCGCATCATCCGTTGCGCGCGCTCGGCCGCGCGCCGACGCTGGCTGACACGCGGCAGGCGCGCTGGGCGATTCCGCCGCGCGGCACCGCGCCGTTCGACCACATGCGCGCGACCTTCGACGCGCACGGCATCGCGCTGCCCGACATCGCGGTCGAGACACGCTCGGTCACGACGCTGAAGAGCCTCGTCGCGCATGCGGGGTTCCTCAGCTGGATGGCCGAGCCGATGTACGGCGCCGAGCAGCGCGCCGGCACGATCGATACGCTGCCCGTGCGCGAGGTCGTCGCGGTGCGCACCCTCACCGCGTTCCGGCGCCGCCACGGCATCCTGCCGGGGCCGGCCGGCAAGCTGCTCGACGAACTCGTCGCGCTGACGCGCGAGGGGCGCTGACGGCGCGACCCGATCCACCGCCCGCCCCCGCCCCCCCCCCCCCCCGCGCCGCCCCCGCGCCGCCCCGCAATGCCGGTTCCCCCCCCTCGCTTTCGCCCCCCCCGATACCATCATTCGCTCACCTAAAGAGCCAATCGACCTT
>NZ_JPGL01000014.1 GCF_000732615.1 Burkholderia paludis
GGTCGCCTATTGAGCAGGACGTAGACGACAACCAGAGAAGGGGGGCGGTCCGATGCCTCCAAAACAATGAAAAAGAAACTGATTGGATTTGCTATTGCATTGAGCGCGCTGGCCATGCCGCCGCTGTCGGACGCGGCCGATACCAACGGCACGAGCGGCACGATCAGCCTGGCGATCGGCGCACAAAAGCAGCTTGCGATGGGGCGCGAGCTGCAGCGGGTTGCTGTCGGCGATCCGGCGGTTGCCGACGTGCTGGTCGTGAAGGGCGGGCGCGGCGGCGTGCTGCTCGTCGCGAAGAGTGCAGGGACGACGAATGTGATGATCTGGGAACGCGGCCGTGACGAGCCGACCATCTACAACGTGAATGTCACGAACGGTGCGGCGCGCGCATTGCTCGACGGCACGACCCCGAACGTGAATACGTACGGCGGCGCGACGGTGATCGGCGGTGCGTCCGGGACGCTCGAGGGGCATCAGCGGGCGGTCCATGCGGCGAATACGCTCAGCGGCAAGGACGGGACGACCGTGGATGCATCGACGATTTCCGGCAAGAACGTCGTGCAGGTCGACGTGCGCGTCGTCGAATTCAGCCGCTCGGTGCTGAAGCAGGCCGGTCTCAACTTCTTCAAGCAGAGCAACGGTTTCTCGTTCGGCGCATTCGCGCCGACCGGGCTGACGTCGATTACCGGCAACCCCGGCGGCGCGCTGACGTACAACACGAACGTGCCGATTTCGTCGGCCTTCAACCTGGTCGTCAATTCGGTGTCGCGCGGGCTGTTCGCCGACCTGTCGATTCTCGAGGCGAACAATCTCGCCCGCGTGCTCGCCCAGCCGACGCTCGTCGCGTTGTCCGGCCAGAGTGCGAACTTCCTCGCGGGTGGCGAGATCCCGGTGCCGGTGCCGCAATCGCTGGGCACGATCTCGATCGACTGGAAGCCTTATGGCGTTGGGCTGACCGTCACGCCGACCGTGCTGAATCCGCGCCGGATCGCGTTGAAGGTCGCGCCCGAGTCGAGCCAGCTCGACTTCGTCCACTCGATCACGATCAACGGCGTGCAGGTGCCTGCGCTGACGACGCGGCGCGCGGACACGACGGTCGAACTCGGCGACGGCGAGAGCTTCGTGATCGGCGGCCTGATCGACCGCGAGACCACCTCCAACGTCAACAAGGTGCCGTTCCTGGGCGACCTGCCCATCATCGGCGCGTTCTTCAAGAATCTGAGTTACCAGCAGAACGACAAGGAGCTCGTGATCATCGTTACGCCGCATCTCGTCGCACCGATCGCGCAGGGCGCGCCGCTGCCGGCGACGCCGGGCGAACTGTCCGAGCAGCGCGACGGGCCGGTGTGGCGTTCGTATCTGGGCGGCATCGCGTCGCCGGATGCCGGGCCGGGGTTCTCGAAATGAGCGCGCCGAATCGTTACGGGACAGCACAGGCCGTCGCGCGCGACGCGATGCCTTGCTTCATCGTGAGTATCCGAAATGAATGCGAGAACCTTTTCTTTGGCTGAGCCCGCCGTTACCGACTACTTCGTATGCGCGTCGTCACTGACGGAGCATGTGCAATGGCTGTCCCAGTCGCTGGTCTCGGTCGGCTCGGTCGAGGGGACTCGGCTCGACGGCGCGGCGCTGACGCAGCGCATCGGCGTATTGAATCCGGCCCTGGTATTCATCGATTTTTCGGGTGATTGCGCGGTGGCGAGCACGGTGGTCGCCGCCGTGCGCCAGTCGCACCCGGGCGTGCCGGTCGTCGCGCTGGGTTCGCTCGCGCAACCGGAGGGTGCGCTTGCCGCGCTGCGCGCGGGCGTGCGCGACTTCGTCGACTTTTCCGCATCTGCCGACGAGGCGCTGCGCATCACGCGCGTGTTGCTCGACAACGTCGGCGAGCCGGCGAACCGTCACGGCAAGGTCACTGCGTTGCTGGGTGCGCGCGCCGGGATGGGCGTGAGCACGCTGGCCGCGAACCTGTCGGTACTGATGCAGCGGCGAACCGCCGATCCCGCTCACGCGGCGGCGCTCCTCGATCTCGGGTTGCCGGCCGGCGACGGCGCGCTGTTCCTGAATACGCGCTGCGAATTCCATTTCGTCGAGGCCGTGCGCAACCTGCGCCGCATCGACCGCACGTTCGTGACGACTGCACTCGCGCGCCATGCGAGCGGCGTCGCGCTGACGACGTTGCCGCCGAACCTCGCCGATCTGCGCGAGGTGGCGACGGCGTCGTGCGCGGCGTTGCTGAACCGGTTGCGCGCGTTTTTCGATCACCAGATCGTCGATCTCGGCGGTTTCCCGAATCGGGAATTCGTCGCGCAGGTCGTGAATCTTGCCGACGAGGCCTGGCTCATCTGCGATCAGGGCGTGGCGTCGGTCGTGTCGGCGGTCGAGATGCTGGACGGCTTGCGCGAGGCGGGCGCCGCGACCGAGCGGATCAGGCTCGTCGTCAACCAGTTCGACGCCGAGCTCGGGCTGATGCCGGCGCAGATCGCCGAGCGGCTCGAACTGTCGCTGGTCGCGACGCTGCCGTCCCGACGCGTGTCGATCGGGCATGCGGCGAACCAGGGCAAGCTGATTGCAGAGGTCGCGGAACGCGATCCGTACGTGCGGGCGCTCGGGCCGCTGGTCGAGCGCCTCGCGGGTACTCCGACGCCGGGGCCGGCACCGCGGACTGCGGGCGGCCTCTCGGCACTCAGGCGAATCATTCAATCCTCTTCGAAGCGGTCGTAAGCGATGGCACACGACATTCAATTTGCCGACGGCGCAGCCCCGTTCTCGCAAACGCAACAGTTCCACGACATCAAGAATGCCGCGCACGAGCATCTGCTCACGCGGATCGAGGAACTGGGCGCCGAATTCGGCCGCTGGTCGCGGCAAGCGATCAACCAGTTCGTCGATCTCGAGATCGACAGCTTCGTGCGGCTGCGGCGGATCCCGCTCAACGAGAGCGAGGTGCGCGAGGTTGCCGAGGCGCTGACGAAGGAGCTCGCCGGATTCGGGCCGATCGAGGACCTGCTGGGCGACCCGCACGTCGAGGACATCCTGATCAACGGCTACAACGACATCTATGTGTCGCGGCACGGGATTCTGTCGAAACTGCCGATCCGTTTCACCGATAACGCCCATCTGCTGCGGATCGTGCGACGGATTCTCGCGCCGGTCGGCCGACGGCTCGACGAATCGAATCCGATGGTCGACGCGCGGCTGCCCGACGGCGGGCGCGTCAACGTGGTCATCGAGCCGCTGTCGATCGACGGGCCGGTCGTATCGATCCGGAAGTTCCGCAAGGACCCGCTGAAGCCCGAGGATCTGCTGGGCAACGGCACCTTCAACGAGGAAATCGGGCGGCTGCTCGAGGCCGCGGTCGAGGCGCGCTGCAACATCCTCGTGTCGGGCGGCACCAGCTCGGGCAAGACGTCGCTGCTGAATGCGCTTGCGTTCCACATCCCGTTGGCGGAGCGCGTCGTGACGATCGAGGATACGGCCGAGCTGTCGCTGAATCACCCGCACGTCGTACGGCTCGAGAGCCGCCCCGGTGGCTTCGACGGCAGCGGTGTCGTGACGATTCGCGACCTGCTGCGCAACACGTTGCGGATGCGGCCGGACCGCATCATCGTCGGCGAAGTGCGCGGCGGCGAAGTGCTCGAAATGCTGCAGGCGATGAATACCGGCCACGACGGATCGATGGGCACCGTGCACGCGAGTTCGCCGCGCGAATGTCTGTACCGGCTCGAGATGCTTGCCGGCTTCGCCGGTTTCCAGGGCACCGAGGCAAGCCTGCGCCGGCAGATCGCCAACGCGATCGATTTCATCGTGCAGATCGGCCGGCTGTCCAACGGCCGCCGGCGGATCCTGTCGATCACCGAAGTCACCGGCATGTCGGACAACATCGTATCGACCCAGGAACTGTACCGCTACGAGGCGCGCGTCACGCCGGAGGGCGACGAGGTCGATCACTGGGAGTCGCTCGGCATTCATCCGCATTCGCCGAAGCTCGCGCGCTTCCGCAATACGCTCGTGGCGAGCGGCGGCGGGTTCGGCGCCAACTTCGGGCGGGGCGGAGGCTTCAATGTCTAGCGCCACCTTGCTGGCACTGATGTTCGCGCTGATCTGCGCGGCGGCCGGCTTGCTGTTGTGGCGCGGAAGCCAGGTTCGCGAGGGACGCGCGCATGCGCAACGGTTCTTCGACAGCCGGGTGGGACAGGGCGCGCGCGCCGCGGCGCCGGCCGGCGACGCGCGCAATGCGCGTGCCGCGGCGGCCGGTACGGCGAATGCGCAGGAGTCGCAGCAAGGGTTCGCGCGCTGGCGCGCGTCGGTGGGCGCCGCGTGGAAAGTGCTGTCCGATCGTGCCGGCCTCGATGAAATTCGCGCCGGCCTCGTGCTGGCGCTGGTCGTCATCGCACTGCTCGTGCTGTGGGCCGGCGTGGCCGGCGGCGTGCTTGCGGCCGCGGCCGCACTCGTGGGGGGCGGCGTGATCGTCGTGCTGTGGATCACGTCGCGCATCAGCCGGCGCCGCCTGAAGATCGTCCGGCAGTTGCCGTCGTTCCTCGACGGGATCGTGCGGCTGGTGACGCTTGGAAACAGCGTGCCGGCCGCGTTCCAGTCGGCGCTTCAGACGACCGAGATGCCGCTGCGCCGCTGCCTCGACGACGTGTCGCAGGGGCTGCGCTCCGGTGTCGAGATCGATCGCGCGATGCTGCACATCGCACACGCGTACCGGATCCGCGAATTCGAGCTGGTCGGCGCGGTGCTGCGCCTGTCGGTCCGTTACGGCGGGCGGGCGGACGTGATGCTCGACCGGATGTCGACGTTCATGCGCGACCTCGAGCAAGCCGAACGCGAGCTGTCCGCCATGTCGGCCGAGACCCGGCTGTCTGCATGGGTGCTCGCGCTGTTGCCGATCGCGGTCGGCAGCTTCGTCATCGCCACGAGTCCGCGCTATTTCACGGCGATGTGGAGCGACGATGCCGGCCGCCAACTGATCTATCTGGCATTCGGGTTGCAGGCGATGGGCGGCTTCTGGTTGTACCGGCTCGCGCGGTTGAGGTGAATCGATGGATGCAAACCGTTTAGGCGCACTTGCGCTGGTGCTCGGATCGGTCGGCGTGCTGCTGCTTGCCGCGCTGGCGATCGTGCGCGCCCTGCTTGTGCAACGTGCCGAACGCGCGCTGGTGAATGCGCTCGACCGCCGGACGGCGGCGATGGAAGCGGCGGCCGCGCGCGCCGGTTCGACCGAACCGGCGCGGGATGCCGCGCCCGCTGCGCCGCGCGTCCGTTTCGCCGGGCTGCGCGCGCGTTTCGAGAACGTCGGGATGCGGTGGCTCGAAACCGGCTTCAGCCGTTATCTGATCGCCGACGAGGATCGTCAACTGCTGGAGCAATGTGGCTTTGTCGACGTTCGTGCCAGGGCGCTGTTCGTCAGCGCGCGCATCGCGTGCGCGATCGTGCTGCCGCTGCTCGCGGTGCTGGTGCTGATCAGTCGTGGTCAGGAAGGGCGCTGGCTGCTCTGGATCTCCGTCGCGCTGGTCGCCGGCTACATGCTGCCGAAGATCTACGTGCGCCGGCGCGCCACCGCCCGCCGGCAGAGCATTGCGGCCGAATTGCCGCTGCTCGTCGACATGCTGCGGCTGTTGCAGGGGGTCGGCCTGTCGCTCGACCAGAGCATCCAGGTCGTCACGCACGATTTTCAAACCATGCTGCCTGTGCTGTCGTGGGAGCTGGGCGTTGCCCAGCGGCAGTTCGCGGCGGGACGCACGCGCGAACAATCGCTGCAACGCCTCACGAACAGTTTCGACAACGAGGATCTGCGCGCGATCGTGCGGCTGCTGATCCAGGTGGACAAACACGGCGGCGCGGTTCAGGAGCCGCTGAAACAGTTCGGCGATCGGCTGCGCGAAGGGCGTCGTGCGACGTTGCGCGAGCAGATCGGCCGCCTGACGGTGAAGATGACTGGCGTGATGATCATCACGCTGTTGCCGGCATTGTTGATCGTCACCGCGGGGCCCGGGATCATGACCGTGCTGTCCGCGCTTGCCGCGATTCAGCACTGACGCGGCCCGAAGGGAAGGAGCGATACGAGATGAAACGATTTGGCTGGATCGGCACGATCGCAGGCGCGACGGCGTTCACGTTGCTCGCCAGCGGGTGCTCGCTGTTCAAGGAGTCCGGGTACGGGATCGGTCCGCAGGCCGAACGCGGCGCGCTGATGCAGGCGGCTGCCGACAAGAACGCGCCGCCCGATACACCGGGCATGTATCTGGGCCTGATCGAACGGATGCAGGGCCAGGGGCTGTATTTTGCGTCGCTGGCGCACATCGACCAGTACGAGAAGCAATATGGCGCATCGCCGGACACGATCCTGCTGCGCGCCGACGCATTGCGGGCGACCGGCCAGTACGACGAGGGCGTGGCCGCCTATACGAAGCTCCTGACGACGCCGCTTGCCGCGCGCGGCTATCGCGGGCTGGGCCTGACTGCCGGCGCGCGCGGCAATTTCGCACTCGCCGCGCAGCAGCTCGAGCAGGCGACGGTGCTGGCGCCGACCGATGCGGCGACGCTGTCCGATCTCGCGTATTCGAAGATGCGTGAAGGCGATCTGGCAGGCGCACGCGTGCCGCTGCTGAAGGCCGCGGAACTCGAGCAGAAGAATCCGAAAATCCTCAGCAACTTCGTGCTTTATCTGCTCGCGAGCGGGCATGGGAAGGAAGCGCGGCGGCTGATGGACGAGCAGAAGCTTTCGCCCGCGGTGCGCGGCGAGATTCAGGATGACGAGACGAAGGTCGCGGCCGCGATGCGCGCGAAGCAACTGGCAGCCGTACGCGTGCCCGGCAATGCGTCCGTGCCGTCGGTTGCGAGCAGCGACAATTTCGATCTTGCCGCGCCGCTGCTGCAGCGGTTCGCGCGATAACGACGCTATTCACGGAGACCATCATGTTTCACCTTTCCCCAATCCGCATGTGTGCCGCGTGCATCGCGTTCGCGCTTTGCTCGGGCGTCGCGCATGCGCAAGGCAAGCCGCCGGCGTCCGAAATCGATCATGCGACGAATGCGTGGCTCGACCTGCAGCGCTCGAATCGCGCGGCCGCCACGCCCCAGCCGATCGACGGCGCGGCCGGCACGTATGCCTACCAACGCTATCTCAATTCGTTCAAGGCGCCGATTCCGCAGTGGTACGGGACGATGTCGGGGTCGGGCGGCGGCGGCAGCGGCGGCGGAAGCGGCGGACAGTCCGGCGGCGACCTCGCACACTGACGGAGCAAGACGGTGACTACCCGACACGGCGGCGGTGCATTCCGCCTTGCGTCAAGGCAGCGGGGCACATTCTCGGTGATGGCAATCATCGCGCTGCTGATTGCCGTGACGACGCTTGGCGCCATTGGCGTCGGCAATCTCTTTTTCCAGCGTCGGGACATGCAACGGATTGCCGACATGGCCGCGCTCGCGGCCGTGCAGCGCATGGATGACGCCTGCGGGCAACCGACCATCACCGCGACCAACAACGCGCAGTCGAACGGGCTCAATACGGCGAACGGCGACACGATTGCCATCCAGTGCGGCCGCTGGGATACGGCGGTCAACGCGGCCCCCAGTTATTACGCTGCCGCGACCGCCGGGACCACGCAGTTGAACGCGGCCCGGGTGACCGTCTCGCGCCAGGTGCCGTTCTTCTTCGTCGGCCCGCTGCAAACGGTGTCCGCGGTATCGACCGCGCGCTCGACGAACATCGATACCTTCTCGGTCGGCGCAACGCTTGCCGCGCTGGGCGGCGTCGGCTGCGCCGGCGGGTCCGCGCCGACTTCCGGCAATCCGGGGCTCGTCAACGGGCTGATCGGTGCACTGCTCGGCGCCAACCTGAACCTGAACATCGGGTCGTATCAAGCGCTCGCCTGTACGAACGTGACCGTCGGCGACCTCGTCGTGGCGGCGGGCGTCGGCACGGTCGACCAGTTGCTCGCGCTGAAGCTCACGTTGCCGCAACTGGTGCAGCTGATGGTGAATGCGGCAACGCAGACGGCCGTCGCGAACGTGAACCTGCAGGCGAGCCTCGCCACGCTGCAGGCGATCCTGAATGCCAACATTCCGGGCACATCGATCGGCCTCGGCGGAGTGAACGGATTGCTGAACGTCGCGCTTGCAGACACGCAGGCGGCGGTCAACGCGCAAGTGGACCTGCTCGACCTGCTGCTCGTCGGGGCGGAGATCGCGGCAGCGGGCCAGCCGGCGATCACGGTCAATGTGCCGTCGCTGAATCTCGGCGGGCTGACGGGGACGCAGCTTCAGGTGCAGATCATCAGTCCGCCGGCGATCGGGATCGGCGAAGGCGGGATCGATCCGTCGACCGGAACCTGGCGAACCAAGGCTTCGACCGCCGCGGTGGGGGTGTATCTGAATGTCGACCTCGGCACGGCACAGTTGCCGCTGCTCGGCGCGTTGCTGAACGTGCTGAACGTGAATGTCGACGTCAACCTGCCGGTGTATCTGCAAGTCGGCACCGGCACCGCGACGTTGAATTCGACGCAATGCGCGTCGACGCAGGCGGCAAGCACGGTCGTCATTACCGCGCAACCGGGTGTGGCCAATCTGTGTATCGGCAAGCCGCCGCTCAATGCGTCCGGCCAGATCAGCCTGTCGTCGAATTACAGTTGTGCGTCGCCCGCGCAGATCATCAATGCCAACGTTCTCGGGCTTGCACAGTTGACGGTCTCCATGTCCAACATATCGGTTCAGGTGCAAGGTGCCGCCCAGTCGAATACGTTCAGCGGCGTGCCGGGACTCGATGCGGACTACTGGACGGTGAACTCGAATGCGCTCGGTTCGGCCCTCAGCTCGGCACTGACGCAACTCGCGGCCGCGAATATCAGCGTCAACCTCAGCTTGTTAGGCATCCCCGTCCTGACGGTTCCGGGGAATTTCGTGTCCACGTTGCTCACCTTCTTGAGCGGCCTGCTTGGTCCGCTCCTGTCGAGCCTGGACGCCGTCCTCGTTCCGCTGCTGAATCTCCTCGGCGTCCAGGTGGGCGCGGCGACGGTCCATCAGATCTCGCTCAGTTGCGGGGTTGCCCAAACGGTTTATTGAAGAAGATGAGAAATACGCCCGCAATCGAAGAGCTCGACCTGTACGTCTGGGAAGGCAAGGCGGACATCGTCGACCGCGTCGCCCGCTGCATGGCGAGCTTCGACGTCGAAGTGATTCGCGCCGACAATGCGGAGATCTCGCCCGAGCGCGCCGCATTGAGGCCGTCGCTGGCGATCATCAGCGTGACGATGATCGAGATCGGCGCGGCTTTCCTGCGCGACTGGCAGGCCAACATCGGCATGCCGGTCGTCTGGGTCGGCGCGGCGCGCGATCACGACGCGTCGCAGTATCCGCCCGAGTACTCGCACATCCTGCCGCTCGACTTCACGTGCGCCGAGCTGCGCGGCATGATCGGCAAGCTGGTCACGCAGCTGCGTGCGCACGCGGCCGAAACGTCGCAGCCGTCCGAACTCGTCGCGCATTCGGAATCGATGCAGGCGCTGCTGCACGAAGTCGATACGTTCGCCGACTGCGACACCAACGTACTGCTGCACGGCGAGACCGGCGTCGGCAAGGAGCGCATCGCGCAACTGCTGCACGAAAAGCACTCGCGTTACCGGCACGGCGAATTCGTGCCGGTGAACTGCGGCGCGATTCCCGACGGCCTGTTCGAATCGCTGTTCTTCGGCCACGCGAAAGGGTCGTTTACGGGCGCGGTTGTTGCGCATAAAGGGTATTTCGAGCAGGCGGGCGGCGGCACGCTGTTCCTCGACGAAGTCGGCGACCTGCCGCTGTACCAGCAGGTCAAGCTGCTGCGCGTGCTCGAGGACGGCGCGGTGCTGCGCGTCGGTGCGACGACGCCGGTCAAGGTCGATTTCCGCCTGGTCGCGGCCAGCAACAAGAAGCTGCCGCAACTCGTGAAGGACGGCCTGTTCCGCGCCGATCTCTATTACCGGCTCGCCGTGATCGAGCTGAGCATTCCGTCGCTGGAAGAGCGCGGCGCGGTCGACAAGATCGCGCTGTTCAAGTCGTTCGTCGCGCAGGTTGTCGGCGAGGACCGCCTCGCTCAGTTGTCCGATCTGCCGTACTGGTTGACGGATTCGGTCGCGGACAGCTATTTCCCCGGTAATGTGCGTGAGTTGCGCAACCTCGCCGAGCGCGTCGGGGTGACGGTGCGGCAGACGGGCGGGTGGGATGCGGCGCGGCTGCAGCGGCTGATTGCGCACGCGCGCAGCTCGGCGCAGCCGGTGCCGGTGGAGAGCGCGGCCGAGGTCTTCGTCGATCGCAGCAAGTGGGACATGAACGAGCGCAACCGCGTCATCGCGGCGCTCGACGCCAATGGCTGGCGGCGTCAGGACACGGCGCAGCAGCTCGGCATCAGCCGCAAGGTACTGTGGGAAAAAATGCGCAAGTATCAGATATTCGACGAGGAGCCCGAGACCCGCGAAAACGAGTAATTAATGAGATAAAATCGCGCTGAATTACAACGACTCGGGCGGGAATTGAACTTCATGAACCATATGACGGGGTTGGGAAGGGCGTGCATGTTGCTCGCCATGGTGGGAGGCATGCAAGGCGCATATGCGCAGAGCCTGGCGGACAGCGGTTCGCCGGCGGTACAGCAGGCGTCGGCGCCGGTCGCAGCGATTCCGGTGATCGATCCGCAGGCTCAGACGTCGATTCAGCCGCAGGCGGGCGACACGACGGGGCCGAGTACGGTGGACGACCTGCAGCGCCAGATCCAGGCGCGCTCGCTGACGGAGATGCGCACGAGCTACAACGGCAGCTATGGCGCGAGCCTGCTGTTCAACGTAAAGGACGGGGCATACTTCATCGCGCTGTTCCAGCAAAAGGCATTCTGGCGCGTGATCAAGACTTTCGACGAAACGCGTGCGGAAGCGATCTATCGCGATTTCTCGCGCCAGGCGGAGCGGCTGGCCGTGAACGAACTGCGGGCGGCAAAGCTGGAATCGCAGAAGGCGCAGATGGACAAGCAGATCGAAGTCACGCAGGATCGCGCGCGGCGCCTGCAGGCCGATATCTCGATCGCACGCCAGCAGCAGGCGGCGGTCACGGATCGCCAGAAGAGCGTACGCGGCGAGACGGCCGCCCTGCAGGCGCAACAGGCCGAGCTTCAGTCGCAACTGCGGGCGTTGCAGCAGCAGGTGCGTTCGCTGCAGCGCGAGGCCGACGCCGGCCTGCCGACGACGGCGCGCTGAGCTGAAACGATCGGCGGTGCGGCGACATGCCGCGCCGGCCGGCCAAGTAAAAAGGGCAAGCCGGTTGGCTTGCCCTTTTGTTTTACTGGCCGTCCGGCACGATTCGCCGGCGGCGCGTGACGATGACCGGCCCGTTGCCGCTGCGGGAATCCGACGGCGATGCGTGGCCGGATGCGTCGCCGCTGTCGCGCGGCGCGCCGTAGTTTTCGCGCGGTTCGCGGGGCTCGCGCGGTGCGCCGTAGCCTTCGCGCGGCTCGCGGGAGCCGTAGCCTTCGCGCGGCTCGCGGGAGCCGTAGCCCTCGCGCGGTTCGCGTGAGCCATAGCCTTCACGCGGCTCGCGGGAGCCGTAGCCGCCGCCGTCGCCGCGCGATTCGCGCGGGCCGCCGTGCGAGCCGTACGGGCTGTGGCCGCCGCCTTCACGGCCGCCGGGGCGCCCGCCGGTGCGCGGGCCGCGGGGGCCGCCGCCGCCCGGGCGCGAGCCGCCGGTGTCGAGCTGGATCGTGGAAATGGCGCGTTTGTAGATGCCTTGCAGACCCACAGGGGTGCGCAGCATCACCAGGTACTGGTCGAACGACTCGATACATCCCGTCAGACGAATGCCGTTGACGAGATAGATTTCAACGCGCTTGCGTTCCTTGCGCGCCGAATTGATGAAGTCGTTTTGCGGATGGGATTCTGCGGGATTGGCCATTGAGGTGCGGCAGGAGCCTGCGTCAGAGAATATGTTGTGCGTGTGTGTGGCGTGTTCGTCCACAAGGTGTTTGGCGGGATTTTACCCTGTTCGATCGGGAAGCGCGCAGTCACGATTGTGTCGAACCGTAACCCACTATAGACGGTTCGGCGCATTTTCGCGATTAGACCGAATGACAGGCGTGCATTCGTTACGCTGCGTTACGACTCATGCAACGCTGCATCGCGTTGGTGCGCGAGCGGCAACCAAGGAGACGACTGACGGGCGGCCTGTCGGGGATCCGGGACATGAACGACAGGCGGCGAGCCGGGTGGGGCGGGCGGCCTGTCGACCCGGCGACCGGTGCCGGCCGCCCGGTTGCTGCGATTCACGCGGGCGCCGCAACCGGCCATGAAGGCGGCCGCGACGACGGCATCGATGGAGCCCGACGCCGATCCTGCCGGCAGGCATCAGAACGCGTAGTCGGGGTTCTTCGGATCGAATGCGGTGTCGTCGAGCGTCGCCGGCGCAATCTTCTCGATGACGATCCGCTCGAAGATCCTGCCGTCGTTGTCGTAGGATTCGACGGTCCGGAAATAGGGCGCGTGCAGGTCGAGACCGAGGACTTCCTTCTTCGCGTAGAACTGCGGCCGGCCGCCCGGCGTTTCGTAGGTGAGCGCGACGACGCGCACGCCGCCGACGGTCCGGGCCTCCACGTCGGTCGGCCGCTGCACGCCGGCTTCCAGGTATTTCTTCCCTTCGGTCAGGTACAGGTTCGTGATGAACTCGGTACCCAGATCCTTCACCTGGTGATTCGACTGGGCGCGCGCGAGTGCGCCGTCGATCGCCGTCCACAGCGGAATCTTGCCGAGCAGGCCGCCCAGATGGCCGTACATCTCGTCCTTGCGCTGCGTCGAGTCGTAGATGGTTTCCTGTCCGGCATGCGCTCCGCCCGGCAGCCATTTCGCATAGACGCGCAGCGGCTCGCGCGTGGTCTTCACGAGCATGCGGTCGGGCGTATCGGACCATTTCCCGCTGATGCGCTCCTGGCGCACCATCGTGAACTGGTAGGACGGATAGCCGTTCGGACCGTTCCGGATATACAGCGGCACGGCGAGCGGATCGAGCGCCCTGAAGAGCGCCGTGAGCGTCGCGTCGTCGAGCTGCGCGAGCGTGCCGCGTTGCGCGGCCGCGCGCAGCCAGCGCGCCTGCTGCGCGACCGGGTCGCGCACGACCCTCGCGAGTTCCGCCGGCAGCGCGACGCCCGGCGGCGTGCTTGCGGCGTCGGCCGTTTCCTGGGCATGCGGGCCGGCCTGGACGAGCGCCAGCAGGCATGCGACTGCCGCGACGGCGGCATGCCGTGCGAGGCGCTTGCTTCCTTCGTTCATCGACGGCGTCTCCCGGAGCGATGGATCGTTCAGCCCTGCTTCGCGGCCTTGATTTTGGCGAGCTCCTCGTCGCGCAGCGCGCGGCGCAGGATCTTGCCGACGTTCGTCTGCGGCAGGGCGTCGCGAAACTCGACGAATTTCGGCATCTTGTAGCCGGTGAGGTTCTTGCGGCAGTGCGCGAGCACGTCGTCGACCGTCAGCGACGGGTCGCGACGCACC
Source organism: Burkholderia paludis (assembly GCF_000732615.1). Taxonomy (GTDB): domain Bacteria; phylum Pseudomonadota; class Gammaproteobacteria; order Burkholderiales; family Burkholderiaceae; genus Burkholderia; species Burkholderia paludis. The sequence goes on from NZ_JPGL01000014.1 coordinate 13,503, forward strand.
ACGAACACCTTGATCCGTTCGCCCTGCACCTCGTCCGGAATGCCGATCGCCGCGGCTTCGCTGATGCCCGGATGCATCACGAGCACTTCCTCGATCTCGTTCGGATACACGTTGAAGCCGGACACGAGGATCATGTCCTTCTTGCGGTCGATCAGGCGGATGAAGCCGCGCTCGTCCATCACGCCGATGTCGCCGGTGCCGAGCCAGCCGTCGGCGTCGATCACCTTGGCCGTCTCGTCGGGGCGCTGCCAGTAGCCGCGCATCACCTGCGGACCGTGCACGCACAGCTCGCCCGGCTCGCCGATGGCGGCCCAGGTGCCGTCCTCGCGGCGAAAGCGCACGACGGTGGACGGGGCGGGCAGGCCGACCGAACCGCTGAACGCGGCCATGTCGTTCAGGTCCACGGGGTTCATCGTGACGATCGGCGAGCATTCGGTCAGGCCGTAGCCTTCGACGACCGGCCGGCCCGTCACCTGCTGGAAGCGCTCCGCGACCGCACGCTGCATCGCCATCCCGCCCGCCATCGCGAGCTTCAGCTTCGAGAAATCCCGGTTGCGGAATTCCTCGTTGTCGAGGAACGCGTTGTACAGCGTGTTGATGCCGGTGATTCCCGTGAATGTCTCGTTGCGGATGATCTTCATCACCATCTTCATGTCGCGCGGGTTCGCGATCAGGATGTTGCGCCCGCCGAGTCCCATGAAGATGAACGCGTTCACCGTCAGCGAATAGATGTGATACAGCGGTAGCGGCGTGAGCACGGTCTCGACGTCGCCCGACACCTGGTCGGCGATCCATGCCTTCGCCTGCAGCAGGTTCGCGATCAGGTTGCCGTGCGTGAGCATCGCGCCCTTCGCGACGCCGGTCGTGCCGCCCGTGTACTGCAGGAACGCGAGATCGTCGCGCGTCGGCTGCACCGGCCGGAGCGTGCCGCGCGCGCCGAGCGCGAGGGCCGAACGCAGCCGGGTGGCCTGCGGCAGGTGGTAGGCCGGCACGAGTTTCTTCACGTGCTTCAGCACGAAATTGATCAGGCGTCCTTTCGCATTGAAGCCGTCGGCGAGCAGGTCGCCGAGCGCGGTGACGACGATGTGCTTCACCTGAGTTTCCGGCAGCGCGTCCTGCAGCGTACGCGCGAAGTTCTCGAACACGACGATCGTCTGCGCGCCGCTGTCCTTCAGCTGGTGCTTGAGTTCGCGTGCGGTGTAGAGCGGATTGACGTTGACGACGATCGCGCCGGCCTTCAGCGTGCCGAACAGCGCGACCGGGTACTGGAACGTGTTCGGCAGCATGATCGCGACGCGGTCGCCGGGTTTCACGCCGAGGCTTTGCAGGTACGACGCGAATGCGTCGACCTTGTGCGCGAGCGAGCGATAGGTCATCGAAGCGCCTGCGCTCACGTAGGCGACACGGTCGGCGAAGCGCGTCGTGCATTCGTCGAAGAACTGGACGAGCGACGCGTATTGCGTGACGTCGATGTCGTGCGGAACGCCGGGCGGGTAGGACGCGTACCAGATGCCGTCGGTATTTGGCGGAACCTGGGCCGCTGCGGTTGCTGCGGAAGATGACATGACATGTCTCCGGTCTTGGGCTCTCGGCGAGGGCGGGCGTTGCGCGCCTGCCCGCGCCTCGTGGCTGCACGGTCGACCGGCGCGGGCGCCTCGACGCCCTGCCTGACCGCGCGTTTCAATCAAATCGTGAACGGAAAGCTGCGCGTGGCCTCGCGCGCTCAGTTCGTGGAATGCAGTGTCGCCGTATCGGCGATGGCCGCGCCCGACGACGGCAGCCCGAGCGCTTCGCTTGCCCCTGCGTCGTCCAGCACCGCCGCGAAGATCGACAGTTGCGCGCTGTCGGGCATCGGCGCCTTCAGCGCGGCGACGATCAGCGACGACAGCCGCGCGATCATCTGCACGTCGTTCATCGTACGGCCTTGCGAGAACTCGTCGATCAGGCTTTCGGTTTCGGCGCCGGCAAGCGCGCCGGACAATGCGCCGATCGCGAAATGCAGCCGCCAGCCGAGCTCCGTGCGCGGCAGGTGCGGCAACGCGCGCTGGAATGCATCGAAGAAGCGGCCTGCCACGCTGGCATAGTGCGCGGTCAGGAAGTTGCGCACGAACGGCGACGGATCGGTGTACGCGCGGCCGATCAGCCGCAGGAATCCGGGGCCGCCGCGTTCCGGGTTGCGCGACGCCTTCAGCGCCGGAATGAACATCGCGCCGAGCACGTGCTCGCAGGTGATGTGCGTGCCGAGCTGCGCATCGAAGCGGTCGAGGATGCCGAGGCGCTCCTGGTTGAGCTGATCGAGACGGCGCGACAGCATCGCGTGGATCAGCGCCTCCTTGCTGCCGAAGTGATAGTTGACTGCGGCGAGGTTGACCGCCGCGCGCGAGGTGATCTGGCGCATCGACATCGCCTCGAAGCCATGCTCGATGAACAGATCCTCGGCCGCATCGAGGATGCGCGCCTTCGTCCCGCCGGTCTGCCGAGTGCCGGATGACCGCGCCCCGGACGGTCGTCCCGCGGATGGACGTCCCTCCTGACTTACTGCCATGTTCCGCCTCCCATGCCGGTTGCCCGGCCGCGAACAGGTGATTTGATTGTCCGATTCAAACAGTCGTTTTTATTAAGATAAAAAATCGCGGGCGGGGCGGGCAAGCGGGGAATCTGGACAAATTCCTCTAGTTCGATGTGCGGATGCGGAAACTATCGCGCGTGGCCCCGCAGGGCGGGGCACGCACGATGATGCGATGCGGCAATGCGCGGGCTCAGCCGACCGTGCTACGCGTATTGACCGATTGCGTCATGTCGATGCCGCGCCGCTCGCGGCTGAACAGGATCAGCACGGCGATCGCGACGGCGACGATGCCGGCCACGAGCGCGAGCGCGAAGCTGTAATTGTTGTTGTGCGATACGGCGAGCGAGGCCTGCATCGTCGCGTTGCCCGATGCGAGCAGGTTGCCGAGCTGATAGACGACGCCGGGAAAAGTCGCGCGGATTTCGTCGGGCGAGATCTCGTTCAGGTGCACGGGGATCACGCCCCATGCGCCCTGTACCGAGATCTGCATCAGGAACGCTCCCGCGGCGAGCGCAACCGGGCCGCTCGAGAACGCCCAGAGCGGCAGCACCGGCAGCGCGATCAGCGCGGCGATGAAGATCGCGCGACGCCGGCCGATCCGCTCCGAAATCGCGCCGAACGACAGGCCGCCGACGATCGCGCCGAGGTTCAGCACGATCGTGATCCACGACACGGTATGCGGATCGAAGTGATGCTGTTCGCGCAGGAACGTCGGATAGAGATCCTGCGTGCCGTGCGAGAAGAAATTGAACGCGGTCATCAGCACGATCGCGTAGATCGTGAGCTTCCAGTTCTGCTGCAGCGTGGTTCCGAGGCTCGGACGCGGACGCTTCTCCATCTGTTTCCACGCCGGCGATTCGGGCACGTGCGAGCGCACGTACAGCACGAGCAGCGCGGGCAGCACGCCGACCATGAACATCCCGCGCCAGCCGATGTACTGGTAGAACAGGCCGAACACGACGGACGCGAGCAGGTATCCGCTCGGATAGCCGGCCTGCAGGAGCCCCGACACGACGCCGCGCGCATGGGTCGGCACGGTTTCCATCGTCAGCGCGGAGCCGACGCCCCATTCGCCGCCCATCGCGACGCCGAACAGCGCACGCAACACGAGCAGCGCGGTCAGGCTCGGTGCGAAACCCGACGCGAGTTCGAGCAGCGAATAGCAGGCGATGTTGACCATCAGCGTCGGGCGGCGGCCGAAGCGGTCGGCGAGCCGGCCGAAGATCAGCGCGCCGAGCGGGCGCATCGCGAGCGTCAGCGTGAGCGCGAACGCGACGGTGGGGATCGTCGACCCGAATTCGGCGGCGATGTCCTTCAAGACGAAAACCATCAGGAAAAAATCGAACGCATCGAGCGTCCAGCCCAGGTAGGCGGCGATCGTGACGTTGCGTTGCTCGCGTGTCCAGCTCATGTCCGAGGTCTCCTCGTTGGCTTGCGCGCTCGCGATGTGCATGCGGATACCGGCCCGGCTTGCGCGCGGTGCGGGGGGCATTGATCGAGTGTAGGCCGCGGTACAGGACGATGTGGGGCGCGATAACGTCGAATCGGGAATAATCCCTAGGAAATGTGCTGTTGCGAAAATGGAAACGGTGCCGCGCGAGCGGAATGACAGGTATCTGTATCATTCCGGAAGGCGATTCGTATTGTTTTGTCGCTCGCCCGGCGCGCCTCGCCACCGACTCAGGAGTCCAGATGATCGAACCTTCCGCCGCCGCGTTGCCGGTGCTCGAGACGGCCCGGCTGTGGCTGCGTCCGCGCGTGCTCGCCGATCTCGATGCGTGCATCGCGATGGATCGCGATCCCGAGGTCACCCGGCACATCGCGGGTCCGTGGAACGATCCCGTCGAGCATCGGCGTTTCGTCGTGCACCGGATCACGCGCGATTACCCGCCGGGCCTCGGCTACTGGTCGATCTTCGAGAAGGCCGCGCCCGATGCGTTCATCGGCTGGATTTTGCTGATTCCCGATTACGCCGGCGGCGCGCGTGACGTCGAGATCGGCTGGCGGCTGGTGCGCGCGACCTGGGGGCGCGGCTTCGCGAGCGAGGCGGCGGCGGCGGTCGTGCGCCACGCGTTCGACACCGTGCGCCTGCCGCGCGTGATCGCCGATATCGCGGAGGCCAACAGCGGTTCGCTGAACGTCGCGCGCAAGCTCGGCATGCGCCGCGTGAGCGTCGTGCACGACGGCATCCCTTACATCCGGCATCGTCTCGAGCGCAACGATCTGCGTACGTAGCGCAGCGTGCCGCGCGCGGGGTTGTCAGAGATCGTCAATCGAACGTGTACGAGGTCAATACGTCTTAACGATTCGTGCGATCAGGAGTATCGTTGCCGGAATTTCGCAACATGGGGTACGACCATGGCACTGGGCAACGACGTTCATCTCATTCCCGTCCGGCTCGACGCGCTGCGTCCGACGCAGATGACGGTGGGATACCGTGAAGTCAAGGCGAAGCGCAAGCACTGGAAGGCGCTCAACAAGCGCGCGCGCAAGGCCGCGATCGAATCGCACTGGTTCCCGGCCGTCCTCGGCCCGGACGGGCTGCACTACATCACCGATCACCACCATCTCGGCCTTGCGTTGATCGAGGAAGGCGAGTCGCGCGTCAACGCGATGCTGCTGAAGGACCTGTCGTGGCTCGACGACACGATCTTCTGGCGGATGATGGAACACAACCAGTGGGTGCATCCGTTCGGCCCGGACGGGTCGCGGCGCGACTATGCGCATTTGCCCAAGGCGCTGACGGCGCTCGAGGACGACCCGTACCGCAGCCTTGCCGGCGAGCTGCGCACGGCGGGCGGCTATGCGAAGGACGCGACGCCGTTCAGCGAATTCCTGTGGGCCGACTACCTGCGCCAGCACGTGTCGCTCGACCAGATCCGCAAGAACTTCGCGAAGGCGCTCGATATCGCACTGCATCGCGCGCACGAACAGGACGCACGCTATCTGCCCGGCTGGTCGGGCGTCATCGCCGTCAAACCCTGACCGCCGCCCGGCGCCGACCGCCTCATGACGACCGCTCCGATCCGCCCCGATGCCGGCCCGCAGCATGCCGACCATTTTTCCGTGCGCGACGCGGCGTCGTCGCCGCCGCCGCCTTCGCGGCGCCTCGGCCTCGATGCGCTGGCCGGCCTGTCGATCGCCGGCCTGCTGATACCCGAGGCGGTCGCGTATGCGGGGCTGGCCAACCTGCCGCCGCAGGCCGGTCTCATCGCGCTGCTGGCGGGGCTGGTCGTCTATGCGTGCACCGGCAGCAGCCGCTTCGCGATCGTGTCGTCGACGTCGTCGTCGGCCGCCGTGCTCGCGGCGACCGTACTCGCGGAGTCGGGCATGGCGCTCGCCGCGCAGCTCGCTCTCGCGGCGGCGCTTGTCGCGATGACCGGCGTGCTGTTCATCCTGGCGGGCGCGGCGCGGCTCGGCGGCATGTCGGACTTCGTCGCGCGGCCGGTGCTGCGGGGCTTCACATTCGGTCTCGCGCTGACGATCGTCATCAAGCAGTTGCCGAAGATTCTCGCGATTTCGGTGGCGCATAGCGATGCGCCGCATGTCGCGCTCGACCTGATCACCGGCGCGCCGCATGCGAACCTCGCGAGCGTGGCGCTCGGCGCGACCGCGCTGGCGTTGCTGTTCGTGCTCGGGCGGCGCTCGCGCGTGCCCGCGACGCTCGTCGTGATCGTGCTGTCGATCGCGGCCGGCTACGCGATCGACTGGCAGCGGTACGGCATCGCCGTCGTCGGCCATATCGACTTCCGGCACATCGAGTTCGGCCTGCCGAACCTCGACCGCAACGGGTGGATGCAGACGGTCGAGCTGGCGTTTGCCCTGATGCTGATCCTGTATGCGGAATCGTATGGATCGATCCGCAATTTCGCGCTGAAGCATGGCGACAGCGTGTCGCCGAACCGCGACCTCGTCGCGCTCGGCTGCGCGAATCTCGTGTCCGGCCTGCTGCACGGGATGCCGGTCGGCGCCGGCTATTCGGCCACCTCGGCGAACGAGGCGGCCGGCGCGCAGTCGCGCTTTGCCGGCCTGTGGGCGGCGGGCGTGGTCGCGCTGATCGTCTGGCTGCTGCTGCCGCAGCTCGCGCGCACGCCGGAGCCGGTGCTCGCGGCGATCGTGATCTTCGCGGTCAGCCACTCGCTGCATCCGTCCGTATTCCGGCCTTACTGGGCCTGGCATCGCGACCGGCTCGTCGTGCTTGCCGCGCTGCTCGCGGTGCTCGTGCTCGGCGTGCTGCACGGCCTGCTCGCAGCCATCGGCGTGAGCCTGCTGCTGACGCTGCGCAAGCTTTCCGAGCCGAATGTCAGCGTGCTGGGCAGGCTGCGCGACAGTCACGATTTCGTCGACGTCGCGAGCCATGCCGATGCGAAGCCGGTGCCGGGCGTACTGATCGTGCGGCCCGAGGCGCAGCTGTTCTTCGCGAACGCGGACCGGATGCTGAACCGCGTGCGTGCGCTGATGGCCGCCGCGCCGGACACGCGCACCGTGATGCTGAGTCTCGAGGAAACGCCCGACGTCGACGGCACGACGATCGAATCGCTGCGCACGTTCGCGGCGGAGTGCACGGCGCGCGGGCTGCGGCTCGCAATCGTGCGGCTCAAGGTGCACGCGCTGCATGCGCTGCGCCGCGCGGCGGACGATACGCTGCGCGACGATGCGATGTCCGAGCTGAGCGTCGACGAGAGCCTGCAACTGCTGCAGGCGGGCGTCCCGCCGAACGGCAGCGGCGGAACGCCCGCCGCGTGACACGCTGGCGCGCCGGCGCGGCTTGCCACGATGCCGCGGCTTCGGCGGCGCGATCGATCATGTCCCCGACTTCGGCCGCCGTCGGGGCATAGGCGCCAGTGTGCGCACAGGCGACCGCCGCACACGCGGCGGAATCGTGCCGATGCCCGGCGGTGCCGACGCGCGCGGCAATGCGCGCCGCGGCAGCGCCGGGTTACGCGGCGGTGGGTGCGATCAGCGCGGCGTGCTCCAGCCCTTGTAGCCCTTCACGTTGTCGCGCGTGATGAGCGTCGGCTCGATCAGGATCATCGGGTTGGCCGGCTTCTGGCCGTTCATGATCCCGTAGCCGACGTTGACGGCCTGCTGCGCCATCGCCCACGGGTCCTGGCTCGACGATGCCTGCACCAGCGTGTTGCTCTTGAGCGCCACCTCGATATCGGGCGCGCCGTCCACCGACGTGATCACGATGCCCGGACGGTTCAGCTGTTTCGCGGCGAGATCGCTGCCGATCGCCTGCGGGTCGTTGATCGTGAAGACCGCATCGAGTTTCGGGAAGCGCGTCAGGTAACCCTGCATCGCGTTCATTCCGCCTTCGCGCGAGCCCTTGCCGTCCTGGTCGCTCGACAGCAGCTTGATGCCCGCGTTTTTCCCGAGCACGGTCTTGCAGCCGTTGACGCGATCGATCACGGCCGATACCTGCGGGCCGTTCTCGATGATCACGTTGCCCTTGCCGTTGAGTTTCTTCGCGATGTAGTCGCACGCCAGCTCGCCGGCCTTCACGTTGTTGGTCTGCACGGTGGCGTTGGCGCCGGCCGCCGCGACGTCGACCGCGACGACGGTGATGCCGGCCGCCTGCGCTTTCCTGACCGCCGGCTCGATCGCTTTCGGGTCGGTCGCGTTGAGCAGGATCATGTCGACATGCGCGGAGATGAAGTTGTCGATCTGCGTGAACTGCTTGTTCAGGTCGTAGTCGGCCGACACGGCCGTGACTTTCGCGTTCGGATTGATCTGCCTGGCGCGCGCTTCGGCGCCCTTGACGATCGTGACGAAGTACGGGTTGCCGAGCGACCCGACCGTGACGCCGATCGATTTGAGCGGCTTGTCGGCCGCGTGCGCGGCGCAAGTCCCGAAGGCGAGCGCGCAGGCGACGGCGCTCAGGGCGGCTTTGTGCTTGAACATGTCGTGGTGTCTCCGTGAGGTAGGTATATGAACGGGCGCGGGCGAGCCTGCCTGCGCCGCGAGGCGAATGGGCGAGCGGGGTGTCAGGTTCGCGCCGAATCGCGCTGGCGATAGCGATCGAGCGCGACGGCGCCGATGATCACGAGCCCCTTGATGATGTATTGCCAGATGTCGGATACGCCGAGCAGCACGAGCCCGTTCGTCAGTACCGCGATGATCAGCGCGCCGATCAGGGTGCCGACGATCGAGCCGACGCCGCCGACGAAGCTCGTGCCGCCGAGAATCACCGCGGCGATCGCGTCGAGTTCGTAGGACTGGCCGAGCTGCAGGCCGTTGGCCGCATAGAGCCGGGCGGCCGACATCACCGCGCCGAGGCCGGCGAGCAGGCCCGACGCCGCGTACACGAACATCTGGATCCCGCGCACGTTGATGCCCGACAGGCGGGCGGCTTCCGGGTTGCCGCCGACTGAATAGATCCGCATCCCGAGCACCGTGCGGCGCAGGATGAACCACGAGATCGCGATCACCGCGCACGCGATCACGACGAGCCACGGCACGCCGAGGATCGTGCCGTTGCCGATGAACGCGAACGGCAGTTGCGGATTGAACACGGTCGTGTCGTTGCCGATCAGTCGTGCGACGCCGCGTACGGCCGTCATTGCGCCGAGCGTGACGATGAACGGCGGCAGGCGCAGGAACGAGATCAGGCCGCCGTTGATCGCGCCGAACGCGAGGCCCACGACGAGCGCGAACGGCACGCCGAGCCAGCCCCAGCCGGGGATGGTCGACGCGAGCAGTGCCGCGACGGCCGCGGCGGCCAGCACCGAGCCGACCGACAGGTCGATGCCGCCCGTCAGGATCACGAAGGTCATGCCGGCGGCGAGCACGATGTTGATCGATGCCTGCTGCGTGACGATCGACAGGTTCTGCAGCGTGAAGAAGCCGTCGGTCAGAAAGCCGAAGCCGACGCACAGGGCCAGCAGCACCGGCAGCATGCCGGCGGTGCGGATCAGCGACTGCATGCGGGCGCGATGATCGGTGGCGCGCAACTGGGGAGTACGATCGCCCACCGGATGGGCCGTCGCGGACGCGAGGTTCCGCTGCTTGGTCGGGTTGATCATTTCGCTAACCTGAAGGTAGAGGGGAATGAAAGAGCGGCGCTCAGTGCGCGTCGGCAAGTTCGGCCTGCGAGCCGGTTGCGAGCGCGATGATCGCTTCCTGCGTGATGGGCGTGTGCGTGTGACCGCCGAGCTCGCCCGCGATCTCGCCTTCGCGCATCACGAGCACGCGGTCGGCAACGCCGATGATCTCCGGCAGTTCGCTCGAGATCACGATCACGCCCACGCCGGCGCGGGCCAGCTCGTTGATGATCCGGTAGATCTCGGATTTCGCGCCGATGTCGACGCCGCGCGTCGGTTCGTCGAGGATCAGCACGCGCGGCTTCGTCTCGAGCAGGCGCGACAGCAGCACTTTCTGCTGGTTGCCGCCCGACAGTGCGCCGACGTTGACGTTCGCGTGGGGGACGCGGATCGACAGCGAGGCGATCGCGTCGCGCGCGCGTTCGGCGCCGCGCGCGAGATCGAGTGCGCCGAGCCGTGCATCGCGGTTGCAGACCGAGATGTTGATGTTGTCGCGCACGCTCATGTCGAGGAACAGGCCCTGGCGCTTGCGGTCCTCGGTCAGGTAGACGAGGCCCGCGTCGATCGCGTCGCGCGGCGAATGCGCGCCGAACGTGCGCTCGCCGATCTTCACGTCGCCGCGCACGCGCGGTTCGGCGCCGAAGATCAGTCGCGCGAGTTCGGTGCGGCCCGCGCCGACCAGCCCGGCGATGCCGAGCACCTCGCCGGCATGCAGGTCGAGGCTGCAGCCGCGCACGCGGGCGCCGTCCGCGACGTCGCGGACCGACAGCAGCAGGTGGCCGGGGTCGTACGCCGCGTGTTCCTTCTTGTAGAAGCCGGAGATGTCACGGCCGACCATCATCGCGACGAGACGCTCGGCCGACAGCGACGCGCGTTCGAGCGTGCCGACGTAGGCGCCGTCGCGCAGCACCGACACGCGGTCGGACAGTTCGTAGATCTCCGCCATCCGGTGGCTGATGTAGATGATCGCGAGACCTTCCTCGCGCAACTGGCGGATCAGGCGGAACAGGTGCTCGGTCTCGCGCGACGACAGCGGCGTGGTCGGCTCGTCCATCACGAGAATGCGCGCGCGGGTGTGCACGGCGCGTGCGATCTCGACGAGCTGCTGCTCCGCGATCGACAGCGTGTCGACGAGCGTGTCGGGCCCGAACGATGCGCCCAGGCGCGCGAGCACATCTTGGCAGCCGCGCGCCATTGCCGCGCGGTCGATGGTGCCCCAGCGCCGGTTGCCGCGCCGCAGTTCGCGGCCGATGTAGATGTTCTCCGCGACCGTCAGGTTCGGCGACAGGCACAGCTCCTGATAGATCACCGCGACGCCGGCGTCGCGCGCGGCGAGCGGGCCGTCGACGTCGATGCGCTGGCCGTCGATCAGGATCTCGCCGCCGGCGTCGGCGCGGTACGCGCCCGACAGGATCTTCATCAGCGTCGATTTGCCCGCGCCGTTCTCGCCCATCAGCGAATGGATCTCGCCGGGATAGACGGTCAGGCTGACGTTGTCGAGCGCGCGCACGGCCGGGAACGTCTTGCTGATCCCGCGCATTTCGAGCAATGGGCGAGGCGACTCAGATCGCGACATGGTTGACCTCCTGCGAGTCGGTGCGGGCGCCCTTGAGGATGCCGGCCCGCGGGGAGAAGTTGAAATACATCGGCAGCGTGGCGGCCCCGATCGCGCCGGCGTCGGCGCCGAACGTGCCGCGCACGAGCGTCGGCGTGCCGCGCGCTTCGGGCGCGGTGGCAACCAGCGCCGAGCGCAGGCGCGTCGAGACCGCGTCCAGCAGGCCGGCGTCGGTATCGGCGTCGAGCACCACCACCGGCGCGTCGACCACGCACAGCACCGCGCGCAACGCCGGCGCGAGCGCATCGACGCAGTCGTCGATCCATTCGTCGACGGCCGGCAGCCCGCGGGCGATGCAGGTTTCGAGATCGGCGCGGTTCTCGACCGTCTCGCCGTGATGGCGCAAATGGCGCACGAGCGCATGCAGCGACGCGCGCGCGAGCAGGATGTCCCACGGGCCGCGCGGCGGCGGTGCGGATGCGAGCCGGCTGGGCGGGACGGGAATCACCGCGACGTCGCCCGCATTGCCGGTCACGCCGCGCAGGCAGTCGCCGTCGATCGCGATGCCGCCGCCGATCGCCGGCCCGATGAACAAGTAGACGAAGTCGTCGCACTGCCGGCCGTATCCGTAGAACAGTTCGGCGATCGCGGCCGCGTTGCCGTCGTTTTCGCCGAATACGGGCAGCGACAGCGTGCGACCGAGGTCGGCTGCGAAATCGACGTCTTCCCACGCGCGGAACGTGTCGGGCGCGAGGCCGAGTTCGCGCATCCATGCGCCGAGGTTGTAGGGCTGGGCGACGCCGATGCCGGTCAGGCGGGCGCGTTCGTGGTCGGGGAGCAGGGCCTGCATCGCGTCGATGTCGTGACGGACGATCTCGAGCACCTCGGCAGGCGGCGGCAGCAGCGTATCGTGCGAGCGGCGGCCGAGCACGTCGCCGGCGAAATTGACGAGCGCCGTCTCGATGCGCATCCGGTCGAGATGGACGCCGATGCCGAACGCGCCGCGCGGGTCGAGGCGGATCAGCGAGGCCGGCTGGCCGCGCTGGCCTTCGGTGCGGCCGGCGAATTCGATCAGCTTCGCGTCGGCGAGCGACGCGATGATGCTGCCGACCGCCGTGCCCGTCATGTTCGCGAGGCGGGCGAGGTCGGCTTTCGAAGCGCTGCCTGCGCGGCGCAGCGTCTTCAGCAGCAGGCGCTCGTTATAACGGCGCACATTGGCCGAGTTGCTTCCCTGGCCGAAGTGCGGGCTTCTCATGGCGTCTCCTTCCATGATGCGCCGCTGGAGGGCGCATTAAATAAATCACGTTGATTTATTTAACCGCGTGAATGCGGGCATGTCAGCCTAGGGAAATCCCGGTTTTGTCGTGGAGCAGGGCGGCCTGAGAACTTCGGGGAACGGGGATCGATCGCGTTTGGGTTCGCGTGGCGGCGTAGTTGCGGACGTGGCAACGTCGGCTTGCGCGGAAGATGGCGAGAGAGGCAGGGGGATGTCACGTCGCGAGGGGGATGCGACGCGGGGCCGGAAATGAGAAAAGGCCGGCTAAAAGCCGGCCTTTTCATGAAACAGATGGTGCCCAGGAGAGGACTCGAACCTCCACGATGTTGCCACCGCTAGGACCTGAACCTAGTGCGTCTACCAATTCCGCCACCTGGGCACGTTTCGCGTTTGCTGCATCGCGAAAGACAGCAATTATAGCGTGACTGAAGGGCGTGTCAACAGATTTCGTCGAATCCTTGATGTGATGCGCCGACGGGGCGCGTGTCCGATGCACTGTGACTGAACGCTGCCGCGTGAACGGTCCCGATTCCAGCGATTGCCGCCGAACAGGAACGAGCGAATTTCCTGGGCGCGGGTTCTCGTTTTTCGCCGGAGGACTTATTGTCATTGTCGACGGGTGCCCGTCGTGCCGCGCCGACTCGCGTGTGCAGGCGGTGGCTGCCCGGCGGTGCCGCGTTCAGCGTCCGGTTGTCGGTCGTCACGTGGCACGTGACGGATGCGAGCGAAGTCGCTTGCGTTACGCTCATTTCTGTTACTATCGCGGTAACGTTTTTTTGTTGAGGCGGAGTGATCCGCGATAAGGAGTCCTTCATGTCTGAAATCGCAGTGGTTTTTCATAGCGGCTACGGCCACGCGGCCGTCATCGCGGATGCGGTCGCGCGTGGCGTCGAGAAAGTCGACGGCGCGTCGGTCAAGCTGATCCCGGTCGACGCGATCGACGAGCACTGGGAGTATCTGGAGCGCGATGCGAAGGCGATCATCTTCGGTTCGCCGACCTACATGGGTAGCGCGTCCGCGCCGTTCAAGGGCTTCATGGACGCATCGTCGAAGTATTGGGGCAAGTGGCGGGACAAGCTGGCGGCCGGCTTTACCGTGTCGGCTTCGCAAAGCGGCGACAAACTGGCGACGTTGCAGCAACTGTCCGTCTTCGCGGCCCAGCACCAGATGCTGTGGGTGAGCCTTGGCCTGATGCCCGGCAACAACAGCAGCACGGGCTCGGTCAACGACCTGAACCGGCTTGGGTCGTTCCTCGGCGCGATGGCGCAGGCGAATGCCGACCAGGGTGGGGACGCGATTCTCGAGAGCGACCGGAAGACGGCCGAAGTGCTGGGCGAGCGTGTCGCGATTGCGGCGAAACGCTGGAACGGCGTCTGAGGTCGGCGGCCGGGCAGGCATCCGCCGGCGGCTGTCCGGTAGCCGGGCGGGTGGGGCCGATGCGCGATCGAGGTGCTCGATGGGTGTCGGCTGCGGATGTCGAGCGCCGAGAACTCGCCGCGCCGATGCTGCCCGGGATGCCCGAACCGGAAATGAAAAAAGGCCGGCTAAAAGCCGGCCTTTTCAAATAAGTGGTGCCCAGGAGAGGACTCGAACCTCCACGATGTTGCCACCGCTAGGACCTGAACCTAGTGCGTCTACCAATTCCGCCACCTGGGCACGTTTCGCTTGCTGCGATGCGAAGACCGCTATTGTAGCGTGTCTTCAAAGGCTGTCAACACAATTTCATCCTGGGCGATAAAAATATTCGACCCACGCGTGAGCGAGCCTCATGCGCCGACCGACTCCGCGCGTTTCGTCGCGAAATTCCAGCGCAGCGCCTGTCCCGTATCGACGCGAGTCGGCAGCAGTCCGGCTGCGAGGAACGTGTCGGCGATCTTTTGCTGTTCGCCGAAGTTTTGCGCGACGACGGCGCGAACGAGGTAGCTGCGTCGCGCGTTCGCGCGCGCGATCGTCGTCGCGTCGAGTCCCCAGATCGGCGCGAGCGTGTTCGCGGCGTCCTGCGGGTGATCGCGCAGCCACGTGCCGGCTTGCGACAACCGGTCGAACAGGATCTGCACGACGTCGGGTCGCGCGGCGGCGAAACTGCTCGATGCGAGGTAGTAGCGCTGGTACGACGCGAGCCCGCTGCCGTCGGCCAGAATCCGCACGTCGGGATGCCTGTCGACCGATGCGACGTAGGGATCCCATGTGATCCATGCGTCCACGCTGCCGCGCTCGAATGCCGCGCGGCCGTCCGCGGGCGTCAGGTAGTGAATCGCGACGTCGGCGGGCGCGAGCTTCGCGCGTTCGAGCGCGGCGAGCAGCAGGTAGTGGCTGCCGGCCGCCTTGGTCGTCGCGATGCGCGTGCCCTTGAGGTCGGCGAGCGTGCGGAGCGCGCCGTCCTGCTTGACGACGATCGCCTGGGCTTTCGGCGACGGCGCTTCCTGTGCGACATACACGAAACGCGCATGCGCGGCCTGGGCGAAAACCGGCACCGTGTCGGCGACATCGGCGCTGAAGTCGACGGCGCCGACGTTGAGCGCTTCGGTCAGCGGCAGTCCGCTCGCGAACTCGTGCCACGATACGCGCAGGCCGAGTGGCGCCAGCGCCTGCTCGAGCGTGCCGCGGGTCTTGAGCAACGTGATGAGCGTCGACGATTTCTGGTAGCCGATGCGCAGCGCGTCCGGGGTATCTGCGGCGTGCGCGCGGACGCCAGCGGCAGCGAGGCCGGCGGCCAGCATCGTGCGCGCGAACGCGCGGCGGTTCATCGACGTCATGAGTCGTACTCCTGGTTGGGTTCGTTGCAGCGGATCGAACCGGCAAACCTACCAACCGGGGCGGCGGACGATAACCGATAAATTCTGCTAACGATCCGACCGTTGGGCATAAGCGTGAATGCCCGGCCGGGATCGCGCTGCACCTGCGTGCGCTGGGCGATCGATCTGCGCTTTACACGTCTATCGACTATCGACGACGTCGCGACTCCGGCCATTTCCGGCAATCTCGGCGCGCCGATCGCCGAGGGTGAGTGAGTTGGTCGAGCAGTGTGCGGCGGCTGGATCGCAGGCGACCAACGCTGGTCGTGGATCTTTTGCGTCAACGTGACAGGCGGGTTGTTCGCCGCCACGATCCGGGCGTTCCATCGCAACCGCGTTGCGTCGGCCCGAAAGCTGTCGATCGACGGGGCGGGGCTGGCCGAGCGTGCGCGCAGTGCGATCGATCGATGTGCGATGGATCGCGCGTAGATGGAAGCGGGGTGGTTGGCGAGACGGATTCCGGCGATCGCGCAGGCAGGGCCCGATGCGCAGTTGCGGAAATCCTCGAAGGACGAATTCGGCGAATCGCGCCAGGGTATCTCGAGCGATTTGCCGTGCCGATGTGCGTGGCCGGAAATGAGAAAAGGCCGGCATAAGCCGGCCTTTTCATAAAACAGATGGTGCCCAGGAGAGGACTCGAACCTCCACGATGTTGCCACCGCTAGGACCTGAACCTAGTGCGTCTACCAATTCCGCCACCTGGGCACGTTTTGCAGTAGCTATGTGCTGCAAAGAAGTGAAATTATAGCGCCCCAATTAATTGTGTCAACACTTTTTTGCGATGCATCGCAAACCGGCTGCCGTCGCGCCCGCGCGCGGCATTCCCGTCATTTGGCGACACGGGCGGGTGATAGAATGACCCGCCGCCGTCAATATAGAACTGTCTGAAGGACACCTCTATGTTGATGCCGTGCACCATCAGCCAACGCAACGAGAACAATCATCGACAAACCCTTGAGCAAATATCCGTACCCCATTCCGAGCCGTGAAGAAATTCTCGGCGTGCTGCGTACGAGCGACGCGCCGCTGGCCGCCAACGACATCGCCGAAGCCCTGTCGATCAAGCGTCAGGAGCGCGAGGGGTTCTTCCGACGGGTCGCCGCGATGGAGCGCGACGGCCAGATCCGCCTCGACAAGCGTGGCCATTATCAGTTGACCCATCCGTCGAACTTCGTCGCCGGGCGCGTGCAGGGGCATCGCGACGGCTACGGGTTCGTGATCCGCGACGACGGCCAGGACGATCTGTTCCTGCCGAACGGCGAGATGCAGAAGGTGATGCACAACGATCGCGTGCTCGCGCGGATCGTCGGCTACGATCGCCGCGGCCGCCCGGAAGGGCACGTCGTCGAAGTCACCGAGCGCGCGAACAAGCGCGTGATCGGCCGCCTGCTCAACGAGAACGGCGCGCTGATCGTCGCGCCGGAAGACAAGCGCATCGGCCACGACATCCTGATCACGCAGAACGTGAAGAAGGCGAAGGTCGGGCAGGTCGTCGTCGTCGAGCTGACCGATTTTCCGAGCCGTCATTCGCAACCGCTCGGCCGTGTCGTCGAGGTGCTCGGCGACATCGACGATCCGGGCATGGAAATCGAAATCGCGGTGCGCAAGTACGGCGTGCCGCACGAATTCAGCCAGCCTGCGCTCGACGAAGCCGCCGCGCTGCCGGACAAGGTGCGGCCGACGGACCTGCGCTTCCGCGTCGACCTGCGCGACGTGCCGCTCGTGACGATCGACGGCGAAGACGCACGCGACTTCGACGACGCCGTCTACTGCGAGCCGGTCAAGGTCGGTCGCGGCGACGGCTACCGGTTGATCGTCGCGATCGCCGACGTGTCGCATTACGTCCAGCCGGGCAGCGGGCTCGATGCCGATGCGCTCGAGCGCAGCACGTCGGTCTATTTCCCGCGCCGCGTGATCCCGATGTTGCCGGAGAAGCTGTCGAACGGCCTGTGCTCGCTGAATCCGCAGGTCGACCGTTGCGTGCTCGCGTGCGACATGGTGATCACCGCGCGCGGCGAAATCAAGGCGTACCAGTTCTATCCGGCCGTGATCCATTCGGCTGCGCGTCTGACCTATACCGAAGTCGCGGCCGTGCTGTCGAACACGAAGGGGCCGGAGGCCGCGCGCCGCGCCGATCTGTTGCCGCACCTGCAGGATCTGTACGGCGTCTACAAGTCGCTGTTCGCCGCACGTCAGAAGCGCGGCGCGATCGACTTCGATACGACCGAGACCTACATCGTCTGCAATTCGCAGGGCAAGATCGAGCAGATCGTGCCGCGCCAGCGCAACGATGCACACAAGCTGATCGAGGAATGCATGCTGGCCGCGAACGTCTGCGCGGCCGATTTCCTGAAGCGCAACAAGCATCCGGGCCTGTACCGCGTGCACGCGGGCCCGACGCCGGAGAAGCTCGAGAACCTGCGCGCGTTCCTGCGCGGCATGGGCTTGTCGCTCGGCGGCGGCGACAAGCCGCATGCGAGCGATTACGCGGCGCTGATGGCGCAGATCCGCGACCGGCCCGACGCACAGATGCTGCAGCCGATGCTGCTGCGCTCGATGCAGCAGGCCGTCTACAGCCCGGACAACATCGGTCACTTCGGCCTCGCCTACGAGGCGTATGCGCACTTCACGAGCCCGATCCGCCGCTATCCGGACCTGCTCACGCACCGTGCGATCTACGCGATCCTGTCCGGCAAGAAATACGTGCCGAAGGCGCCGGACGGCTTCGAGCTGAACACCGCGCTGTCGCCGCGCGCCCGCGCGATGCAGCAGGCCGACGACGAAACGCGCGGCCGCGCGCGCCCGAACACGGCGATCTGGGAAGAGCTCGGCCTGCACTGCTCGGCAAACGAACGCCGCGCGGACGAAGCCTCGCGCGACGTCGAGGCGTGGCTCAAGTGCTACTTCATGCGCGACAAGCTCGGCGAGGAGTACGGCGGGATGGTGAACGGCGTCACGTCGTTCGGCATCTTCGTGCAGCTCGACACGCTGTTCATCGAGGGGCTCGTGCACGTCACCGAACTCGGCTCGGACTACTTCCAGTACGACGAGATCAAGAACGAGCTGCGCGGCGAGCGGACGGGCATCCGCTATCGCCTGTCCGATCGCGTGCGCGTGCAGGTGAGCCGCGTCGATCTCGACGCGCGCAAGATCGATTTCCGCCTCGTGCGCGATACGCCGGTGAAGGCGCCGCGCCCGTCGCCCGCGCCGGCCGCGGCAGGCGGCGGCGTCGACCGCAACGGCCCGCGCGTCCGCGCGCTGCCGCAGGCGGAGGAAGCCGCACCGCGTCGCAAGAAGGCCGCGAGTGCGCCGAGCGTCGCGGTGAAGGAAGCGCGCGCCGCCCGTGCCGCCGCGAAGAAGAAGAGCGGCGGCAATGGCGGGGCGGCGCCGAAGCCGGCCGCGAAGAAGGCGCGCGCCCGCAAGAAGTATTGAGCGTTCGGGGGCGGCGCAAGCGCACGCCCCGCAGTATCGAGAGACGCCGCGTCACCGGCCATCGGCCGGCACGCGGCGCTTTCCTTTTCCATGGATCGCGGTTGCGCGTGTCGCGCGGCCGCATGTTTGAGCGAAGGTTGTTCCAGTCATGTCACGTCTGAAGGTTCTTTACGGTTTTCATGCGGTGACCGCACGTTTGCGGCACGATGCATCGACGGTTGCGGAGGTGCTGTACGACCAGACGCGTCGCGACCGCCGCATGCAGGACTTCCTGCACGCCGCGAAGGAAGCGGGCGTGCGGTTGATCGCGGCCGATGAAACGCGCCTGTGGGGCCTTGCCCATACGGAGCGCCACCAGGGCGTCGTCGCGCGGGTCGAGGACATTCCGCTCGCACAGAACCTGTCCGAACTGCTCGACGGCATCCAGGGCCCGGCGCTGCTGCTCGTGCTCGACGGCGTGACCGATCCGCACAACCTCGGCGCGTGCCTGCGGGTCGCCGATTCGGCCGGCGCACACGCGGTGATCGCGCCGCGCGACCGCGCGGTCGGCCTGAACGCGACCGCGGCCAAGGTGGCGAGCGGCGCGGCCGATACGGTGCCGTACATCACGGTAACGAACCTCGCCCGTGCGCTGCGCGAGCTGAAGGACGCCGGCGTCTGGATCATCGGCACGTCGGACGAGGCGTCGTCGACGCTGTACGAAACGAAGCTCGACGGCCCCGTCGCGCTCGTGATGGGCGCGGAAGGCGAAGGCATGCGCCGGCTCACGCGCGACACCTGCGACGAAGTGATGAGCATCCCGATGGCCGGCAGCGTCGAAAGCCTGAACGTGTCGGTCGCCAGCGGCGTGTGCCTGTACGAAGCGGTGCGCCAGCGGCGCGTGAAAGGCTGACGCCGTTCGTCCCGCGCGCCGGGCGCGGGCCCCGAATGTTCCCAACGACGCGTGCCGCGCCGCGGCACGCGGCTCTCCGGAGCCCGCGACCATGACCCTGTTCCGCGTCGGCGCATCCTGCGCCGTGTTGTGCCTGCTGGCCGCCTGCACGTCGCCGTCGCTCGTCGAGCGCGGCACCTACTACGCCGACACGAGCCTGCACGCGCGCAGTGCCGATTCGCGGGTCCGCTTTCTCGTGATGCACTACACCGAAAGCGACGAGGCAAAATCGCTGCGCACGTTGACGGGCGATTCGGTCAGCGTGCATTACGTCATTCCGCCGCAACCGCGCATCGAGCACGGGATGCCCGTCGTCTACCAGCTCGTCCCGGAATCGGAACGTGCGTGGCACGCGGGCGTCAGCGAGTGGCAGGGCACGACGGAGCTGAACGCGGTGTCGATCGGCATCGAGAACGTGAACCGCGGCCCGCTCGATCCGCAGAACCGCACCTGGCAGCCGTATCCGCCGGAACAGGTTGCCGCGCTGACCCGCCTGTCGCAGGACATCGTCGCGCGCTACGGCATTCCGCCGACGCGCGTGGTCGGACACAGCGACATCGCGCCGCAACGCAAGATCGATCCGGGGCCGCTGTTTCCATGGCATGCGCTGGCGCTGGCCGGCGTTGGCGCGTGGCCGGACGACGCGACCGTGGCCGCGCGGCTCGGCGGGCGCGATCCGCATGCGCCGGTCGATGTGCGCGCGCTGCAGCTCAAGCTGGCGCGCTACGGCTACGACGTGTCGACCGACGGCGTGCTCGACGCAGGTACGCGGCGCGTATTCGCGGCGTTCCAGATGCATTTCAGGCCGTCCGACTATGCCGGCAATCCGGACGCCGAAACCGATGCGATCGCGCAGGCGCTGCTCGACAAGTATTTCCCCGACACCCGGCCGGCGGACAACGCGCCGGCGGCGGGCGCACCCTGAATCCAGCGCGCGCCGCGCGCCGAAAAACGCGGATCGTCATCCGAGTCCGGTAAACTGGCGGTTTTCCGCAATCCCGCAGCATTCCCACTCCATGACTCAAGACGAACTCAAACGCCTCGTCGGCCAGGCCGCCGCCGATTACGTGATCCAGAACGTGCCGGAAGGCGCCGTGATCGGCGTCGGCACCGGATCGACCGCCAACTGCTTCATCGACGCGCTCGCCGTCGTCAAGTCGCGCTATCGCGGCGCCGTATCGAGCTCGGTCGCCACCACCGAGCGCCTGAAATCGCACGGCATCAAGGTGTTCGACCTGAACGAGATCGACTCGCTGCAGGTGTATGTCGACGGCGCCGACGAGATCGACGCGAGCGGCGCGATGATCAAGGGCGGCGGCGGCGCGCTGACGCGCGAGAAGATCGTCGCTTCGGTGGCCGATACGTTCGTGTGCATCGCGGACGCCAGCAAGCGTGTGCCGGTCCTCGGCGCGTTCCCGCTGCCGATCGAGGTCGTGCCGATGGCGCGCACGGCGATCGGCCGGCGCGTGACTGCGCTGGGCGGCGTTCCGGTGTTGCGCGTGACGAAGGACGGTGCGCCGTACATCACCGACAACGGCAACGAGATCATCGACGTGAAGGGGCTGCAGATTGCCGATCCGCGTGGTTTCGAAGCGCAGGTGAATGCGTGGCCGGGCGTCGTGACGGTCGGCCTGTTCGCAGAGCGCGGTGCGAATCTGTGCTTGCTCGGCACGGAAAGCGGCGTTGAAACGATCGTTTATTCGGCCAATTGAAAGAAATGACAAGCAGTCCGTAGCGCGTGTCATATGCCGTAACGGATTGAATGTTTAAATCTTGTGGAAATCGGGGTCCGGCAGGCGCAGAGCGCTTCCCGGGCCTTTTTTTTAGTCGTATAAATCACCCCGACAAAAAGAGGGATAACCCTGTCAGGTGTTTACCAGATAGCGAAATATCCTCGAACTCATCAACTTATAGATCATAAGAACAGTCGTAACCAGGGCCGGCGGAACTGCGGAGCAGGTGTTCGCAAATCGACGCACGGGGAGGTGTCATGGAGCAGGGCAAAGACCGGTCACTGGTCGCGAAAGTGATGGATGGGCTTGTCTCGGGTATCGTCGAGGACAAGTACGGCGGCATCCTGCCGCCGCAGGACGTGCTGTCGAAAGAGTTCGATGTGAGTCGCACCGTGATGCGGGAGGCGCTGTCGATGTTGCTTGCGCGCGACATGCTCGACGTGCGTCCGAAAGTCGGTACGCGCGTGCGGCCGATGCGCGACTGGCGCATGATCGACGAGGACGTCGTGAGCTGGCGGTTCAGGGCGAAACCCGATCCGCAATTCATGCGCGACGTCATCGAATTCCGGATGCTGATCGAGCCGCGTGCGACCGCGCAGGCGGCGGTACGCGCGACGGCGGCCGACATCGCGGGCATCCGCGAAGCATTCGATGCGTTCAAGGTGTTGCAGCCGGGAGACCTCGGTTACGACACGGCGGACGAGCTGTTGCACACGCGGATCGTCCAGGCGAGCGGCAACCAGTTCTTCCAGCAGATGGCGACGATCGTGCGAGGCGCGGTGCGTCTCGTGAATCCGCGCGTCGCGCAAAAGGAGGGCGCGCACGACGTCGTGGTGAAGGCGCATGCGCGTGTGGTCGACGCGATCGAGCGTCGCGATCCGCGCGAAGCCGAAGCCGCGTCGCTCGCGCTGATCGATTTCAGCGCCGACGAGATCTCGCGCGATTTTTCGGTCGACGTGCCCGTGCGTGCCTGACATCGCGCGTGTCGTTCATCGTGTGCCGGCGAGCCGTTTATCATGACGGACGACCGGCAGCGTGCCGGCCGCCGTCATACGACCGACACGGAAGATCAGGATGAACGACAACGACCATCGCCCGGTGCGCTTCGGCATCGTCGGCGCGGGCAGCATTGCGCGCCGCTTCGCGCAAAGCCTCGCGCATGTGCCGGGCGCCACGCTCGCCGGTGCCTGGGCCCGCCGCGCCGATGCCGCGGCAGACTTTTGCGGGGCGTGCGGCGGCACGCCCGCCACGAGCCTCGAAGCGCTCCTCGCGAGCGATATCGACGCGGTCTACATCGCCACGCTTCACGACAGTCACGCGCAGTACACGCTGGCCGCGCTTGCCGCCGGCAAGGCCGTGCTGTGCGAGAAGCCCGCGACGCTGAACGCCGCGCAGCTCGACACGGTGCTGCATGCGGCGCGCGCAGCAGGACGGCTCTTCATGGAGGCGATGAAGCCGCCGTTCTTTCCGCTGTACCGTCAGTTGCGTGCGCATCTGCGTGACGATCCGATCGGCGAGATCCGGCTCGTGCGGGCAGGGTGCGCGTCGTCGTCCGTGCCGGACGATCATCCCGTGTATCGCCTCGATCGCGCGGGCGGTGCGCTGCTCGATATCGGGATCTACGAAACGTTTCTCGCGGTCGACTGGCTCGGTGCGGCGCTCAACGTGCAGACGCTCGGCCGCGTCGGCCCGACGGGTGTCGACCTGTTCGCGAGCCTGAACAGCGTGCATGCGAACGGCGGGATCGCGCAGCTCTTTTGCGGGCTGGACGTGATGGGGCGCGGCGACGCGTTGATCGCCGCCGCCGGCGGCCACGTGACGATTCACGAAAAGTGGTGGAACCCGTCGCACGCGACGATCCGCTATGCGGACGGGCGCACTGTGGAGCTCGATGCGCTGGCCGAAGGCGGCGGGCTGAACTACGAGACCGCGCATTTCTGCGACCTGCTGCGCGCGGGAGCCACCGAAAGCCCGATCATGACGCACGATCGCTCGCGCCAGATGATCGCGATGACCGATGCGGCGCGGGCCGCACTCGGTGTGCGCTATTCGGGCGAATGAGCGGCGAGGAGCGGGCCGGGCGCGTGTGCGCGGCCCGGCCCGCCGTGTGCGCTCAATGCCGCGACGGCAGCGACAGGCGCCTTTCGTACCAGCGCTGCACCCATTCGAGGATCTGGCACAGGATCCAGTACACGGCGGCGGCGGCGAGATAGAGCGGCAGCGGCTGGTAGGTCGCCGCGATCACTTCCTGCGCACTGCGCAGCAGTTCGGTAACGGTGATCACCGACACGAGCGACGTGTCCTTGATCAGGCTGATCAGGCTGTTCGACAGGCTCGGCACGGCGATGCGCAACGCTTGCGGACCGATCACGTAGCGCAGCGTCTGCCCCCACGACAACCCGAGGCTGTATGCGGCGAGCCATTGGCCGCGCGCGATCCCGCTGATCGCGCCGCGCATGCTTTCCGACATGTAGGCCGCGACGTTCGCGGACAGCGCGATGACGCCGGCCGGTGTCGGGTCGAGCGAGATGCCGAGGCTCGGCAGTCCGTAATAGATGACGAAGATCTGTACCAGCAGCGGCGTGCCGCGCATCAGGCTCACGTAGGCGCGCGCCACCCACGCGAGCGCGTTGACCCAGATGCGTTCGAAGCCTTCGAGCGCTTCGCTTTGCCGGACGCCCATCATCGCGAGTACGACGGCGCCGAGCAGCCCGAACACCATCGACAGCACGGCGAACTTGACGGTGAGCACGGCGCCTTGGGCGAGCACCGGCAGAGATTGGACGAGCAGGGACGTTGTCGACATGGAATACGAATCGAATGCGTGCGCGAAAACGCAATCATAAACCGGACGAATAAAACAAAGGGCGGCATCGTTGTGGATGCCGCCCCGTCCGGTCCGCCGTCAGGCGGGAAATGCAGGCGTACTTACTTGATCGGCTTGGTCACGTCGATGCCGAACCACTTGTCCGAGATCTTCGTGAACGTGCCGTCGGCCTCGAGTTGTGCCATCGCGTCGTCGATCGCCTTCTGGAACTTCGGGTTGCCCTTCTTGAACGGGATGCCCGACGGGTTCGCCGAACCGACGTTCGCACCCGGCCGCAGCGGCAGTTGCGAATTTTTGGTCAGGTAGGCGAGCATCAGGCGATCGTTGAGCGCCGCGTCGAGTCGGCCGGCCGCGAGATCGCGCAGGTACTCAGGCGCACCCGGATACGTCTTCACGTCGATGCCGGGCACCGACTTCGCCATGTCCATGTAGTTCGTGCCGAGCGCGACGCCGAGCTTCTTGCCCTTGAGGTCGTCCAGCGACTTGAACTCGCGCGTGTCGTCCTTGCGCTGGATCAGCTGCGCGGACGAGTACGTGTACGCGGGCGAGAAGTCGAGCGTTTCCTTGCGCTTGTCGGTGATGCCGACCTGGTTGGCGATCACGTCGAACTTGCCGGCCTGCAGGCCGGCGATGATGCCGCTCCATTCGGTCGTCACGAATTCCGCCTTCACGCCGAGCTTCGCGGCGACGGCCTTCGCGATATCGACGTCGAAGCCGACGAGTTCGCCTTGCGGGTTCTTCGAGTTGAACGGAGGGAACGTGCCTTCGAGCCCGACCCGTAGCGCGCCGCGCTGTTTCACCTGGTCGAGGAGGTCGGCGGCATGGGCGGTGGCGGCGGCGAGCGACGTGCCGATCAGGCCGGCAGCCAGCAGCTTCTTCAGCAGCGCAATCTTCATCGTGTGTTTCCTTGCCCTGTCCGGGTCATTGATTCTGGTAACGGCGCCGATCATAGCAAAAACGCAATCGATCTCTAAATACCGTTTGTTTATGCCTATATTACGCGGCGCGCTCGCGGGCGATGGCCTTCACGCATTCGGCGACGAGCGCGGGGCCGCGGTAGATGAAGCCCGTATAGAGCTGAACGAGCGCCGCGCCGGCCGCGAGCTTGGCACGGGCATCCTCGCCCGAGAAAATGCCGCCGACGCCGATGATCGGCACGTCGCTGCCGACTTCGGCGTGCAGCTTGCGGATCACCTCGTTCGACGCGTCGAACACGGGGCGGCCCGACAGCCCGCCGGCTTCGTCGGCATGGGGCAGGCCCTGGACGGCGGCGCGCGACAGCGTCGTGTTGGTGGCGATGACCGCTTCGATCTTGTGGCGCAGCAGCGTGTCGCCGATTTCCTTGACCTGTTCGTCGTCGAGATCGGGCGCGATCTTCAGCGCGAGCGGCACGAGCTTGCCGTGCAGGTCGGCAAGCCGCTGCTGCTTGTCCTTCAGTGCCGCGAGCAGCGCGTCGAGCTCGCCCGCGCCCTGCAACTGGCGCAGGTTCTTCGTGTTCGGCGACGAGATGTTGATCGTCACGTAGCTGGCGAACGGGTACACGCGCTCGAGGCAGTACAGGTAGTCCTCGGCGGCGCGTTCGATCGGCGTATCGGCGTTCTTGCCGATGTTCAGGCCCAGGATGCCGCGATAGCGGGCGGCCTGGACGTTCTTCACGAACTGGTCGACGCCGTGGTTGTTGAAGCCCATCCGGTTGATCAGCGCCTCGGCCTGCGGCAGGCGGAACATCCGCGGGCGCGGGTTGCCGGGCTGCGGGCGCGGCGTGACCGTGCCGACCTCGATGAAGCCGAAGCCGAGTGCCGCGAGGCCGTCGATCGCTGCGCCGTCCTTGTCGAGGCCGGCCGCCAGGCCGACCGGATTGCGGAACGTGAGCCCCATCACGGTGCGGGGCGCGTCGGGCACGCGCGCCGACAGCGCGCAGGCGAGGCCCGTGCGGCCGGCCGCGCCGAGCGCGCGCAGCGTGAGGTGGTGAGCGTCTTCCGCATCCATCTTGAACAGGGATGCGCGGGCCAGCGGATAAAGGGAACTGAACACGGGAATAGGGCGGACGGCCGGAATGAATGACAACCCGCTATTTTACCGGGAGTTGTGCGGCAGGGGCGCGCTTCGCTTCGTTGCCGCCGCGCCGGCGTCAGCTCGAGCCGGAATGCCCGCCCGGCAGCGGCGCGCGGGCCAGCGCCGCGTCGACGGGCGGCAGGTCGACCCGTTCCGGATCGAGCATCTTCCAGCGGCCGTCGATCAACCCTTCGAGCGGATGGAAGTTGGCCTTGTAGGCCATCTTCGGGCTCTCGCGGATCCAGTAGCCGAGGTATACGTAGGGCAGGCCGAGACTCTTCGCCTGCTCGATCTGCCACAGGATGTTGTAGGTGCCGTAGCTCGTATGCAGGTCGTCGGGCTCGAAGAACGTGTAGACGGACGACAGCCCGTCGCCGAGGATGTCGATCATGCTGACCATGCGCAGCTTGCCGGACTCGCCGCCCGGTGCATCGAGGTCGCGGAATTCGACGAGGCGCGAGTTGATCCGGCTCTGCAGCAGGAACTGCTCGTACTGGTCGCGGCTGTCGCGGTCCATGCCGCCGCCCGCATGACGCGCCGACTGGTAGCGCATATAGAGCGCGTAGTGCTCTTCGTCGTAGTGCAGCGGCGACACCGTTGCCACGAGCGCGCGATGCCGCTTCCACATCCGGCGCTGCGTGCGTGACGGCGCGAATGCGCCGACGGGGACGCGCACCGGCACGCACGCGCGGCAGCCGTCGCAGTACGGGCGATACGTGAAGACGCCCGAGCGGCGGAAGCCGGCCTTGACGAGCTCGGTGTAGATGTCGGAGTTGATCAGGTGGCTCGGCGTCGCGACTTGCGAGCGCGCGACGCGGCCGTCCAGATAGCTGCACGGATAGGGCGCCGTTGCATAGAATTGCAGCGCCGAAAGCGGTGAAAGCGGCAGCTCAGTCGGGTGAGTCATGGGCAGCTCTCGTTGCAGGGAGGGAGTGCCGCGCTAGCGCTCGATCCCGGAGGGGGGCGCCGTTTCGGCGGGGCCCGTCAGCGCGGCGAGCACGCGCTTGTCGAACTGCCACGGAATCGGCGGTTCGGCTACCGCGCTGCGCACGTGAGCGACAAAGGCCTTGCGTGCGATCTCGCGGCCGCCGAGCGACGCTAGATGCGACGTATTCTGCTGGCAGTCTATCATCTCCAGCCCCTGCCCGCGAAGGTGCGCGATGAGCGTGGCCAGTGCGATCTTCGATGCGTCGGTCGCATCCGCATACATCGACTCGCCGAAAAACATCCGCCCGAACGATACGCCGTACAGGCCGCCGACGCGGCGCCCGTCGCGCCACGTCTCGATGCTGTGCGCGTTGCCGGTGCGGTACAGCGACGTGTACGCGTCGATGATCTCGGCCGTGATCCACGTGCCGCGCTGCCCGCGGCGCGGCGCCTGCGCGCAGGCCCGCATCACGCCCGGAAAGTCGTGATCCACGCGCACTTCCCATTCGGGCTCCCGCAGCACGCGCTTCAGCGTCTTGCGCAGCGACGGCGACACCTTGAATTCGGCCGGCACGAGGATCATGCGCGGATCGGGGCTCCACCACAGTACCGGCTGGCCGTCGGAGTACCACGGGAAAATTCCGCGCAGATATGCGTCGATGAGGCGTGACGGCAGCAGGTCGGCGCTGGCGGCGAGCAGCCCGGGCGCGCCGGTCGCGGGACCGAGCGCGCGCTCGATGGGCGGAAACGGATCGTCCGGGCCGAGCCAGGGGACCATGGGGCGGAGGCTCAGCCGTTGCGCAGCGAGCGGAAGATGTCGCCGGTGTGCACGCCGTAATCGCCGGCGGCGCGATCGGCGAAGAAGAATCGCAGGGTCTGGCTGACGGTCGGGAACGCGATTTCGTCCCACGGGATGTCGGCCTCGTCGAACAGTTTCACTTCGAGGCTTTCCTCGCCGGCTTCGAAACCCGGCTCGACGAGCCGCGCGAGATAGAACAGGTGAACCTGGTGCACGTGCGGCACGTTGAGCAGCGTGAACAGGTTCTGCACCTCGACGCGCGCGCCGGCTTCCTCGAGCGTTTCGCGTGCGGCCGCCTCGGCCGTCGTCTCGCCCATTTCCATGAAGCCCGCGGGAAGCGTCCAGAAGCCGTAGCGCGGTTCGATCGCGCGACGGCACAGCAGGATCTGATCGCCCCAGACCGGGACCGTACCGACGACGTTGCGCGGATTCTGATAGTGGATCGTGCCGCAGTGATCGCAGACAAAGCGCTCGCGGTTGTCGCCCGGAGGAATGCGCGCGATGACTTCGTGACCGCAGACGGAGCAGAATTTCATGTCGAATGGAAGGGACGAGGTGATGCGAGTGTATCACCGGGGCGCGGCATTCTCGAACGCACGCGCATGCGGGCGGCATGGCGCACGCAGTGCAGGGGCGGCCGCGTGAAGCGGGGCGGGGAACACGACGGAAAAACAAAAAGCCCGGCACTGGGCCGGGCTTTTTGCACGAATCTGGACGTTTGGTTGCGGGGGTAGGATTTGAACCTACGACCTTCGGGTTATGAGCCCGACGAGCTGCCAGACTGCTCCACCCCGCGTCCGTCGAAGAAATGAATTATAAGGAGATACCCGAACGAGTGCAAGCACTTTCTGACAATCGCATGTCGCGTCTTGTGGGGACGGTACGGTGGGCGCGTGCGCTAGAATCGAGCGGTTTGTTTCGTATCTTCGGCAGCGACGCCGTGCGCGATCGCGTCGGCGCTGCTGCGACTCTCTTTATTGCATCGACGGATTCATGGACATCGCTCACGATCTTCAATCGATCGACGCGCAGGAACAGGCGCTCGTGTTTCCCCATTTCGACCCGGCGCGCGCATGGGCGCTCGGCAACCGGATGCATGCGCTCGCGACGTCGCGCGGCCATGCGATCGCGATCGACATCGTCACGTTCGGCCAGCCGCTGTTCTACGCGGCGCTCGCCGGCGCGACGCCCGACAACGCCGACTGGGTGCGCCGCAAGCGCAACGTCGTCGCGCACTTCCGGCGCAGCTCGTATGCGATCGGCCTGCGCATCCAGCAGTCCGGCGCGACGCTCGCGGACAAGCACGGGCTGCCGATCGGCGAGTATTCGCCGTACGGCGGGTCGTTTCCGCTGACGGTCGCCGGTGCCGGCGTGATCGGCTCGATCACCGCGTCCGGGTTGCCGCAGCGCGCGGATCACGAATTCGTCGTCGAGACGCTGTGTGCCGAACTCGGCCACGACTACGCCGCGCTCGCGCTGGCAAGGATCTGACGGATGCAGCTTCCCGGTTACGCATGGCTCGCGATCGCGATCGTCGCGGAGGTGGTCGGCACGTCCGCGCTGCGTGCGGCGGACGGCTTCACGCGCTTGTGGCCGTCGATGCTCGTCGTCGCCGGATACGGCATCGCGTTCTACTGCCTGTCGCTCACGTTGCGCACGATGCCCGTCGGCATCATCTATGCAGTCTGGTCGGGCGCCGGGATCGTGCTGATCACGCTCGTCGCGATGCTGCTCTATCGCCAGGTGCCGGACTTGCCGGCGGTGATCGGCCTCGGGCTGATCATCGCGGGCGTCGTGGTGCTGAACCTGTTCTCGAAGATGCAGGCGCACTGAACGTGCGACTGCCGTTTGCCGGATGGCCCTCATGACCGATTCCACTTCCGCTGCCGTTTCCGCCGAAACCGCCCAGCCCGATGTACGCGCTTATGTTGCGAACCGCATCGGCTTTCTCGAACTGAACCGGCCGAAAGCGCTGAACGCGTTGTCGGTCGGCATGATCCGGCTGATGCAGCAGGCGCTCGACGCGTGGCGCGACGATCCCGAGGTCGTCGCGGTCGTCGTGTGCAGCCCGCATCCGCGCGCGTTCTGCGCGGGCGGCGACGTGCGCTTCTTCCACGATGCATGGCAGCGCGGCGACCGCGATGCGGTCGACACGTTCTTCATCGAGGAATACACGCTCAACCACACGATCTTCACGTATCCGAAGCCGTATGTCGCTTTGATGCACGGTGTCGTGATGGGCGGCGGGATGGGCATCTCGCAGGCGGCCCGGCATACGGGCGGCCTGCGCGTCGTGACCGACTCGACGAAGATGGCGATGCCCGAAACGCGCATCGGCCTGTTCCCGGACGTCGGGATGAGCTGGTTTCTCGCACGCACGCCCGGCGAGATCGGCCGCTATCTCGCGGTGACCGGCGCGACGCTCGACGCGGCCGGTGCGTTGTACGCGCAGCTCGCCGACGTCTATCTGCCCGATGCCGCACTGCCGGCGCTGCTCGACACGCTGCGCAGCGCGCGCATCGACAGCGGCGCGCAGGCGGTCGCCTGCGTCGCTGCCGCCGCGGCCGAGCACAAGGTCGTGCCGACGCCCGACACGTCGGCGCTGGCCGATGCGCGCGCCGGGATCGACCGGCATTTCGCGCAGCCCGATATCGGCGCGATCCTCGCGTCGCTCGATGCCGAGCAGGACTGCGCGGCCGTCGACGGATGGGTCGGGAAGGCCGTTCATGCCATGCGCGAACAGCTGTCTCCGCTGTCGATGGCCGTGTCGCTCGAAGTCGTCGAGCGCGCGCGCGGTGCAACGATGGCCGATTGCCTGCGGCGCGACCTCGATCTCACGCGTTCGACGTTCGCGCACGGCGACGTGATCGAGGGCGTGCGCGCGCTGATCGTCGACAAGGATCACCGGCCGGTCTGGCGTTTCGGCGCGGTCGCCGATGTCGGGCGCGCGGACGTGCTCGCGATGTTCGACAGCCCGTGGACGGCCGACACGCATCCGCTGCGGAATCTGCGGGACTGATTGAGGCGGGCGGGATACCGCGGATGCCGAAACGAACAGGCCGCCTGCGTGTGCAGGCGGCCTGTTCGTTTGCGGGCGCCGCTTCGGCCGAGGTCGAAGCGGCGTGAGGAGGGCGCCGGCGTTACTCGTCGCCCGCGCCGTCCGACATGAACGCGCGCATGAACACGAGCGCGCCGAAGCCCCAGACCGCGTTCGTCGCGAAGCCGGCGGCGAGAACGGGCATCATGTTGCCCGTCGGCCAGATGCCGCGCAGCGGATCGATCGCGAATACGCGGGCGACCGTCAGTACGAGGCCGCCGAACACCAGCGCGCCGACCCACGACGCCTCGCGTTCCGGCGATACGCGCAACAACCACGCCATCGGGACCGCGCAGCACGCACTGATCAGCGCATTCGCGACAAATTCAGGAATGCCGAGCGGCGCGAACGGCTGCGTGGAGAAGCCGGTTGCGGCGATCAGGTCGGCCGTATGCAGGAGTGCGAGCGTGGCTTCGCGGAAGAACAGGGCGGCCAGGAAGCCGGACAGGAATGGCAGGATGACTTTCTGCATCGATGAGTGCACCGCAGGCGCGCATGACCGGGGCCGTGCGCGCGGAGTTATTCGGACAGTTGCGCCATTATAGGGCCCGGCCGCCGCGATATTCGCTCCAGCGTCGTGCTAATCACGAAAGCGGAAAACCTAAGCTAAAAAAAATCGTTCCAAAGCCCTGCACCGATCCCTAGACTGATTTCCCAGAAACAGCCGTGCAATCGCGTCCTCGCCCGCTGCACGGTGCGACCGGCGAACCACCCCGATTCGAACGCACACCATGCATGCGTCGCCCAGCCGCGACGCGAGCAGGGCGGTGTTTTTTCAAATTTCGGCAAGGACAGTCAAGCAGGAGCAGCAGATGAATGTGTTCTGGTTTATCCCCACGCATGGCGACAGCCGCTATCTCGGCACGGCCGAAGGTGCACGCGCCGCGGATTACGATTATTTCAAGCAGGTCGCGGTTGCGGCCGATACGCTCGGCTACGAGGGTGTCCTGCTGCCGACCGGCCGCTCCTGCGAGGATGCGTGGGTCGTTGCGTCGAGCCTCATTCCGGCGACGCAGCGTCTGAAGTTCCTGGTTGCGATTCGTCCCGGCATCGCATCGCCGGGGCTGTCGGCGCGCATGGCCGCGACGTTCGACCGTCTGTCCGGCGGCCGCCTGCTGATCAACGTCGTGACGGGCGGCGATGCCGCCGAGCTCGAAGGCGACGGCCTGTTCGCGGATCACGACACGCGCTACGAAATCACCGACGACTTCCTGAACATCTGGCGCGGCCTGTTGTCCGCGTCGCACGACAACGGCGGCTTCGACTACATCGGCAAGCACTTGCAATCGAAGGGCGGCAAGGCGCTTTATCCGCCCGTGCAGCGCCCGCATCCGCCGCTGTGGTTCGGCGGTTCGTCGCCGGCCGCGCATGCGATCGCGGCCGATCACATCGACACCTACCTGACCTGGGGCGAGCCGCCCGAGGCCGTCGCGAAGAAGATTGCCGATATCCGTGCCCGTGCCGAGGCGCGCGGCCGCAAGATCAAGTTCGGCATCCGGCTGCACGTGATCGTGCGCGAAACCGAGGACGAAGCGTGGCGCGACGCGGAACGCCTGATCAGCCGGCTCGACGATGAAACGATCGCACGTGCGCAGAAGGCGTTCGCGAACATGGATTCGGAAGGCCAGCGCCGCATGGCCGCGCTGCACGGCGGCAAGCGCGGCGGCCGCGACGCGCTCGAGGTGTATCCGAACCTGTGGGCCGGCGTCGGCCTCGTGCGCGGCGGTGCGGGTACCGCGCTCGTCGGCAATCCCGAGCAGGTCGCGGAGCGCATGCGCGAATACGCGGATCTCGGTATCGAGACCTTCATCCTGTCGGGCTATCCGCACCTGGAAGAGTCGTACCGTTTCGCGGAACTCGTGTTCCCGCTGATCAAGGGCGGCGCTGCATCGAAGGCGACCGGCCCGCTGTCGGGCCCGTTCGGCGAAATCGTCGGCAACAGCTATCTGCCGAAAGCCGCGCAGAGCTGAGCGACAGGAGGTCTGGGATGACAACGAAATCGTCGGTGACGGGGGCGGCGGTGGCCGCCCGCGCATGGCGCGGCGTTGCGCCGTGGCTCGTGCCGCTTGCGCTGCTGATCGTATGGGAAGTCGGTGCGCGCACCGGCTGGCTGTCGACCCGCGTGCTGCCCGAGCCCATTGCGGTCGTGCGGGCGGCGTGGTCGCTCGTCACCTCCGGTGAAATGTGGGCGAATGTGAAGGTCAGCACGTGGCGGGCGCTGTTCGGTTTCGCGATCGGCGGCGGCGTCGGCCTCGCGCTCGGGCTCGCGACCGGTTTGTCGAAGGCGGCCGAGGTCGCGCTCGATTCGACGATCCAGATGATCCGCAACATCCCGGCGCTCGCGATGATCCCGCTCGTGATCCTGTGGTTCGGCATCGACGAGAAGGCGAAGCTGTTCCTCGTCGCGCTGGGCGTGTTCTTTCCGGTCTATATCAATACGTATCACGGCATCCGCTCGGTCGACGCGAACCTGATCGAGATGGCGAAGAGCTACGGCGTGCGCGGTTTCGCGCTGTACCGCGACGTGATCCTGCCGGGTGCGTTGCCGTCGATTCTCGTCGGCGTGCGCTTCGCGCTCGGGCTGATGTGGGTGATGCTGATCGTCGCGGAAACGATCTCCGCGCAGTCGGGTATCGGCTACATGACAATGAACGCACGTGAATTCCTGCAAACCGACGTGGTGGTGGTCGGCATCCTGCTGTACGCGGTGCTCGGCAAGCTGGCCGACGTGCTGGCGAAATGGCTCGAGCGCGTGACGCTGCGCTGGCACCCCGCCTATCAATCTGGAGCAAAGGCATGAATGCGACGACTTCGGCGGCCGCCTACGGCCCGCTTGCCGGCGCAGATCTCGAGGCCGAGCTTGCGCAGGCGCGCGTTGCGGACGGCGACGCGCGAGACGCGGCGATCCTCGAACGTGACGGCAGCGCCTCGGTCGTCCCGCTCGCGCGGCGGCGGCCCGGCGGCCCGGCAACCGACGATGCGGTGACGCTGTCGGGTGTCAGCAAACGCTTCGGCACGCGCACGGTGCTCGACAACGTCGAGCTCGGCATCGCGCGCGGCAGCTTCGTTGCGATCGTCGGCCGTAGCGGCTGCGGCAAGTCGACGCTGCTGCGTCTCGTCGCCGGGCTCGAACAGCCGAGCAGCGGCGCGCTCGTGACGCGCGGCGACGGCGGTGGCGAACTCGATACGCGGATCATGTACCAGGATGCACGCCTGCTGCCGTGGAAGACCGTGCTGCAGAACGTGATGCTGGGCCTCGGGCGCGGCGCGCGTGACCAGGCGCGCGCGGTGCTCGACGAAGTCGGCCTGCTGGAGCGGGCGAACGACTGGCCCGCGCAACTGTCGGGCGGACAGCGGCAGCGCGTCGCACTGGCCCGCGCGCTCGTGCACCGGCCGCAACTGCTGTTGCTCGACGAGCCGCTCGGCGCGCTCGACGCGCTGACCCGCATCGAGATGCATGCGCTGATCGAGCGGTTGTGGCGCGAACACCGGTTCACCGCGCTGCTCGTCACGCACGACGTGCAGGAAGCTGTCGCGCTCGGCGACCGCATCCTGCTGATCGAGCAGGGGCGTGTGGCGCTGGACCAGCCGGTGCCGCTAGACCGGCCGCGCGCCCGCGCATCGGCCGCGTTCGCGGCACTGGAGGATCGCGTGCTGAAACGCGTGCTCGCCGGCGGACCCGGCGCGGCCGACCAGCCCGCGGAGCATCAGGCAGACAGCGTTCGACCGGTCGGGCAGATCCGCTGGGCCGTTTAAATCCGGGCGGCGCAGGCCGCCCGTTCTGAGACTTTTTTCTTCGGAGCGATCAACCCGATGAGCATCACTGCAATCAACGTACGTAACCAGTTCAAGGGCAAGGTGAAGGAGATCATCCGCGGGTCCGTGGTCTCCGAGGTCGACGTCGAGACGCCGTTCGGCATCGTCACGTCGGTGATCACGACCCGTTCGGTCGACGAACTCGAACTGAAGGTCGGCGCGGAGGTCGTTGCGCTCGTGAAATCGACGGAAGTATCGATCGCGCGCCTCTGAGCCCGGGTGTCCCGTGCCGGTGCGGTGCCGCGGGCAGCCTGCCCGCTGGCGCCGCCCGGCGCTTGCGTTGTGCTTGCCTTGGTATTCGACGTCCGGCCGAAGTGCTAGGATGGAACGACACCGATGCCGGAGGCCAATGCATGACCCCCATCCTTTCCCCCGAAGCCATCGAGGCGCTGAAGTGGATCGACCAGTTCGGCGAAAGCCGGCCGGTTCCTGCCGCGTTCGACGACGTCGTCTATGCGTTGCTGAACGAGGGGCTGATCTACCAGGCGACGGCCGACCGGGTCGACCTGACGGCCGATGGCCGGTCCTTCTTGTCCGACGAATACGACTGAGCGTGCGGCGCCGGCTGCGCGGGCGGCCTGGCGCTGCGTCGCCACGGAGCGTGCGATGGAACCGAGAGGCAGCGACCTCGGCGATTTCAGCGAGCCGTACCGCGGCTTCGAAATCGAGGTGAAGACCGAGCAGGTGTGGAACGGCGAGCATGCGCACTATCGTGTGCTCGAGGGCGAGAACGTGCGGATCGACTGGCGCCTCGTCAAGGTCGACGGGATGTTGCTGACCGAACGGCGCGTGCTCGAACGGGTGCTCGACGAGGCCCGGCGGGCGGTCGATGCGGAGCTGGGCGACGGATAGTGCACATGCCGGGCAGGCTCGGCCCGTGTTGCGGTAAAATGTCCGGTTGTTTCCGCGCCGTCTGGCCTGTCGCCCGAAATCCATGTCCGTACCGCCGTCTTCGCTTCCTCCCCGCCGCGTATCCGTCGCGCCCATGCTCGACTGGACCGATCGTCATTGCCGTTCGTTCCACCGGACGCTGACGCGCGATACGTGGCTGTATACGGAGATGATCACGACGGGCGCGCTGCTGTTCGGCGACGCCCAGCGGCATCTCGCGTTCACGCCGAACGAATCGCCGGTCGCGCTGCAACTCGGCGGCAGCGAGCGCGACGATCTCGCGCGCGCCGCGAAGCTCGGCGAGCAGTGGGGCTACGACGAGATCAACCTGAATTGCGGGTGTCCGTCCGAGCGCGTGCAGCGCGGTGCGTTCGGCGCGTGCCTGATGAACGAGCCGCAACTCGTTGCCGACTGCGTGAAGGCCATGCGCGATGCGGTCTCGGTGCCGGTTACGGTCAAGCACCGGATCGGTGTCGATGCGGTCGAGGACTACGCGTTCGTGCGCGACTTCGTCGGCACGGTGGCCGAGGCCGGTTGCGAAACGTTCGTCGTGCATGCGCGCAATGCGATCCTGAAGGGGCTGTCGCCGAAGGAGAATCGCGAGATCCCGCCGCTCAAGTACGACTATGCGTATCGGTTGAAGCGCGATTTTCCGGCGCTCGAGATCGTCATCAACGGCGGCATCAAGACGCTCGACGAGGTCGAGCAGCATCTCGAGCACGTCGACGGCGTGATGCTCGGCCGCGAGGCGTATCACAACCCGTATGTGCTCGCGGAGGTCGATGCGCGCTTCTACGGATCGACCGCGGCGTCGCGGACGCGCGAGGAGGCCGAGGCGCTGCTGATCGAATACTGCGCGGCGGAACTGAAGCGCGGCACCTATCTCGGCGCGATCGTGCGGCACGCGCTTGGACTGTATCGCGGCATGCCCGGCGCACGCGGCTGGCGTCGCGTGCTGTCCGACAACAAGAAGCTCGCGCGCGGCGATCTGGCCGTGTTCGACGAGGCGCGCGCGCATCTGAACGAAGCCGAAGAAATTTTTGAAAAAAAAGCTTTGCAAGATTCAAAAGACTTCGTATAATCTTGTTCTTCGCTGCTGAAACAGAGCAGCGAAGAAAGAAAGGCAGTAAAACAGTGGTGGCTGTAGCTCAGTTGGTAGAGTCCAGGATTGTGATTCCTGTCGTCGTGGGTTCGAGTCCCATCAGCCACCCCAAAGAATTCCAAGCAGTATCAAGTAGTGAAAAACGGCACTGTCCCAAAAGACAGTGCCGTTTTTGTTTTGGCATTCCAAAAATGGAATTCACGGTGCTTTCCGCATTGCGATTCGTTTCGATCGTCGACGCGGCGTGCTGTCGCCGCGCGCGTAGTGCAAGCCGTATTGCGTCATAAAGACGTACCTATATGCCTTGGTCGCTGCAGATCGGGATCATGTGGCGAACGGCAGTGTGATTTCGATCTGCTCGATGGCATCGCCACGCCATTGCATGCGAATGTGTCCGGCCATCCAATCGACCTGCAGCCACGGTCAGTCGAGAAATTCAATCTTGCGGTTGCCGGCGAACTCGGCATGTTCGTTACCACCTTGAAGCCGGACGGGGCGACCGTTCCGCTGTGCAGTTGCGTCTCGCTGCGTCGTACCCGGCGGCGTTCCTGCTGAATTCGACGGCCCGCGCCTACGCGCTCCGCATTTCAGCCGTGCCCGCACACGTTGTCGATGCGATCCGGAAATCGCCACATGCCAGACGCGTATCGATGCGTGCCTGGTCCGCTTCGCAATCGTGAAGGTACGACTCCTTCACCTGCGCACGACCTTCAGCGATTGCCGAAGTCCAGCGACCGGGCGACCGGACGAGTGGGTCCCACGACGAACGTCGGTGCCGACACAGCAATGCCGCAGTTGTCTGCCGGCGAGCCGGCGACCAAGACCGCGCCGAAGCGGGGCAGGCCGAGCGACCTTTTTTCTCGGAAACCCATGGGATAGACTTTGTCGAATAATTATTCGTCGGGGGCCGGGGTGAAACACAAAATCTGGGCGTCGTACGCGATTGCGTGGATGCTGATAGCCGCCGTGTTCACGATCGATTTCACGACGATGGGTTCGGTCGGATTGTCCATCAGACCCGACTGGTTTCCCCGGTTTGCGAAGCTGGGTGTGATATCAGCCCTGTTGTGCTGCTGCCTGTTCAATGTCGAGCGTATTCAACGCTATCGCTCCGTTGCGCAACGTCTCCGCTGTCGGGATCTGGCGCTCGCCATTTTCTGCCTGTTGACGATAGCGGTGTATGGGCAGGCAGCCGCCATTGCCTCATATGTCGCAGCGGCACTCGGCAGGCCTGCGGTGCAGGACGTACTGCTGGGCTGGGAGCGGTCTGTCGGATTCGACTGGCTGAAAACGTATCGCTGGATCGGTGAATACAAGCGCCTGCAGCCGATATTGCGAATTGCATACGGAAGCGCATTCATCCAGATGATCGTCTATTGCTTCCTGTTCGGGCTGCTGCGAAGAAGGCAGGAGCTGTGCGAAATGATGCTGATTTTCGTCGTTTCGCTGCTGATTGTGCTGCCTGTCGCCGCCCTGTATCCGGCCGCCAGTCCGTTTGCCCATTTCGGCATTACCGATCCAGGCACCGTGTCGCAAGTGACGGATTTTTATCATGTCCGACGCGGAGAATTGAAGGTCATCGATCCCTTCGCGGTCCAGGGCATCGTTTCGATGCCGTCTTTCCACGCGGTGCTTGCCCTGATGCTGATCTACGTCGTGCGCAACTTTCGTGTGCTGCTTGGCGTTTCACTGGGGCTGAACGGGTTGATGCTGGTATCGACGTTCTCGGTCGGCGGTCACTACCTGGCCGACATCGGTGCGGGCGTGATGGTGGGCATCGCGACGATCTGGTGGATGCGCCACTGGTTCTCCGTCTATGCGGCACGGAAGTGGCCGGTCTTGAACAACTGACGAACCGACAACGACCTCGTCAACCAACGATTGCCTCCCGGCACCCCGCCCGTTTTCAACGATCGACTACGTTGCCGGCGATCCCCGCCTGGGCCGTTCGCGTATTTCGAAAAACCACCCACGACCACAAGGCGCCGCCCGCCACCTTGGCGACGAATTGCAACGCGGCGATCGTCGGGAAAACCGCTCCAAATGCAATCAGCGGAAAGATGAGGGAATCGACTGCGGCACCCGCGACGTTCGCGCCGTTTGCGCGTGCCAGTATCGGGAAGCGCCGCGCGAGCTGAAACACGATCGCGCTCGCTACGGCTGCCGATCCGAATGCCACGAGCGATGCAAGGGCGATCTCCTTGGCCGCGGGATTGAGCATGTAACTGACGACGCCAGCCGCCGCGATCAACCCAAACATGCGCGACCAGAGCGCGCGGCCGCGCCAGTCGAGGTGGAGTCGATCCCGGATCGCGAGATCGAGTCCGATCAGAAGGAACGCGATGATCGGTGTGGCAGCAGGACCGAAGTGAGCGACCATCAGGTTCGCGACAGCGACTGCTGCGATATAGATCAAGACGTACATGGTTCCTCTGCGGTGATGAGTGCGGGTTGCGTCGATTCGACGCCGGAGTGAGCCGGATGCGACCGCTTCGACGGCGGAATGCGCTGCCGGCAACCCGGGCCGAAATGCAGGCGATTGCCGATGGGCCCGGACGCGGAACGACAGCATAACGCCGGGTTGCAGCCGGGTTGCACCAAAGCAACCGCAACGCGAGATTGTATGGCGGTATCCGGCTGCGATCTTGTGCAGTTTGCTGTTCCGGCTAAGGTTTGTGCGCGTCGTGCCGTTATCTTTTATGGACAGCCCTCGTGCCTCGAATGCTGATCCGTTTCCTTGCCTGCTCGCGTGTCGCGCGAGCAGGCTTTTTTCGTTTACGGCGGCAAGCCGCAGCCTGAATGGCGGAACAGGACAGGAGCCTGGCGAAAATCGACAAAGCGCAACAGTCTT
Source organism: Burkholderia paludis (assembly GCF_000732615.1). Lineage (GTDB taxonomy): Bacteria > Pseudomonadota > Gammaproteobacteria > Burkholderiales > Burkholderiaceae > Burkholderia > Burkholderia paludis. Next base: position 53,202 of record NZ_JPGL01000014.1, read on the forward strand.
ACGTTCGTGTAATGTATCGACTTCCTCGTGCCCTCATGCTTTGCTGGGCCGTTCGATCCCGACGACCAATGGTGGTGTCGGGATTTTTTTTTGCCGACGCGCCGTTGCAGCGGCAACGAACTGCGCCGACGGAGCATCGCGCGAGCACGGCGAAGTCGAGCGGTACATGCCGTCATGCGCGGTATATTCGCGACGAGACGTCCCGATCACGAGAACGAGAACGAGCAGAAGGAGTGGCCCACGATGCCGGAAACCCCGATCACGCTACGCGCCGCGACAACGCACGACGCAAATCGCATCGCGCGCCTGCACACGCTGAGCTGGCAAACCGCATACAGCCATATCCTGCCGGCGGCCTATCTGTCCGACGAGGTGCCGGCGGAACACGCGGTTCGGTGGCGCAACTATCTCGATCGCGACGAATGCGAGTGGGGCCTCGTGCTGATCGTGGAGTCGGATGGCGAGCCGGTGGGCTTCGTCAGTGCCGAGCGCCCGGTCGATCCTGAGGCCGGCGTGCTGCTCGACTGCCTGCATGTCCATCCCTCGCATCACTGAAGCGGGGCAGGCAAACGCATGATCGAAGCCGTTCGCGCATGGGCGCGAACGCTCGGCGTGGACCAGGTTCAACTGCGGGTGCTGGAGGGTAACCGGCACGCGATCGCTTTCTACGAGCACAACGGCTGGCAACCGGCGGGGATCGAAACGGGTCGTATCGGCAGGACGCAGGTCACCGATCGAATCTACGTGATACAGGCCTAGCGGCCCGCCGGCGGCATCCGCAGGCCGGAACGCGCGACATGCGGCCGCGCCGGGATGCCGGGCGAACCCCGAACGTGCGTCGCGGTCATTCGCCGCAATACCGCACGAGCAGATCGGCCTCCGTCTCGTGCACCTCGACGGGCAGCGCCGTGGCGCCGGCATAGGCAAGATAGCGCGCGCGATGCTGGCCGTTGCGGAACGACACGACGCCGACTTTCGACAGGCCGGGGATGCCGAGCAGTGTCCGGGTTCGGGTCTCGCGAAACGTGATGAACGGCATGTCGGGAATCCTGTCCTGGCCCGGATCGAGGAATTCGCGAATTCCGGCGGCTTTTCCAGGGGCCCAGTACTGAACCGACGGCAGCACGTAATCCGTCGTGTCGCGGTCGGCGCAGGCCAGCAATTTTTTCACGTCGATCGTCACGACGCGATGTCGCGAGTCGTCGGACGCGAATACCCGTTTCAGGTGTGCATAGGCGTAGGGGGCATGCCCGGGAAGCCGGATAATCCAGACCTCCATGCCGTTCTGGTGTATGCGGGCGATTGCCATGAGTCCCTCTGGTGTCGCAAGCGGTCTTCGTGGTTAAAGTCTAGCAGTCCGAACCCAACGGCGGAGCAGGTCGATACCCGGAACGGGAAAACGACGCGACTCGCAGCGAAACCGGCGTCGCGAGCGAAAGCGCGGCGCGAGTCGTTGGCAATCCGGCCTCGATCATGCGTCCGGCGGTTGATATCGACGAGTTGCGGGAATATCGCGATACTGCTGCCTGGAATGACGTGCGCGCAAAATTCATGCAGGATTGACGACACGTTCAGGAGTGACGTGCATGCGGATTGTCATAAGAGCCGAGAGGGCAGATTGACTGGAGAAACCCATGGCATCGAAACTTGAAATCGAGTATCTCGATTACTGTTTCACCGCGACGCTCGAAATCGGAGAATCAGGCCGTACACGCGTTGTCGACTGGCATCTCGCATCCGGTTCGCGGAGCCAGGCGCTTGCGTGGGGCGCGTTCGACCGCTTTCTCGAGCGGCATGACTTCGCCGATGAAGAGGATGCGCGCGCCAATATCGTCGACTGGCTCGAGCAGCTTGCCGATCCACGTTCCGGAGCGTCGGCCGGGATCGCGAAGGCGGGCGCGGCGGCTTCCGGAGCAGTGTCGACGGACGGATCGACGGCCGAAGGCGTCAGTGAAACTGTCCTTGATATCGTCGCCGATCTCGACTGGATCGAGGCGATCGCCGATTGGCTTTCCAACTGACTCGCCAAATGACGAAACAGGATTGTCATGGTGCGGGTTGAGGTGTTCGAGAAGCACCTTCAGGTGCAATGCGACAAACGGAAATGAAGTTGAAATTGCAGTGATGAAAAAATAGAGTATCGCTGCTTTGACAATACTTGCGCGTTACCGGACACTGCGCCGGGGCCAGAAAATATCGGCTTGAATCAAAACAAAATACAACGGCGGACATGAAAGGAAGAAAAGTGACGACGGCCGGCAAGATTCCTTGCGTTGGCAGCGGCACTCGGCATTGTCATGCAATGGGGCTCGAATAAGGTAGATACGAAAATACCGTCGACCGATTTGTTGTCGGTGCGGCCGGCAGAAATATCACGCCATCTTCGACATGCCCGGGCACGTCGGCGCGCTACGGGCGCCGTGCAGGGTTGCCGGTCGCGGCGACATTGTCACCAAATGGTGAGTTGCCGCACAGATCGTTGCGCGACCGACGCTCACAATCTGGCCGGTTGACCGTTCTTCCCCGGCCCGGTCAACCGTTTCCCCGCTCGCTCGCGCAGGAGCGGGGGCTTTTTGCCCGTCCGACGCCGAAAGGCCGCGTCGGCGGAACCGGACAGGCGTTCGTCCGGCTGCCGTGTGATCGCACCGATTGCGCACCCCGGCACCCGTTCGCCTGATCCGCATGGATTGCTTTCCTCGTGCCTGAGCGAACCCTCAGGCCCATTGCCGGTTCCGGCCGGCGATGCGTTGGTCCCGGCGGCGTGCAGCAGTGCCGCCGGGATATTTTTTACATCGAATGCGTCACGTCACGGCGCGCGCGGCGTGCTCCGCCGAACCGCTCAGCCAGCCTGTTCGACGCTGGTTTCCCATCCGTCGTATTCTCCTCCGAGCGAACGCGCCTCGCGACTGATCGCAACCGTATGGCGCGTGATGTCGGCCAGTGCCATGGTGCCTTCGTGCGAAAACCGCACGGCCGATCTGCCGTCTTCGGTCGGTGCGACCGATTCGACCGGATAGCCTTTCGCTTCCGCCCAGTCCGCGAACTGGTGCGCGTCGCTCGGGTCGGGGAAGAACGCCCAGTGCATCACGCGCCGGCTCACGTTGGCGGCGTCGCCTTTCTTCCGCAATTCGTCGAGCACCTGCATGTCGTGCATGATCTGCCGGTCGTCGTCGGTCGGGTAGAGCGTTTGCCAGTACGCTTCCTTGTCCGGATCGTCCTGGTGCGCGTACTGGAGCGAGTAGGTTGTCTGTTCGGCGAGCGCGTCGACGATTTCCGCCGCCTCGGCCTCGTCGAACGGCACGTAGAAGAGGAAATCCCGATTGCCGTCGGCGGTGATGCGACCGACCTGCACGCCGCCTTTCGCGGCGATCGCGGCGTCCAGCAGATCCTCGATCTTCGCGAGATCGGCGAACTCGTCGCCGGCCGGCAGGCCTTCGGGCGTCGGACGTGCCAGCGGGACGCGCACGCTGAGCAGCGACGTGCGCGGATCGCCCTCCGCGATTTCCGCAAAGCTGTGGTTGAAGCTGATGAAGGCCTGATGGTCGCCCATTCTGGCAGGGAAGGTTCCCCAGGCGTCGGTCATGTGTTTCTCCCGTACACGATTGTCTGTTGACGGTTGCAAAGCGCCCCAATGTATCATCGAAAATCGCATTGGCTGGAGAAGCGCACATGATTGCAAGTCTGGGCATCCTGGTGCCGGTCGAGGATGATCGTTTCCGGGCGGTGGTGGATTTCTATCGTCTGGCGCTCGCGCTGCCGGTGCATTCCAGCGGCGTGTCGGCCGCGGGGAATCCGTGGCATCGCTTCGTCGCGGGCGGTGCGACGCTGACTGTTCATACGGGCCGGGGCGGCGAGTTTCCGTATCCGGAATTTCGGCCGACCGGTCATGGAATCGCGCTGGCGATCGAGGTGGCGTGCGTTTCGCAAGCCGTCGAGCGACTTGAATCGTGCAGCGTCGGCCTCCTGAATGCGTGGGACTACGGCGACGGCACGGTGGCGATTTCCGTGGCGGACCCGGCGGGAAACGTCTGCGAGATCTGGGGCCGTCCGTGACCCGCGCCTGGGCGCAGCGGGCCGCAACAAGTTCGAAGGAGAAGCCGATGTCGATGTTTGCGGTGAATGGTGTGCGTATCGATCCGCGCAGCGCGCGGGTGACGCATGTGCGCTGGGCGGCCGTGAATCCGGCCGACCGATCGTGGGCGGCGGCGCCGAGCGAGGCGCCGGTGGCGGACGTCGCGCGGGCGCTCGCGTCCGGCGACGACGTTCGCGCGATCTTCTCGGCATCGGATGCCACGGCGATCGGGCCCAGGCTGAAACGCGTGCTGTACCGCGATGCCTCGGAGGGCATCGAACTCGACATCGATGCGACGAGCGAGTCACGCACGTTGCGCGATCTTCCGCAAATCTGACCGGCGCGGCATGCGCAGGCGGCAGGTGCGACCGGCGGTAGCGCTCGCGAGACCCGGCCGAACGGACTCGCGCACAGCGTCGATCGGGAGGCGTAGTATCGGACGATCGGCGTCCTGCATTGCCGGTTGCACCGAACGGTTTGACGGGCCGCGTGTTTCCGGCGAGCCGGTGTCGGTGCAGGAGGCGTGCGGCGCAAACGCGTACGAGACCATGTCCAGACCTCTCATCGCCCCGTTGGCATCCGCGTGCTGTCTTGCGCTGTCGGCTTGCCAGACCGCGTCCGCGCCGCCTACGCTGCCGTCGCCCGAGACCGCGTCGGCGGCCGTGGCCGTTCCGGCATCGTCGCCCGTCGTGCCGATTCGCGGCAACGGTCTGGCGCCTCATCTGGCAGGGCAGAGCCATTGGTCCACCGGTCAATGCACGACCAACGGTACCGTCAAGGTGTGCAATTGAAATTGCCGATGGTGACTGTTCTGCCCGGATGAAGGCGCGTTTGCGCGCGTCGTCGATGCGTTCTCCCGATCTCGATCCGTGCCTGCCGACAGGCTTCAGGAACATCACCGGCTTTCGTTATCCTGGCGATCCATACCCGATGCGTTCGTCGTGCGTAGACGTCGGGTGGTGCGACGGGGCCGATCGCCCGGCGCGGGGGCCGGATGATCGGGGCGACCGACCGAACGGGCCGATGGCGCCCGATACCGGGAATCCGCGCACTCGCGTACTCCGGAAAAAATGTCGGGCATCGTGTCGATTTCCGTCGGGGTCGTTCGTCGTGGGATCGGAGGCGTGCGCTTCGTGCGTGCGTCCCGATTCCGACAAGACAACTGACCGAAGGAGCGACACCCATGTCCACGTCCGCCAAACCGATCCCGGAAGGGATGCGCACGCTGACGCCGCACCTGATCTGCGCCGGCGCAGCATCGGCCATCGACTTCTACACGCGGGCATTCGATGCGCACGAACGGTTTCGCCTCGCGACGCCCGACGGCCGGCTCGCGCATGCGTGCCTCGCGATCGGCGATTCGACGTTGATGCTGATGGATGAAATGCCCGAGCACGGCGCGTTCGGGCCGAAGGCGCTGAAAGGTACGGCGGTCTGCCTGCACCTGTACGTGCCGGACGCCGATTCGGCTATCGCGAAGGCGGTCGCGGCCGGCGCGACGGTCACGATGCCTGCTTCCGACATGTTCTGGGGCGATCGCTACGGGCAGGTCGAGGATCCGTTCGGGCATCGCTGGTCGATCGCGACGCATCTGCGCGACCTGACGCCGGAGCAGATCGCGCAGGCCATGGCCAGCGCGCCGCCGTGCGGCAACTGACGCAGCCGCGCAACCGGCGTTGAACGGCCGGGCGGCGGCCTGCGCCGGCGCCCGGATCGTCCGAGCCTATGCGCCGGCCGCCTTGCGGCGCTGCTTGTCCTCGTACATCCGCTGGTCGGCCAACGCGAGCAGATCGGCCACGTCGCGATGGTGCGCGGGATCGTAGGCGACATGCCCGACGCTGAACCGGATCGCGTAGCCGCGGGCGTCGGCCGCGTTGCGCTGCGCGAGCGCCTGCGTCACGCGTTCGATCGGCCCGGCCAGGTCGGCCGGCTCGGTGGCGCTCAGCAGCACGACGAACTCGTCGCCGCCGAGCCGTGCGATCACGTCGCTGTCGCGCAGCGTGCCCGTCAGCGTGTCGGCGAATGCCCTGAGCGCGTGGTCGCCTTCGGCATGGCCGAAGCGGTCGTTGATCGACTTGAAGTCGTTCAGGTCGAAGAACAGCAGCTCGGCATGACGATCGAGGCGATCGCACAGGCTCAGCACGTGGCGGGCCAGGATCTCGAAGCCGCGCCGGTTCGTCAGTTGCGTGAGCTCGTCGGTGGTCGCGAAATGCAGCGCGGCGATCTCGCGCTCGGTCATGTGGGCGAGATCGCCGAGCAGCGCGAGTTCGTCGGGTTCGAGCGAGCGCGGCCGCGTGTCGATCAGGCACAGCGTGCCGATCGGTGCGCCGTTCGGCGCGGCGAGCGGGCGGCCGGCGTAGAAGCGGATGCCGGGCGCACCGGTGACGAGCGGGTTGTCGTGGAAGCGATCGTCGTTCAGCGCGTCCTGGATCACCATCGTATGGCCCTCGAGCAGCGCGTGTGCGCAGAACGACGCATCGCGCGACGTTTGCGCGACATCGAGCCCCGCATGGCTCTTGAACCACTGGCGATCCTCGTCGACGAGACTGACGAGTGCGATCGGTACGTCGAACAGCCGGCGCGCGAGACGCGTCAGGCGGTCGAAACGCTCTTCGGGGGGCGTATCGAGGATCGAGAGCGAATGAAGCGTATCGAGCCGGGCCGCCTCATCGGCCGGTTTCGGTGCGATTTGCATGGGCCTTGTCTTTTGTCCCGGCTGTCAGGCCGGGCTCGGGATCGTATGCCGGACAGTATCGCGCATTATCCGGTGCATCGCCAACGTACAGTCCCGGCGACGGGTGTGTTCGGCACGGCCCGGATCGCTGCACGCGCGGCTGGAGGCGGGCGCAGCCGGCCCTGCGTTCCGGTCGGGCGCGCAGCCGGAGGCGCGACGTCTCAAGGTGCCGGGCGCAGTGCCGTAAACAGGACGAGTCCAATCGTTCATCGCATCCCATCGCACCATGGTTCGAATTCTGTACGCGGGCTATCTCGCTTTTGCGCTGTATTTCCTCTACCCGATGGTTCATGACACGCTGACGTTGGGCATGGTCTGTATCGGCAGCGCGCTGCCGGGCGGCGCGAGCGGTTTGTCGACGCCTGCGGCGAACGGCTTGGGCCGGCATGCGGGCCGCTGCGGGCCCGCGGCGCGCACCGGTGTGTCGACCGGACGGATGCCCGGCATTCATTGAGTGTGGCGGAGTGTCGCGCGGGGTGTTCGATAAGCAGGCGCCGTGCTGGCCATTCGGCCGAATTGAAGCTTGCGCCACGCATCGCCGATCATCGGCAATGCGGCGACTGAAGGCGGAATGTCGAACGATGCGCGGCCGCGCGACGTGCGTCAGTAGCTGGAGCGGTACGGCACGCCCTGGTCGAAGCGGCTTTGCCAGTGCGCGAGGTAGCGCGCCGCGAGTCGCGGATTGTTCCAGACCACGACCACGTTCTCGGAATTGCGGCTGGCCGCCGACGCACTGTAGTTGAACGAGCCCGTTTCGACGTGCTCCGCGTCGATCACGAGGTACTTGTCGTGATGGATCGCATAGGTGTCGATCGTGCGCGTCGGGATGCCGGCATTGACGAGCAGGTTCAACGCCTGCTTGCTGCTCTTGGCCCGATTGCCCTTGTCGTCCACGACCACCTCGACATTGACGCCGCGTTGCTTGGCGGCGAGCAGCGCACGCGTGACGGGCGGCGACGTGAACGAATAGGCGGCGACGCGAATCGAGCTGCGCGCCGCGCCGATCGCCTTCAGCACGAGCGCTTCGGCGCCGCCGTCGGGCGAGAACGCCGATTCGACAACCTGTGTCGCGGGGGCTTCGTGGGTGGGCGCCGGCAGCCACCGCGACACGAGGTCGATCGCCTGCTGAAGCAGCGATTCACTTTGCGTCTTGCCGAAGGCGGCGAACGGTGTGGCAAGCAGGGAGGCGGCGAGACAGGCGGCGGCGAGGCGATTGCGCGACAACATCTTGGACAGCGAACAATTTCGAGACAGCGGGCCGTGAGTGTAACGCAGACGCGGCGGCCCGGTCACGTGCGGCGGCGCAGGGTTCGCCAGGTTGAGTGATGTGATCGCAACGGTCGGCGGTGGCGGGGCGCATGAAGAAGGATCGCGTCGTGCGCAATCCGCGTGTGCGATCCGGTTCGGCTTGCGTGCCGGCTGCGACCGAGGGCGACGTGCGGTGGCGAGTGCGGCGGCAGGGTATCGAGCAAGTCGGGCACGCACGCGGTCCAACGGGCTCGGTGCGTCCCGCGGCAATAGTGCGAACGTACGCGCGATTGGTGTGTGTCAGGCGGTCGGGCGCGCGATGCGTCAATCGTCGACGGGGGGCGCCGCGCCTTCGCCGGGTGCGCTCCATCCCGGGCCGGGCTCCGGCTGCACGTCGCGTGCGTCGAGCGGTTCGCCGCACGCCGAACAGATGGTGACCGCATGCATCAGCTGGCCGCAGGTGCGGTGGCGCAGTTGCACGGGCGGCCCCTGGCCGTCGTTCTTCCAGCGGTCGCCCCACGCCATCAGCGCGAGCAGGGCCGGGTAGAGGTCGAGACCTTTGTCCGTCAGCCGGTATTCGAAGCGCGGCGGGCGCTCCTGGTACGTGTGCTTGATCAGCACGCCTTCGTCGACGAGCCGCGCGAGCCGGTCCGCCAGCACGTGGCGCGTCAGGCCGAGCCGTGCCTGGAACGCGTCGAAGCGGCGGCAGCCGAGGAACGCGTCGCGGAGGATCAGCATGGTCCAGCGGTCGCCGAGCACGGCGAGCGTACGCGCGACCGAACAGTTCAGCGTGCCGATGTCATCCCATTTCATCGTCGAGTCTCTTGCAGCGGTTCAGCGAAATAGCGGGCTCGATTATAGAACCCGCCTTCGGTTGCGACGGGCCCGGCCGCGTTGACAACGGCCGGCCTCCCTGTCGATAATGAGTTCCAATTTAGAACTTACTAGCGCGACCACGCGCTTTCAATCCGGAGACAACCCGATGAATTCGCTTCCCCTGTCCGGCCTCGATCTGCTGCGCAATGCGATCGCGGGTGATGCGCCGCTCGCGTCGATCACCGAAACGATCCCGATGCGGCCGCTGGACGTCGAACTCGGCTACGTGAAGTTTTCGGCGCGGGCGGACGGCCGTCATCTGAACCCGCTCGGCGGCGTGCACGGCGGCTTCGCCGCGACGGTGCTCGATTCGGTCACGGGGTGCGCGGTGCATTCGATGCTCGACGCGGGCGTTGGCTACGGTACGGTCGATCTGCACGTGAAGATGCTGCGGCCCGTGCCGCGCGACGTCGATCTGATCGCGGAAGGGCGCGTGATTCACCTGTCGCGCTCGCTGGGCGTGGCGGAAGGAACGCTGAAGACGCCCGACGACAAGATCGTCGCGCATGCGTCGGCGACCTGTTTCATTCAGCGTCCGCAGTAACGGACCACGGCAGGGCGGCCGTCCTCGCAGGTGCGTATCCGCCGGTTTCGGCGTCGAAGGGGAAATGTAAGCCTGCGCGGCGCCCGTCTGAAGCGGCCGCTTCAGTGTGATAGCGTTTCTGCTTTCCACCGACGCGACAGGAACAGCATGGAATACCGCACACTCGGCGATTCGGGCATCGAGGTCAGCCTGATCGGTCTCGGCACGATGACGTGGGGCGAGCAGAACTCGGAGCGCGACGCGCACGAGCAGATCGACTACGCGATCGCGCAGGGCGTGACGCTGATCGACGCCGCGGAGATGTATCCCGTGCCGCCGAAGCCCGACACGCAAGGCCGCACCGAGCAATACATCGGCACCTGGCTTGCACGGCATCGCGCGCAGCGCGACCGCGTCGTGCTCGCGACGAAGATCGCGGGGCCGGCGCGGCAGCCGCACAATCCGCGCCATATTCGCGGCGAAGGCAACCAGTTCGACCGCAGGAACCTGACCGAAGCGCTCGACGGCAGTCTCAAGCGCCTGCAGACCGATTACGTCGATCTCTATCAACTGCACTGGCCGGACCGCAGCACGACCACGTTCGGCCGTCCTGCCTATCCGTGGGTCGACGACACATACACGGTGCCGATCGAGGAGACGCTCGGCGTGCTCGCGGAATTCGTGAAGGCCGGCAAGGTGCGCGCGATCGGCGTGTCGAACGAAACGCCGTGGGGCGTCGCGCAGTTCCTGCATGCGGCAGAGAAGCTCGGGCTGCCGCGCATCGCCAGCATCCAGAATCCGTATAGCCTGCTGAACCGCACGTTCGAGAACGGGCTGTCGGAATTCACGCATCGCGACGGCGTAGGGCTGCTCGCGTATTCGCCGCTCGCGTTCGGCTGGCTGTCCGGCAAGTACGAGAACGGTGCGCGCCCGGCCGGCGCGCGCATCACGCTGTTCGAGCGCTTCCAGCGCTACAGCAAGCCGCAGGCGGTCGAGGCGACGTCGCGCTACGTCGCGCTCGCGCGGCGTCACGGGCTGTCGCCCGCGCAGTTCGCGCTTGCCTTCGTCAACAGCCGGCCGTTCGTGCACAGCAACCTGATCGGTGCGACGTCGCTCGAGCAGTTGAAGGAGAACATCGGCAGCATCGACGTGAAGCTGTCCGACGCGGTGCTCGCCGAGATCGACGCGCTGCACGAACTGCAGCCGAACCCGGCGCCGTAAACGGCGCACGGCCCGTGCGGCAGCGATGCCGCAACGGGCCGCACCGGCGGCGGATCGCCGCACCGCCGCCGGTTCGGCTACCGCATCTTGAGCCGCGTGCGCGCGACGAACAGCGCGGCGAGGCTCAACAGCGCGCAACCCATCAGGTAGAGCGCCGGCGCCAGCCGGTTGCCGGTCGCGCTGATCAGCCAGGTGATGACGAACGGCGCGAAACCGCCGAACAGCGTGACGCCCGTGTTGTAGCTGACGGCGAGCCCCGTTGCGCGCGTCTGCGACGGAAACAGCTCGGCCATCAGCGCCGGCAGCGCGCCGCAGTACATCGCCTTCAACGCGCCGATCCACACCAGTGCCGCGAGCATTGCCGCGAACGATGCGTGGCGCGTGAGCCATGCGAACGTCGGCCAGACGGTGACGAGCATCAGGAGGGCCGCGACCGCCATCATGCGGATCCGTCCGGTGCGATCGGACAGGTGCCCGACGACCGGCGTGACGAGCGTGAGCACGAAGCCGGTCGCGAGCGTCGCGGCGAAGCCCGTCGAAGCGGGCAGCCCGAGCTGCCGGATCGCGTAGGTCGGCATGTACAGCACCATGTAGTTGAGCGCGGTCGAGATCACGAGCGCGCCGATCGACAGCAGCAGCCGCAACTTCTGATCCGCGAACAATTCGCGCACGGGCGCCTCGGAGCGGGCCTGCGCCTTGAACTCGACGCCTTCGTCGACGTAGCGGCGGATGTACAGCCCGACCGGGCCGATCGCGAGACCGAACAGGAACGGCACGCGCCAGCCCCAGCTTTCGAGTTGCGCGGTGGTCAGCGTGGCCGTCAGCAGCGCGCCGAAGCCCGATGCGAGCAGCGTCGCGAGGCCCTGGCTCGCGAACTGCCAGCTCGACATGAAGCCGCGCCGCTGCGGTGCGTGCTCGACGAGGAACGCGGTCGAGCTCGCGAATTCGCCGCCCGCGGAAAAGCCCTGCATCAGTCGCGACAGCATGATCCCGAGCGGCGCGAGTATGCCGATCGACGCGTAAGTCGGCATCAGCGCGATCAGCAGCGTGCCGGCCATCATCATCGCGATCGACAGCAGCAGCGACGCCTTGCGGCCTGCGCGATCCGCGTACGCACCGAGCACGAAGCCGCCGATCGGCCGGATCAGGTAGGACAGCCCGAACGTGCCGAGCGTGAGCATCAGCGACGTCGCTTCGCTCGTGGCGGGAAAGAACAGCCTGGCGATCGTCACCGCGAAGAAGCCGTAGACGATCAGGTCGAACCATTCGAGCGCGTTGCCGATCGACGCCGCGAAGATGATGCGCCGGATCTGCGCGGCGCTGGGGCGGGCGACTTCGTGCGAGGTCAGGGTGGTCGTGTTCATCGTGTGGGCAGCTTCCTTGAAAGGGGGCGAAGCGCGCGTTACAGGGCGGCGGCAGCCGTGGCGGGCGCCGCTTGGCGAACGGTCGGCGCGTCGTCGCCGAGATCCCAGAAGAGGCCGGCCATCATCTGCAGCCCTTCGCGGACGACGCTTGCAAGCAGATGCTCGTCGGGGGCGTGCTGCGAGCACGCCGGGTACGAATGCGGCACCCACAGCGTCGGCAGTCCGAGCGTCTCGGCGAACACCTCGTTCGGCAGCGTGCCGCCGAGATTCGGCAGGATCGCGGGCCGCTTGCCGGTGGTGCGTGCGAGCGACGCGACGGCCCAGCGGACCCACGGATCGTCCGGCGACAGGCGCGTCGCCGGTGCGCCGCGCTCGACGTCGATCTCGACGTCGGCGAAGCCGTGCGCATCGAGGTGCGCGCGCAGGTGCGCATGCAGCGCTTCCCAGTCGGTGCCGACGACGAAGCGCAACTGGCAGTGCGCATACGCGACGGGCGGGATCGCATTGACGGGGTGCTCGGGATTGCCCGCCTTGAAGGCGAGGATCTCGAAGGTGTTCCAGCCGAATACGCGCTCGGCCGCGGAGAGGCCGGGCTCGCCCCAGTCCGCGTCGAGCGCCGGATCGCCGGGGCCGCCGCCCACGGCAAGATCGGCGAGCGCGTCGCGCACGGCGGCCGGGATCGGCGGCGGACGCAGCCCCGCGACGCGAATCGCGCCGCGGGCATCGACGAGGCTCGCGAGGGCATGGGCAAGCACGATCGCCGGGTTGCGCAGCAGTCCGCCCCAGTTGCCGGAATGGTGCGCGCCGTCGCGGGCGCGCAGGCCCAGCCTGAAGTTGACCGAGCCGCGCGAGCCGAGGAACACGGTCGGGCGCGCAGCGGCGATGCGCGGACCGTCGGATGCGATCAGCACGTCGGCCGCGAGCGCGTCGCGCTCCCGGCGGCACATCGCGTCGAGGCCCGGCGACCCCGTTTCCTCGCCCATCTCGATCAGCAGTTTCGCGTTGAAGCCGAGCCGGCCGCCGCGCGCGTCGAGCACGCTCGCCAGCGCGGCCAGGTTGATGGTGTGCTGGCCCTTGTTGTCGGCGCTGCCGCGGCCGTACCAGCGGTCGCCGTCGGCCGTCAGCGTCCACGGCGACAGCGGCGCGCGCCATTGCGCGTCGTAGCCGCGCACGACGTCGCCGTGACCGTAGATCAGCACGGTCGGCAGCGCGTCGTCTTCGTGGCGGGACGCGAGCAGGAACGGGCCGCCGCCGTCGACGGGGTTGTCGACGATCCGCGATGCGAAGCCGAGACGGGCAGCCTCGGGCGCGATTTCGTCGCTCAGGTAGGCGCGCAGCGCGGCTTCGTTGCCGCTGTCCTGGCTTTCGGTGCGCAGGCCGACGCGGCGGCTCAGGGTCGTGAAGAACGCACCGGATTCGAACTGGTTCAGCGCGTGCTGGATGGCGGCGGTACGGCTCAAGTCGTGTCTCCTGGGTCGAGGGCTGCACGCGCGCGACGCGCATGCAGCGGGAAGTGCGATCGATTCTAGAAAGCCGTTTTTTTTGTCACAATGATCGAATTTCGAACCTTTCTTTGCCGAAAAGGCAAAGCAGACTGACCAAGCGCGGCGTGGAGACGGAACGATGGCGGCTTTCCTGCATGGCCTGGCGTTGCGGTATTTCGTGGAGGTGGCGCGTACCGGCTCGATCAGCGACGCGTCCGCGCGGCTGCATGTGGCCGTGTCGGCGATCAGCCGCCAGATCGCGAAGCTCGAGGGCGAGCTCGGCGCGCCGTTGTTCGAGCGCCGGCCGCGCGGGATGGCGCTGTCGGAGGCGGGCGAGCGGCTGCTGGCGTTCGCGCAGCGCAGCCTGCTCGAGGCCGAGCACGTGATGAAGGACATCGGCGGGCTCGACGCGCTGCACGGCAGCCTGCTGAAGATCGCGTGCTCGGAAGGGTTCGCGATCGATTTCCTGCCCGGCGCGCTCGCGAGCTTCAAGGCGCGTCACCCGGGCGTCGACTTCTCCGTGTGGGTCGTGTCGCCGGCGGACGCGACGCGGCGCGTGCGCGACGGCGATGCGGACATCGCGCTGACCTTCAGCCTAGCGCCGGAGAAGGGCGTGCGCGTCGAGCATACCGAGCGCGCGCCGATCTTCGCGCTGGTGCGTCACGACCATCCCCTCGCGACACGCGGCGCGGTATCGCTCGCCGATGTCGCGTGTCACCCGCACGTGCTGCCCGAGGCCGGCACGACGGTGCGCCAGCTGATCGACATCGCATGCGCGCTCGACGGGCTGCTGCTCGAGCCCGAGCTGACGAGCAACAACACGGCGGCGATGTACGGCTACGCGCGGCGTACGGGCGCGGTGATGTTCACGGGGCTGCTGTCGGTGCGCGACCGCTGCGACGCGGACGGCTTCGTCGTCGTGCCCGTGACGAACCCGCAGCTTCGCGAGCGCAGCATCCAGGTGCAGACGATGGCGGGGCGCGACCTGCCCACGTCGGTACGGGCTTTTCGCGATCACCTGATCGACGCGATGCAGGCCGCCGCGCCGCCGCCGGCCGTCGCGCGCGGACCGAGACGCCGGCCCGTGAGATAATCGCCAATCCGCCTTCCGCGCCCGTGCGGCTCATCGAGCCGCATCGCCCCTGTTCGACACCGAATTGAAGAACCTGATTGCCACCCTCGATCGCGCCGGCGAGTTCGACGAGCTCATCGACGTGCGCACGCCGCTCGAGTTCGCCGAGGATCATATTCCCGGCGCGCTGAACGCGCCCGTGCTCGGCAACGAGGAGCGCGCGCTGATCGGCACGATGTACCGTCAGGTCTCGCCCTACGAGGCGACGCGGGTCGGCGCGGCGATCGTCGCGCGCAACATCGCGCGCCATCTCGACACCACGTTCGCCGACCGGCCGCGCAACTGGCGGCCGCTGATCTACTGCTGGCGCGGCGGCATGCGTTCGGGCTCGATGACGACCTGGTTCAACCTGATCGGCTGGAAGGCGCGCCAGCTCGAAGGCGGATACAAGACCTACCGCCGCTCGGTGTGCGCGACGCTCGACTTGCTGCCGACGCGCTTTCGCTACATCGCGCTCGTCGGCCATACGGGCTGCGGCAAGACGCGCCTGCTGAACGCCCTGGGCGACGTGGGCGCGCAAACGCTCGATCTCGAAGCGCTCGCGTGTCACCGCGGCTCGCTGCTCGGCGCGTTGCCTGGCAAGCCGCAGCCGACGCAGAAAGGGTTCGATTCGGGGCTCGTCGGGGCGCTCGAGCGTTTCGACCCCCAATGGCCGGTGTTCGTCGAATCGGAAAGCCGCAAGATCGGGCTCGTGCAGTTGCCGATCGCGCTGGTCGACGCGTTTCACGCGGGGCCGTGGGTGCAGGTCGAGGCGACGCACGACGAGCGCATCGACTTCCTCCTCGACGACTATGGCCATCTGTTCGACGATCCGGCGGCCTTCAAGGCGCAACTGCATCGATTGATCGGCCTGCACAGCCGCGACGAGGTGACGCGCTGGAACGCGCTGATCGATGCAGATGCGCGCGCCGACCTGTTCGCCGAACTGATCGACAGGCATTACGATCCCGCCTATGCGCGTACCTACCGCGCGACGTACGGCACGCCGAACCGGGTGCTGACGCTCACGTTCCGGCCCAACGCGGCGGACGTGGGCGAGCAGGCGCGCACGCTGCTGGCCCGGCTCGCGCAAGCCGGGCTGCCCGCGTCGGCCGCGCTCGCGACGGGCGCGGAATCCGTAATCGACAAAAACCAATCGACGACCACACGATGACGACCACACGCACCCAACCCGGCCCGGCCCTTGGCTGGATGACCTTCCTGCTGATCGCAGTCGCGGGCCTGTTCTATGTGAAATGGTTTCCGTACTACAACAAGGCGTTCGTTGCCGCCGAGCATCATTCCATCGGCCAGTCGATCCTGATGGGCACGTCGGCGGCCGCGCCCGAGCCGTCGCTGAAGGCGGCGCTCGACTACGCATGGGCGTACGGCAAGGCGATCTGGCAGGCGATGGTGCTCGGCCTGCTGCTCGGTTCGGCCGTGCAGGCGTTGCTACCCGCGCACTGGGTCGCGCGCGTGCTCGGCCGTACCGGGTTCGGCAGCGTCGCCGCGGGCGGCCTGCTGTCGCTGCCCGGGATGATGTGCACGTGCTGCGCGGCGCCGGTCGTCGCGGGCCTGCGGGCTCGCAACGCATCGCCGGGCGGCGCGGTCGCGTTCTGGCTCGGCAACACGGTGCTGAACCCGGCGGCGCTGGTCTTCATGGGCTTCGTGCTCGGCTGGCACTGGAGCATGCTGCGCCTCGTGCTCGGCATCGCGATGGTGTTCGGGATCGGCTATCTGCTGAACCGGCTTGCGCGCCCGGGCGACGCCAGCGTCGACGATGCGCAGCTCGCCGCGCTGGCGGCCGGGCAGGCCGCGGCCGGCAATCCGTTCGTCCGCTGGATGAAGCTGCTCGCGCGCATGGTCGTGCGGCTCGTGCCCGAATACATCGTGCTCGTGCTGCTGCTCGGCGCCGCGCGTGCATGGCTGTTCCCGCATATCGGTCCGGACATCGGCAACCATCTCGGCTGGATCGTCGCGTTTGCGATTGCCGGCATGCTGTTCGTGATCCCGACTGCCGGGGAAGTGCCGATCATCCAGGCAATGCTGTCGCTCGGCATGGGCGTCGGCCCGGCCGCGGCCCTGCTGATGACGCTGCCGCCGATCAGCGTGCCGTCGCTCGCCATGCTCGCGCGTTCGTTCAAGCCGTACATGCTGGCCATCGTCGCGATCCTCGTCGTCGTATTCGGGATCGCGAGCGGCCTGCTCGCGGTCGCGCTCGGGTTCTGACACGCGCGAGCGGTGCGCCGACCGGCGCCATCGTCGTATTCATCCGGCGCCGCCGTTTCGCGCGTGCGGTGCCCTTTACAAGAAGCAAACAGGAAAACGCATGACCCAACCGAAGATCCATCCTCGACTCGAAAAGGCGCTGACGCGCGGCGATCTCTCGATCCGCCAGGCCAATTCCGCGCGGGCGACCGCCGTGCTGAACGCACTCGGCACGATGATCATCGAGGCCTCCGCAACGATCGGCGTCGAGGCCAGCATCGAGATCCCGCAGGGCGACCGCATTTACGATCCGGTCAACGGCCTGTGGCCGCAGAAGATGCTGGTGTCGTTCGACGGCCCGGTGGACGAAGCCGAGAAGGAGGAGCTGCGTACGGTGTATCTGGTGGCAGACGATCCGGGCACGCAGTTCCGCGTCGAATGGCACCGCGCGGACGGCAAGCTCGGCCGCCAGGAAGGCGGCCCGCTCGCGACCGTCGCGTTCCTGACCGACGTCGAGATCCCGTGGAGCGACGACGACGAGTAACGTCGTCGCATGATGCCGGCGCCGCGTGCGCCGGCCGTCAGCGCATCATCCGTCGCCGGAACAGCCACGCGGACAGCAGAAAGCCGCCGACCGCGTAGCCGGCCAGTACGGCGACGTGCAACGCGACATCCGTCGCCGGCCGGCCCAGCATCGCGGGCCGGATCAGCTCGACCGCGTTCGCGAGCGGCAGCGCATGCGCTGCGTGCTGCGCGATCGGCGGCAACTGCGAGGTCGGGAAAAACACGCCCGACAGCAGCAGCATGGGCGTCAGCACGAGCGTCTGATAGAACATGAAGAAATCGTACGACGGCGCGAGCGCCGTGACGATCATCGCGACGGCGGCGAACGCGAGGCCCGCGAGCGCGATCACGGGCAGCGCGGCGAGCATCGACGGAAACCGTGCGTAGCCGAGCGCGCCCGCGACGAGCATGATCGCGGCGCCGGACAGCATCGCCTTGCTGGCTGCCCAGACAATCTCGCCGAGCACGATGTCGCCGAGCGCGAGCGGCGTATGCATGATGGCTTCCCACGTGCGCTGCACGTGCATCCGCGAGAAACCCGAGTACATCGATTCGAAGCTCGCGGACATCATCACGCTGGACCCGACCGTGCCGGCCGCGAGAAACGCGATATACGACACGCCGTCGACGTGGCCGAGCATCAGGCCGAGCCCGAAACCCAGCCCGAACAGATAGATCATCGGATCGGCAAGATTGCCGAACATCGATGCAAGCGCGAGCTTGCGCCACACGAGATAGTTGCGTCGCCAGACGGCGGCCCAGTTGGTCGCGTTTGCCGGCAGCGCGATCGCGAAGCGCGACTCGCGTTGTGGCGCGGACGGTGCGGCGGCGGAATAGTTGCGGACATCCATGTTCGATCAGTCCTGCATTTCGCGGCCCGTGAGCCGCAGGAACACATCTTCCAGATTGGCCGGGCGATGCAGATAGCGCAATCCCGTACGACCCTTGAGCCGCGCGTTGAGCGGCTCGGGGTCGCTCACGTAGCAGAACAGCGTTTCGCCGCTGATCTCGGTGTGTTTCGCGAAGGCCGACAGCTCGTCGCGCAGTGCAACCGGATCGGACCCGTAGATCTCGATCACGTCGCAGCCGATCTCCGATTCGATCAGCGCGCGCGGCGCGCCCTCGGCGATCTTGCGGCCTTCCTCGATCACGCACAGGCGGTCGCACAGCCGTTCGGCCTCTTCCATGAAGTGCGTGGTGATCAGGATCGTCTTGCCGCGCGCGAGCAGTGAACGCAGCCGCTCCCACATCAGGTGCCGCGCCTGCGGATCGAGGCCGGTGGTCGGCTCGTCGAGCACGAGCACGTCGGGATCGTTGACGAGCGCACGGGCAAGCGTGAGACGGCGCTTCATGCCGCCCGACAGCTCGCCGACCTTCGCGTCGGCCTTGTTCTCGAGCTTCGCGAATTCCAGCAGCGGCTGTACCAGCGCGCGTGCCGCCTGCGTCGGAATGCCGAAATAGCGGCCGAACACGAGCAGGTTTTCGCGCACGCTGAAGTCGGGGTCGAGATTGTCGAACTGGGGCACCACGCCGACGCGCTGGCGCGCATGCCGCGCACGCGATGGGACCGGTTCGCCGCACAGCGAAATGCTGCCAGCATCGGGTTGGGCGAGGCCGAGCAGCATCTTCAGCGTCGTGGTCTTGCCGGCGCCGTTCGGCCCGAGCAGGCCGTAGCATTCGCCGGCCTGCACGGTGAACGACAGGCCGTTGACGACGCGCTTGTCGCCGTAGTGCTTGACGACGTTCCGGAAATCGATCGGTGCAACGGACATGGGCAGTTTGTCGTTGTGTGCGGGCGCGGAAGCGTTCCGGCGCCGGATGCGTGGCCGGCGGGCGAACGGATCGGACGAATGCGTGTCACACGGGCATGACCGAAGCGTGCGCCCCGTGCGCCTGACGGCACGCGGGAGTACGAACGGGCCATTCTAGTGCATCGGCTGCGTCGCTTCAGCGCATGCGTGCACGGTGCGATGCATGCGCGCACCGATCGTGCACCGCATCATCGCGCACATGCCAGGCGGGGCGAATCAGCGTTTTCCATCCCTTGCGTCCTGAATTGCGGCGCACCATGATGAAGGCGTGGGCTCGTATTGCGATAGGGAGGTTACATGGCTAGCTACAACAAGATTCTGCTGTGTTACGACGGCTCGCTCGAAGGGCGCAAGGCACTGCGCTGCGGCGCCAATCTCGCCATGGACCTGAAGGCGGAAACGCACTTGCTGTCGGTGGTCGACATGCGTTCGAGCATTGCGCAGAGCGCGGGTCTGCTGACCGACGTCGCGTGCGGCCGGTTCGAGGAAACGGCACGCGAAATCCTGCAGGAAGGCGTGAACTGGCTACGCGAGCGCGGGGTGCAAGCCGAGGGCCATTTCGCGTTCGGCTATCCGATCGATGAAATCGCGAATCTCGCGACGGAGCTGAACGTCGACCTCGTCGTCGTCGGCCACCGGTGCCGCAGCGGGCTCTCGAGATGGTGGATGGGGTCGGGCAACACGCAACTGCTCGATCGCGTGAACTGCAGCATTCTGGTGGCGTGTTCGTCGGCGCAGGAGCAGAAGGCCGAGATGGCGCGCGAGCGTGAAGCGGCCACGGCGAGCGGCAAATGATCGTCTGATGCGATGGCGGCCTGGCCGGCGATTCGCGCGGGTCGGGCGCCACGCCGGATCAACCGCGCGGGCGCCGACCGCGAGCCGTTACGCGTGCAGGTCGATCGCGGACAACTTCCACGAGAACAGGCCGAAGCGGTGGAAGATAGCCGCATAGCGTGTGCCGTCGGCACTGCGCTGGTAGGTCACGACGAACTCGTCGATGTTCCGGTAGCCGGCGCTGGTTTGCTGCCGGTGCGGCGGAGTCTCCGGATCGCCCGGGCCGGCCTGTGCAGCAGAGGCCGGAGCCGGCAATGACGCGGCGCCCGTATTGCTGCCCGCAACGGCGGCACTTGCCGGGGCCGGGCTGGCCGACGTGTTGCCCGGTGCATGGCCAGACGGCAGATTCGACCATTCAGGTGGACGCTCGTCCGGCGTGCCGCGCGGCGGCAAGCCGCTCATCAGTGCGGCCACGCCCTCCGGGGTCGTATACGCATCGACCAGCGGGCCGATCAGCGCGGACCCGATCAGTGCACCGATCACCGCGAGCGGATTGTCTTTCTTCACCGCGTCGATCCGGCGCATCAGTTCTTCCGTGACCTGCTGCTTGAGGCTGATGCGCAGCGACGGAAAATCCACGTATTCACTGATGACCTGCGCGTCGCGCGCATCGATCGCCGATTTCAGGCGACCGAGCGCGACATACGGCGACGCGTACGCATAGCCGATCGCCGCAATGACCGCGACGGCCAGCACGACGATCAGCAGGGGCTTGAGCCGCGATGCGCGGCCCGGCGATACGGTCACGTTGCCTCCGGTGCGGGAATGTTCCGCAATCAGAGACCGTTTTGCGCGGCCGATCGTTCCTCTGCGATGCAGCGGTCGATCATGCGGCATACGGCATCGATCGTGCCGACCATGATCAGGCGGGAACGGCCGTGATACACGCGTACCGGCGCGCGGCGCGCGGGTTCCGCGTGATTCAGGCCGGCGTTCAGCGACACCCGAGCGAAAGCGGGGAGCGCCGACGGCAGCAGGGGCGCCTGCCGTTCGACTGCGATTTCTTCTTGCACCGGCGCGGCCGCGGATAGCGGCGCGCAGGGCGTGCGGCCGCGCAGATGACGCAGGCGACCGAATTGGCGGAAAGGCAGCAGGCGGGCAAGGCGTTCCATGATGTTCTCCTCAGCGAGACGGAATGTCAGAGTTCGCCCGAGCGAATCAGCCCGACGGCGATGCCTTCCAGCGCGAATTCCGCGCTGCCGGCCTTGACGAAGATGTTTTCGTAATCGGGGTTCTCCGCGATCAGCTCGAGACCGCCCGGCCGGCGCATCAGGCGCTTGACCGTGACGTCGTCGCCGAGACGCGCGACGATGATCTGGCCGTCCTTCGCTTCCGTGCGTTTCTGCACGGCGAGGAGGTCGCCGTCGAGAATGCCGGCATCGCGCATCGACAGGCCGCGCACCTTCAGCAGGTAGTCGGGCTTGCTGGAGAACAGCGCGGGATCGCACGCGTAATGCTGCGAGATGTGTTCCTGCGCGAGGATCGGGCTGCCGGCTGCGACGCGGCCGACGAGCGGCAGCGACAACTGCATCAGGCCGGCGTGCGGCAGCGTGAACTGGTGCGGGGCGTCGTCGATGCCGAGCAGGCGGATGCCGCGCGACGCGCCGGCGGCCAGCTCGATGACGCCCTTGCGCGCCAGTGCGCGCAGGTGCTCCTCGGCCGCATTCGGCGAACTGAAGCCCAGTTCGGCCGCGATCTCGGCGCGGGTGGGCGGGAATCCGGAGCGCTCGATCGCGCGGCGGATCAAGTCGAACACTTGCTGCTGACGGGCGGTGAGTTTGGTCATGGCTCAACTGTATGGATAGACAGTGAGCTGTATTTTTATACAGTACTCCGCGAATTTCAAGTGTTACGTGAGGTTCGACGCGATCGCGCCGGTTCCGCCGCGATTTCGCGACGTCCTGACGCCGGTTCATCTGCCGCAACCGTCCATCCCGTCTGCGTTAGCACTTTTGAGTATTAAAAAATAAGGAACGATTATTTTTAATCATGTAACCCGTTCGTTAGACTGGCCCGACATCGCAATACCGACAACACTGGAGAACCAAGGATGGCGAAGCGCAATACGGGGCTGGTGGGCGGAGTGGGCCGCCTGATCGCAACACTCGCGCTGGGCGCGGCGGCGGTGCTGGGCGTCGCGTCGCATGCGTGGGCCGATACGACTTTCCTGAACGTGTCGTACGACCCGACGCGCGAGCTGTATCAGGACTTCAACCAGGCGTTCGGCAAGGAGTGGAAGGCGAAGACGGGCGAGACCGTCAACTTCAAGCAGTCGCACGGCGGTTCGGGCGCGCAGGCGCGCTCGGTGCTCGACGGCCTGCAGGCCGACGTCGTCACGCTGGCGCTGGCCTACGACATCGATGCGCTCGCGAACAAGGGGCTCGTCAACAAGGACTGGCAGAAGCGCCTGCCGGACAACGCGTCGCCGTATACGTCGACGATCGTGTTTCTCGTGCGCAAGGGCAATCCGAAGGGGATCAAGGACTGGGAAGACCTGACCAAGCCGGGCATCTCGATCGTCACGCCGAACCCGAAGACGTCGGGCGGCGCGCGCTGGAACTACCTGGCCGCGTGGGCGTACGCGCAGCACAAGCCGGGCGGCAACGAGCAGACGGCCAAGGAATTCGTCACGAAGCTCTACAAGAATGCGGGCGTGCTCGATTCGGGCGCGCGGGGCGCGACGACGAGCTTCGTGCAGCGCGGGATCGGCGACGTGCTGATCGCGTGGGAAAACGAGGCGTTCCTGTCGGTCAAGGAATTCGGCACCGACAAGTTCGAGATCGTGGTGCCGTCGGTGAGCATCCTGGCCGAACCGCCCGTCGCGGTGGTCGACAAGGTGGTGGACAAGAAGGGCACGCGCAAGCTGGCCGAAGCGTACCTGAACTTCCTGTACAGCCCGCAGGGCCAGGAGATCGCGGCGCGCAACTACTATCGCCCGCGTTCGAAGAACGTGCCGGCGGAGCTCACGAAGCAATTCCCGAAGCTGAAGCTGTACACGGTCGACGACACGTTCGGCGGCTGGACGAATGCGCAGAAGACGCATTTCGCGGACGGCGGCGTGTTCGATTCGATCTACAAGCCGCAGTAACGCCATAACGACAGCGGCGCGCCACGACAGCGCGCCGCATCCCCGACGGGCCGCCGGCGCAATTGCATTGCGCCGGCGTTTGCGTCGGACCCATGAGCTGCATCGACCCAGCAAGAGCATCCGATGACGACGTACACCTTTCGCAAGCCGAGCGCGCTGCCCGGTTTCGGCGTGACGCTAGGCATCACGGTGGCCTATTTGAGCCTCGTGGTGCTGATTCCGCTCGCCGCCACGTTCCTGAAGACCGCGACGCTGTCGTGGGACCAGTTCGTCACCGCCGTCACGTCGCCGCGCGTGCTCGCGTCCTACCGGCTGACGTTCTCGGCCGCGCTCGGCGGCGCACTGATCAACGCCGTGTTCGGCTTCCTCGTCGCATGGGTGCTGGTGCGCTACACGTTCCCGCTCAAGCGCATCGTCGACGCGATCGTCGATCTGCCGTTCGCGCTGCCCACCTCGGTCGCCGGCATTTCGCTCGCGGCCGTCTATGCGACCAACGGCTGGGTCGGCCAGTATCTCGCGCCGCTCGGCATCAAGATCGCGTTCACGCCCGCCGGCGTGCTGGTCGCGCTGACCTTCATCGGGCTGCCGTTCGTCGTGCGCACGGTGCAGCCGGTGCTGGAGGATTTCGAGCGCGAGCAGGAAGAGGCGGCCGCGTGCCTCGGCGCGTCGCGCTGGCTGACGTTCCGCCGCGTGGTGCTGCCGGCCGTGCTGCCGGCGCTCCTGACCGGTTTCGCGCTGGCGTTCGCGCGCGCGCTCGGCGAATACGGCTCGGTGATCTTCATCGCCGGCAACGTGCCGATGAAATCCGAGATCACGTCGCTGCTCATCATTACCAAGCTGGAGCAGTACGACTACGCGGGCGCGACCGCGCTCGCGGTCGTCATGCTCGTGGTGTCGTTCCTGATGCTGCTGCTGATCAACACGCTGCAGTGGTATCTGCAGCGCCGGACGAGCAAGGGCGCGAGCGGCCCCGCGCCCGCCGCCGTCACCGCCGTCGCAACAGGAGGCCAGCAATGAGCCAGGAGACGAGCGCCGTGCTGAAAAACCCGTCGGCGGCCACGCGTGCCGCGAAACGGCTCGATCCCGTCAGCGAGTCGCGCGTCGTGCGCTGGCTGCTCACGGGCATCGCGCTGGCGTTCCTCGCGTTCTTCCTCGTCGTGCCGCTCGCCGCGGTGTTCGTCGAGGCGTTGCGCAAGGGCATCGGCTTCTATCTCGAATCGCTGGCCGATCCCGACGCGTGGTCGGCGATCAAGCTGACGCTCACCGTCGCGCTGATCGCCGTGCCGCTGAACCTCGTGTTCGGCGTATGCGCGTCGTGGGCGATCGCGAAGTTCGAATTCCGCGGCAAGGCGCTGCTGACGACGCTGATCGACCTGCCGTTCTCGGTGTCGCCGGTGATCTCGGGCCTCGTGTACGTGCTGATGTTCGGTGCGCAAGGGTGGCTCGGGCCGTGGCTGCAGGATCACGACGTGCAGATCATCTTCGCGGTGCCGGGCATCGTGCTCGCGACGATCTTCGTCACGTTCCCGTTCGTCGCGCGCGAGCTGATTCCGCTGATGCAGGCGCAGGGCACCGACGAGGAGGAGGCTGCACGCGTGCTCGGCGCGTCGGGCTGGCAGATCTTCCGCCGCGTGACGCTGCCGAACGTGAAGTGGGGCCTGCTGTACGGCGTGATCCTCTGCAACGCGCGCGCGATGGGCGAGTTCGGCGCGGTGTCGGTCGTGTCCGGCCATATCCGCGGCCAGACCGACACGATGCCGCTGCACGTCGAGATCCTGTACAACGAATACAACTTCGCGGCGGCGTTCGCGGTGGCGTCGGTGCTGGCGCTGCTGGCGCTCGTCACGCTCATGCTGAAGCTGATCGCCGAGCGTCACCTTGCCGCCGAACTGGCCGGCACGCGCGACGCCGCTCCCGCACACGCCGGCCCCGTCGCCGCCGTTTCGTCGAAATCGTAAAGAGGCAACCAGAATGGGTATCACCGTCCGTCACCTTCAGAAGCGCTTCGGCGATTTCACGGCGCTCGACAACGTATCGCTCGACTTCCCGCCCGGCGAACTGGTTGCGCTGCTCGGGCCGTCGGGCTGCGGCAAGACCACGCTGCTGCGCGTGATCGCGGGCCTCGAGCACGCGGACGCCGGCCAGGTCGTGCTGCAGGGGCTCGACGTCGCGTCGGTCGGCGCGCGCGACCGTCAGGTCGGCTTCGTGTTCCAGCACTATGCGCTGTTCCGTCACATGACGGTATTCGAGAACGTCGCGTTCGGGCTGCGCGTGAAGCCGCGCCGCGAGCGGCCGTCGGAGGCCGCGATTCGCGACAAGGTGCACGAGCTGCTGAAGCTGGTGCAGCTCGACTGGCTCGCGCAGCGCTATCCGTCCGAGCTGTCGGGCGGCCAGCGCCAGCGTATCGCGCTGGCCCGGGCGCTCGCGGTCGAGCCGAAGGTGCTGCTGCTCGACGAGCCGTTCGGCGCGCTCGACGCGAAGGTCCGCAAGGAACTGCGCGGGTGGCTGCGTCGCCTGCACGACGACCTGCATATCTCGACGATCTTCGTCACGCACGATCAGGAAGAGGCGCTGGAAGTCGCCGATCGCATCGTCGTGCTGAACCGCGGCCACGTCGAGCAGGTCGGCAGCCCGCAGGACGTCTATGATCATCCTCAGAGTGCGTTCGTGTACGAGTTCCTCGGCGCGGCCAACCGGTTGCCGGGCACGGTCGCCGGGCGCGGTTTCGTCGCCGAGGGCGCGGCCGCACCGATCGAGGTCGACGCCGATTTTGCCGGGCCGGCGAACGCGTACGTGCGGCCGCACGACCTGCAGCTCTGGCCGGCGGGCGAAGACCACCGCGACGGCATCGCGGTGGACGTGCGCCGCGTGATTCCGCTCGGCGGGTCGGTGCGCGTGGAACTGGAGGCGAGGGCTGGCGGCGCGCTCGAGGCGGAACTCGATCGCGATGCATGGCGGGCGCTGTCGCTGCAGGTCGGCGACGGTGCGACGGCCGTGCCGCGCGCGGTGCGCGTGTTTCCCGCGCGTTGACGCCGGCATGCGGGGCAGGGGGCGGAACGCGCTCCGTTTCGACAATCAAACAACGACAGCCTAAGAGGCATACCCATGAATTTTCAGCAATTGCGGTTCGTGCGCGAAGCAGTGCGCCAGAACATGAACCTGACGGAAGTCGCGAACGTGCTGTACACGTCGCAGTCCGGCGTGTCGAAGCAGATCAAGGATCTCGAGGATGAGCTGGGCGTCGACATCTTCATCCGGCGCGGCAAGCGGCTGACGGGGCTCACGGAGCCCGGCAAGGCCGTGCACCAGCTGATCGAACGGATGCTGCTCGACGCCGAGAACCTGCGCCGCGTCGCGCGCCAGTTCGCCGACCAGGACAGCGGCCACCTCGTCGTCGCGACGACCCACACGCAGGCGCGCTACGCCTTGCCGAAGGTGATCCGGCAGTTCACCGACGTGTTCCCGAAGGTGCATCTGGCGCTGCGCCAGGGCAGCCCGCAGCAGATCGCGCAGATGATCCTGAACGGCGAGGCCGATCTCGGCATCTCGACCGAGGCGCTCGACCGCTATCCGGACATCGTCACGTTCCCGTGCTATTCGTGGCACCACACGGTCGTCGTGCCGAAGGGCCATCCGCTCGTCGGCCGCGAGAACCTGACGCTCGAGGAAATCGCCGAGTATCCGATCATCACGTACGACCAGGATTTCACGGGCCGTTCGCACATCGACCAGGCGTTCACGCAGGCTGGCGCCGTGCCCGACGTCGTGCTGACCGCGATCGATGCAGACGTGATCAAGACCTACGTCGAACTCGGGATGGGGATCGGCGTCGTCGCGGCGATGGCGTACGATCCGCAGCGCGACACGGGGCTCGTCGCGCTCGACACGCAGCACCTGTTCGAAGCGAGCACGACGCGGGTCGGGCTGCGCAAGGGCGCGTTCCTGCGTGCGTACGCGTACCGGCTGATCGAGATGTTCGCGCCGCACCTGAACGAAGCGGAAATCGCAGGGCTGTTGCGCGAAGCCGTCTGACGGCCGCACCCTCCGTGCCGTCGGCGCGGAGGGCGCGCATCTCCAGTCCACCCGCCGGGCGGCCTTCCGCGGTCGTCCGGTTCGTCGAACCATCGACCGCATTGCGGTTGCCAACCCGGATCGTCGCGCCAGGCGACGATCGATACGCGTACCGCTGCCATCAAAAGAACAAGACAGCAGGTTCGAACGCGCCGTTCCGGTTTCCCCCATCGCCCTGTCGCGCGGGTCGTTTGTCCGCGGATATGATTCAATGCGCGTGAATGTCGGCCAGCCCGCATTCATCGGGCAACGCGCGCTGCGTGTCCGCACCGGCACACC
Source organism: Burkholderia paludis (assembly GCF_000732615.1). Taxonomy (GTDB): domain Bacteria; phylum Pseudomonadota; class Gammaproteobacteria; order Burkholderiales; family Burkholderiaceae; genus Burkholderia; species Burkholderia paludis. The sequence goes on from NZ_JPGL01000014.1 coordinate 80,690, forward strand.
CGACAGCCGGTCGCGCAGCGTGCAGCACGCAACACGCGTGACGATGAGGTGAACGCAATGAATCTGAAATGGTTTCTCTTTTCCTTCAAAGGCCGGGTCGGGCGCCTGCCGTGGTGGATCTACGCGCTGGCTTCCACGGTGCTCGGCGCGCTTTTCGATGCGGGCTCCAGCGGTGCGCCGAATGACAATCTGCCGCTGCCGGCGATATTGCTCCTGCTCGTCATCGCGGTCGTCGCGGTGTGGTCGTCGATTGCGGTCGGTGTGAAACGGCTGCACGACATCGACAAGTCGGGATGGTGGATGCTGCTGCTGTTCGTGCCGATCGTCGGCGTGCTCGCGTTGTTCGTGATGAACGGCTTCATCGCCGGCACGCCTCATGCGAACCGCTTCGGCGACGCGCCGTCGGCCGATGCGGACGAGCCGGCGCAGCAGGGCCCGGTGTGATACGCACTCAGAAAAACCCTTAAATATTGATCAGACAGGTTGCGCGCCGAAGCGAATCGGTACAGCATAGCCGTCACGCCGCCGGCGGCCCGCCGGCGGCGGCGCGTTGACGACAGCACGCGCCAGGCAGTCGGCCGTCTGCCTCGCTTCCATTCCGTGGTACCGACAGCAGCATCGATGGCCATTGCCCGGGTAGTGTGGCGCAAACGTTTGCTCACATTAAAACAACATCCGGCCCACTCGGGCCAGTCGCCAGGAGATGTGTATGAATGTCCTCTTTCGCCGTCGCTTCCTGACCGCCGCGCTTGCCGCCGTCGCGGTTGCCGCCACCCCGGCCGTCCACGCGCAATCCACGGCCAAGCCGAAGGTCGCGCTCGTGATGAAGTCGCTCGCCAACGAGTTCTTCCTGACGATGGAAACCGGCGCGAAGGAATACCAGAAACACAACGCGAACCAGTTCGACCTGATCACCAACGGCATCAAGGACGAGACCGACACCGCGAACCAGATCCGCATCGTCGAGCAGATGATCGTGTCGAAGGTCGACGCGATCGTGCTGGCGCCGGCCGATTCGAAGGCACTCGTGCCGGTCGTGAAGAAGGCGGTCGATGCGGGCATCATCGTCGTGAACATCGACAACCGGCTCGATCCCGACGTGCTGAAGTCGAAGAACCTGAACGTGCCGTTCGTCGGCCCGGACAACCGCAAGGGCGCGCGCAAGATCGGCGACTATCTCGCGAAGCGGCTGAAGGCGGGCGACCAGGTCGGCATCGTCGAGGGCGTATCCACGACGACCAACGCGCAGCAGCGCACGGCCGGCTTCCAGGACGCGATGAAGGCGGGCGGGATGAAGGTCGTGTCGGTGCAGTCGGGCGAATGGGAAATCGACAAGGGCAATGCGGTCGCCGCTGCAATGCTCAACGAATACCCGAACCTGAAGGCGCTGCTGTGCGGCAACGACAACATGGCGATCGGCGCCGTGTCGGCGGTGCGCGCGGCCGGCAAGCAGGGCAAGGTGCTCGTGGTCGGCTACGACAACATCAACGCGATCAAGCCGATGCTGAAGGACGGCCGCGTGCTCGCGACCGCCGACCAGTACGCGGCGAAGCAGGCCGTGTTCGGCATCGATACGGCGCTCAAGGCAATCGCCGAGCATCGCAAGCAGGCCGACATGTCGGGCGTGGTCGAGACGCCGGTGGATCTCGTCACGAAGTGACGCGGCCCGGGTGCGGCCGCCGCCATCCTCAAGAATCCGGCACGGCGGCCGTTATCCGGGGTGAGCGCGATCACGGCCACTGCATGCACATGCACTTGTGAGCGTCACACCCGCGCGCCGCGTGCGCGCGGCCGCAACCAGGATCGCGATGGACCCGACCTTCCAACCCTCCCGTGCAGCCGTTCCCGTGCTGTCCGTATCCGGCATCGGCAAGACCTACGCCGAACCCGTGCTCGCCGACGTCACGCTGACGCTCGAGCCGGGCCACGCGCTGGCGCTGACGGGCGAGAACGGCGCCGGCAAGAGCACGCTGTCGAAGATCATCGGCGGGCTCGTCGAGCCGACCGCCGGCACGATGCAGCTCGGCGGCCAGCCGTATGCGCCGGCGAGCCGCGCGCAGGCCGAGGCGCTCGGCGTGCGCATGGTGATGCAGGAACTGAACCTGCTGCCGACGCTGACCGTCGCCGAGAACCTGTTCCTGAACCGCCTGCCGCGGCGCTTCGGGATCATCGACCGCGCGCGGTTGCGCGACGACGCACGCGCCGCGATGGCGCAGGTCGGGCTCGACGCGATCGATCCCGATACGCCGGTCGGCGCGCTGGGCATCGGTCATCAACAGATGGTCGAAATCGCGCGCAACCTGATCGGCGACTGCCGCGTGCTGATTCTCGACGAGCCGACCGCGATGCTGAGCGCGCGCGAAGTCGAGCTGCTGTTCGAGCAGATCGACCGGCTGAAGGCGCGCGGTGTCGCGATCGTGTATATCTCGCACCGGCTCGAGGAACTGGCGCGCGTCGCCGAGCGTGTCGCGGTGTTGCGCGACGGCCGGCTCGTGCATGCGGGCGACATGGCGGCGACGACGTCCGACGGGCTCGTCACGCTGATGGTCGGGCGCGAGCTCGGCGAGCACATCGATCTCGGCGAGCGCCGGATCGGCGCGCCGCGGCTCGTCGTGTCGGGCCTCGCACGCGGGACGGCGGTGCGCGATGTCTCGCTCGAAGTACGCGCGGGCGAGATCTTCGGCATCTCGGGGCTGATCGGCGCGGGGCGCACCGAGCTGCTCCGGTTGATTTACGGCGCCGATTCGCCGGACGCCGGGACGATCGCGGTCGGCCAGCCGCCGCAGCCGGTCAGGATCGGTTCGCCCGTCGATGCGGTGAGGCAGGGCATCGCGCTGATCACCGAGGACCGCAAGGGCGAAGGGCTGCTGCTGTCGCAGTCGATCTCCGCGAACGTGTCGCTCGGTCAGATCGACCGGCTCGCGCGCGGCGGCATCGTCGACACCGCGCGCGAAACCGCGCTCGCCGAGCAGCAGATCGACGCGCTGCGGATCCGCACGCACGGCGCGACGCAAACGGTCGGCGAACTGTCGGGCGGCAACCAGCAGAAGGTCGTGATCGGCCGCTGGCTCGCGCGCGACATGGGCGTGCTGCTGTTCGACGAGCCGACCCGCGGGATCGATGTCGGCGCGAAGTTCGAGATCTACACGCTGATGGGTGCGCTCGCGCGCGAGGGCCGCGCGCTCGTCGTCGTGTCGAGCGACCTGCGCGAGCTGATGTTGATCTGCGACCGGATCGGCGTGATGTCGGCCGGCCGCATGACCGCCGTGTTCGAGCGCGGCAACTGGACCCAGGATGCGCTGCTGGCCGCGGCATTCGCCGGCTTCGGCCGCGAGACGCCGCTGGACGGCACGCGGCATCCGGACGCGGGGCAGGCGCCGGGCGCCGCTCCAGGCACTTCGACGACAGGACGACAGCAATGACCCAGCCTCCCGTATCCCCGGCCGACGCAGACGCGCGGCAGACCGCGACCGGGCGCGGCGCGCGCATGCTGTCCGGCACGCGGCTCGGCCTGTCGAACTATCTCGGGCTCGCCGGCGCACTGGCCGCGATGATCGTGCTGTTCTCGGTGCTGAGCTCGCATTTCCTGACCTACGATACGTTCAGCACGATCGCGAACCAGATTCCCGATCTGGTCGTGATGGCGGTCGGGATGACCTTCGTGCTGATCATCGCCGGGATCGACCTGTCGGTCGGCTCGGTGCTTGCGCTCGCCGCGTCGATGGTGAGCGTCGCCGCGCTGAAATGGCAATGGGGGCCGCTGCCGGCCGCGCTGATCGGCATCGCGGTCGGAACCGCGACGGGTGCACTGACGGGCGCGGTCACGGTCGGCTGGCGGATTCCGTCGTTCATCGTGTCGCTCGGCGTGCTGGAGGCCGCGCGCGGCCTTGCGTACCAGCTGACGAATTCGCGCACGGCCTATATCGGCGACGCGTTCGATTTCCTGTCGAACCCGATCGCGCTGGGCATCTCGCCGGCGTTCCTGATCGCGGTCGCGGTGATGCTCGCGGCCCAGTTCGTGCTGACGCGCACCGTATTCGGACGCTACCTGGTCGGGATCGGCACGAACGAGGAAGCGGTGCGACTTGCAGGGGTTAACCCGAGGCCGTATAAAATTCTCGTATTCGCATTGATGGGCGCGCTCGCGGGGCTTGCGTCGCTGTTCCAGATTTCGCGGCTCGAGGCGGCCGACCCGAATGCGGGCGTGGGCCTCGAACTGCAGGTGATCGCCGCCGTCGTGATCGGCGGCACGAGCCTGATGGGCGGGCGCGGCTCGGTGATCAGCACGTTTTTCGGCGTGTTGATCATCTCCGTGCTGGCCGCGGGGCTGGCGCAGATCGGCGCGAACGAGCCGACGAAACGGATCATCACTGGTGCAGTGATCGTGGTGGCGGTCGTGCTCGATACATATCGCAGCCGGCGCACGCGCGTGCGGTAGAAAGTCAGACAGAACAGACCAGAGAGAAACGGGAAATGGCGACGATCAAGGATGTGGCGGCCATGGCGGGCGTGTCGTTTACGACCGTCTCGCACGTGGTGAACAATTCGCGGCCGGTGTCCGCGGATGTGCGTGCGAAGGTCGAAGGCGCGATCCGCGAGCTGAATTACGTGCCGTCGGCCGTGGCGCGCTCGCTGAAGGCGCGCGCGACGGCGACCATCGGCCTCGTCGTGCCGAACAGCACGAATCCGTACTTCGCGGAGCTTGCGCGCGGCATCGAGGATCAGTGCGCGGCCAACGGCTATTGCGTGTTCTTCTGCAACTCGGACGACGATCCCGTGAAGCAGCGCAACTACCTGCGCGTGCTGCAGGAAAAGCGGATCGACGGGCTGATCGTCGCGTCGGCCGGCGAGGACGCGGTGCTGGCGGAGACGCTCGCGGACGCCCATGCGCCGCTCGTCGTCGTCGATCGCAACATCGAGGGGCTCGCCGCCGACCTCGTGCAGATCGACCACGAGCGCGGCGCGTACCTGGCGACGCGCCATCTGCTCGAACTCGGACACGCGAAGATCGGCTGCATCACGGGGCCGACCGACACGGCCGTCAGCGCGATGCGCGTGCACGGCTTCATCCGCGCGATGGCCGAGCGCGGGATCGACATCGTGCCGGGCGCGATCGCGGAGAGCGATTTCTCGTGCCTCGGCGGTTATCACGCGGCGTCGCGGCTGTTCGAATCGGTGCGGCCGAGCGCGATCTTCGCGGGCAACGACCTGATGGGCGTCGGCGCGCTGCGCGCGGCGGCCGAGCGCGGCATGCGCGTGCCCGACGACTGCTCGATCATCGGTTTCGACGACATCGAGTTTTCCCGCTACACGTATCCGGCGCTGTCGACGGTCGGCCAGTCGGTGCGCGCGCTCGGCGAAATGGCCGCGCAGACGCTGATCGAGCGGATCGGCGGCGGATCGACGGCCGCGCCGAGCCGCCGTCGCGTCGTGTCGCCGCGCCTCGTGCTGCGCGAATCGACGGCAATCTACCGCGAACCGCCGGCCCCGGGCGGGCGCGCATGACGGCGCCCGCGACAGGCGCCGGCCGCGTGACGGTGGTCGGCAGTCTCAACATGGATCTCGTCGTTCGCGCGTCGCGGCTGCCGCTGCCGGGCGAAACGCTCGCCGGGCATGCGTTCGCCCAGGCTGCGGGCGGCAAGGGCGGCAACCAGGCCGTCGCCGCCGCGCGGCTCGGCGCGCAGGTCGCGATGATCGGCTGCGTCGGCGCGGATGCGCACGGCGCCGCGCTGCGTGCGGGCCTCGAAGCCGAGGGTATCGACTGCACGGGGCTCGCGACGAGCCCGTCGGCATCGACCGGCGTTGCGCTGATCGTCGTCGACGATGCAAGCCAGAACGCGATCGTGATCGTTGCGGGCGGCAACGGCGAGGTGACGGCCGACACGGTTGCGCGGCACGAAGCCGCGCTGGCGTCGGCCGACGTACTGATCTGCCAGCTCGAGACGCCGCCGGACGCGGTGTTCGCGGCGCTGTCGGCCGGCCGTCGGCTCGGCCGTACCGTGGTGCTCAATCCGGCGCCGGCCGTCGCGCCGCTGCCGGACGGCTGGCTGCCGCTCGTCGATTACCTGATCCCGAACGAGGTCGAGGCGGCCGCGCTGACCGCGCTGCCGGTGCGCGATCCGGCGGAGGCGGAGATCGCGGCGCGGGCGCTGCAGGCGGGCGGCGCGCGCAACGTGCTGGTCACGCTCGGCGCGCGCGGCGTGCTGGCGCTGACGGCCGACGGCGCCGCACGGCACTATCCGGCCCCGGCCGTACAGGCCGTCGATACGACGGCGGCGGGCGATACCTTCATCGGCGCCTTTTCCGCACGGCTCGCGGCCGGCGCGGACATCGACACGGCCATCCGCTTCGCGCAACGCGCGGCGGCGCTGTCGGTCACGCGAGCGGGCGCGCAGCCGTCGATTCCGACACTGGCCGAGCTGGCCTGACAGGGCCTGATCACATGGCGCGACCGGCCCGTCGCCGCAGACGGCCGGCGTGCCGTCGTGTCGCGTTCGCCGTTCATGAAAGCGCGAATTTTTGTTCAGACAATTGTAATAAACAGACGAATAATTCTTAAAAAGCGCGTAAACACCATCAAGTTGTGCAGTGTGCTGTCGTAAATGCACCGAGCGGAGCAATTCTTCGACGCGACGGGCCTGTCCCGTTATCACGACGCAACACAGGAAGGATGATGGTGTTCAAAAACCTGACGATTCGTGCGCGCATCGGTTTCACGATGGCGTTTCTGGCGGTACTCCTGGGCGTGATCGGTGCGCTCGGCGTGTACGGAATGACACGCGCCAACGACGCGACGCGCGATATCTTCACGAACCAGATGCCCAGCGCGGTCGACGTCTCGGTGGCCGAGGTCTACGCCGCCCGCGAGCGCCTGGCGCTCGACCGCGCAGCGCTGCTGGCCGGCACGCCCGATGCGGCCGAGGCCATCGAGCGAAGCCGCGCGATGCGCGCGCAGTCCGATACCTGGTGGCAGAAGTACCTTGCGTTGCCGCGCGGCCCGGAAGAGGACCGGCTTGCGCAGGATGTTGCCGCGAAGCGTCAGGCGTTGCAGCACGAGTGCGACGCGTTTGCGAGCGTGGTCGGGGCGAACCAGCACGACCAGATCGGCGACGGCGCGAAGCAGCTCCAGGTGCGCTACAACGACCTCGCGACCGCGAGCGAGGCGCTGCGCAACTTCCAGTTCACCGATGCGCAAACCCGCTTCGATCGCGCGGAATCGGTATACGACCTGTTGCGGGTGCTGTCGATCGTCGCGCTGGTGGCGGGCTTCGGCGCCGCGCTGGCGTCGTGGCTGACGCTGAGCCGCGCGATCGACCGTCCGATCACCGACGTGCTCACGCATTTCGACGCGATCGCCGCCGGCGACCTGCGCCGGCCGATCGTCGTCGAGCGGCACGACGAGATGGGCCAGCTTCTCGAGGGGCTCGCGAAGATGCAGCGCGGGCTCGTCGACACGGTGCGTACCGTACGCGGCGGCAGCGAATCGATCGCGACCGCGGCGCGCCAGATCGCGGCCGGCAACATCGACCTGTCGTCGCGCACCGAGGAGCAGGCCGCGGCGTTGCAGGAAACCGCGTCGAGCATGGAACAGCTGACCGGCACCGTGAAGCAGAACGCGGACAATGCGCGCCAGGCGAGCGCGCTGGCCGCGAATGCGTCGGAGATTGCGAACAAGGGCAATACGGTGGTTGGTCAGGTGGTCGGCACGATGGGTGAGATCAACGACAGCTCGGCGAAGATCGCGGACATCATTGCGATCATCGAGGGAATCGCGTTCCAGACCAACATTCTTGCGCTGAATGCGGCCGTCGAAGCCGCGCGCGCCGGCGAGGAAGGTCGCGGTTTCGCGGTCGTCGCGGGCGAGGTGCGCAGCCTGGCGCAGCGTTCGTCGACCGCCGCCAAGGAGATCAAGGTGTTGATCGATGCGTCGGTCGAGCGCATCCGCTCGGGGTCGACGCTGGTCGACGAAGCCGGACGCACGATGAGCGACGTGATCGGCGCCGTGCAGCGCGTGACGGACATCATGGGCGAGATCGCGGCCGCGTCCGAGGAGCAGAGCGGCGGGATCGACCAGGTGGCGCGCGCGGTGGCGCAGATGGACGAGGTCACGCAGCAGAATGCGGCGCTCGTCGAGGAAGCCGCGGCCGCCGCGCAGTCGCTCGACGAACAGGCCGGACGCCTGCGCGAAACGGCCGCGGTGTTCCAGCTCGTCGACGAGGCGGCGCGCCCGGGCGCCGCGGCACCGGTCCCGGCGCGTCACGTGGCGCGTGCGCCTGCCGCGCCCGTTGCGCCGGTTGCGGCGCCCGCTCAGGCGGCAGCGCGCGAGGATCGCGATGCGGCGCCGAAACGCGTGGCCGCGGCGACGCCGGCACGCAAGCCGGTCGCTGCGCCCGCAGCGCCCGCGCAGGCTGCGGCGACGGCCGGCGCCGACGACTGGGAAACCTTCTGATTCGCGCGCGCCGCGCATCTATCCCCATTTGGTGACGAACGACGCCCGCGACATGCGGGCGTTGTTGTTTTCGCGACAGAAAAATGTGACGGCGCGATGCGCATGATTGACGATCGCGCATCGTCGCGTGCATCGCGCGACAGGTCTCGACAGAGATGTGCACAGGTGCGCCCGATGTTTTCGCAACCGTGATACGGGTATCTCCGTAAGGGGTGTGCGAAAAAAAATTGTAACGGCGTGCGCAACGTGTCGTCGCAAACGGTCGCTCGAACGTATAGGGAAGAAGGGGAGAAGCGACGACGTCGGATGTGTCCAACGCACAAGACGTTCCGGTGTTCGACGAGACGCGGCGGATGCAGTTTCTGCGGCTCGGGAGATCGATTGTAAAGCGACGAAATGCGTTGTCCAAGCGGTGTTGTCGAGAATGACGAACTTCATACGAAGAGTTCGTGAAAAAAAATAAGAAAGGGTTTAGGATGAATTCGAACGCGCTTGCTTCTGCGCAGTCGTACGAAGGCAGGCACGTCTTCAGACTCAGGCGAGGGAGGTAGCATGGATATTTACAGCAGCTTCGCGAACCGCTTCGAAAAGACGCGAGAGGAAGAGCTCTCGCTGGAGGAGTACCTCGCGCTCTGCAAGAACGATCCATCCGCGTACGCGACGGCTGGTGAACGCATGCTGGAAGCAATCGGGGAACCTGAACACATCGATACCCGCAACGAGCCGCGCCTGTCGCGGATCTTTGCGAACAAGGTCATCAAGGTCTATCCCGCATTCCGTGAGTTCTACGGAATGGAGGAAGTGATCGAGCAGGTGGTCGCGTATTTCCGTCACGCCGCGCAAGGGCTCGAAGAGAAGAAGCAGATCCTGTATCTGCTTGGCCCGGTGGGCGGCGGCAAGTCGTCGATCGCCGAGCGTCTGAAGCAACTGATGGAGCGCGTGCCGTTCTATTCGCTGAAGGGCTCGCCCGTCAACGAATCGCCGCTCGGGCTGTTCGACTACGACGAAGACGGCCCGATCCTCGAGGAACAGTACGGCATTCCGCGCCGCTACCTGAAGAGCATCCTGAGTCCGTGGGCCGTCAAGCGCCTGCATGAATACAACGGCGACATCCGCCAGTTCCGCGTGGTGCGCCGCTATCCGTCGATCCTGCGGCAGGTCGGCATCGCGAAGACCGAGCCAGGCGACGAAAACAACCAGGACATCTCGTCGCTGGTCGGCAAGGTCGACATCCGCAAGCTCGAACAGTACGCGCAGGACGATGCCGACGCCTACAGCTACTCGGGCGGCCTGTGCCTCGCGAACCAGGGCCTGCTCGAGTTCGTCGAAATGTTCAAGGCGCCGATCAAGGTGCTGCACCCGCTGCTCACCGCCACGCAGGAAGGCAACTTCAAGGGCACCGAGGGCTTCGGCGCGATTCCGTTCGACGGGATCATCCTCGCGCACTCGAACGAGTCGGAATGGAAGGCGTTCCGCAACAACCGCAACAACGAGGCACTGCTCGACCGGATCTTCGTCGTGAAGGTGCCGTACTGCCTGCGCGTGTCGGAAGAGACCAAGATCTACGAGAAGCTGATCCGCAACTCGTCGCTGGCCGAGGCCGTGTGCGCGCCGGGCACGTTGAAGATGATGTCGCAGTTCTCGGTGCTGTCGCGCCTGCACGAGCCGGAGAATTCGAGCCTGTTCTCGAAGATGCAGGTGTACGACGGCGAAAACCTGAAGGACACCGATCCGAAGGCGAAGTCGTATCAGGAATACCGCGACTACGCGGGTGTGGACGAAGGGATGACGGGTGTGTCGACCCGCTTCGCGTTCAAGATCCTGTCGCGCGTGTTCAACTTCGATTCGAGCGAGGTCGCGGCCAACCCCGTGCACCTGATGTACGTGCTCGAACAGCAGATCGAACGCGAGCAGTTCCCGCCGGAAACCGAACAGAAGTACCTGTCCTTCGTGAAGGACGTGCTGGCCGGGCGCTACGCGGAGTTCATCGGCAAGGAGATCCAGACGGCGTACCTCGAGTCGTATTCGGAGTATGGCCAGAACATCTTCGACCGCTACGTCACGTATGCCGACTTCTGGATCCAGGACCAGGAATTCCGCGATCACGATACCGGCGAGAGCTTCGACCGCGCCGCGCTGAACGCGGAGCTGGAGAAGATCGAGAAGCCGGCGGGAATCAGCAATCCGAAGGATTACCGCAACGAGATCGTGAACTTCGTGTTGCGCGCACGGGCGGCGAATGCCGGCAAGAATCCCGTGTGGACGAGCTACGAGAAGTTGCGCGTCGTGATCGAGAAGAAGATGTTCTCGAACACCGAGGAACTGCTGCCGGTGATTTCGTTCAACGCAAAGGGTTCGGCGGAGGAGCAGCGCAAGCATGAGGACTTTGTGAACCGGATGGTCGCGAAGGGCTATACGCCGAAGCAGGTGAGGCTGCTTTGCGACTGGTACCTGCGCGTGCGCAAGTCCTCATGACGCGCGCGGTACCGCGCCCGTACGGCGGTGCCGTGCGGGCGTCTTCAGAGACGCCGCCCGCATGACGGCAGACGGCATGTGCGGCGAGCGTCCCGGCATATCGACATTCGAGCGGGAGACCGGGAGTGCTTCATCAAATCATCGACCGCAGGCTGGCCGGCAAAAACAAGAGTATCGCCAACCGCGAACGCTTTCTGCGTCGCGTCAAGAACTACATTCGTCGCGCCGTGTCGGACGCGGTGCGCGACCGTAGCATCAAGGACATCCAGAGCACGCAGAGCATCACGATCCCGCGCAAGGACATCGCGGAGCCGAGTTTCCGGCACGGGCCGGGCGGGCGCCGCGAACACGTGCACCCCGGCAACGAGGACTACGTGCGCGGCGACAAGATCCCGCGCCCGCAGGGCGGCGCGGGCGGCGGCGGCAGCCAGGCGAGCAACGAGGGCGACGGGCAGGACGACTTCGTGTTCGAGCTGTCGCGCGACGAGTTCATGCAGTACTTCTTCGACGATCTCGAACTGCCGCGCCTCGTGAAGACGCACCTGCTGACGGTGCCGAGCTGGAAGAACGTGCGCGCGGGCTGGTCGGCGGAAGGCACGCCGAACAACATCGACGTCGTGCGCTCGCTGCGCAGCGCGCTCGGGCGGCGCATCGCGCTCGGCTCGCCGCTCGTCAACGAGCTGCGCGAGCTCGAGGCGCAGCTGGAAGCGCTGCAGAGCGACCCGGAAGACCGTCGCGCGGAAATCGCGGTGCTCGAGGCCGAGATCCATCACCTGAAGGGGCGCATCTGGCGGATTCCGTTCATCGATCCGTTCGACCTGCGCTACATCAACCGCGTGAAGCAGCCGCAACCGTCGAGCCAGGCCGTGATGTTCTGCCTGATGGACGTGTCGGGCTCGATGGACGAGCAGCGCAAGGATCTCTCGAAGCGCTTCTTCATCCTGCTTTACCTGTTCCTCAAGCGCAACTACGAGCGCATCGAGGTCGTGTTCATCCGGCACCACACGCGCGCCGAGGAAGTCGACGAGGACACCTTCTTCCATTCGACGGAGAGCGGCGGCACGGTCGTGTCGAGCGCGCTCGAACTGATGCGCAAGGTGATGAACGAGCGCTACTCGCCGACCGAGTGGAACATCTACGGTGCGCAGGCGTCCGACGGCGACAACTGGACCGACGACTCGCCGAAGTGTCGCAAAATCCTGGAAGAGGATATCCTCACGAAGACGCGTTACTTCGCGTATATCCAGGTCGCGCCGGAAGAGCAGAACCTGTGGCTGGAATACGCGCAACTGGCCTTGTCGCAGCCGCATCTGGCGATGAAGAAAGTCGAATCGGCTGCCGACATTTACCCGGTGTTTCGCGAATTGTTCGAAAAGCAGGTGGAAATGTCATGACGACGCGCCATCTGCACAACGAGTCGCGCGGCTACGAGCCGCGCCCTTCCGGCGACGACACGGCCGGCCCTGCCGCATCGCAGCAACGCGCGCAGGCCGAACCGTCGCCGCCGGCCGCCGACTTGCCCGGTTCCGGGCAAAAGGAAGCGCGTATGAACGTTGCCGAACGCAAGCCGCTGCCGTGCCCGTCCGACTGGACCTTCGAATTGCTCGAGGAGTACGACACGCACATCTCGCAGGTCGCCGAACAATACGAACTCGACATCTACCCGATCCAGCTCGAATTGATCAGCGCCGAGCAGATGATGGATGCGTACGCGTCGGTCGGGATGCCCGTCAACTACCGTCACTGGTCGTTCGGCAAGCATTTCCTGTCGACCGAGAAGAGCTACCGCCGCGGCCAGATGGGCCTCGCGTACGAAATCGTCATCAACTCGAATCCGTGCATCGCCTATCTGATGGAAGAGAACACGATGACGATGCAGGCGCTCGTCATCGCGCACGCGGCGTACGGGCACAATTCGTTCTTCAAGGGCAACTACCTGTTCCGGCTGTGGACCGACGCGCACGCGATCATCGACTATCTCGTGTATGCGAAGAACTACGTCGCGGAATGCGAGGAGCGCTACGGCCTCGATCGCGTCGAGGAACTGCTCGATTCGTGCCATGCGCTGATGAACTACGGCGTGGACCGCTACAAGCGTCCGCAGAAGCCGTCGCTGTCGAAGGAGGCCGCGCTGCGGCGCGAGCGCGAAGCGTACCTGCAGTCGCAGGTCAACGAATTGTGGCGCACGCTGCCGGGTAAGAAGCCCGAGCAGATGGAAGAGCAGGAAGGCCGCTATCCGCCCGAGCCGCAGGAGAACCTGCTGTATTTCGCGGAGAAGAACGCGCCGCTGCTCGAGCCGTGGGAGCGGGAAGTGATCCGCATCGTGCGCAAGATCGGCCAGTATTTTTATCCGCAGCGGCAGACGCAGGTGATGAACGAAGGCTGGGCGACGTTCTGGCACTACACGCTGCTGAACACGCTGTACAACCAGGGCAAGCTGGAAGACGGCTTCATGATGGAGTTCCTGCATTCGCACAGCAACGTGGTCTACCAGCCGCCGGTCACGAAGCCGTACTACAGCGGGATCAACCCGTATGCGCTCGGTTTCTCGATGATGAGCGACATCCGGCGGATCTGCGAAGCGCCGACGGACGAGGACTACAAGTGGTTCCCGGAGATCGCGGGCACGCCGTGGTTGCCCGCGATGCACTACGCGATGCGCAACTTCAAGGACGAGAGCTTCATCGCGCAGTACCTGTCGCCGAACCTGATCCGCGAAATGCGGCTGTTCTCGGTGCTCGACGACGACATGCGAGATTCGCTCGAGGTGTCGGCGATCCACGACGATTCCGGCTACCAGTACGTGCGGCAGGCGCTGTCGAGGCAGTACGACATCCATCACCGCGAGCCGAACATCCAGGTGTGGGCGGTGAACACGCGCGGCGACCGCAGCCTCACGCTGCGCCACTTCATGACCGACAACCGCCACCTGTCGAACGACAGCGACGAAGTGCTCAAGCACATGGCGCGGCTCTGGCAGTTCGACGTGTTCCTGGAAAGCGTCGACGAGGCCGGCACCGTGCGCAAGCGCTACGAGTGCCGCTACGTGCCGCCCGAGGTGCGCGTCTGAGCGTCTTCCGCCGGACAGTTTGCATGGAACGCCAGCCTGCGGGCTGGCGTTTTCATATGACGAACACGTGGCAGGAGAAAATTTTTCTGCATCCGGACGAACCCGGAGAGTCTGTTACTTTACATTTCGCTAAAATTCCGTAGCGCCGTGCGCCGGAACCGGTGCCACGTCGACCGTACGCGGCGGCCTCGGCCGTCTCGCCCAGAAAGTACTATAAGGAACAGACCAACCCATGGACGTCCAGACCGACCAAGCTGCGCTGTCCGCGCATGACACCCGGCGGCGCGTGTTCGCCATCGTCGGCGCCTCATCGGGCAACCTCGTCGAGTGGTTCGACTTCTACATCTACTCGTTCTGTGCGCTGTACTTCGCGCCGGCGTTCTTTCCGAGCGGCAACACGACGACGCAGCTGCTGAACACGGCGGGCGTGTTCGCGGCGGGCTTCCTGATGCGTCCGATCGGCGGCTGGCTGTTCGGCCGCATCGCCGACCGTCATGGCCGCCGCAACGCGATGATGATCTCGGTGCTGATGATGTGCGGCGGTTCGCTCGTGATCGCGGTGCTGCCGACCTATGCGCAGATCGGCGCGCTCGCGCCGGCGCTGCTGCTGGTCGCGCGGCTGTTCCAGGGGCTGTCGGTGGGCGGCGAATACGGCACGAGCGCGACCTACATGAGCGAGGTGGCGCTGAAGGGCCGCCGCGGCTTCTTTGCGTCGTTCCAGTACGTGACGCTGATCGGCGGCCAGCTGTGCGCGCTGCTGGTGCTCGTGATCCTGCAGCAGACGCTGTCGTCCGACGAACTGAAGGCGTGGGGCTGGCGCATTCCGTTCGTGGTCGGCGCGGCGGCCGCGCTGATTTCGCTGTACCTGCGCAAGTCGCTCGACGAGACGTCGACGAACGAATCGCGCGACAAGAAGCACGCGGGCACGATTCGCGGCGTGTGGCAGCACAAGGGCGCGTTCTTCACGGTGGTCGGCTTCACGGCCGGCGGCTCGCTGATCTTCTACACGTTCACGACCTACATGCAGAAGTACCTCGTGAACACGGCCGGCATGCATGCGAAGACGGCCAGCAACGTGATGACCGTCGCGCTGCTCGTCTACATGCTGATGCAGCCGGTGTTCGGCGCGCTGTCCGACAGGATCGGCCGCCGTACGTCGATGATCCTGTTCGGCGCGTTCGCGGTGATCGGCACGGTGCCGCTGATGCACGCGCTGAAGGACGTGACGAGCCCCGTCGCGGCGTTCGTGCTGATCACGGTTGCGCTCGCGATCGTCAGCTTTTACACGTCGATCAGTGGCCTGATCAAGGCCGAGATGTTCCCGCCGGAAGTGCGCGCGATGGGTGTCGGCCTGTCGTATGCGGTCGCGAACGCGATCTTCGGCGGCTCGGCCGAATACGTCGCGCTGTGGTTCAAGTCGGTCGGCAGCGAGGAGACCTTCTACTGGTACGTGACCGTGCTGTGCGCGATCTCGCTCATCGTGTCGTGGCGGATGCGCGACCCGAGCAAGGAAGGGTATCTGCGCCACGAGCCGTGATCGGCCGCGCATTGCGCGCCACCGAGTCATGACGAACGTCCCGCCCGCCCGGCGGGACGTTTTTTTTGGGGCATGCGATTACGCGAGCGGCGGCAGCCCGGAAGCGGGCGCCGGGTCGGCCACGCTCGACCGGCGGCCTTGCTCGACCAGCCAGTCGAACATCTGCTCGACGATCGGCGAGCGCGAAGGGCCTTCCATGCGCGACAGCCACCACGTGGTGCCGGGCAGGCGCGGGTAGTCGTCGAGCACGGCGAGCGCGTGCTGGTCGATGCCGGCCTGCGCGACGAGGCGCGGCAGGCACGCGAGGCCGCGGCCGCGCAGCACGGCGTCCAGCACGAGCCGCTGGTCGTCGTAGATCGCCTGCATCCGGAACGCCGACAACTGCTCGCGAAACACCGTCGCCATGCGCTCGTCGGTCAGGCTCGCTTCGAGGCAGACGACGCCCGCGTGCCGCGGATGTTCGGCGCGCGGCAGGCGGTCGAGCTGCTCCGCGAGCGGTGCCGCGCACACCGTCACCCATTCGTCCCGCATGAACGGAATATCGATCAGGCCGGGCTGCAGCATCGGCCGCGTGCCGATCGTCATGTCGACGTCGATTTCGTCGACATAGCGCGCGGTTTCGTCGGTCGACAGCAGCGGGCACAGGTCGGGCAGGGCCTGCTGCAACGCATCGAGGCGCGGTTGCAGCCAGCCGTGCAGCAGCGGCGCGGGACACACCAGCACGACGAGCCCCGGGTTCAGATAGGTGGCGATGCGGTCGAGCCCGCCGCGCAACGTGTCCATCGCGCGCTGCACGCTGCGCTGCAGGATCTCGCCGGCAATGGTCAGCTCGACGCCGCGGCCGCGCCTGCGAAACAGCGGTTGCCCGAGCTGGGCTTCGAGCTGCTGGATCTGGTGGCTGATCGCCGATTGCGACAGGTGCAGCTCGTCGGCCGCGCGCGAGAAATTGCCCAGCCGTGCCGCGGATTCGAAGCCGGTCAGCAACTTGAGGGACGGAACGCGTTGCATCGAGATATGAGGTGAATTGATTAATTAAGCCAAAAAATATCAATATTCATCAAGTTTAACCTGACGCACAATCGGCCATCAATCACAACGGAGGCTGATCGATGGGTCGCTTCGATGCTCGCCAGCGCGGTTACCGGATGCCCGCCGAATGGGAATCCATGGACGCCACCTGGCTCGGATGGCCGGTTCTCGACGATCGGGAAACGCTGTGGGGAAGCCACTACGCGCAGGTTTGCGATGAATTCGCGCTGGTCGCGCGGACGATCGCCCGCTATCAGCGCTGCGTGGTGGCGGTGCATCACAGTCAGGCCGACGCCGCGCGCGAACGGGTGGGCGCGAGCGTCGACGTGCTGCCGGTCGCGGCCGAAGACAACTGGCTGCGCGATTGCGGGCCCGTCTTCCTCGTCAGCGAGCGACACGGGCTCGGCGCGGCCGTGTTCCGCTTCAATTGCTGGGGCGAGAAATACCAGCCGTACGACGGTTGCCAGCAGGCCGGGCAGGACATCGCACGCGCGGCCGGCGCCGACATCTTCAACTCGCACATGGTGCTGGAGGGCGGCTCGTTCTATGTCGACGGGCAAGGCACGCTGGTCACCACCGAGAGCTGCCTGCTGCATCCGAATCGCAACCCGCACCTGAGCCGCGCGGAGATCGAGGCGGAGCTCCGCCGCATGCTGGGCGTCGAGAAGATCGTATGGCTGCCCGGCAATCCGGACGAAGTCGAGACGAACGGGCACGTGGACGGCATCGCGTCGTTCGTCGCGCCCGGCCGGATGCTGTGCCAGACCGCGCTGCCCGAGCAGGGCGACTATTACCGCGTGATGCGCGAGAACCGCCGTGCGCTGGAACTCGCAACCGATGCGGCCGGGCGCCGGTTCGAGCTGCTCGACCTGCCGTCGCCGATCGTCGGCGAACGCTTCGGCTCCGAGCGCTACTGCGACTGTTACGCGAACTACATTCTGGTGAATGGCGCCGTGATCGTGACCGCGTTCGGCGTCGAACAGGATCGGGCCGCGCACGATGCATTCAGTCGAGCGTTCCCGGGGCGCAAGGTGGAGATGTTGCCGATCCCGACGCTGTCGATCGGCGGCGGCAGCATCCACTGTTCGACGCAGCAGCAGCCTTCCATCCCGCACTGAGCGGCCTTTCGTCAGCGGTCTTACGGTTCTACCGGGGAGCACTCGCCGTGCCGTCCAAACACATCACCGTCGCCGCCGTGCAGATGGCGTCGGGCAGCTGGCATCTCGAAGACAACATGGCCACCGCGGAGCGCCTGATCCGCGCGGCCGCCGCGCAGGGCGCGAATCTCGTGCTGTGCCCGGAGCTGTTCGCGATGCCGTACTTCTGCCTCGACCAGAACGTGCGCCATCTCGAACTCGCGCAGCCGTTCGAAGGCAACGCACAGATCGCCCGGTTCGCGGCGCTGGCCGGCGAACTCGGCATCGTGCTGCCGATCGGCTTCTTCGAGCGCGCGGGCAATGCCGCGTACAACTCGGTCGCCGTGGCGGACGCCGACGGGCGCGTGCTCGGCGTCTATCGCAAGACGCATATCCCGGACGGGCCCGGCTATACGGAGAAGTTCTATTTCACGCCCGGCGACACCGGCTTCAAGGTGTGGGACACGCGCTTCGGCCGGATCGGCATCGGCATCTGTTGGGACCAGTGGTATCCGGAGACGGCGCGCAGCCTCGCGCTGATGGGCGCGGAGCTGCTGTGCTTTCCGACCATCATCGGCTCGGAGCCGTTCAGCAGCGCGTTCGATTCGGCCGGCCACTGGCAGCGCACGATGCAGGGCCATGCGGCGGCCAACATGGTGCCGGTCGTGGCGGCGAACCGGATCGGCCGCGAGGTCGGCTTCGGCAACGACAATCCGCAGCAGCAGGGGCTGACCGGCGTGTTCTACGGCTCGAGCTTCATCGCGGATCACACCGGCGAGAAGCGGGCCGAAGCGAACCGCACCGACGAAGCCGTGCTCGTGCATGCGTTCGACCTCGACGCGATACGCGCCGACCGGCAATCGTGGGGCTTCTTCCGCGATCGCCGCCCGGAGATGTATCGCACGTTGCTGACCAGCGACGGCGTATCGTCCTGCTATCGATAAGGGGGCCGCGATGAAACGGAAGGGATGGCTGCGTTTCGCGGCACCGGGCCTCGCGCTGTGCGCGCTGGCCGGCGCGGCCCGCGCCGACGAGGACAAGGTGCTGAACCTGTACAACTGGAGCAACTACTTCGCGCCGGATACGGTGTCGTCGTTCGAGAAGGAAACCGGCATCAAGGTGCGCTACGACGCGTACGACAGCGACGAGACGCTGCAGTCGAAGCTGCTGACCGGCAACAGCGGGTACGACCTCGTGTGGCCGACCAACGACTTCATGGCCAGGCAGATACAGGCCGGCGTCTATCGCAAGCTCGACAAGAGCCGCCTGCCGAACCTGAAGTATCTCGATCCCTCGCTGCTGAAGCAGATGGCGCAATCCGATCCCGGCAACCAGTACGGCGTGCCGTACATGTGGGGCACCGTCGGCGTCGGCTACGACCGCGCGAAGGTGAGCGCGATCCTCGGCAAGGACATGCCGGCCGACAGCCTCGACCTGCTGTTCGACCCGGCGCTCGCGGCGCGCGTCTCGGCCCGGTGCGGGCTGGGCCTGCAGGACTCGGCGAGCACGGTGCTGCCGCTGGCGCTGCGCTACATCGGCCGCGATCCGATGCACCCGTCCGCGCAGGATTACGCGGCCGCGCAGGCGATGCTGATGAAGGTCCGGCCGTTCATCCGCGAATTCGTCGGTTCGTCCGACGCCAACGAGCTGATCGACGGCGAGCTGTGCGTGACGATCGGCTTCTCCGGCGCGATCAACCTGGCCGCGCAGAAGGCGAAGGCAAGCGACCCGAAGCGCGACATCGTGTACGACATTCCGCGCATCGGCAGCCTGATGTGGTTCGACGCGATGGTGATCCCGGCGTCCGCGAATCATCCGGACAACGCGCATGCGTTCATCAACTATATCCTGCGTCCGGACGTGGTCGCGAAGATCTCGAACGCGACGCGCTACGCGAATGCGAACCAGGGGGCGCTGAAGCTGATGGACCCGGCGCTGGTTCGCGATCCGGGCGTCTATCCGGACGAGGCCACCCGGCGCACACTGTTCACGCCGATCGCCGAATCGCCGGCCGTGATGCGCCTGGAGGGCCGGACCTGGCTCGGTTTCAAGACGGCGCGACCGTGACGGCCCGCCCCGAAACCATCGAAGCAACCGAAGCAACCGAAGCAACCGGCAAGAGAAAGAGGAATGCCATGACCACACGACGTCAACTGTTGAAACGCGGCCTGTCCGTATCGGGTGCGGCGCTGGCCGCCAGCGCGCTGGGCGGCTTGCTCGGACGCGCCGCGCACGCGCAGCAGGGCGCGATCTGGCATATGCCGGACGAGGGCGCGCCGCACACGGCGACCTGGATGGCGTTCGGCCCGAGCGAGGACATCTGGGGCGCGCGGCTGCTGCCGGCGGTGCGCGAGAATCTCGCGGCCGTCGCGAAGGCGATCGCCGCGCACGAGCCGCTGAAGATGCTGGTGCGGGAGCAGGACTACGCGATCGCGTCGCGGCTGTGCGGCGCGTCGGTCGAACTCGTCCAGCATCCGGTCGACGATCTGTGGATGCGCGACACGGGGCCCGTGTTCGTGAAGAACGCGTCGGGCCAGCTCGGCGGCGTGAGCTTCAATTTCAACGGCTGGGGCAACAAGCAGGAGCACGACCGGGACGCGGAGGTCGCGCCGTTCGTGGCCGAACGCGCCGGTGCGCGGCTGGTCGACACGCGGCTGGTGCTGGAAGGCGGCGGCATCGAGGTGGACGGCGAGGGCACCGCGATCATTACGCGCAGCTGCGTGCTCAATCCGAACCGCAATCCGCGCGTCAGCCAGGCACAGTGCGAGGCCGAGCTGAGCCGCCTGCTCGGGCTGAAGAAGATCATCTGGTTGCCCGGCATCGCCGGCAAGGACATCACCGACGGGCATACCGACTTCTACGCGCGCTTCACGAGCCCCGGCGTCGTGGTGGCCGGGCTCGACACGGACCCGTCGTCGTACGATCACGCGGTGACGCGGCAGCATCTGGAGATCCTGCGGAAATCCACCGATGCGAAGGGGCGGCCGTTGAAGGTCGTCGTGCTGCCGGGGCCGAAGACCGTCCGGCATACGTACGAGAACGACGAGTTCGCGGCCGGCTACATCAATTTCTACGTGTGCAACCGCGCGGTAATCGCGCCGCAATTCGGCGACAGCCGCGCCGACCGCAATACGCGCGATACGCTCGTCGACCTGTTCCCCGGCCGCGAGGTCATTCAGCTGAACATCGACGCCATTGCCGCGGGCGGCGGCGGCATCCACTGCACGACGCAACAGCAGCCGGCCTGAGCACGGCCCCGGACCGGTCCGCGTGACCAGCCCGGCGGCCGCCTTTCTCGCCCTGTCTTTACGGACTACTGAAAATAATGCGGAATCCGTCCCGAGGGACGGACGCCGGCGCGCACGCGTGCACGCCGGCCGCGCCAAGGAGTTGAATACATGACGAAGAAACACACCCGTGCGGGCACGGGCATGCTGGTGCGGCACCTGCCGGATGCCGGCCGGCGCGGCTTCATCCGCCGTTCGGCCGCGTGGCTCGGCATGCCGCTGCTGGGCAGCCTGGCCGCGTGCGGCGGCGGTGACGGTTCCGGGGCGGCCGCCACGCCACGTACGGCGCCGTCGACGCCGGCGGTGCGGCAAGCCGCCTACCGGCTGCCGGCCGAAGACGCGCCGCACGCGTCGACGCTCATGGCGTTCGCATCCGGCGCGGACGGCATCTGGACACCGGTCACGCCGCAGAGTACTGACGCCGGCATCGATCGCGTCCGGGCCGACCTGATGGACGTCGCGAAGGCGATCGGCGCGACCGAACCGGTCGACATGCTGGTGCTGCCGGCCGATCTGGATGCGGCGCGCGCGCTGCTCGCGACCGCGAGCGCCGCGAATCCCGACCTGCATGCACGTTATGCGGCGCGCGCGGCCGGCACGGGCGGGGTCAACCTCGTGCCGCTCGACGGCGGTTTCAACGATTTCTGGGTGCGCGATACGGGGTGCCTGTTCGTCAGGGACACGGCCAACGGCAACGCGCTGAACGCGGTCGGCTTCAATTTCAACGGCTGGGGCAACGCGAACACCGACGGCGCCGGCCTGAGTCCGGGGACGACGATCCCGCCGGAGATCGCGGCGGCGAGCAACCGGTCGAAGGCGGGCAAGTTCTTCCAGCCGTTCGGCCGCGACAGCGCGGTGGCGGGGTGGATGGCGCAGACGAAAGGCGTGCCGCTGATCCGGAGCACCCTGACGCTCGAAGGCGGCGCGATCGAATTCGACGGCGACGCCACGGCGATCCTGACCGAGTCGGCCGTGCTGCACGTGAATCGCAATCCGCAACTGTTCGACATTCCGAACGGCGCGATTGCGCGCGCGACGCTGTTGCCGACCGCGAAGGATACCGTGCTCGCCGAATTGCAGCGCACGCTCGGCGTGCGCAAGATCATCTGGTTGCCGGGCACGGCGACCTATCCGCGCGGCAGCGGCGCCGGGGGCGCCGATGGCGTGGCGACACCGGCCGGCGAGAGCGACATCACGAACGGCCACGTCGATTTTTACGCGCGTTTCCTGGCACCCGGTGTGGTCGCGTGCTGCTACGACGCGTCGAATTCGACCGGCGAGCGCGCGTTGACGGATGCGAACCGGCAGCGCCTCGCGGGCCAGACCGATGCCAGCGGACGACCGCTGCAGATCGTCGAACTCGTGCCGCCGGTCAATTTCGGCACGTCCGCCGGAACCACGCTGAACGACCGGCAGATGTCGCATTTCGCGGCCGGCTACATCAACTTCTACACCTGCAACGGCGCGCTCGTGATGCCGAAATTCAACGATGCGGCAGCCGATGCGGCCGCGGTCGCGGCCGTCCGCCCGTACGCGGGGAGCCGGGCAATCGTGCAGGTCGACATCCTCGGCATCGCGTCGGGCGGCGGCGGCATCCATTGCTCGACGCGGGAAATACCGGCCTGAGCAGGTCCCGTCATATCGATATGGAAATCGATTCGTTGTCCGTCACGCACGAATTCCGTAATCTGAACCCGTAGTTCGTGTGACACCTCCTTGACTGGGATTCGCGCCCGCTGCGTGCAGCGGGCGTCTTTTTTTGCGCGTGCCATCTGCCACGGCGCCACGTTTCTTCCACGCATCCTCCACGCCCGCCGATACGCGCCGCCATTCCGGCGGTTGTTCGGCCGCGCATGCATGCTCCGGCCCGCGCCGCGATTTTTACTTGCCATCCGGTTCCGGCCGTTCGGACCGACGGAAACTGAACCGTGCGAGTTATTCCCGTGTATCGCAGTCATCGAAACATAGCTAAAACGTCGAGCAAGCGTGCGGTTTCTTTTGAATTGTCAGTGGCGCTTTATATTTAAACCGACAGTTTCGGTTATCGGATTAGGTCTTGTCCTAAACGTATACGTCGGAATCTGATTTTTCGGGTGATCTGAAAAATTCCCGGCATTGCGTATATTGACGCGCCTTTTTCTTCATGCTTGGTCGGCTTCGTCGATTGCCCGCAGCGCATGAGGGTCGGGCGTTTCGGGGCGACATGATTTCTCGGAAAACCGTTTCGATAGCAGGCGGGAAAATTGATTTATCGAATCCGGTTCTGCGGAAGCGCGATATGCTTTACTAATTTCTTACTTGTACGATATTCATTTCAAGTCTGGATAAATAGAATTGCGGGGTCGTCAATATTCGAAGGGGCGGGAAAGATTTCGCTGCCTTGGAAATGACGATGCGGCCGTCATCTCGCGTCGTGCCAATGAAGCAAGCGGCATTGCGCCTGTCGGCCGGTATGCCACAAGCCAATCAATCTCATAGGAACGTGGAAATGAAGATGAAACTTCTTCGGTGCTGGGTTGCGGCCGGTATCGCCGGCGCCGTACTGGCCCCGACGGTTGCCCATGCATATGACGGGACGATCAAGTTCGAGGGAAGCATCTCGGACGTCACGTGCAACATCAACGGCCAGGCGCCGGGCGTGGACAACATCCGCGAAGTATCGCTGGGCAACCATATCAACCCGAGCACGTTCGCCACGGCCGGTTCGACGTCCACGCCGGTGCCGTTCGCGCTGAATATCGGCGGCAACGCGGGTTGTACCGACGACACCAAGGTCGTGATCGATTTCGACCCGGCGTCGGTCAACGTCAATCCGGCAACCGGCAACCTGAAGCTCGTCGGAACCAAGCCCGCCGAAGGCGTGGAGATCCAGGTCAGCGACGCCGGCAACGGCAAGGCCGGCAAGATCTGGCTCGGCAAGCCGCAAAACCTGGCGGATGCGCAGGTCGCGACCGTGAAGAACAATACGGCGACCCTGACCTATTCGGCCGTCTACGTGTCGACGGTCGATCAGGCCGGAATCAAGACCGGGTCGGGCAATTCGTTCATCCGCTACACGCTGGCCTATTACTGATCGCCGCAGTCCATGTCCCGTGCCATGACCCTGTTATTTCGTACTATTAATCATGTAGTGATGTGCTGTGTCATGGCATGGGCTGCCTGTGCCGCGCCGGCACAGGCGGCGCTTGTGTTGAACGGCACGCGTATCGTCTTCCCGGAGCGCGAGCGCGACGTGACGGTGCGCGTCGAAAACACGTCGGAGCAGCCGGTACTGGCGCAGAGCTGGATCGACGACGGCCGCGTCGACGTGCCTCCCGAGCAATTGCAGGTGCCGTTCGTCGTCGCGCCGGCCCTGAAGCGCGTCGAGCCCGGTCGCGGCGCCGTGCTGCGCATTACGCACACGCCGGCGTCGCTGCCCGGCGATCGCGAATCGGTCTACTGGCTGAACGTCCTCGAGGTGCCGGCCAGCCAGAAGGATAGCGACAACCAGCTGCGCTTCGGATTCCGCACGCGCATCAAGCTTTTCTTTCGACCGACGGCGCTCGCCGACGGCGTGGACGCCGCGCCCGATCAACTGGTGTGGAAGACGGTCGCGGCAGCGCCAGGCGGGCACGAACGCAAGCTCGTGCTCGAAGTGGCCAACCCGACGCCGTACTACGTGTCATTCGGCAAGGTGGAGAGCGATGCGGGCGGCACGTTCGCATCGGCAGGTGGCGGAATGGTCGCGCCGTTCGGCCACGCGCAGTTCGTGCTGCCGGGTGTCGCGACATCGGCGAACAAGGCTGCAACCGTGCGGTACATGGTCATCGACGACTATGGCGGACGCACCACGATAACGAAAAAACTGGCGGACTGAGCAGGCCGTCAGGCAGCACCGCACCGAGGCACGATTCAACATGCCGTTTCACGCGTCGATACGACGGTCTGTTGATTCGGCATGCGAAACAACATGGTTTTTCATGCAGACCTTACCGGCAATTCCTTCCTTGTGCGCCCCGGTACCCGCGCCGCGCCGTCGGTCGCGTTCGCGTCGGCGGGCGATCGCATCGGCACTGACGCGGGTGGCGGTCGCGGTCGCGAGCGCGGGCATGCTCGTGGAGCGTGCGGCCGCGGCGACTGCCGCGCCGGCGCGCGACAGCGCCGGCCACGACGCACCGGCTGCGGTGGAGCCCGCATGGCCGGCCGGCGACGCGATCCGCTTCGACGAATCGATGCTGATGCACGGGGCCGGAGCCACACCGATCGACACGACGCCCTACGAGCGTCCGAACGTGCTGGTGGAAGGGCTGCGCCGCGTGGATTTCGTCGTCAACGGGCAATGGCGCGGCGTGGAAGAGATTACGTTCCGGCGCGCCGGCGACGGCCGCGTCCGGCCATGCTACGACCGCGCGATCCTGCAGCGCGCGGGCGTCGATCTGGCGCGCAGCGAGCGCGGCCAGGATCGCGATGCGCCGCCCGAGCCGATGCCGGACGGGCTGCTTTGCGAGCCAATCTCCCGCCATGTGCCCGGGGCCGAGCTGTCGTTCGACCAGGACGAACAGAAACTGTATCTGGTCGTTCCGCAGTTCTACATGCGGCTCGCGAGCCGCAGCAATTACGTCGATCCGTCGACCTGGACGAACGGCGTGCCGGCCGCACTCGTGAACTACAACGCGATGGCGTTTACGACGCGCGCCAGCGGCTACGAGTTCGCGCAGCTCTATACGGGGCTGACGATGGGCGCGAACGCCGGGCCGTTCCGGATTCGCCATACGGGCAATTTCACCTGGTCGCAGCGCGGAGCGATGCGCTATCAGCGCGGCAACGTCTATGCGCAGACGGATCTGCCCGCATGGCGGGCGCAGTTGCTCGTCGGGGAAAGCTCGACGAGCGGCGATCTGTTCGACGCCGTATCGTTTCGCGGCATCCAGATATCGAGCGACGACCGGATGCTGCCCGACACGCTGCGCTACTACGCGCCCGTCGTGCGCGGCGTTGCGCAATCCAATGCGCGCGTGACGATCCGCCAGCGCGGCTATCTCGTGTACGAAACGACGGTCGCACCGGGGCCGTTCGAGCTCGACGACCTGCAGGCGATGAGTTACGGCGGCGACCTGAACGTGACGGTGACCGAATCGAACGGCGACGCGCACAGCTTCGTCGTGCCGTTCGCGACGACGGTCCAGTTGCTGCGCCCGGGGAGCACGCGATTCAGTGCGATGGCGGGCCGTGCAATCGATTTCGGTTCCAGTGCGGGCGGCGGTGCGCAATATGTCGGCCAGTTCACCGTGCAGCGCGGGATCAACAACCTGGTGACCGCATACGGCGGCGGCGCATTTGCCGGACGCTACCAGTCGGTGCTGACGGGCATCGCGTTCAACACGCCGATCGGCGGCATCGCGGCCGACGTCACGGTCGCGCGGGCGCAGCCCGCCGGCGCCGGGCGGATGAACGGCTCCAGCATCCGCGTGTCGTACAGCAAGAATTTGCCGAACAGCGGCACGAACTTCTCGCTGCTCGCGTACCGCTATTCGACCAAAGGCTATCTCGGCCTGAGCGATGCGCTGCAACTGGCCGGCAGGACCGCCCAGGGGCTATCCACCGACGCGTTTCCGCGGTTGCGCAACCGAGTCGATCTCAACCTCAGCCAGCAGGTCGGGCAGGCCGGCAACGTCTATCTGAACGGCTCGTCGCTCAGCTATTGGACGGGGCGCGGCCAGACGCTCAGTTTCACGCTCGGCTACAGCAAGCAATGGCGCGACGTGACGGTGAACGCGTCGGTGCAGCGGGTGCGCAACGTGTCCGCCGGCATGTCGTCGTTCGGGCGTCCGGCCGGCAACACGCTCGCGAGCGTGAGCGTGTCGATTCCGCTCGACCGGAACGCGCGCCGCGCACCGACGTTCAACACGCTCGTCACGCACGACAGCAGCGCGGGCACCAGTGCGATGGCCGGCGTGTCCGGGCGCTTCGGCGAACAGGGTGACGGCTCGTACTCGCTGTCGGCGACCTACGACGGCAGCAACCGCGCGTCGTCGGGCAGCTTCGGCGTCGGCTACCGGATGCCGACGGCGTCGCTCGCGGGCAACTTCGGGATGGGCAGCGGCTACCAGCAGGCGTCGCTCAGCGCGTCGGGCGGGCTGGTCGTACACCGGGGCGGCGTGACGCCCGGGCCGACGCTGGGCGAGACCGTCGGCATCGTGCGCGCGCCGGACGCGCAGGGCGCGTCGGTCGGCACGTCGGACGCCCGGGTCAACCGGTCCGGCTATGCGATCGTCCCGAGCCTCGTGCCTTATCAGCTCAACCGGATCGACATCGATCCGAAAGACATTCCCGACGACGTCGAGATGACGACGGTCTCGCGCAGCGTCGCCCCCCGCGCCGGCGCGGTCGTGCTGCTTTCCTACGACACGGTGAAGGCGCGCGCGCTGCTGATCGACACGACGATGGAGGACGGCCGGCCGTTGCCGTTCGCCGCGCGCGCGCTCGATGCGCGGACGGGCGCATTGCTCGGGGCAGTCGGTCAGGGCAGCCGCCTGTTCGTACGCAGCGGCGAGCACGACGGGCACATCCGGGTCGAGTGGGGCCCGCGCGAGGATCAGCAGTGTGCGATCGACTATTCGGTGCCGGCGGAGCAGCGCGCGGGCACGGGCTACGTGACGCTCACGCGCGTGTGCCGTTCGCCGGCGTCGCTGCCGCCGCTGCCGCTGCCGCCGTCGGCCGCGACGGCTCCCGCCGGGAGGCCGTAGGTCGATGCGCGTCGTCTTTTTCCATTTCGCGTCGTTCCCGGCCCGGCGACGGCCCATGCCGCGCGGCGGGCGCTTCCTGTCCGGTGCGCTTCGCGCCGCGTTGCTCGCGGCCGCCGCGATCGCGCCCGCGATCGTTTCCCTGCCCGCGCAGGCGGCGCTGTCGGTCGTCGGCACGCGTTTCATTTATCCCGGCGGCGCGCGTGCGGAAACGATCACCGCACGCAATTCCGGCAGCACGCCGCTCCTCGTCCAGATCTGGCTCGACGACGGCAATGCGAACGCCGATCCGAGCGGGCTGCGCGTGCCTTTCGTCGTTGCGCCGCCGCTTGCGCGGCTCGACCCGCAGCACGCGCTGGCGGTGCGCGTGCGCGCGGTGGGCGACGAGCTGCCATCGGATCGGGAATCCCGCTTCTGGATCAATCTGCTCGAAGTGCCGCCTGCCGGGCCGGCCGACAACATGCTGCGCATTGCGTACCGGTTGCGCATGAAGCTGCTGTACCGGCCGCGCGGCATCGACGGCGATCCGCGCGACGCACCGGATCGCCTGACTTGGACGTATCCGGACGCGCGGGCGCGTCCCGTCCTCGTGTCGAAGAACCCGACGCCGTTCTACGTCACGCTGACGCGCGTCGTCCTGCAGGGGCGGCCCGTCGTGCTGGCCGGCGGCGCGGTGGACGTCGAGCCGTTCGGCCGCGCCGAGATTCCGCTCGATGCGCCGCCGGGCCCGCCGGCGGACGACATCGTCTTCGACGCGGTCGACGACGGCGGCCGGTCGCGCGAGCACCGGGGGCGGCTCGATGCGCATTGATCGCCGAGGCAACCGGCAAACCGTGCAATACCCGTCCTGCAGGGGATACCGGCAGGGAATCAACTATCACAAGGCAAATTCACAATGAACAAGACCTACGCTCTGGTATGGAACAACGGGCAGGGAATCTGGCAGGTTGCGGGGGAACGGGCGCGTCGCCGAGGCAAGGCATCGACGCGCACCGCGAGGATGCTTGCCGTCGCATGTGTCGCCGGCGGTGCGATGAGCGCCGCGCATGCGTTGCCGGTCGGCGAGAACGTCGTGTCCGGGAGTGCCGACATCCTGCGTTACGACAACGGCCGGCAGATGTCGATCAACCAGCATGGCGACAAGCTGCTGACCGAATGGTCGTCGTTCAACGTCGATGCGGGGCAGCGCGTCACGTTCAACCAGCCGTCCGCGTCGTCGATCGCGCTGAACCGGGTCACGGGGCAGCAAGGCAGTGCGATTCACGGCAGCATCGACGCGAACGGCCGCGTGTTCCTCGTCAACCCGAACGGGATCCTGTTCGGCAGCGGAGCGAAGGTCAACGTGGGCGGCCTCGTCGCGTCGACGCTCGACATCGGGAACGCCGATTTCGCCGCCGGGCACTACCGATTCTCCGGCGCGTCGCCGAGCATCGTGCAGAACAGCGGCAACCTCGTCGCGAGCGAAGGCGGCGCGATTGCGCTGCTGGGCGCGCAGGTGATGAACCGTGGGGTCGTCCAGGCCCAGATGGGCACCGTCGGACTCGCGGCGGGCAGCGCCGTCACGCTGAATTTCGACGGCAGGAAGCTGCTCAGCCTGCAGGTCGACGAGCGTGCGGTCAACGCGCTGGCCAGCAACGAACGGCTGCTGAAGGCTGACGGCGGTCAGGTGTTGATGAGCGCGCGCACCGCCGATACGCTGTTGCAGACGGTGGTGAACAACCAGGGCGCCATCGAGGCGCGCACGCTCAGGAATTCCGCCGGACGGATCGCACTGGACGGCTACGACGCGGGCACGGTCAACGTTGCCGGCACGCTGAACGCCAGCGCGTCGACGCCCGGCAACGGCGGCACGATCGACACGCGCGGCGCGGACATGAAGGTCGCGCTCGGCGCGACGGTCGACACCCGCGCCACCAACGGACGCGGTGGGGTGTGGCGCATCGCGTCGTCCGACGTGTCGGTCACGACGGGCGCGAGCCGGCCGGGCACGATCGTCGCCGATACGCTTTCACGCAATCTGGGGATGACGGATATCCAGCTCGTCGCCGAGCAGGGCAAGCTGTCGGTCGACGGCCCGGCGACCTGGGCAACCGGCAATCAACTGACGCTCACGAGCCGGCAGGGCGACGTCGCGGTGAACGGCGCGTTGCAGGCGACGGGCGCGAACGCCGGCGTGACGATCGACGCGGCGCAGGGCGCGCGGATTGCCGCGCCGGTCTCGCTGACCGGCGTGAACGCCCGTTTCAGGCTCGACTACGGCAGCACGTATTCGCTGGGCAACGGCGCCTCCGTCACGCTGTCCGGCGCGGGCGTGGCGTTCGAGTCGAACGGCTTTCTCTATACCGTGATCCAGAACCTCGCGCAGTTGCAGGCGATGAACGCGAACCTGGGCGGCCTGTACGTGCTCGGCAACGACCTCGTCGGCAGCTATTACAACACCGCATTCACGACGATCGGCGCCGACACGCCGTTCCACGGCGTGTTCGACGGTCTCGGCCATTCGGTCAGCAAGCTGTCGATCACGAGCGGCAGCCCGTACGCGGGCCTGTTCGGCCTCAACATGGGCCGCATCGCGAACCTGATCGTGAAGTCGTCGAACGTCGGTGCGGCCGCGGGCCCCGGGCCGGTCGCGATCGGTGCGGTGGCGGGCGAGAACCGCGGCGAGATCGCGAACGTCGTCGTGTCGGACAACACGGTGGTGCGCGCCGGCGCGAGCCGCAGCAACGTGCTCGGCGGCGTCGTCGGCATCAATCGCGGCAGCGTGGCGCAATCGTCGTTCGCCGGCAGGGTGGAAGGCAACGGCATGACCTACGCCGCCGGCGGTCTCGTCGGCGAGCATGCCGCGGCCGCCGGACGCGCGGACGAAGCGACGATCTCCGACAGCACGGCGAACGCCGTCGTATCGGGCGGCGCATCGAACGCAGCGTCGCTCGGCGGCCTCGTCGGCGTGAACCGCGGCGGCACGATCCGCAACGGGACGAGCCTCGGCTCGACGTCCGCCGCCGGCCTGTCGGGCGTCAACGTCGGCGGCCTGGTCGGCACGAACCTGGCCGGCGGCGTCGTGCAGGGCAAGGCTTCCGGGAACACGACGGGCGGTACCGGCGGTACGGCGGGCGGGTTGGTCGGCTACAACGCGGGTGCGATTGCCGATTCGATGGCGACGGGCGTGGTGGACGGCCGGTCCGCGCAGGCGATCGGCGGGTTCGTCGGGATGAACCAGGGTTCCGTGGTCGGCAGCCGTGCACTGGGCGCGGTCACCAGCGCGTCGTCCGGTGCAACGGGCGGCTTCGTCGGCATCAACCAGGGGCGCGACGCGTGGATCGCTCACGCCGAGGCGCACGGTACGGTTGCCGGCGGGCAAGGCAACGTCGGCGGTTTCGTCGGAAGCCACCTCAACGGGACGATCGAGCATTCGGTCGCGCGCGGCAAGACGACCGGCGGCAACTACAGCAAGACGGGCGGCTTCGCGGGCTACAACGAGAGCGTATTGACCAACAACGATGCGAGCGGCGATGTGATCGGCGGGACGTATGCGTCGGTGGGCGGCTTTGCCGGCACCAACGCGACGTCGGGCGTGATCGCCGTCGCGCTCGCGACCGGCAACGTCCTGGGCAACACGTCCAGCGTCGTCGGCGGGCTCGTCGGCGACAACCTCGGCGAGATCTCCAACTCGGCGTCGTCGGGCACGGTCAGCGGCGGTTGCCAGGCAACGCTCGGCGGGCTCGTCGGGCTGAACGCGGGGCTCGTCCAGATCTCGACCGCGAGCGGTCGCGTCAACAACAGCACCAATGCCTCGTGGCGCCAGGTGTATGGCGGGCTCGTCGGCGTCAATCGCGGCACGTTCCGGTGGAGCGATGCGGTCGGCGCCGCCGCGCAGCAGCAGATCGCCGGCATCAACCTGGGCGTGATCGAGAAGTAACGCACTTGGCGACGGGCGACGCGGCGCCCGTCGCCGGCATCAACGGGAAACGGGAAACGGGAGACAGCATGACGACGATTCTACGGCGAGCGTACCGATGGGGGCGGACGCCCGCGCGCCTGGGCGCGGCAGCCTGCTGCGCGGCGTGCATATGGCAAGCCGGCCCTGCGTTTGCCGCCGCTACGGCGGTCGACTGCACGTTCAAAAACATCAAGGCGACGGACTGGAAGCAGGTCACGAGGTTGACGAACAGTACGCCGGCCGGCGCGGTGCTCTACCAGCGGATGGTGTCGCTCGTCGTGCAGTACAAGTACGGCACGGCAACCTCGACCGAGTACGAGATGGTCAATGCCGGACACTGGAAGCCGGGCACCGTGATACCGGCCGGCGCCGCGCAAACGAACGTGGACGGCATCGCGCTGCGCTGGTCGGGCGTCGGCAACGACGGGGAAAACCGCACGCTGACCCAGGCGGTCAACCCGATGGCGGTGGCGAAAACGCTGATCGTCAAGAACGGGACGGCCCCCGACGATGCGCTGATGGCCTATTTTCTCCAGGAGCTCGTGCTGACCCGCTCGGCGGCCGGGTTGCCGGAAGGCGAACTCGTGGTCAACGACCTGCCCGGTGCGCCGAGCATCGTGCTGTATGCGCTCGCGCTGCCGAAAGGGACGGCATCGCTCGGCAGCGCCGTGACGGTACCCGAACGTCCGAACCCGCCGAACCTGTGCAAGCAGTCGATCACCTATACCGGCGTCGGCAACCTGACGATCGGCGGCGGCGGGGGCATTCCGGTGCCGAAACAATGCGAAGTCGAGTCGAACATGATCGTGCCGGTCAATCTCGGCAGGGCGTCGCTCAGCCAGTTCGCCCACCTGCATGCGACGTCGCAGCCGGTCGATTTCAGCATCACGCTCAGTCAGTGCGCGGCCGCGGCGAAGCCCACGATCAGCTTCCGCGACAAGGCCGTCAAGCCGAACGCGGACAAGACGCTGCTGGAGCTGAGTGCACCGGACGGCCAGGCGGTCGCGCGCGGGTTCAACATCGTGATGACGAACGGCCTGAGCGGCGAACGAATCAGCTACGACGAACCGGACAAGGCGAAGCAATATCCGATGAAGCGCATCGGCGACACCGCTGTCATGCCGTTGAGCGCGCAGTACATCCGGACCGGCACCGATACCGAACTCAGGGCCGGCTACGCGGGCGGCGCGGCGGAGTTCACGTTCACGTTTCCGTAACGGCCCCGGCGCGACACGCGTGCAGAGGAACTGCGTGCGACGGCCTTCATCGCGCCATACGCGCAGGCGAACCCGCCATCCGTCGATCTGTCGGCCCGGATTCGCCGCACGCGCCGAAGCATCGGCGGCATCACGCCTCTCATGCGTCGCGATGCGCGGCGAACCGGATCGCCGCGCGCGCCCTCGGCGCGGCGGGCGACGGGATGCGTCGTTCGACGCAGGAAGAGGCAGCGTAAGCGCGCCACGGCATATCGATATGGAAATCGATTCGTTGTCTATCACGTGCGATTTCCGCAATCTGAACCCGTAGTTCGTGTGATACCTCCTTGACTGGGATTCGCGCCCGCTGTGTGCAGCGGGCGTCTTTTTTTGGCGTGCCGCATCTCGCGCCACGCGTCCGGCTCATCACGAAATCCGCAGAGCAAAGCACCATTTGTTGGTTCTGATTCGCCGCCCGCGCTGATACGTTAGCGGCTTCGCGATCCACATGCATTGCGATGTTCCTCGAACCGGGCCGCCGCGCGATCCGCGGTAGCCTTCATAACAAATCAGGTCGTGCTCATGAAATTCCACACTCTCGCTACGTGGCTCGTCGGGGCCGCGCTCGTCACCGCAGGCACCGTTGCGCATGCGGACCGTCTCGACGACATCAAGAAGGCCGGCGTGCTGCGCGTCGCGACGTTCGACAGCAACCCGCCGTTCGGCTATGTCGACGGCAAGAACAACCATATCGTCGGTCTCGACGTCGACTATGCGAAGGCGCTCGCGGACAAGCTCGGCGTGAAGCTGCAACTGCAGCCGACCAACCCGGCGAACCGCATTCCGTTCCTGACGTCCGGCAAGGTCGATCTCGTGCTCGCGAACTTCACGATCACCGACGAGCGCGCGAAGCAGGTCGACTTCAGCATTCCGTATTTCTCGTCGGGCCAGCAGTTTCTCGCGAAGAAGGGCGTGCTGAAATCGGCCGACCAGTTGAACGCGCTGCGCGTCGGCGCGGACAAGGGCACGACCAACGAGACCACGCTGCGCGAGAAATTCCCGAAGGCAACGATCGTCGCGTACGACGACACGCCGTTCGCGTTCGCCGCGCTGCGCGCCGGCAACGTGCAGGCGATCACGCAGGACGGCCCGAAACTGATCGGCCTGCTCGCGAACGTGCCCGACAAGCAGAACTACGAGATCCCGGCCTTTACGATCTCGAACGACTACATGGGCGTCGGCGTGCCGAAGGGCGAGACGCGCCTGCTCGGCTTCGTCAACGACACGCTGAAGGGGCTCGAGGCGAACGGCCGCGCCGCGCAGATCTACGACGCATGGTTCGGGCCGACGACGAAGACGCCGCTCACGCGCATCTACCGCATCGGCGACAAGACCTGATCCTCATCGCACGCACGCCGCGACCGGCCGGGAACCGGCGTCGCGGCGCGGTTCGTTTTACTTCGATCGCGCCTGTCGCGCGCACCTCAGCATGCTCGGGTTGGCTCCCAAATATCTGTCCTGGCTCTGGCAGGGTTTCCTGCTGACGCTCGGCCTCGCGGCCGCATCGGCCCTCGCCGCAACCGCCGGCGGGCTGCTGCTCGCGATCATGCGGCATGCGCGCGGCACGGCGCCGCGCGCGGCGGCCGCCGCATACATCGTCACGTTCCGCAACACGCCGCTGCTGGTGCAGTTGCTGTTCTGGTATTTCGGCGTCGCGTCGTTGCTGCCCGATACCTGGGTCGCGTGGCTGAATGCGCGGCATGCGGTGAGCGCGGGCCCGCTCACGCTCGCCTGGCCGTCGTTCGAATTCGTGGCGGGCTGGGTCGGACTGAGCGCGTACACGGCGGCGTTCGTCGCCGAGGAGTGCGAGGCCGGCCTGCGCGGCGTGCGGCGTGCGCAGCACGATGCGGCGGCCGCGCTCGGCCTCACGCCGATGCAGTCGCTGCGCTACGTGGTGCTGCCGCAAGCCGTGCGCATCGCGTTGCCGCCGCTGTTCGGCCAGTACATGAATCTCGTGAAGAACTCGTCGCTCACGATGGCGATCGGCGTGGCCGAGCTGTCGTATGCGTCGCGGCAGGTCGAAACGGAAACGTTCCAGACCTTCGCCGCGTTCGGCGTCGCGACCGTGCTGTACGTCGCGGCGGTGGCGGCGATCGAGGCGGGCGCGTATGCGGCGACGCAATGGCGCGACCGGCTGGGAGCGGGGCGCTGACAATGGATCTTTCGCTGCTCGTCTCCAACCTGCCGTACCTGCTGGTCGGCGCCTTTCCCGACGGCCCGCTCGGCGGCGCCGCGCTGTCGCTGGCGCTGGCGATCGCCTCCGCGATCGCGTCGGCCGTGCTCGGCGTGGCGCTCGGCGTGGCGATGGCGCTCGCGCGCGGCCCCGTGCGCGTGCTGTTGCTCGCGTTCATCGGCTTCTTCCGCGCGATTCCGGTGCTGATGCTGATCTTCTGGACGTATTTCCTGATGCCCATGCTGCTGCACATGGATGTGCCGGGGCTCGCGACCGTCGTGTGCGCGCTCGCGCTGATCGGCGGCGCCTACCTCGCGCATGCGGTGCATGCGGGCATCGTCGCGGCGGGCGAGGGGCAATGGCAGGCCGGGCTGTCGCTCGGGCTCACGCGCTGGCAGACGGTGCGCCACGTGCTGCTGCCGCAGGCGATCCGGATCATGACGCCGTCGTTCGTCAACCAGTGGGTCGCGCTCGTGAAGGATACGTCGCTCGCGTACATCGTCGGCGTGCCGGAGCTGTCGTTCGTCGCCACGCAGGTGAACAACCGGTTGATGGTGTATCCGGCGCCGATCTTCCTGTTCGTCGCGCTGATCTATCTGGTGCTGTGCACGTCGCTGGACGGCGCGGCGCGCTGGCTGCTGTCGCGCGGCCCGCGCACGGCACGCGCCGCGCATGCGGCGGCCGAGCGGGCGGAACCCGCCGGCTGACGGCGGGCGCGCGGCCCGCGCGTCACGATGCCGAGTAATGCGTGTTGAAGACCGCGCGCAGTGTCGACGGATCGGTCGCGAAGTCGCCCCACAGCGGCCCGTCGTTCTGCGTGAACGCGAACGATGCGGTGCTGACCGACGCGAGGCGGAAGCGCCATTGCGCCGCTTCCTGGCGGAACGCTGTGAGCTGCATGTCGGACAGCGCCGTCTGCGCGCTCGCGAGGGTGACGAGCGGGTCGACCGGGCGGTTCGCCACGCGCACCTCGAAATGCAGGTGCGGGCCGGTCGCCGCGCCGGTCATCCCGACCGAGCCGATGCGCTGGCCCTGCGCCACGGTGTCGCCGGTCTTGAGCCCGGCCGCGAATGCGGACAGGTGCGCGTAATAGGTCGAATAGCCGTCGGCGTGATCGACGATCACGTAGCGGCCGTAGCCGCCCGGATCGGTGCCGACGAACGACACCACGCCGTCGGCCGCCGCGTCGACGGGCGTGCCGGTGGGCGCGGCGAGATCGACCCCCGTGTGGAACGCCATCGCCTGCGACAGCGGATGGATGCGCTCGCCGAAGAACGAGCTGATACGGGTCCACCTGACCGGCATCGTGAACGCGGCGGCTTCGAGCGGCGCGCCGTCGAGCGCGTAGTACGCGCCGTGCCCGGCGCCGGGTGCGCGGAACCAGATCGCGCCGAATGTGCGGCCGGCCACGCGCAGCTCGAGCGCGGTGAGGCGCGGCGTGCCGTCGCCCGTATCGAACGCGATGCGGTAGTAGTCGCCGCGTTGCGCGCTCGCGCGCATCGCGACCTTGCCGCTCACGAGATCGCCGAGCTGGATGCGGACTTCGGGCGGCACGTCGAGACGGTTCAGCGTATCGGACAGCGTGAGCTCGATGTTGCCCGCGCGCATCCCGTGCGGGCTGTCGGGGGTCGCGAACCGGAACAGGTTCGCATAGCCGAGCATGTCGTTGCGGTGCGCGCTGAGCGGGGCGAACAGGCCGGGCTGCACGTTGCGGTCGTTGCGCTCGCCGATCGTGCGGGCGAGTTCGCTCGTCACGAAATGCTGCGCGGTCGGGAACGGCGTGTCGGACAGCACGCGCTGCGGCAACGCGGCCGTGCCCGAGTCGACGGCGCCCGGCAGTTGCGACACGGCCGGCAGCGCGGCGAAGCCGAGTGCGGCAAGGGCGCCGAGCACGGCGGCCGGCACGAGCG
Source organism: Burkholderia paludis (assembly GCF_000732615.1). Taxonomy (GTDB): domain Bacteria; phylum Pseudomonadota; class Gammaproteobacteria; order Burkholderiales; family Burkholderiaceae; genus Burkholderia; species Burkholderia paludis. Next base: position 117,674 of record NZ_JPGL01000014.1, read on the forward strand.
CGCGCATGACGCGCTGCGTGCGGCCGGGTGCGGAAGCATCAGGGGGGGCGGCAGGCTTGACCAAGGTGTCCACATCCAGGAAAGCGGTTCAAAGGGGTGTGGGCAGGGGCCGCCGGCGATGCATCCGTCGAGCGACGGGCGGGCGGCGGGCGTGCAACAAGACAGGGCCCGCCAGGGGCCTGTGTCGTTTCCGTTCGACCCAACGCGCGGGGCGGGCCCGCTTCGAACGGCGGCGTGCATACCGGGTCGAACCCGGATATCACGAAGACGCTAAAGAGAGATGACCGCGTCAGTCTACCGATGTTCCGCGAATCGTTAAAAATTTTAAAGAGGGTCAGCTCGGCCGTTCCGCAGTGCGATAAATCGGGCTAAACCGGCATTTGTTACGCCAATTCCCGTCAGTCCGGCAATTTGTGTGCGCCCCTGCGCAGCGCGGCCGACGCGCGCACGGCGTCGAAGCCGGCGTCGAGCATTGCCTCCGCGTCGTTCCACAGGTTGCCGCGCAGCCGGTTGGTCCAGATCATCGACGCGAACACGCCTTCGAGCAGCGACACGAGATAGACGGCGGCCAGGTGCACGTCGAGATCGGCGGCGATTTCGCCGGCCGCGATCGCGCGGCGCAGCAGCGCCTTCGTGATCCGCAGCATCTGCAGTTCGAGCAGCATGCGGCGCCGCTGCAGCGCGCCGTTCTCCTCGCTCTGCTCGCACTTCGTATAGAGGATCACGAGCACGCGCTGCATCGGGCCGGGCTCACCGCATTCCTGCAGATAGTGCGACGCGGCGCGCCGCAGCGTGGCGAGCGGCGGCAGCCCGTCGCCGGCGTCGAAGCCTTCCGACGTACGCGCGAACGCGCGGTCGCACATCGCCAGACACACTTCCATCTTGTTGCGGTAGTGGCCGTAGACGGCGCCGCGCGACATGCCGGCCGCTTCGGCGAGATCCGCCATCGCGGTTTGCGCGACGCCTTTCTCGAGCAGCACGAGCTCGGCGGCGTCGAGGATCCGGTGCTTGATGGCGAGCGATTCTTCGCGGGTCTTGCGGGCCATGTCCTGAAATTCCTTACAATTCGCTGTCGTTTTATTGAGACAGTATGACGGTCAGATTGAAACAGTGTGTATTTAATCAGTCGTGACTGATTATAATCGGCCACCCCGAACCGCCGCATTGTATCGGCGGCGAACGATCCGAGGTCACTATGAACAACAATCGCTCCCTGTTGCGCCACCGGCTGGCGCCGTTCGCGCTGGCGGCCATGCTGGTCCTGGCCGGATGCGGAAAGGGCGACAAGGACGCCGCGCCGGAGGCCGTGAAGCAGGCGAACGTCGTGACGGTGCGCCCGACGGCCGTGCCGATGACCGTCGAGCTGCCGGGCCGGCTCGATGCGTACCGGCAGGCGGAGGTGCGCGCGCGGGTCGCCGGCATCGTGACGGCGCGCACCTACGAGGAAGGCCAGGAAGTGAAGCAGGGCGCGGTGCTGTTCCGCATCGATCCGGCGCCGCTGAAGGCCGCGCGCGATGCCGCGCAGGGCGCGCTCGCGAAGGCGCAGGCCGCCGCGCTCGCGGCGAGCGACAAGCGTCGCCGCTACGAGGACCTCGTGCGCGATCGCGCGGTCAGCGAGCGCGACCACACCGAGGCCGTCGCGGCCGACACGCAGGCGAAGGCCGAGGTGGCGTCCGCGAAGGCCGAGCTGGCGCGGGCGCAGTTGCAGCTCGACTATGCGACGGTCACCGCGCCGATCGCCGGCCGCGCCCGGCGCGCGCTCGTGACCGAGGGCGCGCTGGTCGGCCAGGACCAGGCAACGCCGCTCACGACCGTCGAGCAGCTCGATCCGATCTACGTGAACTTCTCGCAGCCGGCCGCCGATGTCGACGCGCTGCGCCGCGCGGTGAGGAGCGGGCGCGCGACGGGCATTGCGCAGCACGACATCGCCGTGACGCTGCTGCGCGCCGACGGCAGCGCCTATCCGCTGAAGGGCAAGCTGCTGTTCAGCGATCTCGCGGTCGATCCGACCACCGACACCGTCGCGATGCGCGCGCTGTTCCCGAATCCGGAGCGCGAGCTGTTGCCGGGCGCGTATGTGCGGATCGCGCTCGACACGGCGGTCGACCAGCGGGCGATCCTCGTGCCGCGCGATGCGCTGCTGCGCACGAGCGACCGCACGTCGGTGCGCGTCGTCGGCCCGAACGGCAAGGTCAAGGACGTCGAGGTCGCAGCCGACCAGATGAGCGGCCGTGACTGGCGCATCACGCGCGGCCTGACGGGCGGCGAGCGCGTGATCGTCGACGACGTCGCGCAGTTCGCGCCCGATACGGCCGTCAAGCCCGTCGAGAAGGCGCCGCCATCGAAGGCGGCGCCGGCAGCGGCCGCCTCGCAGGCGGCCGCCCGTCAAACCTGACCGGTTCAAACCAGACCACCATGGCACGTTTCTTCATCGATCGCCCCGTCTTCGCGTGGGTGATCGCAATCTTCATCATGCTGGGCGGCGTGTTCGCGATCCGCGCGCTGCCCGTTGCGCAGTATCCGGACATCGCGCCGCCCGTCGTCAGCATTTATGCGACGTACCCGGGCGCGTCGGCGCAGGTCGTCGAGGAATCGGTGACCGCGCTGATCGAGCGCGAGATGAACGGCGCGCCCGGGCTGATGTACACGTCGGCCACCAGCAGCGCCGGGATGGCGTCGCTGTACCTCACGTTCAAGCAGGGCGTGAACGCCGATCTCGCGGCCGTCGAAGTGCAGAACCGGCTGAAGACGGTCGAGGCGCGATTGCCCGAGCCCGTGCGGCGCGACGGCATCCAGGTCGAGAAGGCCGCCGACAACATCCAGCTCGTGGTGTCGCTGACGTCCGAAGACGGCCGGATGACGGACGTGCAGCTCGGCGAATATGCGTCGGCGAACGTCGTGCAGGCGCTGCGCCGCGTGGAAGGGGTCGGCAAGGTCCAGTTCTGGGGCGCCGAATACGCGATGCGGATCTGGCCCGACCCGGTGAAGCTGGCCGGGCACGGCCTCACCGCGTCGGATATCGCATCGGCCGTGCGCGCGCACAACGCGCGCGTGACGATCGGCGACATCGGCCGCTCCGCGGTGCCGGCCAGCGCGCCGATCGCGGCGACCGTGTTCGCCGACGCGCCGCTGAAGACGCCGGCCGATTTCGGCGCGATCGCGCTGCGCACGCAGGCCGACGGCTCCGCGCTCCATCTGCGCGACGTCGCGCGCATCGAGTTCGGCGGCAACGACTACAACTATCCGTCGTACGTGAACGGCAAGGTCGCGACCGGGATGGGCATCAAGCTCGCACCGGGCTCGAACGCGGTGTCCACCGAGCGCCGCGTGCGCGCGACGATGGACGAGCTGTCCGCGTACTTCCCGCCCGGCGTGAAATACCAGATTCCGTACGAGACGTCGTCGTTCGTGCGCGTGTCGATGAACAAGGTCGTCACGACGCTGATCGAGGCCGGCGTGCTGGTGTTCCTCGTGATGTACCTGTTCATGCAGAACCTGCGTGCGACGCTGATCCCGACGCTGGTCGTGCCGGTCGCGCTCGCGGGCACCTTCGGCGTGATGTATGCGGCGGGCTTCTCGATCAACGTGCTGACGATGTTCGGGATGGTGCTGGCGATCGGCATCCTGGTCGACGACGCGATCGTCGTGGTCGAGAACGTCGAGCGGCTGATGGTGGAGGAAGGGCTCGGGCCCTACGACGCGACCGTGAAGGCGATGAAGCAGATCAGCGGCGCGATCGTCGGGATCACCGTGGTGCTGACGTCGGTGTTCGTGCCGATGGCGTTCTTCGGCGGCGCGGTGGGCAACATCTACCGGCAGTTCGCGCTGTCGCTCGCGGTGTCGATCGGCTTCTCGGCTTTCCTTGCGTTGTCGCTGACGCCCGCGCTGTGCGCGACGCTGCTCAAGCCCGTGGCCGGCGGCCATCACGAGAAGCGCGGCTTCTTCGGCTGGTTCAACCGCTTCGTCGCGCGCTCGACGCAGCGCTACGCGACGCGCGTCGGCGCGATGCTGAAGAAGCCGGTGCGCTGGCTCGTCGTGTACGGCGCGCTGACCGCGGCCGCGGCGGTGATGCTCACGCAGTTGCCGACCGCGTTCCTGCCGGACGAGGACCAGGGCAACTTCATGGTGATGGTGATTCGCCCGCAGGGCACGCCGCTGGCGGAAACGATGGCGAGCGTGCGGGAAGTGGAGTCGGCGATCCGCAACGACGAGCCGTCCGCGTATACGTTCGCGCTCGGCGGCTTCAACCTGTACGGCGAGGGGCCGAACGGCGGGATGATCTTCGTCACGCTGAAGAACTGGAAAGCGCGCCAGGCCGGGCGCGATCACGTGCAGGCGATCGTCGCGCGCATCAACGAGCGCTTCGCGGGCACGCCGAACACGACGGTGTTCGCGATGAACTCGCCGGCGCTGCCCGATCTCGGCTCGACGAGCGGCTTCGATTTCCGGCTGCAGAATCGCGGCGGGCTCGACTACGCGACGTTCAGCGCCGCGCGCGAGCAACTGCTCGCGGCGGGCGGCAAGGATCCGGCGCTCACCGACCTGATGTTCGCCGGCACGCAGGACGCGCCGCAACTGAAGCTCGACATCGATCGCGCGAAGGCGTCCGCGCTGGGCGTATCGATGGACGAGATCAACACGACGCTCGCGGTGATGTTCGGCTCCGACTATATCGGCGATTTCATGCACGGCACGCAGGTGCGACGCGTGGTGGTGCAGGCCGACGGGCTGCACCGACTCGATCCGGACGACGTGAAGAAGCTGCGCGTGCGCAACGCGCGCGGCGAGATGGTGCCGCTGGCGGCGTTCACGACGCTGCACTGGACGCTCGGGCCGCCGCAGCTCACGCGCTACAACGGCTATCCGTCGTTCACGATCAACGGCGCGGCGGCGCAGGGCCACAGCAGCGGCGACGCGATGGGCGCGATCGAGCGGATCGCGGCGAAGCTGCCGGCCGGCATCGGCTACGCGTGGTCGGGGCAGTCGTTCGAGGAGCGGCTGTCGGGTGCGCAGGCGCCGATGCTGTTCGCGCTGTCGGTGCTCGTCGTGTTCCTCGCGCTCGCGGCGCTCTACGAGAGCTGGTCGATTCCGTTCGCGGTGATGCTGGTCGTCCCGCTCGGCGTGATCGGCGCGGTGCTCGGCGTGACGCTGCGGGCGATGCCGAACGACATTTATTTCAAGGTGGGGCTGATCGCGACGATCGGGCTGTCCGCGAAGAACGCGATCCTGATCGTCGAAGTCGCGAAGGATCTGGTCGCGCAGCGCATGTCGCTCGCCGACGCCGCGCTCGAGGCCGCGCGTCTGCGGCTGCGGCCGATCGTGATGACGTCGCTCGCGTTCGGCGTCGGCGTGCTGCCGCTCGCGTTCGCGTCGGGCGCCGCGTCCGGTGCGCAGACGGCGATCGGCACCGGGGTGCTCGGCGGGGTGATCACGGCGACCGTGCTCGCGGTGTTCCTCGTCCCGCTGTTTTTCGTGATCGTCGGCCGCCTGTTCGACGTCGGCCCGCGCCGACGCGGCGGGGCGCAGCCGGCGACGATGGAGGGTTCTCGATGATGTTCGCGCTGAATGCACGCGCCGCGTCGCGCAGTGGGCTCGTACTCGCCGCCGCACTCGCGCTGGCCGGCTGCTCGCTTGCACCGCACTACGAGCGGCCGGCGGCGCCGGTGCCGGCCGCCTATGCGCCTGCCGACGGCAGCGCCGCGCCGGCCGCCGATGCCGCGCAGCTCGACGACTGGCGTACGTATTTCACCGATGCTGCGCTGCAGGCGTGGATCGACGCGGCGCTCGCGAACAACCGCGACCTGCGGATCGCGGCCGGCCGGCTCGAGGAAGCGCGGGCGCTGTATGGCGTGCAGCGCGCGGACCTGATGCCGTCGGTCGACGCGAATGTGGGCTACGAGCGTGTGCGCCAGTACGACCCGGTCGTGCGCGAAAGCGCGATCAGCGGTCTGTATCGCGCGGGCGTCGGCGTCAGCGCGTACGAACTCGATCTGTTCGGCCGCGTGCGCAACCTGTCCGATGCGGCGCTCGCCGAATATTTCGCGACGGCCGACGCGCAGCGCACGGTTCGCATCGGCGTGATCGCCGACGTGGCGGGTGCGTACGTGGCGGAGCGCTCGCTGCACGAGCAGCTTGCGCTGGCGCAGCGCACGCTGGATGCGCGCGAACGGATGGCCGCGCTCACGCAGCGCCGCTATGCGGCCGGCACGAGCGATGCGATCGAGCTGCGCTCGGCCGAGATGCTGGTGGCATCGGCGCGGGCGTCGCAGGCCGCGCTGCAGCGCGAGCATGCGCAGGCCGTGCGGGCGCTGCAGTTGCTCGCGGGCGATTTCGCGCGCAACGTGCCGGCCGATCCGACCACGCTCGATACGCTGTCGATGGCCCCCGTGGCGCCCGGCGCACCGAGCGCGCTGCTCGAGCGCCGGCCGGACATCCGGCAGGCGGAAGCGCGGCTCAAGGCGGCCAACGCGCAGATCGGCGCCGCGCGCGCGGCGTTCTTTCCGCGCATCGCGCTGACGACCGACTACGGTTCGGTGAGCGACGCGTTCTCGAGCCTGTTCTCGGCCGGCACGAGCGTCTGGACGTTCGCGCCGCGCATCACGCTGCCGATCTTCGCGGGCGGGCGCAATCGCGCGAACCTCGACGTCGCGAACGCGCGCAAGCACATCGCGGTGGCCGAATACGAGAAGACCGTGCAGACCGCGTTCCGTGAAGTGGCCGACGCGTTCGCCGCGCGCGGCTGGATCGATCGCCAGCTCGAGGCGCAGCAGGCCGTGCACACGGCCGACGGTCAGCGGCTGAGGCTCGCGGAGCGCCGCTATGCGGGCGGCGTCGCGACGTATCTCGAACTGCTCGATGCGCAGCGCAGCACGTACGAGTCGGGGCAGGAACTGATCCGGCTCAAGCAGCTCAGGCTCGCGAATGCGATCGCGCTGTACCGTGCGCTTGGCGGCGGCTGGTCGCCGGCATCGGCGGAGGCGTCCACGTCGGCGTAGTGCCCGTCACCGTCGTGCCGCCCGGCACGACGGCGGCGTAACGTTTCGACATACGTACCGTCGCCGCTTCATCCGGTATCGCCGCGCAGGCGGCAGGCCGGCCTGCCGGTCGGGACGTTTCCCGTCCCGTGACCGCGCACACCTGACGGCCGGAAACGGCCCCGTCCCTGGATTGCCCTTGCCGCGATCCCGCGCGAACGTGCGCGGTCCGTTTTCCTTTCCCTTCTTCGACGATGTGCCCCGCGGATCGCGTGCCGATGGCCGTCCATGCACGCGCTTTCCGCCCGGGAATTGACGTCCGGATTAATCCATGTATTGAAATCAATCGGGGCGTCAAAGTGTCGCAGTAAAACGTTTGTATTCGAGGCGCAATCGTTTGCGCAAAAGAATCGATCCGATTGAATCGATGGTTCATTTCCTGTCAGTTGAAAATGATTTGATATTGGCGTTGTCGATCGACAACGATGGCGGCATCTGACAATGTTTTGTCTTTTTCACGACGAATCTTGCGCGAGCCAATGCCAGAAATGAGGAGCGGGGTGAATCCGGTTGCCGGCCGGAAAAGTCTTTAATCTTCAGTTATTTCCTGAAAATAAAAAAGGACTGCGGATAAAAATGATGTGACTCGAAATTCGCAGGAAATGGCGTGGAATTGAAGGGTTAAATCTGACATTGTCAGGCGCATTTGACAATGATTTACAAATAACTTTCAGAATTATCTCGATAATGCTGCCTCGTGTCGGACGGAAGCCAACCATGGCTGCCGTTTGTGTCCGCCACGTCGTCCATTCCATTTGCACTCCTTACGGGAAACGTCATGAAAAAATCCCTCCTGACCGCTGTCGCATTCGCGGCCCTGTCGACCTCGGCCTTCGCAGCGGGCACCGGCACGATCAACTTCACGGGCGAGATCGTCGCGGGCGCATGCGGCATCGATTCGGGCTCGGTCAACCAGACCGTCAACCTCGGCAAGGTGCCGACCAACGTGTTCAAGCAGGCTGGCGACAAGTCGACGCCGACCAACTTCGACATCAAGCTGACCGATTGCGACACGAGCATCGCGCAGAACGCGTACTTCACGTTCACGGGCACGTCGAGCGCGGGCCAGCCGAAGCTGCTCGCGACGATCGGCTCGGCCACCAACGTCGGCATCCGCCTGCAGGCGGCGTCGGGTGAATACCTCGACAACGGCGCCGAGCAGAAGGCGCCGACCGTGCTGCAGAACGGCACGAACATCGCGCGCTTCGCAGCCATGTACGAAGCGACCGCGGCCGGCGTGACGCCGGGTACCGCCGACGGCGTGGCGAACTTCACGGTCCGCTACCAGTAAGCGGCCGTACCGGGGGAGGGTGCGCGCACCCTTCCTCGTCCGCTTTCCCTCCTTTTCCCCCTTCCTGGACTTCCGGTAGCGCCGCGTGCGAATCAGACATTCCTTCCTTTGCGTCTCCGTGCTGGTTGTCGGCAGCCAGAGCCATGCGACGGAATTCAATTCGTCGTTCCTGAACATCGACGGCTCGAACAACGTCGACCTGTCGCAGTTCTCGCAGGCGGACTTCACGTTGCCGGGCGAGTACATGCTCGACGTGCAGGTCAACGACCTGTTCTACGGCCTGCAGTCGATCGAGTTCATCGCCGTCGACGCGTCGGGCGCCGGCAAGCCGTGCCTGACGCCGGAACTCGTCGCGCAGTTCGGGCTGAAGCCGTCGCTGGCGAAGGACCTGCCGCGCTTTCAGGGCGGCCGCTGCGTCGACCTCGGCGCGATCGAGGGGGTGACCGTGCGTTACCTGAAAAGCGACGGGCGGCTCAAGATCACGATTCCGCAGGCGGCCCTCGAATTCAGCGATTCGACCTACCTGCCGCCGGAGCGCTGGTCCGAAGGGATTCCGGGCGCGATGCTCGATTACCGCGTGATCGCGAACACGAACCGCAATTTCGGTGCGGGCGGCGGACAGACGAATTCGGTCCAGGCCTACGGGACGATCGGCGCGAACTGGGATGCATGGCGCTTTCGCGGCGACTACCAGGCGCAATCGAACGTGGGCAATACGGCATACGCGGACCGCACGTTCCGCTTCAGCCGGCTTTATGCATTTCGCGCGCTGCCGTCGATCCAGTCGACGGTGACGTTCGGCGACGACTACCTGACCTCCGACATCTTCGACACGTTCGCGTTGACGGGCGCGTCGATCCGCAGCGACGACCGCATGCTGCCGCCTGCGCTGCGCGGCTATGCGCCGCTGATCTCGGGCGTCGCGCGCACCAACGCGACCGTGACCGTGTCGCAGGCCGGCCGCGTGCTGTACGTGACGCGCGTGTCGCCGGGCGCCTTCGCGCTGCAGAACATCAATACGAGCGTGCAGGGCACGCTCGACGTCGCGGTCGAGGAAGAAGACGGCAGCGTGCAGCGCTTCCAGGTGACGACGGCCGCCGTGCCGTTCCTCGCGCGCACCGGCCAGTTGCGCTACAAGGCCGCCGTCGGCAAGCCGCGGCTGTTCGGCGGCGCCGGCATCACGCCGTTCTTCGGCTTCGGCGAAATCGCCTACGGCCTGCCGTTCGACGTGACCGCTTACGGCGGCTTCATCGCCGCGTCGGGCTACACGTCGATCGCGCTCGGCGTCGGCCGCGATTTCGGCGCGTTCGGCGCGCTGTCGGCCGACGTCACGCATGCGCGGGCCCGCCTGTGGTGGAACGGCGTGACGCGCAACGGCAACTCCTATCGCATCAACTATTCGAAGCACTTCGACGGGCTCGATGCCGACGTGCGTTTCTTCGGCTATCGCTTCTCCGAGCGCGAATACACGAACTTCGCGCAGTTCTCGGGCGACCCGACCGCGTACGGCCTGGCCAACAGCAAGCAGCGTTATTCGGCGACGCTGTCGAAGCGCTTCGGCGACACGTCGACCTATTTCTCGTACGACCAGACGACCTACTGGGAACGTGCGAACGAGCAGCGGGTCGGCCTCACGCTCACGCGGGCGTTCTCGATCGGCGCACTGCGCAACCTGAACGTCAGCGTGTCGGCGTTCCGTACGCAGAGCGCCGGCGCCAGCGGCAACCAGGTGTCGGTGACCGCGACGCTGCCGATCGGCGGCCGCCACACCGTCACGTCGAACCTGACGACGGGCAGCGGTACGACGAGCGTGAACGCGGGCTACATCTACGACGATCCTGACGGCCGCACCTACCAGGTCAACGCCGGCGCGACCGACGGCCGCGCATCGGCGAACGCGAGCTTCCGCCAGCGCTCGTCGGCGTACCAGCTCACGGCGCAGGCATCGACGCTCGCCAATGCGTACGCGGCCGCGTCGCTCGAAGTCGACGGCTCGTTCGTCGCGACGCAGTACGGCGTCTCCGCGCACGCAAACGGCAACGCGGGCGACACGCGCCTGCTGGTGTCGACCGACGGCGTGCCCGACGTGCCGCTGTCCGGCACGCTTGCGCATACCGACTCGCGCGGCTACGCGGTGCTCGACGGCGTCTCGCCGTACAACGTGTACGACGCGACCGTCAACGTCGAGAAGCTGCCGCTCGAAGTGCAGGTGACGAATCCGATCCAGCGCATGGTGCTGACCGACGGCGCGATCGGCTTCGTGAAGTTCTCCGCCGCGCGCGGCAGCAACCTGTACCTGACGCTGACCGACGCGGACGGCAAGCCGCTGCCGTTCGGCGCATCGGTGCAGGACGTGGCGAACGGCAAGGAACTCGGCATCGTCGGCGAGAGCGGCGCCGCGTTCCTGACCCAGGTACAGCCGAAATCCACGCTGGCGGTGCGAGCGGGCGAGCGCACGCTCTGCACGATCGACGCACTGCCGAACCAGCTCCAACTCGAAGGCACGCCGATCCCGGTGACGTGCCAGGCGCCCGGCGAGTCGCATGCAGCGGCCGCACGGGTCGAACGATGACTCCACGGATCCAGCGATGAACATGCCTTTCCCCGTTTCCATTCCGCGACGCGCGCTGTGCGCGCTCGCCACCGCCGGCGCGCTGCTCGCGGGCGCCGCGCACGCGGCGATCGTGCCCGACCGCACCCGCGTGATCTTCAACGAAGGCGAGCAGGCCGCGATCGTCACGATCACCAACAAGAGCACGACCTATCCGTATCTCGTGCAGTCGTGGCTCGAGGATGCGAAAGGCAACAAGATCACGACGCCGCTGATGGTCGTGCCGCCGTTGCAGCGGGTCGAGGCGAACGAGCGCAACGTGCTGCGGATCGCGAAGCTGCCGGGCGCCGAGCTGCCGGCCGATCGCGAGTCGGTGTTCTACCTGAACATCCGCGAGGTGCCGCCGAAGACCGATACGCCGAACACGCTGCAGATCGCGCTGCATACGCAGATGAAGCTGTTCTACCGGCCGAAGGCCGTGCAGCCGCAGCGCGACGAGGACTGGACGCTGCCGATGACGTTGCGCGTGGATGCGGCCGCGCACCGGCTGGTGTTCGACAATCCGACGCCGTACCACGTGACGGTGGTCGACGTGAGCGCGGGCGAACAGAAGACGAAGGTGCCGATGGATCCGGTGATGGTGAGCCCGATGAGCACCGCCGACGTGCCGTTCAAGGCCGCGACGCCGTCGACGCTGTTCGTCACGCATATCGACGACTACGGCGGCCAGGTGGCGGTCGAGTACGCGTGCGAGGCCGGCGCCTGCAAGAGCGTGAAGAAATGAGCGGCGCTCGACGAACCGGCATCGCCGCGCCCATGCCCGCCTGGCTCAGGTGGTGCATGCTCGCGCTGTTCATCGCGGTGGCGCAGCCGGCGTGGGCCGTGCGCTGCGTCGCGAATGGCGGCGGCACGTCGCTGACGGAAGCGATCGGCAACGTCGCGTCCTATCCGACCGACGCACCGGACGGCTACGTGATCTGGGTGTCGCCGCCGCGCACGACGACGGGATACTGCTACAAGGATCTCGGCGGCGACATGAAGACGTTCGGCGAGTGGATCTATTTCTACGCGAACCCGGAAAAGCAGACGCCTGCCGCGTGGGGGCTGGAGATCGGCATCCGCTACGAAGGGCAGGACTACTTCGGCCGCAGCAGCCAGCCGGGCGACGGCGTGCAGACGAAAACGTACGTGGAGCCGTGCAAGCTGAGCGACGCGGACGTCAAGGCCGGGCGTTGCGAGAAGTTTCCGCTGAGCATCACCTATCAGGTCGTGGTGCGCAAGCGCGGCAACTGGGCGCAGCCGCCGTCGGACATCTACGCGGTGTTCCAGTTCGACGGCAAGGGCGGCCTGAACTACATCAACCCGAGCTTTCGCTACAAGCTGAGCGGCCTGCGGAACCTGAAGCCGACGCCTTGCCTGGTCGACGTGAAGGTCACGCCGGAACCGGGCATCGTGAAGTTCGGCCAGGTGCAGGCGACGGGCAGCGGCTTCTCGCCCGCGATACCGCGCAAGTCGTTCAGTCTCGCGCTGACCAAGCAGTGCAACGTGGCGCTGCGCGTGGACGGCTACTTCGAGACGTCGCAGACGGTGCGTAACGGGCTGCTCGTGCCGGATGCCAACAGCAATTTCGGTATCGGCATCGAGGACCGCAACGGCACGGCGATCCCGTTCAACCAGCAATTCGTGCTCGCGCAGATGCCCGGGAGCGTGAACTACCAGAGCGTGACGCTCGATGCGGTGCTGAAGGCGTTCGGGCCGCCGAAGATCGGGCCGTTCAACGGCACGGCGACGATTCGGCTGTTCATCTACTGACGCATGCGACGCCTGCCTGTCGACCCGGCGCGGCTTGTGCGATGCCGGCCGCCAACGCCGGGTCGGTGAAGCGCTGCCGCGAGGCGCCGGTATTCCGGCGCCTCGTGGCGTTTACCGCACCCAGTGACACACCTTGTGATGGTGATGCTCGAAGTGACACACGCGGTGCGGATGCGCTTCGGCGATCGCCGGCACGAGTACGGCTGCGGCCAGGGCCGCGACGGTCAGGGTTTTCAGTAGCGTTTTCATATTGAGGTCCTGTTGTTGAAGATCGGATGACGCGATCGGGAAAGGGCGTTACCACTGCGGCCGCTGTTCGTCCCTGCGGTCTTCATACCCGCCCGGATGCTGAGCTTCCCAGTCGCGGCGCTCCCAGTAACGATGCCCGTCCCAGTAACGATCGCCATGCCAGCCGATCGTGACTTCTGCCGGGGCAGGGTACGCGACGCAGCCCGTCAGCATCACGCTCGAGAGCGCACCGACCATGATGGCGGATAACACGATGGATTTCATGTCGTTCTCCCTTGGAAACAGCAACCCGATCGTACGAGCCCCCAAAATTTCACGTGGTAAGAAGTTGCTACTGCAAATGACAGCCGCAAGCAATTTGTCAGGCGCGTGAAAGATCGCGTCGGCGCGCCGCGGGACAGGCGGGCGGGCCGCACGCGATGTGCGCCGCGCCCCGCATCGTTTGCGCCGCCGGCGGCGAACCCGGTGCCGGATTGCGCCGGTCCTGTCGGGTTGAAAGCTTGATGTGCGCCGCGATCGAAATGACGCGTCTTGTCTGCTCGCGCAACGATTCCGGCAATTATTCGGACAAATCCAGACAACCCGAAAGGGGATTTGTGAATCGCATTGAGAATGATTTGCGTTTACGTTAAATTGCGCTATCTCGGAATTTGACGGAGCAGATCGATGACGATGGCGGAAGTGCTCGACCGACCGGCGGCGGCAGCGGCAAACCCGTTCCTCGGCAGTGATCGCGACCGGCGGCCGCGTGCCCGCCGTGCCGCGGAGCCCCGTGCGCAGGGCGCACTGCTCGACGTGCTGATCTCGCATCGCGCGATGCTCGTGAATGTCGCGCGCGGCATCGTCGGTTGTACGAGCCGCGCCGAAGACGTCGTCCACGACGTCTTCGTGAAGCTCGTCGAATTCCCGAACCAGGACGCGGTGCGCCAACCGGTCGCCTACGTGAGCCGGATGGTGCGCAATGCGTCGATCGACGCGTGCCGCCGGCGCAACCTCGAGAACGTCTATCACACGGAAGAGGATGCCGGCTTCGACGTGCCGTCGCCCGAGCCGACGCCGGAAGCCGCGCTGCTGACGCGCGACACGCTGCGGCGCGTCTGGGCCGCGCTGGACGACCTGCCGGCGCGCAGCCGCGCGGCCTTCGAGATGGTGCGGTTGCGCGAGGAAACGCTGCAGACCGCGGCGCGCGCGCTGAACGTGTCGCAGACGCTCGTGCATTTCATGGTGCGCGACGCGGAGCGCCATTGTGCGGACAGCCTCGAGGCATGCCATCGCGGCGTCGCGTGTCCGGCGTTCGCGGGCGGCCGCGCACGGCGGAACTAGGCAAGCGCGCCGGCCCGTCGCCCGCCGGGCCGGGGAGATGGACTCCAGCACGGCGCATCCCGGTGCCGTTTCCCGCGAGGTTCCGGTCGTGGCGCAAGCCGCGGCGCGTTTCGCCAGCAGGGACGATCGCGTCCATGCGGCCGTCGTCAGCGACCGCGAACGGTATGCGATCCGGCCGACGTTTCGCCGGTGCGCTCGCCGGGCAGGCGAGCGGCGCCGTGCGTGACCCGGAAAGCATCGTGTTCCCGTGGCGCATGGACGCCGCACCGATGCCCGACAACACGCCGATTCCGCACGCACGCGGCTCGTTCGAGAAACTGCCCGAGGTCGTCGTCGCGATGACGCAACGCTACACGGTCCTGCGCGACCGAACGGAGGATGGATGACGCGTGGTACCGCCGCACTTTCCGCGCGCGGGCTGTCGGTAGGGTATCGCGACCATGTCGTGATCGACGGGCTGGACCTGTCGATCGCGGCCGGCCGCGTCACCGCGCTGTGCGGACCGAACGGCTGCGGCAAGAGCACGCTGCTGCGCACGCTCGCGGGCCTGCAGCCCGCCCGTGCGGGCCAGGTCGAAGTGAACGGCACGCCGCTCGCGTCGTTGCGCCGTCGCGCGCTCGCGCGCGAGCTCACGATGCTCGCGCAGTTCAACCAGATTCCGTCGGGCCTCACGGTGCGCGAGCTCGTCGCGTACGGGCGCTATGCGTATGGCGGTTTCCTGCGCGGCCTGTCGCGCGCCGACCATGCGGCGATCGACGAGGCGCTCGAGACGAGCGGCCTCGCCGGCGACGCGGGCCGCGACGTCGGCGCGTTGTCGGGCGGCGAGCGCCAGCGCGCGTGGATCGCGATGGCGCTCGCGCAGCAGGCGCCGATCGTGCTGCTCGACGAGCCGACGACCTATCTCGACATCCATCACCAGCTCGACATCCTCGATGCGCTGCGCGCGCTGAACCGCGCACGCGGGCTGACGATCGTGTGGGTGCTGCACGACCTGAACCAGGCGGCCGCCTACAGCGACGAGATCGTGCTGATGCGAGCGGGCCGACTCGTCGCGCAGGGCTCGCCCGATGCGATGCTCGATCCGGCGCGGCTGCGTGCAGCGTTCGGCGTCGAGATGCTGAAGCTCGCGCATCCGCAGACGGGCGCGCCGATGTGCGTGCCGGCCTACGGGCCGTCCGCGTCGGGTGCGCCGCAGGCGTCCGGCGCCCTCGACCGGGATCTCGCCGTATGACCACGTTCGCGATGCGCAGGCGCCGCGCGGCGGCGGGGAAGCGGGCGACCCCGGGACGGGCCGGCACGATCGCGCTCGGCCTCGTCGCGCTGATCGGGGCGCTCGCCGCGCTGCGCGTCGCCCCCGATCTGCGCGCGTGGTGGGACGCCGCGCCCGGCAGCGACGACGCCGCGCTCGCGCACGTGTTCCTGTTCGACCTCAACCTGCCGCGGGTCGCGGCGGCGCTCGTCGCGGGCGGCTGCCTCGGCGTGGCGGGTGCGCTGTTCCAGTCGCTCACGCGCAATCCGCTCGCGTCGCCCGACCTGCTCGGCGTGACGGGCGGCGCCCAGCTCGGCCTGCTCGCGGCGATGCTCGTGCCGGCGCTGGCCGGTGTCGCGTCGGTGCCGCTGCTGTTCGCCTGCGGGCTGGCCGCTGCCGCATGCGCGATCGTCGCGGCCGGCGGCTGGCGCGCGACGCCGTTGCGGCTCGTGCTCGCGGGCAGCGTGTGCATGCTGCTGTTTTCCGCGCTGTCGACGCTCGTGCTCGCGTTTTTCGAAGAGAACATCGCGGGCGCCGCGCTGTGGAGCAGCGGCAGTCTCTACCAACCGGGCGCGGCGGGCCTCGCGCTCGCCGCGCGCTGGCTCGTCGTGCCGCTGGTCGCACTGCCGTTCGTGATCCGGCCGCTGGATCCGCTGACGCTCGGCGACGAGGCGGCGGCCGCGGCCGGCGTGCGTGTCGATGCGACACGGCTCGCCGCGACGCTCGTCGCGGTCGCGTTCACGAGCGTGGCCGTCAGTATCGCGGGCCCGCTGTCGTATGTCGGCCTGGTCGCGCCGAACCTGCTGCGCCAGGTGCGCGGGGCGCGCGCGGCGCGGCTCGGCGTGCTGGTGCCGCTGTCGGCGCTCGCGGGCGGCGCGCTCGTGCTCGGCACCGACAGCGCGGTGCTCGCGTCGGGTCTCGACGCGACGCTGTCGACCGGCGTGGCGATCGCGCTGGTCGGCACGCCGCTGATGCTGGCGATGATCCGGCACGGCGCCGCGTGGTCGGGCGTGCTGCACGCGGATGGCGAGCGCGCGGCGGGCGGTGGCGCGACGCGGCTCGTCGGCTGGCTCGAACGGCTCGGCTGGCCGTGGCGCACGGTGCTGTTCGTCGTGGCCGGCGTGCTCGCGATGCTCGTCGGCGCGTCGGCAGGCCCCGAATGGCTGTCGCCGGCCCGCTGGTTCGCCGCGCTGTCCGGCCACGATGCGCTCGCGCGGATGCTGATCGACCTGCGCCTGCCGCGCCTGCTGTGCGCGCTGCTCGCCGGTGCGTTGCTGGCAGCCAGCGGCGTCGCGATGCAGAGCGTCGTGCGCAATCCGCTCGCGGGCCCCGAAGTGCTCGGCGTCACGCAGGGCGCGGGGCTCGTCACGCTGGCTGCGCTGTCGACGTGGCCGCTGATGGGCCACATGACGCTCGCGGCGGCCGCGCTGATCGGCGGCGGGCTGTCGCTGGCGATCACGCTCGCGCTGAATCACCGGCAGCGCTATGCGCCGCTCGCGGTGGCGCTGACGGGCATCGTGACCGGCGCGTTGTGGACCACGCTCGCGCAATGGCTGATCACGCAGGAGAGCGTGCAGCCGGCACGCTTCGTCGTGTGGCTCGTCGGCGGCACCTATGGCCGGAGCTGGGGCGAGGTGTCGATGCTGCTGCCGTGGTGCGTGCTCGCGGTGCCCGCGTTCGCGTGGCTCGCGAAGCCGCTCGACATGCTCGCGCTCGGGGACGACCAGGCGGCCGTGCTCGGACTGCCGGTGGCCGCGCTGCGGCCGCTCGCGCTGACGATCGCGACCCTCGCAGCGTGCGCGGCCGTGGCGGCGGTCGGGCCGGTGGGCTTCATCGGGTTGATGGCGCCGCACGTCGCGACGATGCTCGGCGCGCGCCGGCACCGCACGCGGCTGTGGCTCGCGGCCGCGTGCGGCGCGCTGATCCTCGGAGTCGCGGATCTCGCGGCGCGCACGGTCGTTGCGCCGCGCGAAGTGCCGGCCGGGGTGCTGACCGCACTGATCGGCGCGCCGTACCTGCTCGGACTGCTGATTATCGAGGGGCGCCGCGCGCGGCGCGCACGGCGATGACGCCGATGCCGGACGGCGTGCGCGCCACGCGTTTCTCGGCGTTTGCGCCGCAACCGTTCGCCGACCATCTCGACGCCGTCTGGCTCGGCATGCCTGACGACGCGCATGCGCCGGGCCGCATCGTCGTGCCGGTCGGCGCATTGCCCGCGCATCGCGATGCGGTGCTCGACGCGATGGTCCGTCACTACGGCGGCGATCCGGCACGGCATGCGCGCGCGCTGATGTCGCAATGGAGCAAATACTATTTCGGCCGCGCGGCGCCGGCCGGCGTGGTTGCCGCGCTGACGCTCGGCCGGCCGCTCGACATGACGCCCGAGCGCACGTTCGTCGCACTCGACGACGGGATGCCCGCCGCGCTGTATTTCGCGAACGACGCGCTCGGCGCGCCGTGCGACGACCCGGCGTCGCGCTACGCGGGGCTCATCGCGCATCTCGGCGCGGTGATCGACCTGCTCGCGGCGATGGGCCGCGTCACGCCGCGCGTGCTGTGGAACAACGCGGGCAACCTGCTCGACTATCTGCTCGACGTCTATCGTTCGCTGCCGTGCGTGGCCGATCCCGCCCGCGACGCCGGCTGGCTGTTCGGCCCGACCTGCGTCGACGGCGAGCCGAATCCGCTGCGCACGCCGGTGCGCGATGCCGTGCCGCGCTCGCCGCTGCTGCCGACGCCGTTCCGCGCGCGCCGCGTGTGCTGCCTGCGCTATGAAATTCCTGGAGAAACGCAACTGTGTGGAAGCTGCCCCCTGCTACTGACGATGGACGACGCGGCGCTGGCCGGGCAGGGCGCGATCCGGTGATGCGCGCCGGCCGCCGGCACGCGCTCGGTGTACTGGCCGCGCTCGGCGCGGCCGCGTCGTCGGGCGCCGTCGCCGCCGCGCTCGATGCGTCCGGCGCGCCGGGCCCGCGCGGGGCGGGCGCCGTGTCGCTGGCCGGCAATCCCGTCGTCTCGCAGGCCAGCGCGACGATGCCGGTGCGGCCGCTGCGGGTGGTCGCACTCGATTTCATGTTCGCGGAATGCGCGGTCGCGCTCGACCTCGTGCCGGTCGGGATGGCCGATCCGGCGTTCTATCCGGGCTGGCTCGGCTATGCGAGCGACCGGCTCGCGCACGTGACCGATATCGGCACGCGGCAGGAGCCGGGGCTCGAGGCAATCGCCGCGGTCAGGCCGGATCTGATCATCGGCGTCGGTTTCCGCCATGCGCCGATTTTCGGTGCGCTCGACCGGATCGCGCCGACGATCCTGTTCCAGTTCAGCCCGGATGTGTCCGACGACGGCGGGGCACCCGTCACGCAGCTCGACTGGATGCGGCAGATCTTCCGGACGATCGGGGCGGTGACGGGGCGCGACGCACGCGCGCAGGCGGTCGGCGCGCGGCTCGACGCGGGAATCGCGCGCAATGCGGCGCGACTCGCGGCCGCGGGCCGCAAGGGCGAGCGCATCGCGCTGTTGCAGGATCTCGGCTTGCCCGACCGCTACTGGGCCTATACGGGCAACAGCATGTCGGCGGGCCTCGCGCGCGCGCTCGGGCTCGATCCATGGCCCGGCAAGCCGACGCTGGAAGGCACGCTTTACGTGACGTCGGCCGACTTGCTCAGGCAGCGCGGCCTGGCCGTGCTGTTCGTGACCGCATCGGGCATGGAGGTGCCGCTGTCGGCGAAGCTCGACTCGCCGGTATGGCGCTTCGTGCCCGCACTGCGCGAGCGCCGGATCGCGCTCGTCGAACGCAATATCTGGGGGTTCGGCGGGCCGATGTCGGCCCTGAAACTGGCCGACGTGATGGCCGACACGATGCTGAGGCTGCCGGCCGCGCGCTGAATGCGCGGCGGCAGGCATGCCGCCGGGCGCCGTCGGCCCGACGGGCAGGAGGCGGCCTCGGGGCGATCGGCGGTGGCGGGCCCGGGCGGCCACGCCGTGCGCCACTGCGTTGCCCGGCCCGCATCGACGTGGCGGAATGCGCGGCGACCTGCCGGTGCCGGACGAATCTCGCCGGCGCCCCGCCAGGGCCGCGCATCGGCCACCCTTCATCGGCCGCCGGTTACGCGCTCAGCGTGTCGGCGCCATCCCGGATGCGCGACCGCGCGGGCGCCGTGTCGCTCACGATGCGGCCGTTGTCGAGCTTCAGCAGCCGGTCGGCCAGATCGAAATAGCGGTCGTCGTGCGTGATCACGATCACGGCCTTGCCGCGCGCACGCAGCTCGGGCAGCAACTGCTCGTAGAACACGGCCTTGAACGACGGATCCTGATCGGCCGCCCATTCGTCGAACAGGTAGAACGGCCGGTCCTCCAGATAGGCGACGACGAGCGCGAGCCGCTTGCGCTGTCCGGTCGACAGTGCGCGGGTCGAGAACGCGCCGTCCACCACCTTGACCTTGTGGTCGAGCGCGAGCTTCGCGACGAGCGCATTCGCGCGCGCATCGGCCTGTGCGCGGGACGGATCGTCCGGATCGACGATGCCGAGCAGCGCGTCGAACAGGTGAAAGTCGTTGAACACCGCGCTGAAGCGCTGCCGATACGCCGCGCGCTCGCGCCAGCCGATCGTGCGGCCGTCGACCTCGATCGTGCCTTGCTCGGGCTCGTAGAGGCCCGTCAGCACCTTCGCGAGCGTCGTCTTGCCGCTGCCGTTGCCGCCGACGATGAACACGAGTTCGCCGGGTTTGATGGTCAGGTCGATCGGCCCGATGCCGAACATCCGCTCGTCGCGCTCGTGGAAATACGCGTGGGTGACGCCGCGCAGCGTGACGGCGCCGGCCGGCGGCACGTCGGGCGCGTCGGCCGCGGGCGGCGCCGTGCGCAGCGCGCCGAATTCGGCCATCACGCCTTCGATCCGCGCGAGCGACACGCGGGCCGCGTTGAGGGTCGGCAGGTTGTTCAGCAACCCGTCGAGCGGAACGAGCATGAACAGGAACACGACGACGTAGCCGGCCGCCGCGGCCGGATCGGCATGCACGCCGAGTTGCGGCCAGAACGACGCGACGCCGAGGAACACGTAGAACAGGAAGATGATCCAGCCGACGCCGACCGCGTATGCGCTGAACGCGCGGCGGCGGTGGTCGCGCACCTCGCCGATCGCGGCGCCGAGCTGTCCGTCGACGAACTGCCGTGCGCGGGCGTCGTGCAGCTTCAGTTCCTTCGCGCCGGAGAACAGCGAGCCGAGATGGCCGAACAGGCGGTCCTGCGCGCGGCCGGCCGCTTCGAGCGACGCGATCGCGCGGCGGTCGCCGGTGTGGTAGCCGACCGAGCCGGCGACGATCGCGGCCAGCGCCAGCAGGCACACGGGCCACGACAGCCACGCGAGATAGCCGAGGCAGCCGAACACGATCGAGCCGTGCATGACGAGGTTCGGCAGCGCGAAGAACAGCATCGACACGTTGGTCGCGTCGTCGGTCAGCACCGACTGCACGGGCGCCGCGCCGATCCGCTCGATGTCGCGCAGCTCGGCCGCGCCGACGCGCCGTGCGAGATGCACGCGCAGCCGCGCCATCGTGTCCTGCGACAGGCGGGCGAACAGCGTGCCGGACACGATCCGCGTGACCAGCGCGATCACCGCGCACAGCGCGAAGCGCCACGCGAGCTGCGTATCGGCCGCGCCCGGCTGCGACAGCGCCCGGTTCAGCGTCGCGACGAGCAGCACGCTCGCGACGCCGTTCAGCACGCACGCGGTGAGCGCCAGCGCGAGCGACGCACGGCTTTCGCGCAGCAGCGCAAGGATCAGGCGCGCAGCGGGGCGGGCGGGAGCGGCGTCGGGCGGCGGCGGGGAAGAGGGCTCGTGGGCGGCAGTCATCGGCAACGTGGGCGAACGGAGGGCAGGCGAAAACGCGGAAGCGGCGGACGAGCGGGGTCCCGGTCCGGCGTTCCTCCGTGTGAGACGAACGGGCCGCGCAAATGTTTACCGGATGGCCCGCAGGACCAGCCGGGCGGGGTGATTGCTTACAAAACGGTAAAAAATCGGCGGCGTCATTCGTCACCCCAGGGGTGAAGCCGCCACAAGCGGCTCCGAGGCACGTCTGGAGCGGAAGACGTCGTTCATCCGACGCGGCTCCGGGCGGCGGCGCAGCGCCCGATCCGCACGTGGCGCGATCGAGGCTGCGGCAGGCGGGCGGATGAACGGCGACGCACGCGCCGCGCGCCGGCAATCCGTGCATCGCCTCGCCCGGGAGCAACGACGGGATCGCGTGCGCCGGTGACGCGGGCGCGGCCCGGGCGGCGTGGGGAAAACGACAGAAAAACGGGGCAAGCGCGAGCCGCATGGTTCGCGCTTTTCGACAAAGGTGCGGTCGGAGACCGCAAGACAAGTGGAGCAAAGGAAGATGGAGTGGGCAACAGGCACGCGTTTGCGTGCGATCGCAGCCGCGGCAGGCGTGGCGTTCGGTGCGGCGGCAGGACAGGCGCATGCCCAGGCGGCGCCGGCCGAGAACGCGGGCGCCGCGGCGTCGGCCGGCAGTGCGCAGAACGGCACGCTGCCGGCGATCAGCGTCAACGCGGCCTCGGAGGGAGACGGCACGGTCGGGCTCGTCGCGAAGCGCAGCCGGACCGGCACGAAGACCGATACGCCGATCAACGAAATTCCGCAGACGATCAACGTCGTCACCGCGCAGCAGATCGAGATGACCGGCGCAACCGACGTGAACATGGCGCTGCGCTACGTGCCGGGCTTCTCGTCGTACGGCACGGACAACCGGTCGGACTGGTACTCGGCGCTGCGCGGCTTCACGCCGACCGCGTACGTGAACGGGCTGCAGGTGCCGAACACGATCAACCTCGCGAGCTGGCGCGTCGATCCGTACATGATCGACAGCATCACCGTGCTGCGCGGGCCGACCTCGGTGCTGTACGGCGCGGGCGATCCCGGCGCGATCGTCGACGTGCAGACCAAGCTCGCCGACGGCGAGCGCGTGCGCGAGGCCGGCGTGCAGATCGGCAACTACGCGCGCAAGGAATTCATGCTCGACGTCGGCGACAAGCTCGACCCGGACGGCAAGTACGCGTACCGGTTCGTCGGCGTCGCACGCGACGGCAACGCGCTGACCGGCCCGAACAACGACCAGCGCGTCGCGCTCGCGCCGTCGTTCCGCTGGCGCCCGAACGCGGACACGTCGCTGACCCTGTCGGCCACCTATCTGCAGGACTGGGGCGACATCTCGTCGAACTTCCTGCCCGCGGTGGGAACGGTGCTGCCGAACCCGAACGGGCAGCTCGGCAAGGATGTCTACCTGGGCGACCCGAACTTCAATTACTACCGCAAGAAGCAGTGGTCGGTCGGCTACCAGTTCGAGCAGAACCTGACGCCGGCATGGACGTTCCGGCAGAACGTGCGTCTCATGCACCTGTCGCTCGACAACGGCTCGGTGTACGGCGGCGGCCTGGTCGACGGCAGCCTGACCGACGTGTCGCGCTGGGCCGGCGTGTTCCAGATGAACTACAGCCGCTTCGACATCGACAACAACCTGCAGGGGCGGTTCTCGACGGGGCCGCTCGACCACACGCTGCTGCTCGGCTTCCAGTACAACCGGCAGACCGCGACCGACAGCGAATGGGTGGCCGCAGCGCCGCCGCTGAACATCTACAACCCGGTCTACACGCCGGTCACGCTGTCGGTGTTCTCGCCGCCGAACACCACGTACCGTACCAACACGTACACGGCGATGAACACGTTCGGCCTGTACGCGCAGGACCAGATCAAGTGGAACCGCTGGACGCTGACGCTCGGCGGCCGCGAGGACTGGGTCAACATGCGCATGGACGATCGCGAGGGCGGCACGCAGACGAAGGCGGACGTCACGGCGTTCACCGGCCGCGTCGGCCTGACGTACCAGGGCGATTACGGGCTGGCGCCGTACATCAGCTATGCAACGTCGTTCAACCCGCTGATCGGCGTGAACCTGCTCGGCGGCGGGCTGCCGCAGCCGACGCGCGGCAAGCAGATCGAGGCCGGCCTGCGCTGGCAGCCGCCCGGCAAGAACCTGATGCTGAACGCGGCGATCTACCAGATCAACCAGACCAACGGGATCACGCCGGCGCTGCTGAGCCAGGACGATAGCGGCACGAAGTCCGTGCAGACCGGCGAGGTGCGTGCGCGCGGGATCGAGTTGAGCGCGACCGGCAAGCTCACGCAGAACCTGTCGCTGATCGCGTCGTATGTCTACCAGGACGTCAAGGTCATCAAGGCGAACGACGACACGCTGAACAACTGGCCGGTCGACATTCCGCGTCCGCGCCAGATGGCGTCGCTGTGGACCGACTGGACGTGGCACACGGGGCCGCTCGCGGGCTTCGGGCTCGGCGGCGGCATTCGCTACCAGAGCGCGTCGGCCGGCGCGTCCGACAACTCGCTGACGGTATCGAGCGTCACGCTGTTCGACGCGGGCCTGCATTACGACACGCGCAACTGGCGCTTCTCCGTGAACGGGACCAACCTGTTCAACCGCCGCTTCATCAGCGGCTGCCAGTCGTACAGCGTCTGCGTGTTCGGCAACGACCGTACGGTGATCGCGACCGCGAAATACAACTGGTGACGGTGCGCGCCGCGGCCCGCCGGCCGGCCTTCGTGGTCGGCGCGGGCCGGCCGCGGCGTCTTCGCATGCGTTTTCCGCTGTAACCATCCCGAAGACCATCCCGCCCGCGGCCGCTCGGGCCGAACCGCCGGCAGCGCTTCAGGGCGGCGCGCGCTGCGTGGCGGCGCTGCCCGAAGGCCTCGACGAGCGCCATATGTCCCGCGGGCGCGACCGGGCGCACCACATGCTCCGGCCCTGTCCGGCTGCGATGAAGAAGCGCAGGCGTGGCGCGACGACGT
This sequence comes from Burkholderia paludis, assembly GCF_000732615.1. GTDB lineage: Bacteria > Pseudomonadota > Gammaproteobacteria > Burkholderiales > Burkholderiaceae > Burkholderia > Burkholderia paludis. The sequence goes on from NZ_JPGL01000014.1 coordinate 142,043, forward strand.
GCACGGCGCCATGGCGCCGAGGCGAAAGCCTCGCGACAGCGTGGGGCCCGACCACCGGCCCGCGCACCGTGTCCGGCCCAGCAACCATTGGTTGCTACCGCGACGACTTTTCGGCTGCCCGGTTGCCATCGAACCGGCTATCCTTGCCTGCACCATCCCCACGGCACACAAGGAGACGACATCGTGACGCACAGCGTGATTCCCGCCGGCCTCGCCGACGAAATGATCGAAATCCGGCACCGCATCCACGCCCACCCCGAGCTGGGCTTCGAGGAGTTCGCGACCAGCGATCTCGTCGCGGCGCAGTTGCAGTCGTGGGGCTACGCGGTGCATCGCGGGCTCGGCGGCACGGGCGTCGTCGCGCAGCTGAAGGCGGGCGACGGCACGCAGCGCCTCGGCCTGCGCGCCGACATGGACGCGCTGCCGATCCACGAGGCGACCGGCCTGCCATACCAGAGCACGATTCCGGGCAAGATGCACGCGTGCGGCCACGACGGCCATACCGCGATGCTGCTCGCGGCCGCGAAGCACCTGGCGCGCGAGCGCCGTTTCTCGGGCACGCTGAACCTGATTTTCCAGCCGGCCGAGGAAGGGCTCGGCGGCGCGAAGAAGATGCTCGACGAAGGGCTGTTCGAGCAGTTCCCGTGCGACGCGATCTTCGCGATGCACAACATGCCGGGCTTCCCGACCGGCAAGTTCGGTTTCCTGCCGGGGCCGTTCATGGCGTCGTCGGATACGGTGATCGTCGACGTGCAAGGCCGCGGCGGCCACGGGGCGGTTCCCCACAAGGCGGTCGATTCGGTGGTCGTGTGCGCGCAGATCGTCATCGCGCTGCAGACGATCGTGTCGCGCAACGTGTCGCCGCTCGACATGGCGATCGTCACGGTCGGCGCGATCCACGCGGGCGAAGCGCCGAACGTGATTCCCGATCGCGCGCAGATGCGCCTGTCGGTGCGCGCGCTGAAGCCGGAGGTGCGCGACCTGCTCGAGACGCGCATCAAGGAAGTCGTGCATGCGCAGGCGGCCGTGTTCGGCGCGACCGCGACGATCGACTACCAGCGCCGCTACCCGGTGCTCGTCAACGATGTCGAAATGACCGCGTTCGCACGCAACGTCGCGCGCGAGTGGGTCGGCGATGCCAACCTGATCGACGAGATGGTGCCGCTGACCGGCAGCGAGGATTTCGCGTTCCTGCTCGAGAAGCGGCCGGGCTGCTACCTGATCATCGGCAACGGCGACGGGGAGGGCGGCTGCATGGTGCACAACCCCGGCTACGACTTCAACGACGCGGCGCTGCCGACGGGCGCGTCGTACTGGGTCAAGCTGGCCGAGGCGTTTCTGGTGTGACGGGGCCGCCCGGCTGCGCTCCGGGCCTGCCGCGACGAGCCGTCCGACACCGGTCGCGCTAGATCGCGCTACCGCTGAACAGCGCCGTCACGGCTTCCGGATTCGACGGCCAGTACATGTGCATGTAGGTCGCGACGATCGCGCCCGCGCGATAGACGGCCTCGCCGCTGCCCGCATCGCCGTCGGGCCGGGTCGCGCACGCGGCCGGCTCGAGCGGCGTCGCGAGCCGCGAGTAGTGGAACGTATGGCCGCGCAGCGCGCCGGTACGCGTGGCGAGCTGCTGCATGCCGAGCGCCGCGAACCGGCGCTGCATCGTCGCATGGCCCGGCAGCAGGCCGAGCATCGGCGCCGTCGCGCCGTCGACGTCGGTCAGCGATTCGCACAGATAGACCATCCCTCCGCATTCCGCGACGATCGGCCGGCCGGCCGCGGCATGCTCGCGAATCGATCGCGCGGCCACGGCGTTGGCCGCGAGCGTCGCCGCGTGCAGTTCCGGGTAGCCGCCCGGCAGGAACAGCGCGTCGCAATCGTCCGGCACGGGCTCGTCGGCCAGCGGCGAGAAGAACGCCGCCTGCGCGCCGAGCGTGGCGAGCAGCGCGAGATTCGCCGGATAGATGAACGAGAACGCGGCGTCGCGGGCGACGGCGATCCGCTTGCCGGCGAGCCCGCGCGGCACCGGCGCGGCGGCGTCGAGCTCCGCGAACGCGATCGCGGGCGGCAACTGCGCGAGCGACGTGCCTGCCAGCACATCGGCCGCGCGCTCGAGCCGTGCGTCGAGATCGTCGATGTCGCCCGGCTGGTGCAGGCCGAGATGCCGTTCCGGCAACGCGATGCCCGCGTCGGCCGGCACGTGCCCGAGCCAGCGCAGGTCGTCGGGCAGCGCCTGCTGCAGCAGCGCCGCGTGCCGGGCCGAGCCGACGCGGTTCGCCAGCACGCCGTGAAACGGCAGCGCCGGCCGGAACCGCGCGAGCCCGAACGCGATCGCCGCGAACGTCTGCGCCATCGCCTTCGCCGAAATGACCGCGACCACCGGTACGCCGAACGCGACCGCGAGATCGGCGCTGCTCGGCGTGCCGTCGAACAGCCCCATCACGCCTTCGATCAGGATCAGGTCCGCCTCGCGCGCGGCCTCGGCGAGCAGCGCGCGGCACCCGGCCTCGCCGACCATCCCGAGGTCGAGCGCATGCACGGGTGCGCCGCTCGCACGTTCGAGCAGCATCGGATCGAGGAAATCCGGCCCGGTCTTGAACACGCGCACGCGGCGGCCGAGCCGGCGGTGCAGCCGCGCGAGGCCGGCCGTCACCGACGTCTTGCCCTGGCCGGACGCGGGCGCGCTGACGAACAGCGCGGGGCAGGCGGGCACGCTCAGAACTCCACGCCGCGCTGCGCCTTCACGCCTTGCTCCTTGTACGGATGCTTGACGAGGCGCATTTCGGTGACGAGATCGGCCGCGTCGATCAGCGCATCGGGCGCGTGCCGCCCGGTGACGACGACGTGCACCGAATCCGGCCGGGCGGCGAGCGTCGCGAGCACTTCGTCGAGCGGCAGGTATTCGTACTTCAGCACCGTGTTCAGTTCGTCGAGGATCACCATCCGGTAGTCGCCGCTTTCGATCATCCGGCGCGCCTCGTCCCAGCCCTTGCGGGCAGTCGCGATATCGGCGTCGCGGTTCTGCGTGTTCCACGTATAGCCGTCGCCCATCGTCACGAAATCGCATTGCGCGACCGCGCCGAGGAAGTCGCGCTCGGACGTGTGCAGCGCGCCCTTGATGAACTGCACGACGCCGAGCCGCATGCCGTGGCCGAGCACCCGCACGGCCATGCCGAACGCGGCGGTGCTCTTGCCCTTGCCGTTGCCGGTGTTGACGATCAGCAGGCCCTTTTCGTTGACGGCGGCAGCCTGCTTCTTCTCGTGGCCGGCGCGGCGGCGTTCGGTCATCCGTTGATGGGATTCTGCGTCGGTTTTCATCGGAATCGTCCTGTCGAAAGAAAGCGGAACAAAGGGTTCAGAGCGGGCCGGCGAGCGCGACCGTCACGCCGTCCCGGATCAATTTGGGGCCCAGCAACCGGCCGTGGGGCGCCGCGAGCCGCGCGCACGGCTCGGCCACGCCCGCGACGCCGAAGCGCGCGAGCGCGGCATTCGACGCACCGCTCGCGGCCAGTTCGGGGCGGCTCGCGAGCAGCGCCGCGTCGAACGCGACCAGCGGCCAGCCGCGTCGCGCGCACACCGTGCGCAGCGCGCGGGCACGCGCCTTGTCGGCGAGCGTCGCGACGAGCGCCGGTTCTGCGTCAGGATAGCGCGCCAGCGCGGCGCGGATCGCGGCGTCGAGCTGCGCGGCCGTCGCGCCCGCGCGAAATCCGACGCCGAGCGCGACGCGCATCATGCGCCGCCGCCGAGCGCGATGCGCACCGCGGGATCGCTGGCGAGCGCCGCGACGCGGCCGATCACGACGATCGCCGGCGAACCGATGCCGGCGGCGCCGACCCGTTCGACCAGCGTCCCGAGTGTCGCGAGCACGTGCCGCTGTTCGGGGCGCGTCGCATTCTCGATGGCCGCGCACGGCGTGTCGCCGGGCAGGCCGCCGTCGCGCAGCGCCGTCGCGATCGCGTCGAGCCGGCGGATGCCCATGTAGATCACGATCGTCATGCGCGTTGCCATCAGCCACGCGCGGCTCATCGCGCGCGGCACGGCGCGGACCCGGTCGAAACAGTGGAAAGGGGCAGGCGGGCGGCCGAATGGCGGCCGGCGGACAGGCAAGGCATGGCGGATCGGGCGAAGCCCGCGCGGACGCGGACGGAATGCGCGCCCCAGCCGTCCCCCGCGGATCGGGCGTTCGGCGAGCGTCGGGCTCGCCCCTTGCGTCGGCCGGTATCCGGGCTGGCCGCTTGCCGGGCCGCAGCCTTCCCGCCCGGCTGACGGGCAGTGGCATCGCGGGCGGCCCGGGCGCGTGCGCGGAAAGCGCGTCGCGCGGGCGGCGTACCGTTGCGGGGACAGCACAGGCCGGGCGGTCGTCCGCCTCCTGTTTCCCGTTTAACCGCATGCACGGAATGCGCATGCGAGCACCGAACGCGGCGCATACGATAGCACAGCGCGCCGCTGCAAACGCATGCGGCGCAGGCACTGCCGGCGGGCGACGGCGCGCGCTGCGCGGGCCGTCGCGCCAGCGCTTACCGATACAGGATCTGCCGCTTCAGATCCTTCGAGATGCTGCGCGCGGCGTCCGCCCACTCGACGAGCTTCGCGCTGCTGCACACGTTGCCGGCGAGATCGCGGTCGAGCACGCGCGTCACGTCGACCGTCCGGCCGTTGCGGCGATAGGTCGAGCGGTACGAGATTTCGCCCGCGCGGACATCGACGTCGGGCGGAATCGCGAGTATCTCGACGTCGGCCGGCAGCGTGATCCGGTAGCGCTCCTCGAGCCGCGTCCCCGCACATACGCTGTCGATGCGCTTGTCCTTCTGCCGCAGGACGAAATCGGCGAAGTCGCGGATCCGGCCGAAATTCGGCAGCGGCGGCACCGCGAACGCGGCGGGGCCCGGCATCAGCGACAACTGGTTCAGCGTGCCGCGCAGCGCGATCGAGAACGGCTGGTCGAGTGCGTCGAGATGATGCGGCGTCATGTGCAGCTCGCCGGAAAGGCCGGAGCGGCGCAGCATCTCGTCGGACAGCCGTTTCGGCTGAACGTAGACGAACATCTGCCGCGCATACTGGACCGCCTGGCCGTCGAGCGCGATGTCGCCCGTCATCGCCGCGTTGCCGTCAGGATCGAGATCGAGCGTGTAGGCGAGCAGCGAACGGCTGTTGCGGCCGTTTTGCGGCGGCGTGCGGATCACGTTGCCCGTCGCGGTGTCGAGCGCGGGCTTGTCGCTCGCCTCGAACGGCAACGCGCCGAACGGCAGCACCCCGGCCGTCGTATCGGCGAACGCATCGAATTCGGGCAGCCAGACGATCGCGTGATTGAACGCGAGCACGTCCGGCGCCTCGGGCAGGCGGTAGCGGTCGCCGAGGTTGACGAGCACCGTGCGGCTCTCGATGCCTTTCGCCGCGAGCAGAGCGGACAGCAGCGTCACCTGGTCCTTGCAGTCGCCGTACCGGTTCGCGAGCACGGCGTCGGCCGGGTGCGGGACCACGGGCCCGGCGCCGAAATACACGCCGACGTAACGGATGTTGCGGGCAACCCATGCGTACAGCCGCATCGCCTGCTCGCGACGGTCGTCGACGCCCGCCGTGATCTGGTCCGCGAGCGCGCGGATCGCGTCCGCGGGCGCCTGCTTGTCGGCGGCGCGCGCCCGGTAGGCGCGCGCGATGTCCGCATAGCTGGAGAAATTGGTCGCGACGAACAGGGGGCCGCGGTCGGTCCACGCGACCGTGTTCGACTGCTCCTCGATCGGGCCCGGCGCGGGCGTTTCATAGCGGTACACGCGGATCCGGCGCCCGTCGCGCGTCGTATCGGCCGTCGCGCTCACCTCCCTTGCCTCGATCGCGACGGCCATGGCGGCCGGCGTATCGAGCGTGATGCTCGCGGCGCGGTAGTCCTCGGTCGGCGGAAACGCGAGCTGCACGCTGAATTTGCCGGGGAACAGCGTATCCGTGTCGGTCAGCGTGTATGAAAGCCGGATCGAGTCGCCTTTCGCGAGCGCGGGAAACGCGACGATGCGCAGGTGTTCGGCGCTGAATTGCGGCGCCGCGGCCGTGACCGGCGCCGGCCGGTCGAAGATGCCGTGCTGGACGTCGACCGGTACCGTCGAGCCGTCGGCATGCACGGTCTGGGCGGCGTTGATGTCGAGCGTCTGGAGCTGCGCGTTGTACTGCAGCACGTATTGGCCGAAGCGGGCGATTGCGGCATCGGTCAGCAGCTTGACCGACAGGTCGACCTGCGCGGTGCGCCGGCCGGAGGCGTCGACCCTGATCGTGTTGTCGAGTCGCTCGACCTGGTAGTCGGCGGCGAAAGCGATCGGCGGCGCGAGCGTCAGGCACGCGGCGATGCCGAAGCGCGCAAGGCGCGAAAGGGAAGTGCGATGTCGAATCATGTGTGAAACCGGTCGTCAGGAATCGGGGTGGAGAAGGCGTGCGGGGAACCCGGTGCCGCATGGCGCCGGCCGGCGCGCATGCGCGCATGCACGCCGAGCCGTTGCCGTTACCGCGGGTCTTTTCATGCCGCATCCTCGCAGGTTGGCGATCGCGGACGTGGCGGACGACCGCGATCGGATGTGCTTCTCGTCGTGTGGAACGTCACGCATACCGCCTTGCCGCACGCGGCATTTACAGAATGACGTACGAGCCGGCCAGGATTTTTGCGATCGCCGCGAAGGAAACGGCCCGCGCCTTCGCCGGGAACGGAAAAATGAGTGCCATAGTCAACCACACGACGACGGCAACGTACAACCGGAACGTGCGCATGGATCGCATCGATGTCGACAAAGGCACGGGCAACGGATCCGACCGTAGCCAGCGCGCGCCGACCCGTCCATCCCCGCAGCTTCTTCCGGCAGGTCGTTTGCGCGACGGAACCCGACCCGGTCGGGCATCGCGCTCGCCGGCCGATCGCGGCGGATGATTGAACGATCGTCAACGCAGCCGTGTCCGGTCGGGCACGCCGCGCGCACCGCGGGCGGATACGAGCGACGGGATCGTGCAACGGCAATGCGCCGGCGGCGGCCCCGCCGTCCGCCTTGACGCTCCCGCCCGCTGCACCTACACTCGCACGCGTTTCGGTGCTCGCGCGCGCCCGCCGGCGCGCGCAGTTAAACGGGAAACAGGAAGCGAGCCCGCACCGCGGCCGCGCCAACCTGTGCTGCCCCCGCAACGGTAAGCGAACGCGTCGCGCCATGCGCGATGCAGCGCCGCTTCGCCGCATGCCGCGCGCATGCGGACGACCGCCACTGGATGCCGCGCGCATCCGGGAAGGCGAAGCGGCGTGTTCGTCAGCCCGGATACCGGCCCAAACGTTGGGGTTCAGCGCCGCGGGGAGGCGGCGCATCGTCCACGGCCGCAGCAGGCCCGACGCCCGCGCCTGTCCCGCTTCCTCCGCCCCGCGCGCATGCACCCGGCCGGCGCGGCGAACGGCACGCGGCACGCGCCGGGCCGGCGGCAGCCGTGTTGGCATTCACGATGTCGACCGTTCGCAAGGATGCACCATGCCCGATTCGTCGTTCCGACCGCCCCGCGACCGTGCGTCCGGTGCGTGCGGCGAATGTCCCGCGATCCGCCCGATGAACCGCCACGCCGCTCCCGACGCGACGATCCCGGCCTGATTCCTTCTTCGACACTGGACCTACCATGACCCTTCGCAAGCTTCCCGTCACGATCGTCACGGGCTTTCTCGGCAGCGGCAAGACCACGCTGATGCGCCACATCCTGCAGCATGCCGAGGGCCGCCGCATCGCGGTGATCGTCAACGAATTCGGCGAGCTCGGCATCGACGGCGAAATCCTCAAGGGCTGCGGCATCGGCTGCGACGACGCGCAGGGCGAAGCGTCGGGCCAGCTCTACGAACTCGCGAACGGCTGCCTGTGCTGCACCGTGCAGGAAGAGTTCTATCCGGTGATGGAGGCGCTCGTCGAACGGCGCGCGGACATCGACCACGTGCTGATCGAAACCTCCGGGCTCGCGCTGCCGAAGCCGCTCGTGCAGGCGTTCAACTGGCCGACGATCCGCAACAGCTTCACGGTCGACGCGGTCGTGACCGTCGTCGACGGGCCGGCCGCCGCGAGCGGCCAGTTCGCGGAAAACCCGCAGGCGGTCGACGCGCAGCGCCGCGCCGATCCGAACCTCGACCACGAATCGCCGCTGCACGAGCTGTTCGCCGACCAGCTGTCGTCCGCCGATCTCGTGATCGTGAACAAGGCCGATCTCGTCGACGACGCGGCATTCGCGCAGATCGAAACCGCGATTCGCGACGAGATCCCGCCGCAGGTGAAGATCGTGCGCGCGACGCGCGGCGAACTCGATCTCGCGATGCTGCTCGGCCTCGAATCGGCGTCGGAAGACACGATCCACCTGCGCCACGACCATCACGGCTCGGCCGAGGACGGCGATCACGATCACCATCACGACGATTTCGACTCGGTGGTCGTGTCGGGCGACGCCGGCTCGCGCGAAGCGACGATCGCCGCGCTGCAGCGGCTCGTCGAAACGCACACGATCTACCGCGCGAAGGGTTTCGCCGCGCTGCCCGGCGCGCCGATGCGGCTCGTGATCCAGGGCGTCGGTCGCCGCTTCGACAGCTATTTCGACCGCCGCTGGCAGGACGGCGAAACGCGCGCGAGCCGTTTCGTGCTGATCGGCGAGGATCTCGACGCCGCCGCGCTGCAGCGCGCGTTCGACGCCGCGTGCGCGGCCGAGCCGCAACAGGCATAACGCACGATGCATCTGCTGCGCACCACGCCGGGCGGCTTCGTCGACGATACGCAGGGCGTCGTCCGGATCGACCAGCAGCCGGCCGACATCGTGATCCTGAGTTCGGCCGACACGACGCTGTCGCTGCTCGCGAGCGTCGTGCCGCAACTGCCGGCCGGGTTCCCGAGCGTGCGCCTCGCGAACGTCACGTTCCTGCGGCAGCCGGCGTCCGTCGATTTCTATGTCGACGACGTGCTGCGGCACGCGAAGTCCGTCGTGATCGACCATCTCGGCGGCGAGGCGTACTGGCCGTACGGGATCGAGCAGGCCGTGTCGCTCGCGACGAAGCGCGGGCAGCAGCTCGCGATGTTCTCGGGCGACCTGCAGGAGGACCCGAACCTCGTCGCGAAAAGCACGGTCACGCCCGCGCTGTGCCGGCTGTGGTGGCGTTACCTGCGCGAAGGCGGCGTGCACAACGCCGAGGCGCTGTTGCGCAGCATCGCGTTTCATACGCTCGGGTTCGGCGACGAGCCCGAGCCGCCGCGCCCGCTGCCGGCCGCCGCGCTGTATCACCCGGCGCGCGAGCGCGCGAGCGTCGACGACTGGCGGCCGCGCTGGACGCCCGGCGCGCCCGTCGTCGCGATCCTGTTCTATCGCGCGCACTGGCAGGCCGCGAACACGGCCGTGTTCGACGCGCTGGCCGACGCGCTCGTGCGGGAAGGGCTGAACCCGCTGCCGATCGCGGTGACGTCGCTGAAGGACGCGGTGAGCCGCGAAGTCATCACGCAGCTGTGCGACGCGCACGGCGTCGCGCTCGTGCTGAACACGACCGCGTTCGCGGCCGGCGCGATCGACCGCCCCGAACACGAGGTGCTCGCGGGCGATGCGCCGGTGCTGCAGGTGATCCTGTCCGGCGGCAACCGCGACGCGTGGGTGGCCGACAACCAGGGCCTGCACGCGCGCGACATCGCCATGCACATCGCGCTGCCCGAGGTCGACGGGCGCATCGTCACGCGCGCGGTGAGCTTCAAGGGGCTCGCGTATCGCTGCCCGCATACCGAGGTCGACGTCGTGCGCTACCAGCCGGACGCGGAGCGGATCGCGTTCGTCGCGGCGCTCGCGCGCGGCTGGTGCCGGCTGCGCACGCTCGAGCGCGCCGACAAGCGCGTCGCGCTGATCCTCGCCAACTATCCGCAAAGCGAAGGGCGGATCGGCAACGGCGTCGGGCTCGACACGCCGGCGTCCGCGCTGCGCGTGCTCGCGGCGCTGCGCGATGCGGGCTACGCGGTGGCCGACCTGCCGCTCGACGGCGATGCGCTGATCGCGCGGCTCACCGAAGGCGTGACCAACGACGCGGCCGTGCGTGCGCTGCGCCCGGCGTTCCAGAGCTACGCGCTGGCCGACTACGTCGCCCGTTTCGCGCGGCTGCCGGCCGCCGTGCGCGACGCGCTGAACCAGCGCTGGGGGCCGCCCGAAGCCGATCCGACGATACGGCAGGGGCGTTTCACGATCGCCGGCTGGCGCGCGGGCAACGTGTTCGTCGGCATCCAGCCGTCGCGCTCGCGCGACGAAAACGACTACGCGAGCTATCACGACGCGGACCTCGTGCCGCCGCACGCGTATCTCGCGTTCTACTTCTGGCTGCGCGATGCATATCGCATCGACGCGGTGATCCACCTGGGCAAGCACGGCAACCTCGAATGGCTGCCGGGCAAGAGCGTCGCGCTGTCCGATGCGTGCTGGCCCGACCTGACGCTCGGGCCGCTGCCGCACCTGTATCCGTTCATCGTCAACGATCCGGGCGAGGGCAGCCAGGCGAAGCGGCGCGCGCAGGCCGTGATCGTCGATCACCTGATGCCGCCGCTCACGCGCGCGGAAAACTACGGCCCGCTGCAGGATCTCGAACGGCAGGTCGACGAATACTACGAAGCGCTGATGGTCGACGCGCGGCGCGCGAAGCTGCTGCGCAAGACGATCCTCGCGACGATCGCCGAGCACCGGCTGCACGACGAGCTGAGCGTGTCGCCGCCGCGCGACGCCGGCGACGAAGATGCGCTGCTCACGCGCGTCGATGCGTGGCTGTGCGAGCTGAAGGAAGCGCAGATTCGCGACGGGCTGCACGTGTTCGGCGCGTCGCCGGCCGGCCGCCAGCGGCGCGACACGCTGCTCGCGCTCGCGCGCTTTCCGGTCGGCGACGGCAAGGGCGCGCGTGCGGGGCTGATCGGCGCGCTGGCGCGCGATCTCGCGCTCGGCGACGATTTCGATCCGCTCGCGGCCGACTGGGCCGCACCGTGGGCCGGCCCGCGGCCGGCGATCCTGCAGGCGCTCGACGCGTCGCCGTGGCGCCACGCGGGCGATACGCGCGAGCGGCTCGAACGGCTGGCGCAACAATGGCTGGACGGGCTGTGCGCGGCCGACGGCGGTGCGGCGAGCGTCGACGCGGCGCCGCCCGGCGCGTGGCCGCATACGCGCGAGGTGATCGAGCGCGTCCGCGCGACGCTGATCCCCGCGCTCGACGCATGCGGCGACGAGGAAATGCGCCAGTTGCTGCGCGGGCTCGACGGCCGTTTCGTGCCGCCGGGGCCGAGCGGCTCGCCGTCGCGCGGCCGTCCCGACGTGCTGCCGACCGGCCGCAACTTCTACTCGGTCGACACGCGCGCGGTGCCGACGCAGGCCGCCTGGTCGCTCGGCCTGAAATCCGCGCAGCAGCTGATCGAGCGCCATCTGCAGGATCACGGCGACTATCCGCGCGCGATCGGCCTGTCCGTGTGGGGCACGGCGACGATGCGCACGGGCGGCGACGATATCGCGCAGGCGTTCGCGTTGCTCGGCGTGCGGCCGAAATGGGCGCACGGCAGCCATCGCGTGACCGACTTCGAGATCCTGCCGATCGAGATCTTCGATCGGCCGCGCATCGACGTGACGCTGCGCGTGTCGGGTTTCTTCCGGGACGCGTTCCCGAACCTGATGCACCTGTTCGACGCGGCCGTGCAGGCCGTCGCCGCGCTCGACGAGCCCGAGTCGCTGAACCCGATCCGCGCGCGCGTCGAGCGCGAACGCGCGAAGTGGATCGCGCAGGGCGTGGCCCCCGACGAAGCGCGACGCCGCGCCGGCTGGCGCGTGTTCGGCGCGCGGCCGGGCAGCTACGGCGCGGGCCTGCAGGACCTGATCGACCAGCGCCGCTGGCAGACCGACGCCGATCTCGCGGCGGCGTACCGGCAGTGGGGCGGACATGCGTACGCGCAGAACAGCGCGGGCGACGCCGCGCCCGACGTGTTCGGCGAGCGGCTGGCGACGATCGACGTCGTGGTGCAGAACCAGGACAGCCGCGAGCACGACATCCTCGATTCGAACGACTACTACCAGTTCCAGGGCGGCATGACGGCGGCCGTGCGCCACCTGTCCGGACAACAGCCGAGCATTTACCACGGCGACCACGCGAATCCGGCCGCGCCGAAAATGCGCACGCTGCGCGAGGAAATCGCGCGGGTGATCCGCTCGCGCGTCGTCAACCCGAAATGGCTCGACGGCGTGAAGCGTCACGGCTACAAGGGCGCGGCCGAGCTGGCCGCGACCGTCGACTACCTGTACGGCTACGACGCGACCGCGCGCGTGCTGTCGGACCACCAGTACGCGCTCGTGGCCGATGCGTACCTGTTCGACGACGCGACGCGCGCATTCCTCGAACGGCACAACCCGAAGGCGCTGCACGGCATCTGCGAACGCTTCGTCGAGGCAATGCAGCGCGGCCTGTGGCAGCAACCGGGCGACTATCGCGAGCGGATCGAGGCGGTCTGGCTCGCGAGCGAACACATCCAGGAAGAGGGGCGGCGATGACCGATCCGACGACGTACCGCGCCCGCGCGGTCTTTCCGTTCGCGGCGCTCGTCGCGCAGGAGGCCTTGCAGCAGGCGCTGCTGCTCGCCGCGATCGACCCGTCGCTCGGCGGCGTGCTCGTGAGCGGGCCGCGCGGCACCGCGAAATCGACCGCCGCGCGCGGTCTCGCCGAACTGCTGCCGGAAGGGCAGTTCGTCACACTGCCGCTGTCGGCGAGCGACGAACAGGTGACCGGCACGCTCGATCTCGCGCATGCGCTGGCCGACAACGGCGTGCGTTTCCGGCCGGGCCTGCTGTCCCGCGCGCATCGCGGCGTGCTGTACGTCGACGAAGTGAACCTGCTCGCCGACGGGCTGGTCGATACGCTGCTCGACGTCGCCGCGAGCGGCGTGAACATCGTCGAGCGCGATGGCGTGTCGCAGGCGCACGACGCGCGCTTCGTGCTGGTCGGCACGATGAACCCCGAAGAGGGCGAGCTGCGGCCGCAACTGCTCGACCGCTTCGGGCTGATGGTCGAACTGGAGAACTGCTTCGATGCCGCGCAGCGCGAGCGGATCGTGAAGGCGCGGCTCGCGTTCGATCTCGATCCGGACGCGTTCCGCGCACGCCATGCACCCGCGCAGCGCGAACTGGGCGACCGGATTCGTGCGGCGCGCGCACGGCTCGCGGCGCTGGATTTCGACGATGCGGTCCATGCGCGCGTCAGCGCGCTGTGCATCGACGCGGCCGTCGACGGGCTGCGCGCCGATCTCGTGATGCTGCGCGCCGCGCGTGCGCTCGCCGCGCTGGAGCAGGCCGAGGCGGTGACGGAGTCGCACGTCGCGCGCGTGGCCGACGCGGTGCTGCGGCACCGGCGTCATGCCGGGCCGCCGCCCGAGCCGGGCGCGTCGCCGCAGCGCGGCGAACACGACGCCCGTTCGACGCCGGATGCGCGCGAGCGCGCCGGCGATCCGCCGCCCGCGTCGAAGAACGGCTCCGCGGCATCGCAGGGCGACTGGGGCTACCTGCCGCCCGAGCCGGCCGGGCTGCGCGAGGTCAAGGGCGTGGTGCCGCTGCCGCTAAAAAAAGCCTGAGCCATCGGGCCGGCGCCGCCGCGAACGCCGTTCGCGGTGCTCGATGGCACTCAGGCGCCGCCGTGCGCGTGCCGGGCACGGCGCGCGACGGCACGGCCGTCGCATGGCCGGCGACGCTCGCGGCGAAACGCGGCGGGCCGCTCGTTCGCGGCCACCTGCGCTTCCGGAAGCGGGCCGGCCCGCCGCCCGCGCTACATTGCTTCGTGCTCGACTGTTCGGCGTCGATGCTGTCGCACGACCGGCTCGCGTACGCGAAGGGGCTGATCGTCGCGTATTTCGATCGGGCCGCGCGCGACCGCGCCGAAACCGCGTTGATCTGCTTCGGCGGCAACGGCGCCGTGCGGCGTTTCGGCCCCGCCGTGCCGCGCTGGTGGAATGCCCGCTGGCTCGAACCGGTCGACGGCGGCGGCGGCACGCCGCTCGCGGACGGCATCGCGGCCGCCGCGCAACTGCTGGCACGCGCCGCGCGGCGCGCGCCCGGCACGCAGCGCTGGCTGTGGGTGCTGTCCGACGGGCGCACGCGCGAGACGCCGGCGAAACCGGCTGCGGCCGATCATGTGGTGTTCGTCGACTTCGACGATGCGGCCGTGCGGATCGGGCAGGGCGCGCGGCTTGCCGCCGCGTGGGGCGCGCAGTGGGTGACGGCCGATGCGCTGTGCGCGGACCTGGCCGGCTGAAGGCCCGCCGGCGGTGCGCTATGATCGCCGTTTCTCATTCAGTCCACCGGACAACCCGCCATGCAAGTACTGGTCGATGCCGACGCGTGTCCCGCCGTCGTGAAGGACATGCTGTTTCGCGCCGCGCGTCGTGCCGAAATCTGCGTGACGCTGGTCGCGAACCAGTTCCTGCGCACGCCGCCGTCGCCGTTCATCAAGGCGCTGCAGGTGCCGGCCGGCTTCGACGTGGCCGATGCGCGCATCGTCGAGCTGGCCGAGAGCGGCGACCTCGTGATCACCGCCGACATCCCGCTGGCCGCCGCCGTCCTCGACAAGGGCGCGCATGCGCTCGACCCGCGCGGCAACTGGTTCAGCCGCGAGAACATCGAGGAGCGGCTGTCGACGCGCGCGATGATGGACCAGTTGCGCAGCGCGGGCATCGACACCGGCGGGCCGGCGCCGTTCAGCGCGCGCGACGGCAAGGCGTTCGCCGCGCAGCTCGACCGGTTCCTGGCGCGGCACGGCAAGCCTTGAGCCGACGCATCGGCCTGCGCACGACGCGGGCGTGCACGCATGACCTGACGCGACCGGTCGCCGGCCCATACTGGCCCATATCGGATCGCGTGTGCTCCCCCGGAACGGATGCGGATTTGCAGCGACGCTGCTATCGTGACGCAAACCACAACACAGGAGCACACGCGTGTCGCCGACTCAACTTCTCGTTCCGACCTTTACCCACCTGCTGCATGCGCTGTCCGCATGGCTCGACAAGGCCGCCGGACACCGGCAGGCCGCGGGCGATGCGCCCGACGCGGCGATGACGCTGAAGCTGGCGGACGACATGTATCCGCTTGCGGCACAGGTGCGCTTCTCGTGCTTCCAGGCGACGGAGCCGATCCACCGGTTGCGCGGCGAGCCGGTGCCGGCTTCGCTGCTGGCGCTGCGCGAGGCAGGGTGGAACGCGAACGCGCAACCCGGAACGCTGGCCGATGCGCAAGCAACCATTGCCGCGACGCTCGCGTTTCTCGGCGAGCTCGCGCCGGACGCGCTCGACGGCGGCGTCGCGTTGCCGATCGCGCTCGAATTGCCGAACGGGGTTGCGTTCGACATGACGGGCGAACAGTACGCGCGCGACTGGGCGCTGCCGCAGTTCTACTTCCACGCGATTGCCGCGTACGCGATCCTGCGCCATCACGGCGTGCCGCTCGGCAAGGCCGACTTCGTGCCGCACATGCTCGCGTACGTGCGGCCCGGCACGATGCCGCAAGGGTGAGCAGGACGGCACCGGGCGGCCGCGCGGCGACATGACACGGGCACTGTTCGTCTGCAGCCGCAACCGGTTGCGCAGCCCGACGGCCGAGGCGGTATTCGCCGCGTGGCCGGGCGTCGAAACCGACTCGGCGGGCCTCGCGCCCGACGCGGATACGCGCCTGTCGGCCGACCAGCTCGACTGGGCCGATATCGTCTTCGTGATGGAGCGGGCGCACAAGGCGAGGCTGACGGCGCAATTCGGCGCGCGTCTGAAGCACAAGAGGATCGTCTGTCTCGACATTCCCGACCGGTACGCGTTCATGCAGCCGGAACTCGTGACGCTGCTCGAACGCAAGGCCGGCCCGATCCTGCGCGGGTAACCGGCGCGGGCGACACCGGCGGCCGCGCGATGCGGCCGTGCGCGGTCGCCTAAAAACAGTCGAGGCGCAGCAGCTCGATGATCTTGCGCGTCGGCACGCTGGCGCGAAGCGTGTCGAGGCGCTCGACGGTGAACCACCTGCAGCGGGCGATCTCGTTGTTCGCACGCGGCGACAGGTGTGCCGGCACCTCGGCCACGAACACGTGATGGAGCTTCGTGAGCCCGCCGAACTGCACCGCGTAATCGAGTGCGAGCCCCTCCAGCCGGGTTTCCTCGGCGAGTTCCCGCTCCGCGGCCTCGAGCGGCGTCTCGCCGCGCCGGATCGTGCCGCCCGGCAGCGACCAGCGCGACGCGGTGCGCGCGACCAGCAGCACGTTGCCGCGCTGACGGCACACGATCGTGGCGCGTTCCTTGACGGCGGCGAGGGTATACGGCCCGGTACTCATGTTCGGCAAAACAGGTGCTGAATCGTGGAGAAAATGCGCGGCGGCGCAACGTCGTCCGGCAGCGGACCGCCCCAGCGTACAGGCAGCCGCATCGATCCTACCGGCCGTTCGTGACAGTTCCGTGCACCCACCGCGTCACGAATGCGTGTAGATCCCGTTGCGCGTCGGCTTCACGTGACGGCGACGGGCGTGCGGGTGTCCGGCATGCCGGTGGCGGGACGACGGCGCCGCGACGCGACGGTGCGCGGGCCGCGCGCCCGATGCGGCAGCTTGCGGCGCCGCGCCCGGCATCCCGGCCTGTCCTTCGCCGAACTGGAAAGTCCGGGTTTGCGCGTGTCCGACGCCCAGCGTCGCCGCCAGCACGAAGGCCGTCAGCAGCATCCGTTTCATGAACAATCCGCCTTATTCTTTCGTTCCCGCCAGCTTAGCGAAAGGCGAGGCATCGTCGCAACCTGTCCGTGCTCGGTGTCGCCCCCGGCTTGCGGGGGGAGGCGTCATGGATACGGCGGCCACGTGACGCCGGACTTGACATGAAAATTCCTGAGTGTGAATATAAATTCACATACAAGAATTATTCGCCGATTCCGTCAGGTCGCGCCATGCGTGGCAGGCCGCCGGAGCCGGCACGCCGATCAACCGGAACCAGGAGCGGGACGCATGGCGGAACACGAGCAGCAGGGCGCGCTGGCGGGATTGCGCATCATCGATCTGTCGCGGGTGCTGGGCGGCCCGTACGCGACGCAGATCCTTGCCGACCACGGCGCCGAGGTGATCAAGGTCGAACCGCCGTCCGGCGACGAAACGCGCACCTGGGGCCCGCCGTTCGACGGCGACACCGCGTCGTACTTCCTCGGCGTGAACCGCAACAAGCTCGGCGTCGCGCTCGACCTGACGCAGCCCGAGGACCGCGAGCGGCTGCTCGGCCTGCTCGAACACGCCGACGCCATCGTCGAGAATTTCAAGATCGGCACGATGGAGCGCTGGGGCCTCGGCTTCGACGCGCTGCACGCGCGGTTTCCGCGCCTCGTTCATTGCCGCGTGTCGGGCTTCGGCGCGGACGGCCCGCTCGGCGGGCTGCCCGGCTACGACGCGGCCGTGCAGGCGCTCGCGGGGCTGATGAGCGTCAACGGCGAGGCCGGCGGCGCGCCGCTGCGCGTGGGCGTGCCGATCGTCGATCTCGTCACGGGGCTGAACGCGGCGCTCGGCGTGCTGATGGCGCTGCGCGAGCGCGACGCGAGCGGCCGCGGGCAGTTCGTCGAAGCGACGCTGTTCGACTGCGCGCTGTCGATCCTGCATCCGCATACGCCGAACTTCTTTCATTCGGGCCGCGCGCCCGTGCGCACCGGCAACGCGCATCCGAACATCACGCCGTACGACCGCTTTCCGACGGCCGGCGCCGACATCTTTCTGGCCGTCGGCAACAACGGGCAGTTCGCGGCGCTGTGCGACGTGCTCGGCACCCGCGACTGGCCGGACGATCCGCGCTTCGCCGACAACCGCGCGCGCAGCGCGAACCGCGCCGCGCTGCGCGCGCTGCTCGAAACGGCGCTGGCCGCGCATGACGGCGCGGCACTCGCCGAGCGGCTGATGCGCTCCGGCGTGCCGTGCGCGCCCGTGCTCGGGCTCGATGCGGCGCTCGACCATCCGCATGTCGCGCATCGGAAGATGAAGGTCGAGCTGGGCCGGCACCGCGGCATCGCGTCGCCGATCAAGCTGGGCCGCACGCCGGCCGCGTACCGGCGGCCGCCGCCCGCGCTGAACGAACACGCGGCGCAGGTGTTTGGCGACGCCGATCGCGATTCCGGTCGCGATCCGGAGGGAGGCGGCCGGCGGGACTGAGCGGCCGCGCGGCCGGCGGTGCGCGCCGGCCGGATCGCGACAGTTTTTCCGGCGGTTCATCGAGAAGCGCGCATCCGCCTGACGTTTTCCGGGAGAGCAAGTCATGCAGTTCGACCTGACCGACGACCAGCGCGCGATCGAAAGCGCGATCGGGAAAATCTGCGCGCGCTTCGGCGACGACTACTGGCTCGAGCGCGATCGCGCGGGCGGGTTTCCGGACGACTTTCACCGGGCGCTGGCCGAGGCCGGCTGGCTGGGTATCGCAATGGACCCGGCCCACGGCGGCGCAGGGCTCGGGATGACCGAGGCCGCGCTGATGATGCGCGCGATAAGCGCGTCGGGCGCGGGACTGTCCGGCGCATCGGCCGTCCACATGAACATCTTCGGGCTGAATCCGGTGCAGGTGTTCGGCAACGCCGCGCAGAAGGCGCGCTTCCTGCCGCCGCTGATCGTCGGGCGCGACAAGGCGTGCTTCGCGGTGACCGAGCCCGACGCGGGCCTCGACACCACGCACCTGAGCACACAGGCGCGCCGCGACGGCGACCACTACGTGCTGAGCGGCCGCAAGATCTGGATCTCGACCGCGCAGGTCGCGAACAAGATGCTGATCATCGCGCGCACGACGCCGCTCGACCGGGTCGCGAAGCCGACCGACGGGTTGAGCCTGTTCTATACCGACCTCGACCGCACGCGCGTCGAGGTGCGCGAAATCGAGAAGATGGGCCGCCACGCGGTCGATTCGAACATGCTGTTCATCGACGACCTCCGCGTGCCGGCCGACGACCTGATCGGCAACGAAGGCGACGGCTTTCGGTACCTGCTGCACGGGCTGAATCCCGAACGGATCCTGATCGCCGCCGAGGCGATCGGGCTCGGGCAGGCCGCGCTGCGCCGCGCGACGCAGTACGCGTGCGAGCGCGTGGTGTTCGGCCGGCCGATCGGGCAGAACCAGTCGATCCAGCATCCGCTCGCGCAGTCGTGGATGCAACTCGAGGCCGCGTGGCTGATGGTGCTGAAGGCCGCGACGCGCTACGACGCGGGGCAGTCGTGCGGCGCGGAGGCGAACGCGGCGAAATACCTCGGCGCGGAGGCCGCGTTCCATGCGTGCCAGACGGCGGTCGCCACGCACGGCGGGATGGGTTACGCGAAGGAATACCATGTCGAGCGCTACCTGCGCGAGTGTATGATTCCGAGGCTCGCGCCCGTGAGTCCGCAACTGATCCTGTGCTACATCGCGGAGAAGGTGCTCGGGCTGCCGAAGTCGTACTGACCGTATCGGCCCGGCGGCCGGCCCGGTGCGCGGTTTCCCGTTCCGATTCAAGCGCTCGTCATGGACGTCAAACTCGTTGCCCGCACGCTCGACCTGTTCGAGCTGTTCGCCGCCGAACGGCGGCCGCTGCCGCTCACCGAACTCGCCCGCCTGCTCAACGTGCCGGCGTCGAGCTGCCTCGCGATGGCGCGCACGCTCGTGAGCCGCGGCTACCTGTACGAGGTGCGCAGGCGCGGCGGCTACTACCCGACGCGGCGCCTGCAGGCGATCGCCGCCGCGATCGACGCGACCGATCCCGTCGTCGACATCGTCCATCCGCATCTCGTCGCGCTGCGCGACGCGAGCCACGAGACGGCCGTGCTCGGCAAGATCCAGGGCGCGTCGGTCACGTACCTCGATGTCGTCGAATCGGAGCAGGCGATCCGCTACACGCGCGAGCCGGGCGCGCTGCGCCCGCTGCATGCGAACTCGATCGGCAAGGCGATCTTCGCGGAGCTGGCCGGCGACGCGCAGCAGGCGCTTGGCGCGCAATTGTCGTTCGAACGCCTCACCGACGCGACGGTGGCCGACCTGCCCGCGCTCGTCGCGCAGGCCGCGCGGTTTCGCGCACTCGGCTGGGCGGAGAACTTCGGCGAGAGCGCACCCGAACTGTCGGCGATCGCGGTCGCGCTGACGCTCGACGGCGACTGGTACGGGCTGTCGGTCGTCGGGCCGAGCGAGCGGATCCGCCAGCATCGCGACCTGCATGCGGCGCTGCTCGTCGAGGCCAGGGCGCGGCTGCTGGCCGAGCACGCGCGCGGATAGGGCGGACCGTCCGGCAGCGGGCCGCGCGCCGGCGCGCGACCCGGCCGCGCCGGAGACGGCCCGCCGCGCATCACGCGCGGATGCGCCGCCGCGACGTCACGACTTCACCCACACGCCGCCCGCACTCGGGTTGTCGCCCTGGGTCCACCATTTCGCGCAGTACTTCGCGCCCTGGTACGTCACGCACGTGCCGCCCGCGTAAGCGGTCGTGGCCGACCACGCGGGCGTGCCGCCGCCGACCACCTTCCACACGGCGGCCTGGCCGGGCACGTCGCCCTGGGTCCACCATTGCGCCTGGTACGTCGAGCCCTGGTAAGTGACCGTCGCGCCGGCCGTGTAGACCTGGCCGGCCGCCCAGGGCGCACCCGGCTGCGGCGTGCCGCCGCTCGAACCGCCGCCGTAGTTCGGATCCTGCGTGACGCCCGCGCCCCACTTGCCGGCGAGCTGCTTGAAGATCGTCGCGAACGCGTACGGCTGCTGCGCGACGCCGGAGCAGATCGGCGACGCAGAGGTGCCGCCGGACGCACACGCCTGATCGCGGCCGACCGACCAGTTGCCGAAAAAGCCGTAGCCATTGTTGACCGCGGCGTTCAACACGCTTTGCGCATTCGCGAGCGTGAAGGTTTCGCCCTGCACATCGTTCACGCCGATCATCGGCGTGACGCCGACCATCTGCCAGAGCTGGGCGTCCGTCTTCGGCTGGCCGGCCGCCTTGAACGCGGTGTCGAGCTGCGAATACAGCGCCTGCGCGGCGCTGATCGCGGCGGCGCCCATGTCGAGGTTCGCGGGGCCGTAATCCATCGCCATCACGTTCACCGCGTCGAACACGGTCTGGTTCGCGATCGCCGCGTTGACGATGTTCAGCCCGTCCTGCGTGAGCCCGGTGGGCATCGTCGGCAGCGTCAGCGTGACGTGCAGCGGCTGGCCCTTCGCCGCATAGCTCGCCTGCAGCTGGGCGACCGCCTGGAAGTTGCGCGCGACCGCGGCCGTGTCCAGTTGCGACACGCCTTCGATGTCGAAATCGATATGCGTGAGGCCGTACGTATCGATCACGGTCTGGTACGCGCCGGCCAGCGCGGGGACCGTCGAGCACGCCTGCATCAGCGGCGTGCCGTTCGCGCCGCCGAACGACACGGCGACTTCGCCGCCCTTCGCGCGATAGCTCGCGATCGAGGTCGACAGCGCGGTCAGCAGGCCGCCGCTCGCGCCGTTGCCGATCGCCTGCACGCCGCCCCACGACGGCGTGCAACCGCTGCCCGCGACCACGAACGCGAGCGTGAACTGCTGGATGCCTTGCTGGACGCCGATCTGGTCGACGAGCGGCGTCGGATAGAGCGTCACGTCGACATAGGGCGCATAGACGCCGGCGCCCTGGGACACGCTCGCGGCGGCGAGCAGGCAACCCGCGACAAGCGCGCGCGGGATGAAACGCGGCAACACATTGTTGTGCATTGTGTTCTCCAAGTGGAAGAGGGATACGCTGGCCCGCGTATCGCCGCCGGCCGGCCGATCGGGTAGGCCCGGCCGACGGCGTGCCCATCTTGGAGGATTCGCGCCGAATAGTGAATAGTCAGGAGTTCTTTTTGTTATTTGATTCCCGATGAGCAACGATCCTGCCGATTCGACACCGTTGCGCAATGCGCCGGACGGGTGAGGGCCCCGCTCGATCGTGCGCGGCCCGGCATGCGTCGCACGGGTCGCGCCGGCCGCGTCAGGCCGGGGCCGGCTGCACGAGCGCGCGTGCAAGCGCGACGAAGCGCTCGACGCACGCCGACGCAAACGGCTCGCGCCACGACACGATCTGCTCGACCGCGCGCGTGCCGGCGAGCGGCACGTAGACGACGTCCGGGCGCTGCAACGTCGCCGTGAAGCCCGGCACGATCGCGATGCCGCGCTCGGCGGCCACCAGCGAGACGAGCGTCGTGATCTGCGCCGCGCTCGCGCCGATGCGCGGCGCGAATCCGGCTTGCGCGCACAGATCGTCCAGCGCAGCCGTCAATGCGGACCCGTAACCGGGCGGAAACGTGACGAAGGTTTCGGTTGCCAGTTCCGCAACGTCGAGGCACGCGCGGCCGGCGAGCGGCGTGCCGGCCGGTACGGCCGCGACGAGCGGCTCGCGCGACACGACGAGCGATTCGACGGAGGCGCCGGGCGCACCGTCCCACGCCCAGCCGAAGCCGATGTCCATCGCGCCGTCCGCGATCTGCTGGCGCTGGCCGGCGGTGGCCGCCTCGCGAAAGGCGAGCTCGACGTCGGGCATCGTCCGGCCCGCGGCGCGAATGACGTCCGGGAACGTCGCGGACATCGGAATCGAACTCGCATAGCCGATCACGATGCGCCCGGCGATGCCCTGCGCGATCTTGCGCGCGCTCGCCTCGGCCTCGGCGGCCGCGCTGACGACGTTGCGCGCGTGTTCGAGGAAGACCGTGCCTTCGGGCGTGAGCCGCACCGCGCGCGTCGAACGCTCGAACAGCCGGACGCCGAGCTCGCTTTCGAGCGCGGCGATGTGGCGTGTCAGCGGCGGCTGCGCGACCCGCAGGCGCAAGGCCGCGCGGCCGAAGTGCAGTTCGTCGGCGACGACCACGAAATAGCGGAGGCGGCGCAGGTCGAGCATTGTTGTCGTTCCGGTATCAATGGCGATGAAAACGGTATTGGCGTGCGCGCGGCGCGCTCGTCAGACTGTCGGCATCGACAACCTGGCAGCTCCGATGAACGACAGGACCACGCGCATCGCGTTCTTTCTCTGCGGCTTCGCCGCGTTTCTCAATCTCTATTCGACGCAGGGCATCCTGCACGAACTCGCGGCGAGCTTCGGCGTCAGCGCGGAGCGCGCGGGGCAGGGCGTGAGCGCGACCACGACGGCCGTCGCCATTATCGCGCCGTTCGTCGGCGTGCTGGCCGCGCGCATCGAGCGGCGCGTCGCGATCGCGGGCGCGGCGGTGGCCGTCGCGCTGCCGGTGGTGTGGTCCGCGCACGCGGCCGGTTTCGCGTCGTTTCTCGGCGCGCGCTTTGCGGCCGGCCTGATCATGCCGTTCATCTTCGCGCTGTCGATCGCCTATATCGCGGAACGTTTCGATCGCGGCACGTCGGCCGAGATCAGCGCGCTGTTCGTCGCCGGCACGACGCTCGGCGGCTTCGCCGGCCGCTTCGCGACCAACCTGCTGACGGCGATGTGGGGCTGGCGGCACGCACTCGACGCCGTCGCGGCGCTGTGCCTCGTCACGGGCGTCGCGATTTACGCGAGCCTGCCGGCGGCCGGCGCGCACACACGGCATGCCGAACCCGATGCGGACGCCGACGTGCGGCCGTCCTGGCACATCGTCACGCGCGGCCCGCTGCTCGCGTCGTTCGCGATCGGCGCGTGCGTGCTCGCGTCGCAGGTCGCGACGTTCACGTTCGTCGGCCTGCGGCTCGCTCGCGCGCCGTTCGGCTTCGGCACGGTCGGGATCGGCGCGATCTACGCGGTCTTCCTGGTGGCGGTGGTCGTCACGCCGCTCGCGGGGCGCGTCGCGCGGCATCGCGGCCCGCGCGCGCCGGGGCTCGCCGCGGCCGCGCTCGCGATCGGCGGTGCGCTGCTCACGCTGTCGGACCACGTGCCGGTGATCCTGGCCGGCCTCGCGCTCAGCTCGACCGCCGTGTTCGTCGAGCAGGCGTCGGCCAACGCGTTCATCTCGCAGGCGGCAGCACGTGCGCGCTCGACGGCGATCGGCCTCTACCTGTCCTGCTACTACCTCGGCGGCAGTCTCGGCTCGATTTTGCCGTTGCCGGGCTGGCACCGCTGGGGATGGGCCGGCTGCGTCGCGTTCGTGATCGCGGCGCAGGCGATCGTCGGCGTGCTCGTTTACCGCTTCTGGCGCACCGGCCGCGCGGACGGCGCGGAACCGGCCGGCGCGCGGAGGTTTCGGCCGATTCGATAGCCGCGTTCAGCGATACCAGCGCGGCGTGTAGACCCATTCGCGCCCGGCGCCGATCGCGAAGCGCCGCGTCGTCGACGAGCCGACGATCACCATCGTGCGCATGTCGACCTGGTCGCTGCGCAGCGCGCCGAGCGTCGTGGTCGCGAGCGTCGCGCCCGGCCGGCCGATGTCGCGGCCGAGCACGACCACCGTCTCCGGCGCCCGATGCGCGCGCACGACCTCGAGCGCACGATCGAGCTGCCACGGCCGCGCGCGCGAGATCGGGTTGTAGAACGCCATCACGAGATCGGCCTGCGCCGCGTGTCGCAGGCGCGTCTCGATCACGTCCCACGGTTTCAGGTTGTCCGACAGCGAGATCGCGCAGAAGTCGTGGCCGAGCGGCGCGCCGGCCTGCGCGGCCGTCGCGAGCGACGCCGAGATGCCGGGCTCCACGCGCAGGTCGACCGCGGCCCAGTGCGGGTCGCGCGCTTCGTCGAGCGCCTCGAGCACGGCCGCGGCCATCGCGAACACGCCCGGGTCGCCCGACGACACGACCGCGACGCGTCGGCCTTCGGCCGCCAGTGCGAACGCGTGACGCGCGCGCTGCATCTCCTCGCGGTTGTCGGTGCCGTGTACGCGCTGGCCGTCGCGGAACGGGCCGGCCATGTTCACGTAGGTCGTATAGCCGAGGATGTCGGTGGCGTCCGCCAGCGCGGCGCGCGCGGCCGGCGTGAGCCACGCCGCGCCGCCGGGGCCGAGGCCGAGCACCGTCAGACGGCCGCGCGCGCGGCCGATGGCGGCCGGGTCGACCGGGTGCGAAGCGACCGCGCACGCAAGGCCCTCCGCCGGTGCGGCGTGAAGCGTGTGCGCGACGCGCAGCGCGTGGCCGAGCAGCGTGGCCGCATCGGTCCCGGCGCGGCTGTCGACATCGACATCGACGAAGCGCAGCGGCACGCCGAGCGCTTGCGCCGCGGTTTCCAGCGCGGCGTCGCCGAGCGCCACGGCCGGCGCGACGATGGCCGCCAACGCCAGCCGCGCGAGGCCCTGCGCATCCAGCAGTGCTTCGATGCGCGCGGCGAGCGCTGCGTCCGCCCGCGCGGCTTGCGCGTCGACGCCGACCACCACGCTGCGCGGATGGATCACGAGTTCGTCGCGCGCGCCGCGCCATGCGTCCGGTGTCACGCGGATCGCATGCGTGGCCGCGTCGTCGCGCGGCAGCGCGACAGCGTCGAGCCACGGCGCCGCGCCGTCGATACGCGTCGGCGTGCCCGCGAGCAGATCGGAGACGAACCGCTTGCCCTGGGCGAGATCGGCGAGCGCATAGCCTTCGGGCGGATTGAGCACGCACGCGCCGAAGCGCAATTCGCCGCTCGTCGTGATCGCGGCCGCGACGCCGACGCATGCGGCGATCTCGCGCGCGATCGCGTTGACGCCCGTCAGGCCGCCCAGCAGCGGCACGACGGCAGAGCCGTCTTCGGCGACCGCCAGCACGGGCGGCTCGACGCCCTTGTCGGCCAGCGCGGGCGCGAGGCAGCGGATCACGATGCCGGCCGCGCACAGCGCGACGATCGGCAGGCCGCGCGCATACAGTTCGCGCAGGTGCGCGCCGAGTTCGTCGAACGGCACGTCGGCCTCGACGCGCGAGGCGAGCCCGTGCACGCGCGCACCCGGAAAGTGCGCCTGGATGCGCCGCGCGGTGTCGAGCGCGCCCGCGCCGAGAATCACGATCGCGGGCGGGGTCGTCATCCTTGCCATTTTTCCCCCGGCACCACGAGCAGCGAGAAATACGGCGACGCCATCGGGTCGACTTCGTCGAGCGGGACGATGCGCTGGCTCGCCATCGTCGCGCGCTCGACATACAGCGCGCGTTTCGCGAGCCCCAGTTCGTCGAGCACGCGCCGCACCTTGTCGAAATTGCGGCCGAGCTTCATCACGACGGCGGCGTCGGCTTGCGCGAGGCGGGCCCGCAACTCCGGTGCGGGCAGCACGCCCGAAAGCACCGACAGGCTCTGGTTGCGATAGACGAGCGGCTGGCCGAGCACGGCCGTGCCGCCGAGCATCGCGCACACGCCGGGGACGACCTCGGTGTCGTAGCGCGGCGCGAGGCGGTCGTGCAGGTACATGTACGACCCGTAGAAGAACGGATCGCCTTCGCAGATCACCGCGACGTCGCGCCCCGCGTCGAGGTGCGCCGCGACGATTCCGGCGGCCGTGTCGTAGAAATCGGCGATCACCGTCTCGTAGCAAAGCGGCGGCGGCAACGCCTCGGTCGTCACCGGATAGACGAGCGGCAGTTGCGTCTGGCCGTCCTGCAGGTGCGCCTCGACGATGCCGTACGCATTGCCTTTCTTGCCCTTCGCGACGAAATACGCGACCACGGGCACGGCCTGCAGCACGCGCAGGGCCTTGATCGTCATCAGCTCGGGATCGCCGGGGCCGACGCCGACCCCGAACAGGCGTCCGCGTGCGCGCGTCATTCGGCCTCCGTCGCGAGCGCATTGACCGCGGCGGCGGCCATCGCGCTGCCGCCGCGCCGGCCGAGCAGGGCGACGTACGGCACGCCGCGGCTGTCGGCGTCGAGCAGCGCCTTCGATTCCGCCGCGCCGATGAAACCGACCGGGAACCCGAGAATCAGCGCGGGGCGCGGCGCGCCGGCATCGATCATGTCGAGCAGGTGAAACAGTGCGGTCGGTGCATTGCCGATCACGACGACGCTGCCCGCGAGATGCGGGCGCCACAGTTCGAGCGCGGCGGCCGAGCGCGTGTTGCCGAGATGCCGGGCGAGATCGGGCACCTCCGGCTCGCCGAGCGTGCAGATCACGCGGTTGGCCGCCGGCAGCCGCGTGCGCGTGATGCCCTCGGCAACCATCTTCGCGTCGCACAGGATCGGCGCACCCGCCGCGAGCGCCGTCCGGCCCGCCGTGCCCGCGCCGGGCGAGAAACGCAGCGCGTCGACGACGTCGACCATCCCGCACGCGTGAATCACGCGCACCGCGAGTTTCTCGAGATCGGGCGGGATCCTCGACAGATCGGCCTCGGCGCGAATCGTCGCGAACGACTGGCGGTAGATTTCCTGCCCGTCGCGAATGTAGTCAAGCATCGGTGGTGTCCTGGCTGTGCCGCGCGCCCGTCAGTCGGGCCGCGGCCTGGTCAATCGTCAGATGGCGCGCGAGCGGGGCGCCGAGGCCCGCGGCGGCGTCACGCCGGTAGAGGTCGTACCGCGCGGGCGCGACCGCGACGAGCGTGTGCGTCGCGGGATGCGGCAACGCGCAGTGGCGCTCGCAGCCGGTCAGGTGCACGTCGACCGGATCGCCGAGGCGCGCGGCGAGCGCGAGCGCGTCGTGTTTCGTATCGGCGCGCGCTTTCGCGCAGCCCGTGCTGCCGGCGCACGCGACCAGCGCGGCCAGCGGGTCGGACGGCGCGCAGACGAGGCCGAGCGACGCGAGCGCATCGAGCGTGGCCGGTGCGAGGCCGTGCGCGACGCCGTGGATGAACACGCCTTGCCACGGCGTCATCGACAGCGTGCCGTCGCCGTCGGCCTCGGCCAGGGCGGCGAGCCGCTCCAGTTGCGCCGCGTCGAGCCGGCCGAGCACGAACTGCGCGCCGACGCTGCAATATGCGGCGTCGAGCGACGCACGCGCGCCGAAGCGCAGCGCGGCGTCGCAACGCGGTCGCCGCCAGCCGGTGAGCGCCGGATCGGCCGCGAGCGCAAAGGGCAGGTCGTGCTGCGCGCGTTCGAGCAGCGCCCGTTCGCCGCACGTGGCGAGCAGCGCGCGCATGCGCGTGACGTCGGCCGGCGCGAGATCGAGGAACGCGCACAGCAACGCGCGGACGAGCGCGGCGGCTTGTCCGGGCGCCACGTCGACCGACGCGGGTGGGTCGCCTGCTTCGACCGGCGGGCAGCCGGCCAGCCCGGCGGCGATGCGCACGACGCCGTCGCCGCGACGCCATGCGGCGAGCCAGATGTCGTGCGGATGATCGAGCGCCGCGACCGATTCGCCGCCGTCGAGCTGGATCGCAAATTTTGGCGACAACTCGCCGCGACGCGGTTCGCGCGCCAGCAGGTCGAACAGCGGTGCGGCCAGCGCGCGGCTGTCGACGAGCGCGGCGGGATCGCGCCCGGCGAGCGGGCTGAGCATCAGGTTGCGGACGTCGTCGCTCGCGGCGAGCGCGGCGCGATCCGCGGCGGCGTCGACGCGCGGGCCGAGCCCCGCATCGAGCAAGGCCTGCGTCAGCGCGGCGGCGGCGCCGTCGCGAATGCCGCGCAGTTGCAGATTCGCGCGATTGGTCGCGTCGATCGCGCCGGAGCCGTACTGGCGCGCGGCAGCGGCGATCGCCCGCGCCTGGCGGGCCTCGAGCCGGCCGCCTGGCAGCTTGATCCGGCACAGTCCGCCGTCGGCGGCCGCGACCACGCGCACGAGCCCCGGGCACGCCGACGGGCGTACGGCGGGCGATGCAGGAATCGGAACGGAGGCGGAATTCAACGGGGCAGGCAATGGTGTCGCGCCGCGGTCGACGCATCGGTACACCCCGCCCGACGCCAACCGGCACGCTCGCACTTTCAGGCCGGCAGGTCTTCTGGCTGACAGGCCGACGCCGGCTCCCGACCTTCCCGGCGGAACCCGTGGCATGCGGGGGAGAGCGGCTCGCTGTCTACAGTTGCGGGGGCAGCCACAGCGGCGCGCGGCGCGCCCTGTGTTCCCTCTTCGGCCCCGAAGGGCACCGGCGAACGAACGGCCGTAGGATACCCGATTTTCGCACCGGCCCGGCATCGGCGATGCGCCCCGCAACCGCGTCGCAGCAAGGCCGGCGCCGGTTTCGTGCTGTCTCGCAAATGGTACGATTGGCGGCGCGGCACGAGGCCGCGCGAGCGCTGGAATCCGGCACCGCGCGTGCCTAGCAGCGGCGGCCGCATCGCACCGGCGTGCCGGTGGATCAACGCGCGGCGGCCCGGCGGTCGCGCATCGCAACAAACGGAACGGAATCGAACGATGGGGAAGGGTGCATGACGGCGTGGCTGACGATAGTGGGCATCGGCGACGACGGTTACGCGGGGCTCGGACGCAGTGCGCGGCGCGCGCTGCTCGACGCGACGCTCGTCGTCGGCGCGAGG
The DNA here is from genome assembly GCF_000732615.1 of Burkholderia paludis. GTDB lineage: Bacteria > Pseudomonadota > Gammaproteobacteria > Burkholderiales > Burkholderiaceae > Burkholderia > Burkholderia paludis. The sequence continues at coordinate 171,292 of NZ_JPGL01000014.1, forward strand.
CGCCATCTCGACATGCTGCCCGCACGGCTGCCGGCCGCGCGCGAGGCGTGGCCGTCGCCGTTCGATCTCGCGGGCGTGCTCGCGCGTCGCCCGTCGCCGGTCTGCGTGCTCGCGAGCGGCGACCCGATGCTGTTCGGCGTCGGCGCCACGCTCGCGCGCACGCTGTCCCCGGACGAATGGCGCGTGCTGCCCGCGCCGTCGTCGCTGTCGCTGGCGGCCGCGCGCCTCGGCTGGGCGCTGCAGGAGACCGGCGCGGTGTCGCTCGTCGGCCGTCCGCTCGCGACGCTCGCGCGACACCTGCTGCCGGGCCGTCGCCTGTTCGTGCTGAGCGCCGACGGCCGCACGCCGGCCGCCGTCGCGGCCGAACTCGTCGCACGCGGGTTCGGGCCGAGCCGCGTCAGCGTGTTCGAGCATCTCGGCGGGCCGCGCGAGCGGCGTCTCGACGGGCTCGCGCAGGACTGGGCCGTCGACGAGACGGCCGCGCTGAACCTTGTCGCGCTCGACTGCCGCGCAGCCGCCGACGCGCCGCGCCGCGCACTGACGCCCGGCCTGCCCGACGACGCGTACCGTCACGACGGCCAGCTCACCAAGCGCGACATGCGCGCGCTGACGCTGGGGCGCCTCGCGCCCGCGCCGGACGAACTGCTGTGGGACATCGGCGCCGGCAGCGGCTCGATCGGCATCGAGTGGATGCGCGCGCATCCGTCGTGCCACGCGATCGCGATCGAATCGCATGCGGAGCGGCAACGCTTCATCGAACACAACCGCGACGCGCTCGGCGTTCCGGGGCTGCAGCTCGTCGCCGGCCGCGCGCCCGATGCGCTCGCCGGCCTGGCCGCGCCCGACGCGATCTTCATCGGCGGCGGCGTCACGGCGCCCGGCGTGCTCGACGCGTGCTGGACGGCGCTGAAACCCGGCGGCCGGCTGGTCGCGAACGCGGTCACCCTGCAGGGCGAGATGGCGCTGGCCGCGTGGCGCGACGCGCACGGCGGCACGCTGACGCGCGTGTCGCTCGCGCACGCCGAGCCGCTCGGCCGCTTCGACGCGTGGCGACAGCCGTTGCCGGTCACGCTGTACGACACCTGCAAGCCGGCCGCGGCCGATACGGCGGGCGCGCCGGCAACGCACGCGACGGACGCGTGATGCGCGACGAAACGCCCGAACAGCCCGCGCCGCTGCGCTTCGGCTATACGACCGGCAGCTGCGCGACCGCGACGTCGCTCGCGGCCGCGCGCCTGCTGCTCGCGGGGCACGCGGACGACGCGGTCGAGATCGTGCTGCCGAAAGGGCAGCACGTGATGATGCGGCTCGAGTTCTGCCGGGCCACGGCCGACGGTGCGGAAGCCGGCACGCTCAAGGACGCCGGCGACGATCCGGACGTCACGCACGGCGCGCTGATCTTCGCGCGCGTCGCGCTCGCCGCGGCGCCCGGCGTGCGTTTTCACGCGGGGCCGGGAGTCGGCACCGTCACGCGCGCGGGGCTCACGCTGCCGGTCGGCGAACCGGCGATCAACCCGGTGCCGCGCCAGATGATGACGGCCCACCTCGACGCGCTCGCGGCCGAGCACCGCTATGCGGGCGGCTTCGACGTGACGATCGGCGTCGAAGGCGGCGAGGCGCTCGCGCTGAAGACGATGAATCCGCGCCTCGGCATCGTCGGCGGGCTGTCGATTCTCGGCACGACCGGCATCGTGCGGCCGTTCTCGTGTTCGGCCTATATCGCGTCGATCCATCAGGGCATCGACGTCGCGCGCGCCAACGGCGTCGCGCACATCGCCGCCTGCACGGGCAACGCCAGCGAGGATGCGATGCGCGCCCACTACGGCCTGCCCGAGATGGCGCTGATCGAGATGGGCGATTTCGCGGGCGCGGTGCTCAAGCACCTGCGGCGCGCACCGGTCGCGCGCCTGTCGATGTGCGGCGGCTTTGGCAAGCTGAGCAAGCTCGCGGCCGGCCACCTCGACCTGCACAGCCGCCATTCGAGCATCGACCTGCCGCTGCTCGCGCAGTGGGCGGCCGGGGCCGGCGCGAGCGACGCGCTGCAGGCCGCGATGCGCGCCGCGAACACGAGCCAGGAGGCGCTGAAGCTCGCGCAGGCCGACGGCGTGCCGCTCGGCGATCTCGTCTGCGCCCGGGCGTTGCACGTCGCGCGCGACGTCGTGCCGCCGTCGGTCGCCGTCGAGATGTTCGCGATCGACCGGCAAGGCCGCTTCGTCGGGGAGGCGCGATGAGCGCGCGCATCCTGCTGCTCGGCGGCACCGGCGACGCGCTGAACATCACGCGCGCGCTCGGGCCCGGTCACGTGTACAGCCTCGCCGGCCTCGGCAAGGTGCCCGCCGACCTGCGCTGCGACGTGCGTGTCGGCGGGTTCGGCGGCGCCGCCGGACTCGCCGCGTACCTGCGCAGCGCCGGCATCGGCCTCGTGATCGATGCGACGCATCCGTATGCCGCGCGGATCAGCGCGAACGCCGCTGCCGCGACACGCGACGCGGGCGTGCCGCTGTGGGCCCTGCGCCGCGCGCCGTGGACGCCGCAACCGGGCGACGACTGGCGGATGGTCGACGACTGGGCCGGCATCGAGGCCGCGCTCGCGCCGTTCAGGCGGCCGCTTTTCACGCTCGGCCGCGAACCGCTCGCGCATCTCGACGCGATTCCGCCGCATCAGTTCTGGGTCGTGCGCTGCCTCGACGCGCATCCCGGCAACGCGCGCGCGCAGATCGTCGCCGCGCGCGGGCCGTTCACGCTCGACGGCGAGCGCGCGCTGTTCGCGCTGGCGGGCATCGACGTCGTGGTCAGCAAGAACAGCGGCGGTGCGGCCACCGAGGCCAAGCTCGACGTCGCCCGCGAACGCCGGCTGCCGGTCGTGATGCTGCGCCGTCCGCCGCTGCCTGCCGCCGAGCGCACGTTCGACTCGGCCGCCGCGCTGCTCGAGGCGCTCGATCCGGCCGTGCGCGCATGATGCGGCGCGGCCGGTCATCCCATGAATTGACGGAGATTTTTCGATGACGGTGTATTTCATCGGCGCGGGCCCCGGCGACCCGGAGCTGATCACGGTGAAGGGCCAGCGCCTCGTGCGTACCTGCCCGGTGATCCTGTATGCGGGCTCGCTGGTGCCGGCGGCCGTGCTCGACGGTCATCGCGCGGAGCGGGTCGTCAATACCGCCGAACTCGACCTCGACGCGATCGTCGCGCTGCTTGCCGACGCGCACGCGAAAGGGCAAGACGTCGCGCGCGTGCATTCGGGCGACCCGTCGCTGTACGGCGCGATCGGCGAGCAGATCCGCCGGCTGAAGGCGCTGGGGATTCCTTATGACATCGTGCCGGGCGTAACGGCCACGGCCGCGTGCGCGGCGACGCTCGGCGTCGAGCTGACGCTGCCGGGCGTGGCGCAGACGGTGATTCTCACGCGCTTCGCGGGCAAGACGACGATGCCGGAAGGCGAAGCGCTCGGCTCGCTCGCCGCGCACCGCGCGACGCTCGCGATCCATCTCGGCGTGCGGCATCTCGCCCGTATCGTCGACGAAGTGCTGCCGCATTACGGCGCCGATTGTCCGGTCGCGGTGATCTATCGCGCGAGCTGGCCCGACGAGGAGCGCGTGACCGGCACGCTCGCCGACATCGTCGAAAGGGTGCGGGGCGCGCGGATCGAGCGCACCGCGTTGATCCTGATCGGCCGCGTGCTCGATGCCGAAGGGTTCGCGGATTCGACGCTGTACGCGAGCGCGAGCTGATCATGCGCTCGCCGGCGTGCGTTCCCCGCGGTGTTCGCGCAGGTGCGTGTAGAGCGCCGCGCCAATCGTGATCGCACCGCCGGCGAAGTAGACCGGCGACGCCGTTTCGCCGAGGATCGCGATCGACGCGACGATGCCGACGACCGGGATCAGGTTGAGCACGACCGCGCTCCAGTACGACGCGTTGCCGCGCGCTCCACGGAAATAGAACAGGAAGGCCAGCGCGAACTGCAGCACGCCGATCGCCATCGCGGGCCATGCGGCGGACAAGGCCGGCAGCCGCTGCAGGCCGCCGCCGCCGTCCGCGTCGACGCCGAGCAGCACGAGCGCCAGGAGCAGCGACGCGGCCTGCTGGATCAGCAGCATCGCCGTCGCGGACGCCAGCGTGACCGCGTGCGTCGACAACGATACATACAGCGCGGCCACCATCACGCCGGCGAGCACGAACGCGTCGCCGCGCAGCGATGCGTGCGCGTCCGCGGACGTGTCGCCGAGCGTGATGACGACGACGCCCGCCAGTGCGACGACGCCCGCGGCCAGCAGCCGCCGGTCGACCCGCAGCCGGAACAGCACGATGTTGAACGCAAGGATGCCGAGCGGTTCGAGCGCGAAGAGCACCGCCGTATGCAGCGCGGACGTGGACTGCATGCCGACGAACCCGAGGTAATACGCGCCGCATGGTTCGAGCATGCCGATCAGCGCGACGACGGCGACCTGCGCCGCCGCGATGCCGCGCAGGCTGACGCGCTGCGCGACGGCAACGCACGCGAGCACCGCGACGCTGGCGGCGATTTGCAGCACGATGAGCCAGGCGGGCGACAGGGCAGGCAACGCCATCTTGCTGAACGGTATCGCGACGCCCCAGCACAACGTCGCCATGATCAGGCATCCGGTCTTGCGCGCGCTGTCGTTCATGCGTTGACTCCACTCGGCCCGTCGACCCGTAGAATGAGGGCGTGCGAGCGCCCTGGGCGAGCCGGCCATGCGACGGCCAACCCGACATCGGTGAAACGATGGTTTAATTTATATGCGTGACGCACACATATACTAGGAGCGCCTACGTGAAAAAGCAACGCCTGAACAATCTGCTGGGCGCGCTCGCGCTTGCGCTGAACGACCGGGTAGAAGAGGCGATCGCCCGCGAGACGGGGCTGCACGGGTCGATCGCGGACGCGCTGGTGCTGCTGTCGCAAGCGCATGCGATGACGATCGACGCGCTCGCACGGCAATCGATGCTGGTGCATTCGTCCGCCGTGCGGCTCGCCGAGCGGATGGCGCAGGAAGGGCTCGTCGCGCGCGAGCCCGGAGAGGACAAGCGGACCGTCGTGCTGACGCTGACCGAGGCGGGGCACGATACGGTGCGGCAGGTACTGGCCGCGCGCGGCGCGGCCATCGCGGATCTCACGCGCACGCTGACGCCCGCGCAATGCGCGCAGCTCCTGCCGATCTGCGAGCAGCTGGTCGGCGCGCTGGCCGACGACATGCAGAACGCGATCCGCGTGTGCCGGCTGTGTGACGAGGATGCGTGCGACTTGCGGCGGTGTCCGTCGGAGCGCGCCTATCGGCGGCATCTGGCCGAGCGCGAAGCGGGCGTTTGAGGCTGCCGAGGCGCGCGAACGCCGCCGTACCCGGCGGCCACGCGCGCCGCACTAGGCACGCGCGAGATGCCGCACGCTTCGCGGCGCAAACCCCGCCGCCAGCGCGAACAGCGCGACGCACAGGCACGCCATTGCCACCCACGCGGGCGTCAGGTCCGCGAGGTGCTGCCGCACGACGCCGGCCGCGAACGGAAACAGCCCGGCGATCAGGTAGCCGACACCCTGTACGAAGCCCGTCAGCGACGCGGCATCGGCCGGCGTCGCCGCATGGTCGACCGTGACGATCAGCGACAGCGGGAACAGCGCGCCGATCCCCGCGCCCAGCAGCAGCGCGGCCGGCAGCGCGAGCGCGTCGGGCGCGGCGAGCATCACCAGCAACCCGGCGAGCAGCGACGCGATCGCCGCATGCAGCGCAGGCCGGCGATCGGGCAGGCGGTCGATCGTCGCCGAGATCGTCAGCCCCGCGACGACTTCCGCGAGCGTCACGCCGCCGAGCAGGCTGCCGGCCGCCGTCGGCGACCAGCCGAGCCGCATGTAGTACGGCGGCAGCCATGCGAGCACGAGCGTGTACGCGCCCGTCGCGATACCGAAGAACAGCGCGAGCCGCCAGGCGCGCGGCGAGCGCGACGGCTGCGCATGCGATGCCGTCGCCGGCCCGATGGCGCGCGCGTCGCCGCCGCGCCCGGCCAGCGGCCAGGCCACCGCGGCTATCGCGGCCGGCAGGGCCCAGCCGGCGAGCGCGGCGAGCCAGCCCCAGCGCGCCGCGGCGAACGGCGCGACGACGCTCGCGAGCACCGCGCCGCCCATGATCGACGTCGAGTAGACGCCCATCGCGCCACCGATGCGCGCAGCGAAATGCGCCTTCACGAAGCCGGGCAGCAGCGCCTGCACCATCGCGATCCCGACGCCCGCGCAGCAGGCGCTCGCGAGCAGCAGCCATGCGTGCTGCGCGCCGACGCGCGACGCGCACGCCAGCCCGATCAGCACGACGCCGAGCCCGACGCCGCCCACGATGCCCGTCATGCGCTGCAGGCGCCGCGCGCTCAGCGCGCCGAGCCCCATCAGGAGGATCGGGATCGTCGTCAGCAGGCTGGCCGCGCCGTCGCCGATGCCGGTCGCGCGCTGGATCATGTCGAGCAGCGGGCCGACCGCGGCAAGCGCCGGCCGCAGGTTCAGCCCGACGAGCACGATGGCGGCGAGCCGCCATCCCGGAGAAGTAAAGCGATTCATCGCATGGCCCTCGAAATCGATGCACGGCTCCCGGTGAGACGCCGCGCGTTTTCATGTAAAGTATCTCGACATCAAGATAAATGCTGATTTATCTCGACGTCAAGATAACTGGTGAGCCGAGGAGGGTTAATGGATCGAGCCGCGCATGCGCTCGCGCAATGGCGCGCCGAGCGTCCGGATCTCGACGCGTCGTCGATGGTGGTGATGGGGCGACTGCAGGAAGCCGCGCTCGTGATCGCGCGCGACCGTCTGAATCCGCTGTTTGCGCGCTACGGGATGCAGCCCGGAGAATTCGACGTGCTCGCGACGCTGCGGCGCGGCGGTGCGCCGTTCGCGCTGACGCCGACGGCGCTGTACGACGCGCTGATGATGTCGTCGGGCGGGATGACCGCGCGCATCGACCGGCTGCAGAAGGCCGGCTGGGTCGAGCGCCGGCCGAACCCGGCCGACGGGCGCGGCACGCTCGTCGCGCTGACGGAAGCCGGCCGCGCGCTGATCGACGATGCGGTCGTCGCGCACATCGACAACCAGCGCGCGCTGCTGGCCGTGCTGTCGGACGCGGAACAGGCGCAGTTGTCGGAATTGCTGGGGAAACTGCTGGCGGGGGGGGGGGAC